>NZ_SSNA01000236.1 GCF_004799445.1 Bradyrhizobium sp.
GGCGATGTTTTTGCACCACGGCGAGCACCTGCAGCGCCGCGACGAAACCGTCGCCGGTGGTGGCGTAGTCCGACAGAATGATGTGGCCGGAGGGCTCGCCACCAAGATTGTAACCGCGGCTCAGCATCTGTTCGAGCACATAGCGATCGCCGACCGGCGTACGCACGAGCTCGATGCCCTGGCCTTCGAGGAAGCGCTCCAGCCCCAGATTCGACATCACCGTGGCGACGATGCCCGGCTTGGCAAGCCGGCCGTCCTCCTTCCAGCTTTGCGCGATCACCGCGAGCAGCTGGTCGCCGTCGACCAGGTGTCCGCGCTCGTCGACGAGGATGACACGGTCGGCGTCGCCATCGAGCGCGATGCCGATGTCGGCACGCATTTCGCGCACCTTGCGGCTCAACGCCTCCGGCGAGGTCGATCCGCATTCCTTGTTGATGTTGAAGCCGTCGGGTTCTACGCCGATGGAGATCACGTCGGCGCCCAGCTCCCACAGCGCTTCCGGCACCACCTTGTAGGCGGCGCCGTTGGCGCAATCGACCACCACGCGCAAACCGTCGAGGCTGAGGTCGCGCGGCAGCGTTCGCTTGGCGAATTCGATGTAGCGGTCATGGACGCCGTCGATGCGGCGGGCGCGCCCGAGGCTGGCGCTCTGCGCCAGCTTCTTGTCGAGGGATTCGTCGAGCAACAGCTCGATCTGTTTTTCGACATCGTCGGACAGCTTGAAGCCCTGCGGGCCGAACAGTTTGATGCCGTTGTCCTCGAACAGATTGTGGGAAGCCGAAATCATCACGCCGAGATCGGCGCGCATCGATTTGGTCAGCATCGCCACCGCCGGCGTCGGCATCGGGCCGAGCAGCAGCACATCCATGCCCACCGAGGTGAAGCCGGCCACCATGGCGTATTCGATCATGTAGCCGGAAAGACGGGTATCCTTGCCGATGACGACACGATGGCGATGCTCGCCGCGCTGAAACACCAGTCCGGCCGCCTGCCCGACCTTGAGCGCCAGCTCGGGCGTGATCAGACCGTTGGCGCGGCCCCGAATCCCATCCGTACCGAAATATTTGCGGCTCATATGACCCCCAGCACCGTCGAGGCTTCTCCAACCACCCGGCGAGAAACCTCGAACGCCCGCCCATCCTGGCGTGCAGGTGGTTATAATGCCTTCGGCACTAAAATGACTTCAAAAAATATGATGAATCATTTCCGCCCGCCACACCTGCGGATTTTACTTAAGCCTCTGATACGACAAGGATTATCCGGTCCCTGGCCGTCGCCGGGTTCCCGGCTAGGACTTGCGCCTGACCGGATGGTCCGCCTTTGAGGGCGACGGCTGGGTGATACTGACCGGGTCTGAACCCGGAAAGGTCTCCTCCAGCCCCTCTTCCAGGGCATCGTCGAGCTGCTGCTTCTGCGGGTCCCTGGCACCCTCGGACGTGGCTTTGGGCGTGGCAGCTTTGGGCGTGGCGCGCGGTGCGGTCATGAGAACGTCCTCCGGCTTTGCCGCAAGTGATGTTGCGAGGGGCACAGGCATGCTAGATGAACAGGCAAAGCGGCAAATACAAGAAGGCAAAATACAAGAAGGCTTGGAACGTCCATGAAACACATCACCTGCATCGAGGATCTGCGCCAGCGCCACATGCGAAAGGTGCCCAAGGCATTTTTCGATTATGCCGATCGCGGCTCTTATGCCGAGGAAACGCTGCGCGCCAACCGTGACGATCTTGCGCAGATCAAGTTTCGCCAGCGCATTCTGGTTGACGTGTCGAAACGCGATCTTTCGACCACCATCCTCGGCGAGCGCGCGGCGCTGCCGTTGATCCTGGCGCCGGTCGGCCTCACCGGCATGCAATTCGGCGACGGTGAAATTCATGCCTGCCGCGCGGCGCAGGCCGCGGGAATTCCCTACACATTGAGCACGATGTCGATCTGTTCGATCGAGGATGTCGCGGCCAATGTCGACAATCCGTTCTGGTTCCAGCTGTACGTCATGAAGGACCGCGGCTTCATCAAGGAGCTGATCGAACGCGCCATCGCGGCCAAGTGCAGCGCGCTGGTGCTGACCGTCGATTTGCAGGTGATCGGGCAGCGCCATGCCGACATCAAGAACGGCATGACGGTGCCGCCGGAATGGACGCTGTCGAAATTCCTCGATTTCGCCACCAAGCCGGCCTGGGTGGCCGGCGTGCTGCGCGGCAAGCGCCGCACCTTCGGCAATCTGGTCGGTCACCTCAAGGGCACCGACGACATCACCGCGCTCGGCACCTGGATAGCGACCCAGTTCGACACCACGCTGAACTGGAAGGATGTCGAATGGATCCGCAGCATCTGGCCCGGCAAGCTGGTGCTCAAGGGTATTCTCGACGTCGAGGACGCCAACGAGGCGACGAAGACCGGCGCGCAGGCGTTGGTGGTCTCCAACCATGGCGGCCGACAGCTCGACGGCGCGCCCTCCTCGATCGAAGTCCTGCCGGAGATTGTCGACGCGATCGGCGACAAGATGGAAATCATGTTCGACGGCGGCATTCGCTCCGGCCAGGACGTGATGCGCGCGCTCGCGCTCGGCGCCAAATCCTGCATGATCGGCCGGGCCTACATTCACGGCCTCGGCGCCTTCGGCGGCCCCGGCGTCGCCAAGGCGATCGATCTGATCGCCAACGAACTCAGCGTGACCATGGGCCTGTGCGGCGTCAACACCATTGCCGAGATCGACGATCACGTGCTGGCGGTTTGAGACCTATACCCGTCGTCCCGGCCAAGCGAAGCGCGAGCCGGGACCCATAATCACAGGCGTGCGTATTTACCCGCGCTGGGGCCACAGCCCTGTGTTACTGAAAAATCGGTGGTTATGGGTCCCTGCTTTCGCAGGGACGACCCGTTGAGATGTTCGCCCCGGAATGACGCTTCGCGTCACATCGGCGGGGTGATGCCGTCGCGGCCAATATTGACGCGGTTGGCTTCAAGGACGCCGTCGTCCTTCTTCACCGCGCCGAAGATGATGATCTTGGCGCCCGGCTTGACCTCGGATTTGTCGCCGGCGACGAAGGTGACGACCGGCGTGCCCGGCGGCACCACGACCTTCTTCTCGCCGTCCTTGTATTTCACCAGGATATTCTGGCCATCGGTGCCGCCCACGGTCTCGGCGACGGTAGCGTTGGTCATGGTGCTGCCGGCGCGCAGATCCCACGGCCGGAAACCTTCGGCCGCGCCGCGCTGGCTTTCGGGGAAGATGTGAACGGCAAGCGCCTTCTGGGTGCCGTCAGGTTCCGGCATCGCCGAAACCCCGATGTAGGAGCCCGGCTTGATTTCGGACAGCTCGGTCTTGGCGACGCCGAACACCGCCACATTGTCGGTCATGCGCACTTTCATATCGGTGCCCTCACGCGTCTTGATCATCAGCATCGGGCCATCGACGCTTTCGATGGTGCCGCGAATCCGCACCGGCGGCGGCTGCTGGGCCGACGCGGCCGACGTGAGAGCCGGTATAGAGGCGAACACGGATAGAACCGTCAGCGAGGCCGCGAACGCGCGCGGCATCCAGGAAGAGATTTTCGGCATGGTTTTCCCTCAAAGGCTAGGGTTGAGCGACGAGACTTACGGGAACACCCCGCGAAGCCGGGGTTATTCCGGAATGACAGGGCCGTGACGCCCTCCTTCACAAATCGGGCGGGCGAAATTTCTACATCGGTGGCGTCAACCCGTCGCGGCCGACGCTGACGCGGTTGGTTTCGAACGAGCCGTCCGGCAGCTGCTTGACGAAGGCGATGATCTTGGCGCCCGGCTTGAGGTCGGATTTGTCGGCCGCCACGTAGGTCACGACCGGCGTATCGGGCCCGACCACGATTTTCTTCTCGCCATCCTTGTATTTGATCATCAGGGTCTGGCCGTCATTGCCCGCCACCGTCTCGGCGACCGTCGCATTGGTCATGGTTGAGTTGGGGCGCAAATCGTAGGGCCGCGATCCCTCGCCGGTGCCGCGCATGTTCTCCGGAAACACGTGCACCTCGACCGCGTCCTGACGGCCGTCCGGACCGGGCACCGTGGTGGCGCCGATGAAGGAGCCGAGCTTGATGTCGGCGAGCGAAATCCTGATGATCCCGACCACCCGCATATCGCCGGTCATGTGCAGCTTGACGTCCTCACCGCTGCGCGATTTGACGGCGATCACATCGCCGTCAACGCCCACGATGGTGCCGCGAACCCGCGACGGTGTCGGCGGCTGCTGGGCGATCGCGCAAAGCGACGAAACGACGACCATGGCTGCGGCGAAAAGCGGACGAGCGAGCGTGGATCGATGAATTGGCATGAGGTGTTCTCCGGCAGGCGCAACTTAACCACAGACACCGACAGGTCCATGATATTCCGGCTCGAACGACATGCAATCAAGCGCTTGTGAGATCGGCCTCGACCAGCGCGCGCAGCTCTGCCGTCACCTCGGGACGCTGTCCGAACCACAACTCAAATCCGCGCACCGCCTGATGCAGCAGCATGCCGAGACCGTCCGCCGTCTTCAGGCCGCGCGCCCGTGCGGCTGCCAGCAACGGGGTTTCCAGGGGAACGTAGACCAGGTCGGCGACGAGTGCATGCGACGGCAGCAGGCTGGTGTCGATATGCAACGCGGGCTGGCCATGCATGTCGAGCGAGGTCGTGTTCACCAGCAATCCGGCGCGCGGCAACGCCTCGCCGATCGCCTCCCACTCAATCGGATGCACGGTTTGACCGAATTGATCGGCCAGCGCGCGCGCCCGCTCGATGGTCCGGTTCGCCAGATGCACGCGCTTGATGCCGCGCTCGACCAGTCCAAACACCACCGCGCGCGACGACCCGCCAGCCCCCAGCACCAGCGCGTCTTCGATTCCGTCCCACCCTTGTGCGCAGGTGTCGAGATTATTGATAAAACCTTCAATGTCGGTGTTGGTCGAGCGCAGCTCGCTGCCTTCGTACCACAGCGTATTGGCCGCGCCGACCGCCCGGGCCCGCACGTCCGGCACCGACAGCGCCAGGGCGCGCTCCTTGTGCGGAAGGGTGACGTTGGCGCCGACAAAGCCGTGCGCCGACAGATGCAGCACGAATTCGGCAAAGCCTTCCGGCGGCACCGCCTCGATGTTGTAGCCGCCCTCGATGCCAAGCGTCCGCAGCCAGTAATGATGGATCAGCGGCGAGCGCGAATGCGCCGCCGGCCATCCGATCAGGCATGCCGCACGAGGTTTGGTCATGGCCGTCATCGCCAATTCTGTTGCAGCGCCCGGTCAATCGACGCCGTCACTGCTCAAATCGGGCAAGCCGGGTTCCAAGTCAATGCTGGAGGCTTTCCGTTTCGATCGAACCGAAACGGAAAGCCTCCAGATTCCTGGTTTGACGCGTTTTCTTGACGCGAACCGGTCACCATCCCCGGATCTAGTCCGGGGGCATGCTTCGCTTGAAAACGCTCTATAGGTGAATCGTCACGGCAACGATCGCGCTTAACGCAGCGCTGCGGCCGCGCCCGACCAGTCGCCCGCCGCGAGACTGACGCCCATTCGGGTCGAGTTGCCGTTCATCAAGGAGACAAACAGGCCGCCGAGATGCGGGAAACCGATGCCGTCGACATAGCCGGCCAGCGCGCTCAGCCCGCAGGCCAGGGCAATGTTGCGGCGTGAATCAAGCATGGTGGGCACCAGCGCCGTGACATGCAACGTCTTCAAGCGAAGCATGGCCCCGGACTCGATCCGGGGGTGGCGACCGGTTCGTACAAAAAAACGCGTCAATACAAAAAGATTAGCCGGCTTTTGATTTCAATCAAACCCGAGGCTCCGGCGATGGTGCTCATGAAAGCGGTCGCCTCGCGCCGTGCGCGCTATGCCTTAGATTAGATATCTGAAATATCACTTATTGACATTTTAACATCATTACTTATCATGCAAAGATGAAGTCTAATATCGGCTGGGAGCCCGATAGTAGCGAGGGAAGTCGATGATCACCGCAGCTCAACTGCGAGCCGCCAGGGTGCTTCTTGGCATCGATCAGCGCCGGCTCGCGAAACTATCGGGGCTGTCCGTGCCAACCATTCAGCGGATGGAGGCCTCCGAAACGATGATCCGGGGCAATGTCGATTCTCTGGTCAAGCTGATCACCGCATTCGAAGCGGCGGGGATCGAGATGATCGACGAAGGTGCTGTCAGCAGCTCGCAGGGGCGCGGGGTGCGGCTGAGAGCAAGATCGGATTCAGCCAGGCCGGCTCTCGGCGCCCGACCTGACAACAAGGCGTCAGGCAGAACAAGGGCGCGCACATAATGTCGGGCGTCATTTTACAAATGGCGTGTGTTGCCGGATTGCTTGGATTGGCGGTGCTGGCGATATTCCTGAGCCGCGCAAAGGGCGCGACGGCCGTCATCTATAGCGGGACGCTGGTGGTGTCCGCGATTGCATTGATCGGATCGTTGCGGTGGCTGCTTGGCGATACGGCAAACGCCGCCGACCTGACGCTGCCGATCGGATTGCCTTGGCTCGGCGCCCATTTCCGCCTCGACGCGCTGGCCTCGTTTTTTCTTGTTGTCGTCAATCTCGGCGGGGCAGCGGCAAGCCTCTACGGTCTCGGCTACGGCCACCACGAGCAAGCTCCGCACCGCGTGCTTCCCTTTTTCTCCGCCTTTCTGGCCGGCATGAATCTCGTGGTGCTGGCGGATGATGCGTTTTCCTATCTGCTGTGCTGGGAATTCATGTCGCTGGTTTCGTGGGCGCTGGTGATGGCGCATCACCGTGAAGCGGGCAACGCCAAGGCCGGCTATGTCTATCTGGTGATGGCAAGCTTCGGCACGCTCGCACTTCTGCTGGCCTTCGGCCTGCTGGCGGGACCGGCGGGAGATTACGGATTTGCAGCCATCCGCGCGGCGCAACACACGCCCTACGCGGCGGCGCTGGTGTTGATCCTGATGTTGCTCGGCGCCGGCTCAAAGGCCGGGCTGGTGCCGTTGCATGTCTGGCTGCCGCTCGCCCATCCCGCGGCTCCCAGCCACGTGTCGGCGCTGATGAGTGGCGTCATGACCAAGGTCGCGATCTACGGTTTCATTCGCGTTGTTTTCGACCTGCTGGGACCGCCGACCTGGCCGGCGAGTGTGGTCGTGCTTTTCCTTGGCAGCATCACCGCCGTGATGGGCATCCTGTATGCCATGATGGAAAAGGACCTCAAGCGACTGCTCGCATACTCGACGATCGAAAACATCGGCGTCATCTTCGCCAGCCTCGGTCTTGCGCTGGCGTTTCAGGCCAACGGCCTCAAGCTGGCGGCGGCGCTCGCCTTCACGGCCGCGCTGTTCCACGTGCTCAACCATTCCTTTTTCAAGAGCCTGCTGTTCTTCGGGGCCGGCGCCGTGCTGACCGCGACCGGCGAGCGGGACATGGACAAACTGGGCGGTCTGATACACCGCATGCCGTTCACCAGCTTCGCCGTCCTGGTCGGCTGCGTGGCGATATCGGCGCTGCCGCCGTTCAACGGTTTCGTTTCGGAATGGCTGATGTTCCAGGCCGTGCTGCAGAGTCCGGATTTGCCGCAATGGGCCCTGAAGATCATGGTGCCGGCGGCCGGCGCGATGCTGGCGCTGGCTGCGGCATTGGCCGCCGCCTGCTTCGTCAAATTTTTCGGCGTCACCTTTCTCAGCCGGCCGCGCAGCGGCGCCGCCGAAACAGCTGATGAAGTCGACCGCTACTCGCTGACGGCGATGTTCATCCTCGCCACGCTTTGCTTGCTGGCCGGAATCCTGCCGGGACCGGTGATCGACGCGCTTTCGCCTGTGACGGCCGAGATCCTCGGTAGCGCCATGCCGATCCAGGCCAACGAGGCCTGGCTTTCAATCGTGCCGATCGCGGAGAGCCGCAGTTCATACAACGGATTGCTGGTGATGGTGTTCATCGCGATATCGGCCTCGCTTGCGGTCTTTTTCATTCATCGTTTCGCCTCGCATGCGCTGCGGCGAGGACCGGCCTGGGGCTGCGGTTTTTCCGATTCCGTGCCCGCCGCCCAGTATTCCAGCGCAAGCTTCGCGCAGCCGATCCGCCGCGTTTTCGGCGCGCTGGCGTTCCATGCCCGCGATCATGTCGAGATGCCGGCCCCCGGAGACATCAGGCCGGCGCGGCTTCGGATCGAATTGCATGACTTGATCTGGGAAGGAATCTACGCGCCGATCGTGGGCGCCGTTGCCTGGTCCTCGGAGTGGCTCAATCGCCTGCAGTTCCTGACCATCCGGCAGTATCTCAGTCTCGTCTTCGCCACCCTCGTCACGCTGCTGCTGGTGCTCGCGATATGGTCATGATGTCGGACATCCTTGTGCAGACCGTGCAGATGCTGCTGGTGCTGGTGCTCGCCCCGCTGCTGACCGGCTTCGTCCGCAAGATCAAGGCGCGGCTGCTGCGTCGCCAGGGTGCTTCGGTTTTTCAGCCCTATCGCGATCTGTTGCGGCTACTGCGCAAGGAAGTGGTGCTCGCCGAAAATGCCTCGTGGCTGTTCCGCGTGACGCCCTATGTGACGTTTGCCGCGATCTGGGTGGCGGCGGCGCTGGTGCCGACATTCGCCACCGGCCTGTTGTTCAACTGGACGGCGGACCTGATCGCCATCGTCGCGCTGCTCGGAAGCGCACGCTTCTTTCTGGCGCTCGCCGGGATGGACGTCGGCACCAGCTTTGGCGGCATCGGCTCCAGCCGCGAAGTCATGATCGCGGCGCTGGCGGAGCCGGCGATGTTGCTGATCGTGTTTTGCATGGCGCTGATTGCCGGCTCGACCCAGCTTTCCACGGTCGCAAATTTCATGGCGTCGTCCTACGTCGGATTGCGGGTATCGCTGGGAATGGCGGTGATGGCGCTGATCATGGTGGCGCTCGCCGAGAACGCGCGGATTCCGGTCGACAATCCGGCCACGCATCTGGAACTCACCATGGTGCATGAGGCGATGATTCTCGAATATTCGGGACGCCATCTCGCGATGATCGAATTCGGCGCGTTTCTCAAGCTGCTGCTCTATGTCTCCCTGATCGCCTGCGTGTTCCTGCCCTGGAAGATAGCCGTGTTCGGAGCCGGCCCGCTGGCTTACACCGTCGGTGCCGGCGCCTATATCGTCAAACTGATGGTGGCCGGCTTCTTACTCGCGCTGTTCGAGACCGCCACCGCGAAAATGCGGGTGTTCCGCGTTCCGCAATTTCTCGGCGCGGCGCTGATGCTGGGATTGCTCGGTACGCTTCTGCTGTTCGTGTCGAGGAGTTTCTGATGCAGATGCACAGCCTCTCCTTCGACGTCTCGCATACGCTGGCTGGCGGCCTGGTCCTGATCAGCTTTATGATGCTGTATCAGGACCGGCTTTATTCGCTGCTCAACGTGTTTGCGCTCCATGCCCTGGTGCTCACGCTTTCCGTCGCCTGGCAGGCCTATGTCCAGAACGCGCCGCATCTCTACATCACCGCGGCCATCGCGCTCGTGTTCAAGGCGATCGTCATTCCGGTTGCGCTGCATCGCATCGTCAAGCAGCTCGGAATTCATCGCGACATCGAGTCGGCCGTGGGTATCGGCCCGACCATGCTGGCGGGGATGGCGCTGGTCGCCCTCTCCATGGTCCTGATGCTGCGGGTCACCGCCGAGGCCGATCCGCTGGCGCGCGAGGATCTCGCCTTCGCGCTGTCGGTCGTGCTGCTCGGACTTCTGGTCATGGTGACGCGCCGCAACGCCGTCAGTCAGGTGGTGGGATTCATGTCGCTCGAGAACGGCCTGGTGCTGGCGGCGACCGGCGCCAAGGGCATGCCGCTGGTGGTCGAGATCAGCGTGGCGTTCTCGATCCTGATCGCCTTCATCGTCATCGGCATCTTCCTGTTCCGGATCCGCGAACGCTTCGATTCCGTCGACGTCTCCGCCCTCGACGACTACCGTGGGGAGCACCGATGAGCGTGGCATCCTTCGATTCCATCGCGGCGGTGCTGCTGATACCGATCGGCTCGGCGGCGCTGCTGGCCGTGCTGCCCGGCTACCGGCTGACGGCGCGGCTCAACGTCGTGGCGAGCCTCGCGACATTTCTGGCGGCGCTGTCGCTGTTCGTGGTCGACCGTCCGGAGCCGGGACCGTATGTGCTGGTCGACGACCTCAACATCGTCTTCATCGTGCTCAACACCTTCGTCGGCTTCACGACCAGCATCTTCAGCGCAAGCTACATCGCCCACGAGCTCGAAACCGGCAGGCTGACGCCGGTCTACCTGCGTTTTTACCACGCCATGTACCAGACCATGATGTTCGGCATGAACCTGGCTTTCGTGTCGAACAATATCGGCTTGATGTGGGTGGCGGTGGAAATCGCGACGCTGACCACGGTGTTGATGGTCGGCATCTATCGGACGCATGCGGCTCTGGAAGCGGCATGGAAGTATTTCATCCTGGGCAGCGTGGGAATTGCGTTTGCCCTGTTCGGCACCATCCTGGTCTACATGGCGGCGCGCCCGATCGTCGGCGAGGGCCAGGACGGCATGGTCTGGACCATCCTGATCCAGCATGCCGCGAATTTCGATCCCGCGCTGCTTAACGTCGCCTTTATCTTCCTGTTTCTCGGCTACGGCACCAAGGTCGGCCTCGCACCGCTGCATGCCTGGCTGCCCGACGCGCACGCCGAAGGTCCGACGCCGATATCGGCGGTGCTGTCGGGGCTGCTGCTCAACGTCGCGCTCTATGCGCTGTTGCGCTTCAAGATATTGCTGGCCGCCAATCCGGCAGCGATCGCGCCCGGCCCGCTGATGGCGACGATCGGCCTGATTTCCGTGATATTCGCAGCGTTCATGCTCTACCGACGGCGCGACATCAAACGCCTGTTCGCCTATTCCTCGATCGAACACATGGGCATCATCGTCTTTGCCTTCGGGATGGGCGGCCCGCTCGCCAATTTTGCCGGGCTATTGCACATGGTGATGCACAGCCTGACCAAGTCGGCGATCTTCTACGCCGTCGGCCATATCTCGCAGATCAAGGGCACGCAACGGATCTCCAGGATCCGCGGCCTGACCGTGACGCATCCGGCGCTGGGCTGGGGTTTGATCGTGGGCGTCGTCGCGATCGCCGGCCTGCCGCCGCTCGGAATCTTCATGAGCGAATTTCTGGTCGTCAGTTCCACCTTTGCCAGGGCTCCCCTGCTCGCGATCGCGCTGGTGTTCGGGCTTCTGCTCGCCTTTGGCGCATTGACCTTGCGCCTGACCAGCATCGCATTCGGCGAACCTCGCGGCAGCACGGCGTCAGCCCAGGCCTCCTATGTGCCGATGTTTGCGCATCTCTCGCTGGTTCTGATCGCGGGGATCTACCTTCCCGCGCCGTTCGTCGCCTGGTTCCAGCACGTGGCTCGTCTTCTCGGATAGTTTGGAGATCAACAGGACATGCCGTCGCTTCTCGATCGCATACTGGAAGGCCGCCAGATCCAGCAACGCAGGCCATGGCCGCGCGCCGTGGTCGGGGCTCACCTTTGGAAATTTGTGGCAAACGAGCTGGCGCAGGGACGTTTGAACTTGCTCGGCCTTTGGGGAGAACCCTCAACGGTGCATATGGCGATCATGGAGGAAGGCACGGCGGAAATCGCGATCGTCAGCCTGGATTGCCCCGATCACGCCTATCCTTCGGTCGGCCTGCACCACCCGCCGGCGCTTCGGCTGGAGCGAGCGGCAAACGACCTGTTCGGGTTGTCGGCGGAAGGCTTGCCCGATACCCGGCCCTGGCTTGATCACGGCAATTGGGGCATGCGATTTCCGCTGGGAGATCGCGTCAGTGCGTTGCCGCAGCCGGCGCCCTATCGCTTCCTGCCGGTGCAAGGCGACGGCATGCACCAGATCGCGGTCGGTCCGGTGCACGCGGGGATCATCGAGCCCGGACATTTCCGGTTTACCGCAAGCGGCGAGACCGTGGTCCGGCTGGAGCAGCGGCTCGGATATGCCCACAAGGGCATCGAGGGGCTGATGGCCGGAGCCGATCTCGATCGAGCCGTCCAACTCGCCGGACGGGTGTCAGGCGACAGCACCGTCGCCTATGCCTACGCATTTTCAAAGGCCGCCGAAGCCGCGCTTGAACTTGTCGTGCCCGATCGCGCGGTCTGGCTCCGTGCGCTGCTCGCCGAACTCGAGCGGCTTGCCAATCACCTCGGCGATATCGGCGCCATCTGCAACGACGCCTCGTTCGCGCTGATGCATGCGCATTGCAGCGTGTTGCGCGAGAGCGTGCTGCGCGCCGCGAACACCGCGTTCGGTCATCGGTTGATGCGCGATGTCATCGTGCCCGGTGGCGTGGCCCGCGACCTCAACGACGAAGGCAAGGCAACCATCCAGGCCACGCTGGACAATATCCGCCTGCGCTTTCCAGCCCTCGTCGAACTCTACGACAACACCGCTTCGCTGCAGGACCGCACCGTCGATACCGGCGTGCTCAAACCCGCATTGGCCCGACAATATGCCGCCGGCGGCTATGTCGGCCGCGGCTCCGGCCGCTCGTTCGACGCGCGTCGGACCCTTGCCTATCCGCCCTATGACGGTCTGCGCTTCGAGGTGCCGGTACTGAACGAGGGCGATGTCAACGCGCGGGTCTGGATCAGGGTACGCGAGGTCGAGCAGTCGCTGTCACTGATCGACCAGATGTTGGACCGGCTTCCCAAAGGGCCGTTGAGAACACCCGCAGGACGTCAGGCGGAAGTGCGGGAAGGCATGGCGGTCGTCGAGGGATTTCGCGGCGACGTTCTGGTCTGGCTCCGCCTGCGGGACGGCCGGATCGAGCGATGCCATCTGCGCGACCCGTCCTGGTTTCAATGGCCGCTGCTGGAGGCGGCGATCGAGAACAACATCGTCGCGGATTTTCCACTCTGCAACAAGTCGTTCAACTGTTCCTATTCGGGCCAGGATCTCTGAGCATGATCCGGAAAAGTGGGTACCGGTTTTCCGAAGAGATCATGCTCAAACAAAATAATGAGCATGATCCGATTCATTGAATGAGCTGAGGACGGCACGAGATGCGCAAACTGCTTTTTCAAAGCCTGTTCCGACAGCCGTTCACCGAACAGGCGCCATCGCCGGACGAGGCGGCGTTGAGCGAACTCGCCACCGCCGTCGGACGCGCCGCACGGCGGCGTCTTGGCCGCAGCCTCTCGATCCGCGAGGTCGACGCGGGATCCTGCAACGGCTGCGAGCTGGAAATCCATGCGCTCAACAACGCCTACTACGACGTCGAACGCTTTGGCCTGCGCTTCGTCGCCTCGCCGCGCCATGCCGATGTCTTGATGGTGACCGGTCCGGTGACCCAAAACATGCGCGCGGCGCTGGAACGCACCTATCAGGCGGTCCCCGATCCCAAATGGGTGGTCGCGATCGGCGATTGTGCGCGGGACGGCGGCTGCTTCGCCGGCAGCTACGCGGTGGTGGGAGGCGTCGGCGCTGTGGTTCCGGTCGATCTCCACATTCCCGGCTGCCCGCCCACGCCCACGGCGATGCTGAAAGGCCTTCTTGCGCTGCTTGAACGGGTGGATAACGGCAGCGTCACGCCTTGAGATAGCTGTGGTGCGAATTCTTGCGAGGCCGCGGATATTTACCGGGTCCGTTCCATGGCGCGCGACGACGACGGCTTGGGTTGCCGGACGTTCCTGGTCTTCGGGTTGGCGACATGCTCCCGGAGCCGGACGCCGCGCCCCCCTGACGAACTCGGAAGGCCCGGATTGATCAATTCGATCCCCGCATTCTCAAGCGCGGAAACCAGCTTCATGAGAGAATCGACGTTGGCCCGGATGACGCCGTCGCTGGCTTCCATGCGCTGAATGGTCGGAACCGAAAGCTCTGCCAGATGGGCCATTTGCCGCTGATCGATATCCAGGAGAGCGCGCGCGGCCCTGAGCTGATTGGCGGTCATCATGGACAAGGCGTCTCCGGTTCCGAGTCGGAATATAATTTCTATAAATTACTGCTTCAAGCATCAATTCAGAGGCAAAATATATCAATGAAGGGCGCGCCGCGGCGCAGCGCGTTGCGAACAGGATGTCATTTTGGCGAAGCCTTATCCCGCTTCGCCCGGCCATCGTAGGCCGGTCAGCCCGCGTCGCCACGGGCCGACGATTGGCATTCCGTATATTACATGATAAAAGATGTATCATACATAAAATATAATGTAGGTGCTGGGTTGTGCGGCTGCTCGGGCGCTATCAAGGCAGGAACGGCGAGATCGAGATCGTCGAATGTTCGTGGGACGGCACCCGCGTCTATTTCGAAGAGGGCGTACGGCAGAGCCAGGCGACGCCCGATGGCGAGAGCGTCTTTACCTATGTCAAGCTGATGGACGAGCTGCTGTCCCGGTCGGCCAACATCCTTGTGCTGGGATGTGGCGGCGGCAACCTCGCCACCCGGCTGGCCCGGCTCGGAAAGCAGCTGACCATCGTCGACAACAACCCGATCAGCTTCGTGATCGCGCAAAAGTTCTTCGGGCTGCCCGATGATCTCGCCTGCATGGTCTCCGATTTCCGGAAGTTCATCTATCAGGACGACGCGCTCTATGACGGCATCGCCATCGACGTCGGCGGCCCGGGCTTCCGGTTCGCCGATGAGTTCGATGCCGAGACCTGCGACGCCATCCGCGCGCGGCTGAAACCGGGCGGCCGCATCGTGATGAATACATTGGTGATGAACGATTTCGATGCGACGCCCGACCGGATCGCAGCAAGGCTCGCCGGCGATGCCTTGCATGCATGGATCGTCGATGAGCAGGGCATCGAGGACCGCAATGCGATCATCGCCTGCCTGCCGGAAAAGCGGCTGAATGCGTGGCCGGAGCTGCACAACGTGATGAGCGGCACTCAGGAGCGCTGGTCGATCCGGCGCGGCAGGCTGCGGGGTCGCGATCTCGCCAGCGGACCGCGCAGCCGGTAATCGCGCCCCCGGGATTCGCGCCTTGCGCACGCCGGGCAAGCGCTATGCGCTTGCCCGGGCAATGACGGCGTCGTCAATCACGCCGCGACGCGGTGCGCGGCGATGATCTGGTCGGCGGCGCGGCCGGTCACCTCCGCCATGCGGTCGAAAGCCCGCGTGAAACTGCCGGCCCCGGCGGTCGCCGATCGCAATTCCACGATCAGCTCGCCGATCTCGGCTTCCGGCATCATGGCGCGCACGCGATCCCATCCCGGCCAGCCCTCGCGGGTGTCGAAGCCGAGAATCTGCCCGCGCCGGCCCGACAGGATGGCGTTGATCTTGGCGGTGGCCTCGGTGGGACAGGCGATCTCCACCACATGGATCGGCTCCAGCAGCACCGGCTGGCATTGCGGCAGCGCTTCCGTGACGCCGATCCGCGCCGCGGTTCGGAAGGCGAGGTCCGACGAGTCCACGCTGTGATAGGAACCGTCGGTCAGCGTCACCTGCACGTCGATGACGGGAAAGCCGAGCGGCCCTCGCAGCAGTCCGTCGACGACGCCTTCTTCCACCGCGCCGATATAGTTTCGCGGTACCGCGCCGCCGACGACCTTTTCGTGAAACTCGAAACCGCCGCCGCGCGGCATCGGCTTGATCTCCAGCACGACGTCGCCGAACTGGCCGTGGCCGCCGGACTGTTTCTTGTGCCGGCCGCGCTGGGTGATCGATTTGCGGATGGTCTCCTGGTAGCCGATCGCCGGCGGATGCGACTTGACGTTGACGCCGAAGCGGTCGCGCAGGCGCTCCAGCGCGACACGCAGATGCATCTCGCCCTGCCCCCACAGCACGATGTCGTGGGTGCGCGGGTTCTGGATCATGGTCAGCGACGGGTCTTCCTCGTTCAGCCGCAGCAAGGCCTGGCCAAGCTTGACGTCGTCCTTGCGGTCGGCCGCCGACAACGCCATCGCCAGCACCGGCGGCGACGGCTCAATGCTCACCAGGGCTTTCGGCGCGGTCTTACCGCTCGACAGCGTGTCGCCGGTCTTGATGGTATCGAGCTTGCCCAGCGCCACCGTGTCGCCGGCCTCGGCGGACGCGCGCTTGGTGTCATGCCCGCCGTTCATCGCCGATATCCCGGCCACCCGGCCGCTCTCGCCCGATGCGGATTGCAGGGTTGCTCCATCATCGAGATGGCCGGCCAGGATGCGGGTCAGCGAGAGCTTGCCGCCATGCTGCAAATGCACGGACTTGAAGACATAGCCCAGCGCATCCTTGGGCGAGGACGCACCGAGGCGCCTGGCGGTTTCGGTGACGCCGGGTGCTTCATGCCGCAGCGCCTTCATCAGGCGCAGCACGCCGTTCTCGCGCGCCGCGGAGCCAAGCAGCACCGGACAGATCAGCCCCTCGCGCAATTCGCGGGCGAGATCGTCGAACACCGCATCGCGGGGTGGCGGAATATCCTCGAGCAGTTGTTCCATCAGCGCGTCGTCGTGATCGGCGAGCTTTTCCAGCATCGAGAAGCGGGCCTCCTTCTCGCGGTCGAGATCGCCGCCCTGGAGGTTGACGACTTCGGATGCCTTGTGCTCGCGATAGACAAAGGCCCGTTCCAGCGCCAGATCGACGAAGCCCGCGATCAAATCGCCGTTCCAGATCGGAATCTGCCGCAGCACCAGTGGAATTCGCGACGCCGGCTGCAACGTCGCCAGCGTCTCGCGGATGCGCTTGTTGGCGCGGTCGATCTTGTTGAGAAACAGAAAGCGCGGGATGCCGAGATCCTCGAGCTCGCGCAGGATGAGCTGAAGCTGCGGCAGCTTTTTCTCGTCGGCTTCGCAGACCACCACCGCGGCATCGACGGCCGGCAGCGCGGCGCGCATGTCATGCGCGAATTCGACGGAACCGGGACAATCGATAAAGGTGTAGCTTTCGCCCATGAAGCTCGTCGTGGCGGCGGTAAGGCCGACGCCCATCTTGTGGCGGCGGGCTTCCGGGCTGGCGTCGCCGACGGAAGTTCCGGCGTCGACGCTGCCGGCGCGCGGGATCGCGCCGGTGCGCGCCAATATTGCTTCTAAAAGTGTGGTTTTACCGCTTTGGAATGGGCCCACCAGTGCAATGCACCGTGGACCTCGGGGACTTCTGACGTCTTGTCCCATCGCCGCCTCCTTAATCTGGAGCTCGGCCCTTGATTGGGTCGGCAAATGGATGCTCCCCCTCCATCAGCGATTTGGCAAGCCGGAAAAACGTCGCTGGAGAGGAAGCACGTGTCCCGGACGCGGTGCAGCGTGCGTATACGATGCACCGCAGAGCCGGGACCCATTCGCAAAAAAGAAGATGGACCCCGGATCAGCAGCGCATCACGCCGCGGCCGCGGCGTGCGGCGCTGCAGCCGGGGAATGCAACCTTACCGGCCCGGCCGAAGTTCCAGGCTTTCCAGCCCGGCGGCGACGCTGAGGCCGACCTGGCCCTGCAGGCTGAGCGGCTGCAGCGCGATCGAATTGTTCGAGCCGCCGACCAGCGCGTTGCCGCCGGCACCGATGCCGACCGCCGCGCTGCCCTGTGCGCCGGCGTAATTGCCGGAGAGATCGCCGGGCCCGAGCCGGGTCGTCGGCGCGAACACGCCCCAGGCGAGCGCCGATTCCTGGGTGATGCCGAGATCGACGCCGACCTTGCGGATGGTTGCGACATAGCGGTCATCCGGCATGCCATCGACGCGCAGCACGCAACCGAGATTGGTGACCGAGCCGACGATGAAGCCAATGCTGGCGCCGCCGCGGCATTCGAGAATGCCGACCTGCACGCGCTGCATCGGCTGCTGCGCATGGGCCCCGGCAAAGGACGCAACCAGCATGGTGACGGCAAAACCGGCAAGGAGGATCGAACGGCGCATGAAGAAATCTCCGGCTGAAAGGATGTGATGCGAGCAGACAATCAGGAAAGCGCCATGCCCTTGGCGCTTCACTTCTCTATGACACAACATCCGCGGCCATGCCAGATTTGCCGTGCGTTAACGCTGTTACAAAAAAGGCCCGCTTGCGCGGGCCTTCTCGTCATTGGCGTTGGCGGCGGTCAGCCGTGGTGGCGGTGCCGATGGATGTAGCGGCGAGAGCCGCCATGGGCGAACCGAACCGGCTGCAGTTCGATATCCGCTATTCCGGCCGCGACGTTCAGGCCGGTCTGGCCCTGCAGGCTGACCGGCTGCAGCGCGTAGGCATTCTCCGGACCGCCGACCAGGAAATTGCCACCCCCGCCGATACCGACCGACGCATTGGCGCCGACGCCGCTGTAATTGCCGGCCAGGTCGCCCCGGCGAAGCCTGCTGCTCGGCGCGTTCACCTCCCAGGTGAATCGGGTCTGGTCGGTGACGCCGAGATCAAGGCCGAACCGGCGCACGGTCGCGATATAGGGTTCGGCACGGTGGCCTTCACTCTGAAATACGCATTCGAGGCTGGTCACCGAACCGACGACGAAGCCGATATTCTGACCGCCCTCGCATTGCAGGATTCCGGCACGCACCTGCGGCATCGCGTCGGCGCTTGCGAACGAGGCAACCAGCGAGGCGAGCGCGATACTGAGGGTCGAGAGTCTCATGAGTTTGATCTCCGCGTGACGAATTGAAGTTGCGGAAGCGACAGGATGCAAGCGCCGTGTTCAAAACAAGGCGCTTGCCAAAAGCCGCCGTCAAAACATCAAGAGTTCGAAGTCAATGTGATTTGACTATCTCAAATTGCCACAAAATCGCTGGATGCGTTTGCAGGCTTCTTCGAGGTCGGAGGTCTTGGTCGCGTAGGAAATCCGGAACGCCGGCCCGAGCCCGAACGCCGAACCCTGCACCACCGCGACGCCTTCGGTCTCCAGAAGCTCGGTGACAAAATCCTCGTCGTTGGCGATCACCTTGCCGGACGGCGAGGTCTTGCCGATGGTGCCGGCGCAGGACGGATAGACATAGAAGGCGCCCTCGGGCCGCGGACAATCGATGCCCCTGGCCTGATTGAGCATCGACACCACCAGATCGCGGCGCTCCTTGAACACCTTGTTGTTCGCCGGGATGAAGTCCTGCGGACCGTTGAGCGCTTCGACCGCGGCCCATTGCGCGATCGACGACGGGTTCGAGGTCGACTGCGACTGGATCGTCGCCATCGCCTTGATCAGTTGCGCCGGGCCGCCGGCATAGCCGATGCGCCAGCCGGTCATGCAATAGGCCTTCGACACGCCGTTCACGGTCAGCGTGCGATCGTACAGCTTCGGTTCGACCTGGGCCGGCGTGGCGAACACGAAGTCGTCGTAGACCAGATGCTCGTACATGTCGTCGGTCATCACCCAGACCTGCGGATGCTTCACCAGAACGTCGGTGATCGCCTTCAACTCGGCGCGCGTATAGGCGGCGCCGGTCGGGTTCGACGGCGAATTCAGGATGATCCACTTGGTCTTCGCCGTGATCGCCTTTTCGAGCGCATCGGGCTGAAGCTTGAAACCCTTCGCGGCGGTGCAGACCACCGGCACCGATTCACCGCCGGCGAGCGCCACCATCTCCGGATAGCTGACCCAGTAGGGCGCGGGAATGATGACCTCGTCTCCCGGATTGATCGTCGCCATCAGGGCGTTGTAGAGCACCTGCTTGCCGCCGGTGCCGACGATGATCTGGTTCGGCTGGTAGGTAAGGCCGTTCTCACGGGCAAATTTGGCAATGATGGCCTGCTTCAGTTCGGGAATGCCGTCCACCGCGGTGTACTTGGTCTTGCCGGCCTCGATGGCGTGGATCGCCGCAAGCTTGATGTTGGCGGGGGTGTCGAAATCGGGCTCGCCGGCGCCAAGGCCGATGACATTGCGGCCGGCCGCTTTGAGCTCGCGTGCTTTATCCGTTACCGCGATGGTTGCGGACGGCTTCACGCGGTCGAGCGCAGCGGACAGGAACGGCATCATCTTCTCCTGGCAAACGTCGTGTATCGGCCGATCCACGACTCTTGTTGTTGGGATCGGCGCACCCTAAGGCGCGCGACGCTGCATCGCAAGAAGGTTGGCCCCTTACCCCGAAACTTTAGAGAATGTTAAAGGGCGCGATCACCGCTCGACGCAACATTCATAAAATTATGCGGCGAAATGGCTTATTTCCGGCAAGGCCTCGCGGAGTGGGCCGACACCGGCGCGTGTGCACGTGCCATCGTTCGATCCTGCGCGGCATCCGCGCCTTTGCGGGTGGCCGGCGGGCCCGTTGCGTCGGACTGCCGCACGTTGCCGACGACGGCCTTGGGGTGCTCGCGTCAGCGATTGCCTTCACGATCAGCGCCGGCTTGGCCGCCGGCTTCCCGCAACGACGCGATACCCCTGATGACCGCGGCATGGATCGCGCCGCCGCTGTCGTGGCGCGTCGCCGGCTCGAGCACCGACAGCATCGCGCAAGCGTGATCTGATTTGGTAAACCGTGTTGGCATGATCTTCTGCGCGGTTGCAGTGCGGTAGAGCTTTTTGACTTATTCCACGTTCCGGACCTTGCGACGCAACCGCGTCCGCATCATTGTTTAGCCGTGTTGCGGGGTAACAAGACGAGTTCACTTCGGCGCACGCGCGTCTCACCGGTCGAACGTCATCCAAAATGTACAAGCTCTATTCGATGCAACGCTCCGGCAACAGCTACAAGATCCGGCTGGCGCTGGCGCTGCTCAACGCACCGTACCGCGCGATCGAGATCGACATTCTGCGCGGCGAGAGCCGCACGCCGGATTTTCTTTCGAAGAATCCCAGCGGACAAGTTCCGCTGCTTGAAGTCGCCGAGGGACGTTACCTCGCCGAATCCAACGCCATTCTCTGGTACGTCGCCGGCGGCACGTCGCTTGCCCCGGAATCGCGGGTCGAACGTGCCGAAGCGTTGCAGTGGATGTTCTTCGAGCAGCACGCGCTGGAGCCGAATATCGGCGCGGCCTATTTCTGGCTCGCGCTGGTCAAGGGTGGCCGCGACCTGCAGACCCACGCGCTCGAGGACTGGATGGAGCGCGGCTATGCCGCGCTGCAGGTGATGGAAAATCATCTCAAGACCCACGCCTATTTTGCCGCCGGCCAATTCACGGTCGCGGATATCGCGCTCTACGGCTACACCCATGTCGCGGACCGCTGCGACTACGACCTCTCGACGTTTCCGGCGATCCGCGCCTGGCTGCGGCGGGTCGAGCAGACCCCCGGCTTCGTGACCATGGACTGGCGGCCGGACGCCGAAAGCGGCGAATCGGTCGGGCTCGTCGCTGAGGCCCTGAGCGCGAAATAGCGGACATAACTGCGAGAATAACGGGCATAATAGAGCTTCTTGCCGTCATTTCGCCGTTTTCAGGCCAATCCCGCCCCAATATTGCCGACGATGGCTGCGAAAAAAATCCTTACGCACGAGCTGATTCGCTCGCGCCTTGAAGGATTTAGGCCATGATCCGGTCACCAGGCGCAGCAGGCTTTAACGGCTGCTCTGCGCCAGTTGCCTCATCCCGACTGATCGACGCCGTCGCAACCTCGCTGGCGATCGGCTCGCTGTCGCTGTGCCTGATCGTCGCCCTGACCGTGTTTTCGATCAAGGTCAGCATGGCGCTGCCAATTCCGGCGTAGCCGAGAAATCATTTTCCCGAAAATTGTTTCCAACAGATCACTCGCAGATTTTGCGACAACACGCGACGATCCGCGTCGCGACCGGGATGGCGATGAATACACCTGTCGCACTTGTCACCGCGGCGCTGACGGCGGCGATTCTGCTGACGGCGACCTTCCTGATCGCCACGGGAACCCGTGGCGAAGGCGCGCGACCCGACGACTCCGCGCAGATGGAGCTGATGTCGCCAACTTCGAAGTGACGTCAAATTCAAAAACTCAGTGTCGCGTTTGGGTCGGCTGTTCGATCGTGATGTGCTCCATTGCGCGAGCTAAAATTGCTTTGAAATCCTCAATTTGCTGCGATGAGGCGCCAAGAGCGGCCAAATGCGGCGCGGAAAGTGCAATTCCTCGCAGATATTCTCTGATCTGGTCCTCAAAAGTACCGTCAACAAACATTCTATAGTTTAATAGCGGCGCACAATCATATAGACGCTCCTTTTTATGCAGCCTCGAGCGCGCCGGGTAGCGTCCTTGCATATTTGCGGGCATGACGATCGGCACATAGCGTAATTTGCATTCGAATGTTGCAAGACTGGATTCCGCGAAAGCGGCATTAAGGAACGGATCAACCGAACGGCGCGCTCTATCTAACGCGGAGAAAGCGGGTTGATAAACTTCAGCCGAGGCCCAGAACTCCACTTTCTCTCCTATCGTGTTAGCTTATTCGGCCGTGGCAATTGACCATTCTCGAATTGATAGAAGTTCAAACAAATTTTTTCGTCAACCGTGGCGGCGTGCCCCAACTGGCCTGCGGAACATGAATTAAATATTCTATATCGCGTCTTCGCAGGGCAACGAGGTGCGAGCCGTCCTCACGACCATTTGTGAAAAATGAAAAACGCGCCGAGCGCGATGAACGCAAATCCCAGCCCGTGATTCCAGCCCAGCGGCTCCCTGAGATACAAGACCGAGAAGCCGGCGAACACGATCAGCGTGATCACTTCCTGCATGGTCTTGAGCTGCGCCGCGGTATACACCGCGCTGCCCCAGCGATTGGCAGGGACCGCGAGCCAGTACTCGAAGAACGCGATGCCCCAGCTCACCAGGATCGCCAGCGGCAGCCAGGTTTCCTTGAATTTCAGGTGACCGTACCAGGCGAACGTCATGAAAACATTGGAGGCAAACAACATCAGGACCGGCAACACCGACGGCGAAATAGTTGGCATGGATTTCCCTTCAAAATTTCAGCGCTAACACGCGAGCCTGGAACCCGGTTCCATGCTCGATCGATATCATTCGATTAAAGAAAACGGAAACCCACGCCGGCCCGTTCAACCGCCGGTTAGGGATGCCGCAAGAAGGCCCGCCGTCGTCGCAATCATCCGTCAAGCTGTGGGCCCTATTCTCGCAAGGAAGCGAGAACAGGGATGCAGTTCGACTGGCGCACAATCTCCGGTCCGGCTCTGACGACAGCGGTGGCGCTGGTTGCCTTCGTTGCCGATCGTCACTTTAATGTCGCCGCCAATCCGGCGCCGCTGTTCGTCTGCATCGCGGCCTTCGCCGGCTCCATCTCCGGCCTTGCCTCGGGCCTGACCAGCGCCGCCATTGCGGTCGCTGCTTCGGCGCTGTTTTTCCTCAACCATCGCGCGACGCCCGGCTACGACGTGTCGGACATGGTTCGCCTGTCGATGCTTGCGGTCACGGTGACCGGCACGGCGGCCATCACCGGCCTGTTACGGAAAAGGCTGATGGATACGCTCGCCTGGGAGCGCCGGCATCATGCCACCGCCGAGCGGCTCTCGGCGGCGCTCGACCAGGTCGACATCGGCATCGTGCTCCTGGATTCCGACACCCGCGCCGAATTCATCAACCGCGCCTTTCGCGATTATTTTTCGTTGTCCGACGAGAAGGCCGACAGCAAGCCACCATTCATCGCGCTGATGTATCACGGCCGCGATACCGGCGCTTTTGAACTCCCGGAGGACGAGTTGAGCGCCTTCATCGCGCGGCGCGCGGAGATGATGCGCGTTGGCGATTCCGCGCCCATCAACATCAACCTCAGGGATGGGCAGGTGCTGCGTTTCAGTTGCACGGCGTTGCCCGACGGCGGACGCATGCTGAGCTACATACCGGTGACGGACCTCGTCCGTCGTACCGACGATCCCGCCAAGGCCGACTATTACCGCTCGCTGCGCGGCGATCGCCATCGTGGCCTGGGCCGGGATTTGCGCGCGGCCGAATAGCCGTAGGCCGCGGCATCAGGCGACAAATCGGATTGATCCTGATCACCGCGGTCTCTAAGAAGAGGCGCGCGGGCTTGCCGCCTGAACAATCCTCCTGTCGCGAATGAAGCAATGTCCGACGATCTCACCATCCGCCTTGTGACCCGGCAGGACTACGACCAATGGCTTCCGCTGTGGGCCGGCTACAACGCGTTCTACGGGCGATCGGGCGCCACCGCACTTTCCCCCGAAATTACCGCGATGACGTGGGCGCGCTTCTTCGACGCCTATGAACCTGTCCGTGCTCTCGTCGCCGACAGCGGCGGACGATTGCTCGGCCTGACGCATTATCTGTTCCACCGCAGCACGACCGCCATCGAGCCGGTCTGCTATTTGCAGGATCTGTTCACCGACGAGACGGCGCGCGGAAAAGGCGTCGGCAGGGCACTCATCGAGGGGGTCTATGAACAGGCCAGGCGTGCCGGATTGCGCCGCGTGTATTGGCAAACGCACGAGACCAACCGCACCGCGCAGCAACTCTACAACAAGGTCGCCGAGCACTCCGGCTTTGTGGTTTACCGCAAGCAGTTCTGACGCGTTCTTTCGCGGTGCTTCCGCGTCTTGCCGCATTCTTGACGGCCTCGGATCAGCCCGCCGCAATCGGCCCGTCGCCAAACGGCCTGTGGATAAGTCTGGCTGTCACGGCTGCGTAACAAAGCCTAGCTAGGTTCCGCCTGCGTCTGATCAGGCCCCCCGTCAACGATCAAGCGCCCCAAGCGGTCCCCGTCAGTCGCCGCGTCTGACCGGGGCCGCACTTTTTTGTGCTATTGCCGATTTGCCGTATCGTCGATGGCGCCGAATACAGCCGCCGCGCGATGGCGCTCAGGCCGCAACATGCAATATGATCGGCCCCCGGCACCGCTTCCCACAGGATTGATCCATGCAAATTCGCAACCTCGGCGGCTCGGGCCTGCGCGTTTCCGCCATCGGCCTCGGCTGCAACAATTTCGGCCAGCGCACTGATCTCGAAACCTCGCGCAAGGTGATCCACAGGGCGATCGACCTCGGCGTCACGCTGTTCGATACCGCCGATATCTATGCGGGCATCGGCGGTTCCGAGACGGTGCTCGGCGAGGTGCTCGGCGACCGACGCAAGGACATCGTGCTGGCGACGAAATATTCCAAGCCGATGGCGACCGACGGCACCAAACAGGGCGCGTCACGGCGCTACATCATGTCCGCCGTCGAGGCCAGCCTGAGGCGGCTGAAGACCGACTATATCGATCTCTACCAGCAGCACGATTACGATTCCCTGACGCCGATCGAGGAAACCTTGCGCGCATTGGACGATCTGATCCGGCAGGGCAAGGTGCGCTACATCGGCAATTCGAACTTTCCGGCCTGGCGCATCGCGGAAGCCGAACACGTCGCGCGCGCGATCAACGTCAATCGTTTCGTCTCCTGCCAGGACGAATATAGCCTGGTGGTGCGCGGGATCGAGAAGGATCTGCTGCCGGCGGCGCGGCAATACAATCTCGGACTGTTGCCGTACTTTCCGCTCGCCAGCGGACTGCTCACCGGAAAATACAAGCGCGGCACGAGCGCACCGGAAGACACGCGATTTGCCAAAATGCCCGCGCTGCGCGACCACTATGCCACGCCGCGCAACGAGGACACGGCCGAGAAGCTGCAGGCCTTCGCGCAAGCGCGCGGCCATACCATGCTCGAACTGGCGTTCTCTTGGCTGGCGTCGCAGCCGCAGGTATCCAGCGTCATCGCCGGCGCCACGCGCGTCGAGCAGATCGAGCAGAACGTCAAGGCAATCGGCTGGGCGCTCAGCACGGAAGAGATGGCGGAGATCGACGGGATCACGAAGGGGTAGCGGGCGGCGCTCGCGCCCTCGCCCCTCCCCTTGCGGGGTCGAGACGAGCCAAACTCGCTCTGAGAGGATCGGGATGAAGGGCTCTTCCATCCGCGAGCGCCGTGTTGACAACAGCAGTGTGCCTTGCCCCCACATGGGATCAACCCGACATGAAAAACGCGGCGAAGGTTTGGTTCGATTCATGACAAATCGGTTGGAAATTGCGCCCTCGCGCCGCCTCGCCTGTTCGCGATGCGGAACGGAATTCACCTGCAATCTGGCCGGGCCGTGCTGGTGCGCCGAGGAGGTTGTGCGCCTGCCGATGCCCGGCGATGGCGGGGATTGCCTGTGCCGCGATTGTCTGCGCAAGGCAGCGGCACAGGGCTCCGAAAGCCCACAGCCATAGTCGTATCAAGACCGGCAGCGATAGCCACCGTCATTGCGAGCGAAGCGAAGCAATCCATGGCACCGGCAAGCGGGAATGGATTGCTTCGTCGCTATCGCTCCTCGCAATGACGGGAGGGCGCGCGTTCGCGCGACCCGTTGGCTCGCAATGACGTCGGCGGCTCAGCCGCTCACTTTTTTGATCTAGGACAAGACCCTTCGGCTCATTATCGGGATTCATCATCGGCAGGCGTACCCGCGCGCATGCAAGGCTCGCTCAACCCACAACGGGAGATCGACACGATGAGTACCCTGACAAAACTGGCGCTCGGCGTCATGGGGCAGTTGCGTCCCAAGCCGGCGCAGGGCGACGCTGTTCCGAGGATTGCGCTGCCCGTCCCCGACAAGACCGGCGGCATGCCGCTGATGGAGGCGATCGCGGCGCGGCGCTCGGCCCGCGCATTCTCGCCCAGGGAATTGCCGCTACCGATGCTTTCCAGCCTGCTGTGGGCGGCCTTCGGCATCAACCGCGCCGACGGCGGACGAACCGCGCCGTCGGCGATCAACGCGCAGGAGATCGACGTCTATGTCGCGCTGCCGTCAGGTGCCTATCTGTACGATGCAGCCGAGAACGCGTTGCGGCTGGTGGCCGGCAGCGATCTGCGGCGCGTGACCGGATACCAGGATTTCGTCGACGAGGCGGCGCTGGACCTTGTCTATGTCGCCGACCACAGCCGCATGAAGCTGGTGCCGGCGGCGAGCCGGGCGGGCTACGCCTTCGTCGCGGCCGGCGCGATCACCGAGAATGTCTACCTGTTCGCCGCCGGCAACGGGCTCGCTACCGTGATCCGCGCCTGGATCGATCGCGACGCCATCGCAGGCGCGCTGGGGCTCGGCCACGACGAGCAGGTGCTGCTGTCGCAGACGGTGGGCTTCCCCAAGGGCTGACGACGCCGCCGTTTTGCGGTTCAGGTCACGATCAACCGGCGCGCGCAGCCTTCGCGGCATCAGTGAAAGCGGTCGCGCGGCCGTTCCTGCGGCGCCCGCGGATCGGTCCTGGGCGTCGCCGCCGCCCTGATCTCGTCGGGCGTGACGCGGCAGTCGCCATTGCTGTCGAACCGCAAAATGAACGCGCTCGGTTTTTCGACCAACTCCTTGCGCGAGATCTTGCCATCCTGGTTCTCGTCGAAATAACCGAAATCCGCTTCGGCCAGCGAAGGCTCGGCTTTCTTGACCGTTTCGAACTCGGACGGACTGAGACTGCCGTCATGGTTGCGATCGGCCGACTTGAACACCCCGTCCATGAAACTCTTCCATTCGTCGCAGGTGTAAACGCCGTCGTGGTTGGCGTCCCATAGCGGCGGCCCGTTGTTGAGCATGGGGTCGGGCCGGGGAGCGGGCTGGGTAAGCGCGAGAGAACTTGCCGTCAAAAGCAACCCGATCGTGAGGCCGATCCCAAGCACCAATTTTCGGTACGCCAATGTCGTCTCCTGTCGCTGCGGCGCGAGGCCGCGAATGATACACGGCGGCGCGCGTCGAACTGGCACGCCTCATCGTGGCCGAGCGGTTCGCGTCAGCCGTCGCCGCTATCTATACCGGTCCGTTGGAGCTTGTCATCGGCAGCTGGCCACGATGGCGCCATCGCGGCCTTGGCTATTAAAAAGCTATTTTACCACCGCGGCGGTCTGCCCGAACAACAGCTTGCGCTCTTCCTCGGTGCGGATCGCGGGCTGTCCGAAATTCGGATTGACCTCCTTGGCCCTGGCGTAGGCGCGCACCGTGGCCGGCCGCTCGCGGATGGTCTCGAGCCAGCGCTTGAGATGCGGAAAATCCTCGATGTTCTGGCTCTGGTTCTTGTACGGCACGATCCACGGATAGCAGGCCATGTCCGCGATCGAATAATCGCCGGCGATGAATTCGCGATTCGAGAGCCGCTTGTTGAGCACGCCATAAAGACGGTTGGTCTCGTTGACGTAGCGATCGATGGCGTATTTGATTTTCTCCTCGGCGTAGTTCGAGAAGTGATGGTTCTGCCCCGCCATCGGTCCGAGCCCGCCCATCTGCCAGAACGTCCATTGAATGGCGTCGTAGCGGCCGTAGAGATCGGCGGGCAAGAATTTTCCGGTCTTCTCGGCGAGATAGAGCAGCATCGCGCCGGATTCGAAGATCGAGATCGGCTTAGCCCCGCCCTTGCCGTCTCCCTTGGGCTCGTGGTCGACCAGCGCCGGAATCCGGTTGTTCGGCGCGATCGCCAGGAACTCCGGCTTGAACTGATCGCCCTTGCCGATGTTGATCGGGAAAATTTGGTACTTCAGCCCGGTCTCCTCGAGAAACATCGTGATCTTGTGGCCGTTCGGCGTGGTCCAATAGTAAAGATCGATCATGGCAACGTTCCCATCGTGACGGAATTTTCGGGGCATCGCGAAATGGATGCGGATGCATGAATGTCGTCATAACGCCGGGTCAAGTCAATGGCAGCGCCATCCGGTACTGCGAAAGTGATCGCACATCGGTTCACGCCGCCGGCGTCCAGCGGCCGGTGTTGCCCGGCCCGAAAGATCTGCCGCCAGATGTGAACCAGTTCACACGCGTTCGGGCGGACTCATGTTTTGCTCAGGCAACGGATATTGCCGGGGGCGCGACATGGATTACAGCGGCTTTCAAATCAAGACTTTCGAGGCCGGAACCGGTCTCTGGCACGCCAGGATCAGGCGGGCGGATCTGGAGCCGGTGGTGATCGACGGGGTTTCGTTTCCCGAACTGGAAGTCGGTTTCGCCTGGTCCGACGCCGATGCGGCGATCGCGGATGCAAAATCCCGCATCGACTATCTCAACCAGCGCTGCGTGAACGTCGAGCCAAAATGGGAAGCCGCCCATGCATGATTGCGAAACCAAGTCCCCCGCCGCGGTGCGGTCCACTTGCCCGGAATGCGAAGGCCAGCTCAAAGTCCTGCGCGTCATCTCCGGCCGCGCCGGCTCCGAATACTGGACCATGCGCTGCACGCGCTGCGGCGGCATCCATCTGGACATCGTCAAGGGCTCGTCGCAATCGCCATCCCCGGCGGCGTAGCTTCTGAGAGCCCCTAGCCCTTGAACGCCTGCGCGATCGCGGCTTGGGCGTCGTGCTGGATCTGCTTCAGGTGGTCCCCGCTGCGAAAACTCTCCGCATAGATCTTGTAGACGTCTTCGGTGCCCGAAGGCCGCGCGGCGAACCAGCCGTGGTCCGAGGTGACCTTGATCCCGCCGAACGGCTGGCCGTTGCCGGGAGCCGCGGTCAGCGTCGCGCGCACCGGCTCGCCGGCGAGTTCCTTCATGGCGAGCTTGTCGGCCGACAGCGCCTTCAGCAGGTTCTTCTGCTGCGCGGTCGCAGGCGCGTCGATCCGTTCATAGAAGGGCACGCCGAGTTCGGCCGTGAGGGAATCGAACAACTGACTCGGATCGCGCTTGGTTTGCGCGGTCATCTCGGCGGCCAACAGCCCCAGGATGATGCCGTCCTTGTCGGTGGTCCACACCGACCCGTCGCGCCGCAGGAACGAGGCCCCGGCGCTCTCCTCGCCGGCGAAACCGAACGCGCCGCCGATCAGTCCGTCGACGAACCATTTGAAGCCGACCGGGGTTTCCACCAGCCGGCGGCCGAGCTTGGCCGCGACGCGGTCGATGATCGCGCTCGAGACGATGGTCTTGCCGACCGCGCTGTCCTTTCGCCATTGCGGGCGATGCTCGAACAGATAGGCGATCGCGGCGGCCAGATAATGGTTCGGATTCATCAGGCCGTTCGAGCGCGTCACGATGCCGTGTCGGTCTGCGTCGGTGTCATTGGCAAAGGCGACATCGAACTTGTCGCGCATCCCGATCAGCCGCGCCATCGCGTAAGGCGACGAACAGTCCATCCGGATCTTGCCGTCCCAGTCCACCGTCATGAAGCGGAAGGTCGGATCGACCGTGTCGCTTATAATGGTGGCGTCAAGGCCGTAGCGCTCGATGATCGGCTGCCAGTAGCGCACCGCCGCTCCCCCTAAGGGATCGATGCCGATCTTCACGCCGGCGGCGCGGATCGCTGCCATGTCGACGACATTGCCGAGGTCGGCGACATAGGGCGTGATGTAATCGTGGCGATGGACATTGGACGCCTGGCGGGCGCGCCCGTAAGGCATGCGCTTGACGCCGGCAAGGCCGCTCTCGAGATAGAAGTTGGCGGCGCGCTCGATGGCACCGGTGATGTCGGTATCGGCCGGGCCGCCGTTCGGCGGATTATATTTGAAGCCGCCATCCTCGGGTGGATTGTGCGACGGCGTGATCACCACGCCATCGGCAAGGCCCTCGCTGCGGCCTTTATTGTAGCTGAGGATCGCGTGCGAGATCACCGGCGTCGGCGTGTAGCCGTCGTGATCGTCGATCATCACCTCGACGCCGTTGGCGGCGAACACCTCCAGCGCGCTCGCCAGCGCCGGTTCCGCCAGCGCGTGGGTGTCGATGCCGACGAACAGCGGGCCGGAAAGGCCGACCTTGCCGCGATGATCGCACAGCGCCTGGCTGATCGCCAGAATATGCGCCTCGTTGAAGGCATTGTTGAACGCCGAGCCGCGATGCCCCGAAGTGCCGAACGCCACCCGCTGCGCCGCCACCTTCGGATCGGGCTGGCCGGCAAAATAAGCCGTCACCAGCCGCGGAATATTCGCCAGCATCGAGGGATCGGCAACCTTGCCGGCGAGCGGATTGACATTTGCGGCCACGGAGTTTCCTTGGAAAAATTCGAACCAGCGGCAGTGTAGATAGATTTTGCCGGCGCGAACAAGGGACGGCTCGGCGATGCAATGGTGAGACTCCCTCATTCCGGGGCGATGCGAAGCATCGAACCCGGAATCTCGAGATTCCGGGTCTGGTGCTAGCGCACCATCCCGGAATGACGGAG
>NZ_SSNA01000237.1 GCF_004799445.1 Bradyrhizobium sp.
TTGTCGTTATCGTCTGCATGGCTCGCTCCTCTGAATCGTGGGAGCCTCAACAGCGCCCACATCCGTGGCACCGATGTGCCGGTGGAGGAGCCGTCCACAGCATCAACAGCGGAAGTCAGCCCCGTCGCCGGGTTGGCGCGCAATAGAACGGAAAGCGGCACAACTCCGTCTAACGCTGGATTGCCCCAATCATTCAGGCAACCCAAGTTTTCGCAGGTTTTCTGCCATACGATCCAGGACGGGCGCAGAAAAGACCATTGCTTGTTTGAATTTTGAAACCGTGAGATCGGGATAGCTGCGCATCAAGTCCGCAAAGGCTTGTTTAGCCTCTTCGACCCGGCCAGCTCCCGACAGAACCGCTGCCAAATTGCGATATATCCAACTAGCGTTAGGCCGTTCCTCGAGGGCGCGTCGGTAGAACGCGGCGGCCTTGTCATATTCTTCCGCTATTTCATGCGCCGAGCCTATACCCACATAGTTGTTGAAATTCATTGGGTCAATCGGGCTCAGGCGCAGAGCCCGCTCGAAATTAGCGATCGCCCTTTCAGGTTGATCAGAATAGTTCTCAAGCCATCCGAGCCGACACCAAGCCCATGCGGCGTTGGGATCGAGTGTGACGGCGCGCTCAAGCAGCACACGCGCGGTTCCATGGTTATGTACAAAGGTATGCACCGCGCCGAGGACTGCCAGAATAATGGGATCGTCGCCGCTCATCTCCGCCGCCCGCTCGGCGAGCGATCGCGCCATTGCCTGACTCCCCACGAGGTCATCCGCCCAATTGTAGACCGAGCGCTGGGCGTGGCACCAACCGGCAAGCGACAATGCCAAGGGGTATTCGGGATCAATCGCGAGCGCTTTTTCGAGGAGTTCGAGCGCTTTAGCGCTTTCGTTCTTCTCAAGCGCCCAGACATGAGGCATTGCCCTCATAGTAAAGCCGTAGCTGCCCAGGTCTTGCGGCCGTTTGCGTCGCGAGCGCTCAATCTCGGCGATGCGGATGGAGGGTTGTAGAGCGCCTGCCACCTGTTCCGTTATTCGATCCTCGAGATCAAAGAAATCATCGATTGCGCCGTCATAGCGCGAACTCCAGACGTGTGCGCCCCCTTCGGTTTCGATCAGCTGAACAATAATCCGGAGGCGGGTGCCGGCTTTCTGCACACTGCCCTCGAGCAAATAGGCGACGCCCAACTCTTTGCCTATGTCGCGTGCATTTGTTGCGCGGCCCTTGTAGGTGAATGCTGAACTGCGTGCGATGACGAAAAAGGAGCGGATGCACGAAAGCGCTGCGGTAATTGCCTCGACGATTCCATCGGCCAGGTAGTCCTGACCCGCCTCAGCGGACATGTTGTCGAACGGCAGGACGACAATGGACGGTTTGTCGGGTAGCGCCAGATCTTGAATTCGTATCGGGGGCGGACTTGATCGAATTGCAGGAGCAGCCTCGCCGGCAAGCCGGATGTGCCACGCGCGCATTGGTTCGACAATATTTTTTAGAGTCTGTTCGCCGATGTCATCGAAGGCGATATCGATCTTGCCGCGAATTTGCCTGTGCGCATCATCGGAGATGCAAATACCGCCTGGCTCGGCGATTCCCTCAAGGCGCGCTGCGATGTTGACACCATCTCCGAAAATATCGTTGTCATCGATGATGATGTCGCCGACGTGAATGCCGATCCGAAATTCGATCTTGAGATCCTGCGGGACGTCGGCATTTTTCCCGGCCATGCCGCGCTGGACTTCGACTGCGCATCGTGCGGCGTCGACGGCGCTAGCGAACTCCACTAGCATGCCGTCGCCAGTAGTCTTAACGATACGGCCGCGATGCGCGGCGATTGCGGGATCGACGAGTGTCTTTCGGAACGACTTCAGATTAGCGAGCGTGCGTTCTTCGTCGCGGCCCATCAAACGGCTATAGCCGGCGACATCCGCCGCCAGCACAGCCGCCAGTCGCCGTTCCACGCGCTCGCCGGCCAAAAGGCCCTCCGGATCAGTAAAATTTATTTGGTCTATCAAAGCATAGGCGCTGGCTCTGCCAGGTACAATGTCCGAGAATGGACTATTCGCCGCCGGATACGATCCGTGGCGACTGGACGCGCGATCTTCTCGTCGCAGACAACGAAATGTTGGAGGTCAACATGGGGCGGACATACCAAAATATCCTCGAAACGATCGGCAATACGCCGGTGGTGCGGATCAATCGTTTGGCGCCGCTAGGCGTGAATCTTTTCGTAAAAATTGAAGCCTTCAACCCTCTTGGTTCAGTGAAGGACCGATTGGCTCTCGGGGTAATCGAGGCGGCCGAAAAATCGGGAGAGCTCAAGCCTGGCCAGACGGTCATAGAGGCGACAAGTGGAAATACGGGAATTGGTCTTGCCATGGTTTGCGCAGCCAAGGGATACCCTCTTGTGATCACCATGGCAGAGCCATTTAGCGTCGAGCGACGTAAGCTCATGCGGTTCCTTGGAGCGAAGGTCATTGTAACTCCCGCCGCTGAGCGCGGTATGGGCATGATCAATAAGACCATCGAGCTTGCCAAGGCGCATGGCTGGTACATGACCCGGCAGTTTGAGAATGAAGCCAATCCCGATATTCATTCGCGCACGACAGCGCGTGAGATACTCGACGATTTCTCCGGACAACGGCTGGATTATTGGGTCACGGGCTATGGAACTGGCGGAACATTAAAGGGCGTCGCTCGGGTGCTTGCCAAGGAGCGCCCCGAAACGAAGATTATCGTTTGCGAGCCGGAGGATGCGCAGCTGTTGGCCAGTGGCATCGGGCAGTCGCGAAACTCAGACGGTACTCCGGCGGCACCGCATCCGACATTCAAGCCGCATCCGATGCAAGGCTGGACGCCGGATTTCGTCCCCAAACTCACCGACGATGTCGTCGCAATGAAGGTCATCGATCGCATCTTACCGATCTCCGGCCCCGATGCCATTCGCTGCAGCAAGGACCTTGCTACCCAGGAGGGCATCTTTGTCGGCATTACTTCGGGCGGGACCTTTGCTGGCGCGCTCAAGATTGCAGCCGAGGCGGCGAAAGGAGCAAACATTCTCTGCATGCTTCCCGACACCGGCGAGCGCTATTTGAGCACGCCTCTATTCGCTGATGTATCGGCAGACATGAATGAGGAAGAGCTTAGAATTTCGCGCTCTACGCCAAGCGCACAGCTCAATCTTTGAGCGTTCTCACTGAACAATCGAGCAACGTATGTCGGCTATTCAGCTCGCATGATAGTGACAGGCGCGTCGTTCGAGGTGGTGAAGACCTACTATTGTCGCTCACGCAGTAACGGGTTCGCGTTGCTCTCGTGCGCAGACCTATAGAGCACTCCATGAAGCCCGTTCAGGGTCATTCGCTACCCGAAACGGGTCGTCCGCGTTAAGTCCGCTTAACCCCCGATAGCAACCGAAGGAAAGACATCGAAGAATGCCTTCAATAGTCTCCATTACAGCCGATGGCTTGGGATGCCTTGGAGTGTCGGCAAAACCGTTTTCGATACGCTTGGCGATCGCTTCCGCTTGGACCGTCAGCCCTTAAAGGTCGGCTGGCGTGGGTGCACGCAGTCCTTAAAGTCGTCGAAGTCCTTCCATGCGGGCTCAGGTGGGTCGCAGCCCGATCGCGGCGTGTAGATCGAAGCATCTATCAACTGCACGGTCGGAATGTAAC
>NZ_SSNA01000238.1 GCF_004799445.1 Bradyrhizobium sp.
TGCTGGTGACGCAGCTCTCTGAAGGGCAGCGAGTGACCGTGCTGCAGTTGCCCGTGGTCCATCAGGTTACGGAGCACGCGCAATCCGCTGCCGATACAAACGCGGCTACAGGGATCCAGGTGCCGACCAATATGAGCAACAATATCGCAGCCGTGTCCTCGCCAACCTTCAGCGCCGGGCCAAATCGCTAGGCTTCGTGCTGCAGGCCATTCCGGGGGACGCCAATCCGGCTGTTTCTTAGGAAGTCGATCGCGATCTTTGCTGGAGTTCGGACATGAGGTTCCGCTTCATCGAAGATCGCCGCGCCGTCTATCCGGTGACCGTTCTCTGCGACGTGCTCGGGGTCTCGACGGCCGGTTATTATGCCTGGCGCTCGCGCCCGGAGAGCCGGCGATCGGCCACTGCGGTTGGGCACGGCCAACTTCGCTGATGGGTCATTCTCGGCCAAATTGGCGGGTCCGTGCCATTTCCGCTATTTCCCCGATAGCGACCGAACTGCGGACATCACTGGTGGTCCGATTCGTGCCAAACGCGGACTCATCCAATGAATGGGCCGCTGGTATCGAAGAAGACCCAATCGACAACATATTGATGGAGGCCACGCCATCGCCTTGAAGGCTGACGGCAGGGGCGCGGGGTCGTGATTCCGAATTGGCGTTTGATTTCATCCTATCGGCTCGCCGATCACGCCCGCTTGAAGGATTAGCCGCTTTTCTAACATCAAAGTTAGTGGTGTTGGCAAAATGCATTCCCATGTCGGCTGCACAAGAGATCAACATGTTGGCGTTCGATCATCGGGCGGTGTCGTTCGTAACGAATGCTGTCACCCCGTTCGTCCGCTGAAAAAAGAGGAGATATTACGATGACCTTCCGATTGATCGGTGCAGCCGCACTTTCGCTGATGCTCGCGGGTCCGGCAATGGCTGCCAGTGACGGCTATGGAATGCACGACCCGTATCGCGAGCTCTATCGTCATCATAGAATGCCCGCGCAAGACGCGATCAGATTTGGCTACGGCAATGAATATCCAACCTATCATTCAGGGTGGGGAGGTCTGTATGGGGACGGCAACTACCCGGGCAGTGTTGACGACAATATGGGGCCTCCACATTGGGATCGGTGAGGACTGCGAACCTGCATCGGCTTCGCGCATCGGCGCTGACACGACAGAACGAAGTGACGATGTGCTTGCTGTTGCACGGCATGGTCTCATGCAGGCCCTACTTCTGAAATGGGTCAATCTCGTCGCTTTGACCGTGGGCCAACCACTTCCGGTCTACCCCGATAAGCAGACACTCTCGATATCCGTCGGCATGTCTCAAAGGTGCCACGAGCCGACATCAACCTATGGCTTGAGCAACGAAAGAGGCCGCCTCAGCAGGCGGCCTCCAATCCAAACCGTTAATGGGCACGTCTCAGTAACTACTTCTTGCCGTGTTCCTCCATGTGAGACTTGGCCGCTTCGTCGGAGTGATGCCTAGCGTGAAGCGCGTGTCCCCTTGCGGTGTGTGCATGATGGGCCGCTTTTTCGTGTTGTCCGGCCTCATGATGTTTAGCTGCCTCGCCGTGGTGACGCGCGGCATGCGTATGATGCTCTACCGACTGCTTATGGTGCTCGGCTGCTTTTTGGACATAGCGGTGTTTCCTCTGTTTGTTGGCCCGTAGTACTCCAGCGGGCAACAACGGAACGCCCGCATCAGAGAAATCGCTCCTTTATGACAAGCACTTTTTCCCGTTAAAACGGAGCAAACTCGTCACCTTCGGCGTGGGAAAAGGTAAGGTTGGTTGGTCGGCGCATCGCCTGATTAAATCGGATGCACGCCGAACGTGGAATTGCGCTGTCGCCGTTGCCCGAAATTTCCGCATCCGGATCAGGCTTTTAGCGGGAACGAACGCCGCGTCTCGCGCTTATTTGGCCACGATTTAAATTTACCAGTCCTCAAGGAGAAACGACGTGAAAATCCGTGCCGGTTACGACATCGCCTTTCAATGCTTCCAGGATACGCCGATGACCCTGATGCTCAGCATTGATCCGGCCCGGGTTGGCGATCTGTTGAGCGAACACAGCATTCAATTCACGCCGAACATTCCGTCGCGCGACTATGTCGACATGTTGGGCAACACCTGCACCCGGATTGTTGCGCCGGCCGGTCTGATCGTAATGCGGAACGACTTTCTAATCGCGGACAGAGGCCTGCCGGATGAAGTCGCGCTCGAAGCGCGGCAGCTGGAGGTCGGTGACTTGCCAGATGATATGCTGGTCTATCTGCTGGGTAGCCGTTACTGCGATACCCAAAAACTCTCCGCCCTTGCTTGGTCGCTTTTCGGCGGCGCGACCCCGGGCTGGCAACGCGTGCAGGCGATTTGCGATTATGCACATGACCGGATTTGCTTCGGCTACGAGCACGCACGTTGCGATCGAACGGCCTCGGAAGGCCATGAGGAACGCGTCGGCGTCTGCCGCGACTTCGCGCACCTCGCCGTTACGCTGTGCCGGTGCATGAACATTCCTGCGCGTTATTGCACGGGCTACCTCGGCGACATCGGTGTCCCCGTCGATCCGGCGCCAATGGATTTCAGCGCATGGTTCGAGGCCTATCTCGACGGCAGATGGTTTACGTTCGACGCCCGTCACAACCATCCGCGGATCGGCCGGATCGTAATGGCACGCGGCCGTGACGCCGCGGACGTTGCTATTTCTACCAGCTTTGGAGCTGCACAGTTGGCAGGTTTTGCCGTCACCACCGTAGAGATCAGCGAGTCCGCGCTGCCGTTGGCTAAGACAGCAAAGGCGGCCTGATACCAACGGGGTCGCGACAGGCTCGATGAATAATAATAATAGACCTCTTCGGAGGACTATTTTTCGGAACAATTGTCTAAGCCGCCTGTTGCACGTTCTCCAACCAAGGAGGAACAACAATGGTTACGGAAACGAGAGAAACAGGTTCCCTTATCGGCAGTGATAAGGTTGAAGGCACCGCAGTATATGGCGCCAACGATACGAAGATAGGTTCGATCGAGCGCGTCATGATCGACAAAATGAGCGGCAAGGTTTCATACGCTGTTTTGAGCTTCGGCGGCTTTCTCGGAGTTGGTGACGATCATTATCCCCTGCCTTGGCAGTCGTTGAAATACGACACGAACCTTGGCGGCTATCGTACCGGCATCACCGAAACGCAGCTGAAGGGAGCGCCGAAATACGGAAACGACAACGCCTGGAACTGGAGCGACCCTGTTAGAACTCGCTCGGTGAACGATTACTACGGCGTCGCAATCTAAAAAAGAAAGGCCCGAGTAACAGCGGGCCTTTCTCATAACAAACGCCAAAGGGGCGACCCATGGCCTCCAGCCTCGGTCGTTTAAGCACGACCTTAGCTTCCGCAGAGGGTCAAACTCGTCATTTTGACCCTCTGCCAGCCACTTCCGGTCTTCCCCCGGAAACGGACATCGTCAGGGACGGTCGGAATGTCTCAAACGCGCCATACGCGACCGGTGCACCGCAGCAACAGTATTGTTGATCGCTCACATCGTCCGCGCGAAAGCACAAGAAGACCATGAAAGCAGTCAAAGGGGACAGCGATCCCCGGCAGCCGCGTCTCACATTTTCTTACCGTCCGGCCCGTATTGCTTGAGGTAAGCTGAAAGGTCACTGGTTTTTTGCTCATCTTTGAGGCCGGCGTAGGTCATCTTGGTGCCGGGAATTTTGGCCTTAGGATCCTTGATGTACTACATCGGCGAATTGAAACAAGCGGCCGTGGAATTTTCGAAGCTGCTGGCAGGCTCCGACATGCAGCCGGCGCTGAAGGCCGATATCGCCAAGAAGCTGGAAAAATACCAGGCGGATTTTTCCGCCTGGGCCGATGGTGCGCAGGAATTCGCGCGCGATGGCGCGGCGATGTCGAAGCAGTTTCACGACATCGAGCCGGTTATCGTCGAAGTCCAGCAGAGCGTGGAGCGGCTCTACAACGACGCCGAGGATGCCGAAGCGAGTGCCCGCGCTGCCATAAAGACCTGGATGCTGGTCGCGCTGGGACTGGCGGTCGTCGTCGTGAGCGGAGTTTCGTTCGTGATCGGCGGCTCGATATCGAAGGCGCTTTCGGCAATGGTCCGGGCCATGACCGGGCTCGCGGGAGGAGATACCGCCATCGCGATACCGGGTCTTGGTCGCAAGGACGAGGTCGGCGAGATGGCCGGCGCCGTGGAAGTGTTCAAGACCAATATGATCGAAAACGATCGGCTGCGTGCCGAGCAGTTGCAGGATGAGCAGCGGCAGTCGCAGCAGCGCAAGGCCGACATGATCAAGCTCGCCGACGATTTCGAATCCGCGGTCGGCGAGATCATCGAGACCGTGTCGTCGGCCTCGACCGAACTCGAAGCCTCCGCCTCTAAGCTCACCACGACCGCGGTGCGTTCGCAGGAGCTCGCAATCGTGGTTGCCGCCGCGTCCGAGGAAGCCTCGGCCAATGTGCAGTCGGTGGCCTCGGCAACGGAAGAATTGACTTCATCGGTCAACGAGATCAGCCGCCAAGTGCAGGAATCGGCTCGTATGGCCAATGAGGCCGTCGGCCAGGCGCGCGCCACCAATGATCGCGTCGGCCAATTGTCGAAGGCGGCCGCCCGCATCGGCGACGTGGTGGAGCTGATCAACACCATCGCCGGCCAGACCAATCTGCTGGCGCTCAACGCCACCATCGAGGCGGCGCGCGCCGGCGAGGCGGGTCGGGGCTTCGCCGTGGTGGCCTCTGAGGTCAAGGCGCTGGCCGAGCAGACCGCGAAGGCCACCGGCGAGATCGGCCAGCAGATTGCCGGCATCCCGGCCGCGACCGAGGAATCGGTCGGCGCGATCAGGGAGATCAGCGGCACCATCGAGAAACTCTCGGAGATTTCCTCGACTATCGCTGCGGCGGTGGAGGAGCAGGGCGCAGCGACCCAGGAGATTTCCCGCAACGTACAGCAGGCCGCGCAAGGCACAACGCAAGTGAGCTCGAACATCGCCGACGTTCAACGCGGCGCCGGCGAGACCGGCTCAGCCTCCTCGCAGCTTCTCTCGGCGGCGCAGATGCTGTCCGGCGACAGCAACCGGCTTAAGCTCGAAGTTGGTAAGTTCCTCGATTCGGTGCGCGCCGCTTAGCTGATACGGAACTCGGCCTCGACGTGTTGTCGGATGGGTCCTCCACTTCCGCCTTTGGCAGATTTTGTTCTCTAATTCCGGGTCTGGGTGTCAAGCTCTCCAATGATCGTCCTTGCCGGGCCCACTGTTCTCTCCGCGGTAGGGGTGAACCCTCCGCATGATG
>NZ_SSNA01000239.1 GCF_004799445.1 Bradyrhizobium sp.
AAGGCGGTCTATAATTACGTCTGGACGCCGCAGACCGATCCGGACGGCATCGTGCATGCCACGATCGATTATCCGGGCGTGCGGGTCGACCATACGACCATCCGCAAGCGCGAGAATATCCTTGAGCATGTGAAGGTGCCGGCGCGGCTGCATTTCGGCACCATGGGGCTGGCGCCGTCGGAATCGGATTTCGTCAGTTCGATTCCGCCGAGCTACACCGGCGGCAACATCGATGACTGGCGGATCGGCAAGGGCGCGCGGATGTACTATCCGGTCGCCGTGCCCGGCGCCTTGTTCTCGGTCGGCGACCCGCACGCCGCCCAGGGCGACAGCGAACTCGGCGGCACCGCCATCGAAACCTCGCTGACCGGCGATTTCGAGTTCATCCTGCACAAGCACCGCGATCTCGGCGGCACCGCGCTGGAGGGGCTTACGCATCCGATGCTGGAGACGGAGCAGGCCTGGTCGGTCTACGGCTTTACCTATCCGAACTACCTCGCCGAACTCGGGGCCAATGCCCAGACCGAGATCGCCAACCATTCGAGCCTCGACCGCGCCATGCGCGATGCGTTCCGCAAGCTGCGGCGGTTTCTGATGACGGTGCACGGGCTGAGCGAAGACGAGGCAATCTCGTTGATGTCGGTGGGCGCCGATTTCGGCGTGACCCAGGTGGTCGACGCCAATTGGGGCGTCCACGGCACCCTGCGGAAGAACCTGTTCAGGTGCGACTGACGCCTGCAGCCTTCTTCGAGACCGTTTGTGAAAGGAAAGCGCGTCAAAACAATGGATTAAGAGCGGCGGTTCTGATTCTCGCTGAGCCGGTCGGGCCTGCGGAGGGAACCCTCCGCCAAGGATATTCGCAAGTTGCAGGTTCGCCCGGGATATCCGGGAGTTGTATCTGCGGCCAATGACGGCGTGCGCCCCCGGCTTTGGCATGGAGGTTGCTTCGATTCCCGTGTTGGGGGTCGATGGATGAGCTTCCGCCCATTCACAAGTGAATCCTATTCCGAGAACGACCGGCTGGAGGCGTGGCGGGACGTCCTGAGAGCCGTCGGGCTGCAGCCGTCGGCGGGCTCGCTTGTTCAGACCGGGCATGCGACCGCGTCACGCCGCAACGCCGAGGGTGTCGTGCTGGCGAGACTGGCGGCGGGATCACAGGCGGTGTCGCCATTGTCACATGGCGCCGACGACGTGCCGATCGTGCTGCTGCCGGTCGAGGACGGCGTCACCTTGAGGACCCATGCGGGCCATCAGATTATCGCGAATGGGCACCTGATCCTGCTGCCGCGAAAGGGCGACTTGAGCGTGGCGTTCCAGCGTGACATGCGCGCGGTGGTGTTGTCGGTGACGTCGGAGGCCTTTCATGGCCGCAAGATGAGCCGGCCGGTCGCCGACGAGGTCCGGGTCCTGCCGCCCAGCGGCTTTACCGAGGTGTTTTCCCGCACGCTGGAGACGGCCGCGCGAAATATCGAGATCCTTTCCGATACCGAATGGGCGGCCGTTGCCCAGAGCCTGGCCGACCTGCTGCCGAGCTTCGTCCGCTCCCCGACCGCGGAGGCGGGCGGCACCGCGACCCAGGCCGCGATCCTGCACCGTCTCTGCCAGACCATTGAACGCAGGCTCGACGATCCCGATCTGACGCCGGCGCGGGTGGCCGAGACCGAAGGAATATCCGAGCGCTATTTGCAAAAGCTGTTCGAGGGTTCCGGCAGCAGCTTCACGCACTATCTGCGCGAGCGCCGGTTGCAGCGGACCTCGGCGGAACTGTCGAACCCGGCCGAGGCGCATTATTCGATCTCCGAAATCGCCTATCGCAACGGCTTCAATGATTCCGCGCATTTCAGCCGGGCGTTCCGCCATCGGTTCGGACTTTCGCCGCGTGAATTCCGCCAGCAGGAAATCGAGCGCGCGACGGTTTCCGCCGCGGCGGCCGGCCAGCGCGGCTGGCCGCAGCAGGCGCTGGCGCAATTGCGCAACTATCACCCGCTGGCGGTCGCGCAAAAGAGCGCCGCATCGAAGCCGGCGGACATGGCGCCATGCGCCGAAGGCGAGCATCGTCACCACCATCTCGCGGTGGAGGCGGCGCGCGTCCATTGGGGCTATTTCTCGAGGTCGCTGGCGCCGCAGGCCGAGGTCAACTCGGGCGACACCATCACGATCGAGACCCTGACGCAGCACGCCTCCGACGATCCGGCGCGGATGATCGCGGGCGACGCCGGGGCCGAAAGCGTGTTTGGCTGGACCCGTCACGCCAAGAACGTCGATCGGCGCGGCGCCGGCCCGATGGACGCGTCGGTTTACGGCCGCGGCGCCGGGGAAGGTTTCGGCGTTCACATTTGCACCGGTCCGGTGGCGGTGAGGGACGCCCAGCCCGGCGACGTGCTGGAGGTTCGCATCCTCGACATCGTGCCGCGGCCCAGCCGAAATCCCGAATTCGAAGGCCAGGTGTTTGGCTCCAGCGTCGCGGCGTGGTGGGGCTATCACTACAACGAGTTGCTCGCCGAGCCGAAACCGCGCGAGGCGGTGACGATCTACGAAATCTACTTCGCGGAGCGCGAAGGCGACCACGAAAAAACGCCCTGTGCCCGCGCGCTCTATTCCTACCGCTGGGAGCCGCTCGCCGATCCGTTCGGCGTGATGCATTCGACCTACGACTATCCCGGCGTGCCGGTGCTGCCAGGCTCGGTCAAGCGCCGGCATCAGGTGCTCGACGGCATTCGCATCCCGCTGCGTCCGCATTTCGGCGTGATCGCGGTGGCGCCGCGCGAGGTGGATTTCGTCGACTCGATCCCGCCTTCCTATTTCGGCGGCAACCTCGACAACTGGCGTCTCGGCAAGGGCTCGACGGTGTATCTGCCGGTTTCGGTGCCGGGCGCCCTGCTGTCGGTGGGCGATCCGCATGCGACGCAGGGCGACGGCGAATTGGGCGGCACAGCGATCGAATGTTCGATGACCGGGACGTTCCAGCTCATCCTGCACAAGAAGGCGGATCTCGCCGGCCGTGTCTTCGCCGACCTGACCTATCCCCTGATCGAGACCGAGACCGACTGGGTCTTGACCGGGTTCAGCCATCCGAACTATCTGGCGGAGTTCGGCGCCAAGGGGCAGAGCGAGGTCTACGCGACATCGTCGCTTGATCTGGCGATGAAGGACGCTTTCCGGAAGATGCGCCGCTTTCTGATGAACATCAAAGGATTGAGCGAGGACGAGGCGATCGCACTGATGTCGGCGGCGGTGGATTTCGGCGTCACGCAGGTGGTCGACGGCAATTGGGGCGTTCACGCCATCCTGAGCAAGCGGCTGTTTGAGAAGGTTCCGCGCCCATAGCCGTCGGCCCTGAAGCACCCTTTGTCGCCAGCCAGGCTGCTGCTACTGCCGCCCTCGAAAGCCGATTCCTTCGTCCGGTAAACGTTCTCGTCCCCGCATTCTCGTGGCAGGATGCCGTCGTCCCAAGATCGGCCCGCGCGGCGTGGTCGATCTGTCAGTCGTGGGCGTGAAAACTCTCGAGAGCGGGCGAGTACCTCTCGATCGGCTTGTCGACAGTGGAGCAAACTCGGCATCATGACCGGTCCCTTTGACCTCCAGCGCTTCCTCGACGCTCAGTCGTCGGTCTACCCGCGTGTTCTCGACGAACTGCGCCGCGGTCGGAAGCAAAGCCACTGGATGTGGTTCATCTTCCCCCAGCTTGCCGGACTTGGATACAGTGCGATGGCGCAGCGTTTCGCCATCTCCTCGCGCGAGGAGGCGGTCGCCTATCTCAGACATGACGTCCTGGGAGTGAGGCTCAAGCAGTGCACCGCGCTCGTCAACGCTATCGAGGGCCGTACTATCCTGGAAATCCTTGGTAGTCCCGACGACCTGAAATTCCGCTCGTCGATGACTCTGTTCGGCGCCGTTTCGTCGGATCCGGAATTCGCCGCTGCGATTTCGAAATTTTACGGCGGAAAGCCGGACCAAGCGACTCTGGACCTGCTCGCGTCCTAGACGCCCGTCTGGTTATGACCCGAATGGATGGGCATTTCGGTCGAGCCACGCCCGGTTCTGGCGCCTAGAAGCCAGGTAAGGAATACACACCGAACTGCGCCTTGCGTTTTGGGCCTCGATAGGTTTTAAGCCCGGTGACTTCATGACCCTGGGCATGAACGAGAAGCGAACCGCGTGGCTCATGCGCTTTAAATCGTCCTGAGTCTCCACAAAGGAATCCATCATGGCCAAAATGACCAAGAATCAGTTGATTGATGCAATTGCAGAGGGAACGCAGGTTTCCAAGGGAGACGTAAAGGCCGTCATCGAGCAGATGGCGATTGTGGGCTATAAGGAACTGAATGAATCCGGCGAGTTCGTCATTCCCGGCTTCGCCAAAATGTCGGTCGTGAACAAGCCTGCCACCGAAGCCCGCAGCGGTATAAATCCTTTCACGAAGGAGCCTATGGAGTTCGCGGCCAAGCCAGCCAGCAAGTCGGTCAAGGCATCGCCCCTGAAGGTTGCTAAAGACGCTGTTTGAAGCGGACGGGTTGGTTGAGGCGTGTTCGTTGGTCTGAACTGTGGGTAATTCCATCACACCCTAGACCGGCACCTTCACCTGCACACTATGCGTCCCGAGACGGAATCTCTGGAGGGTCTAGGGGGACAGTCTCGCAAAGGCCACGCGGTGTAATGCCCGCGTGGCCTTCTGTTTCTACTGTCTGACCCTAAATGGGCACTCTCTGGGTGAACAGCCGCCGCGCGCTAAGCAGACTTCGAAGAGTCAATCCTTCCGCTATTGCGCGGTCCAGCCGCCATCGACTGAGATCGTCGTGCCCGTGATCTGGTCCGCCGTAGGCGAACACAGCAAAGCCACGGTGCCGCCAAGCTGTGCCGGAGAGACGAAATCCAAAGACGGTTGTTTCTCAGCCAAGAGTGCCCCCATGCTTTGGCGTAGCTTCTCGGTCGTAAGGTGGTTGTGCACTTCGGCAAATCCGATGCGGGCGGGAATGTCGTGGACGCGGCAGGCGGCGGTGTAAAGCGCCGCCTTGCCTACGCAATACCCGTTGCCGGCTGCGAGCACGCTGGAGGCCCGGAACGTCTCAGGCGTGCGCATATTGACGTAAGGGTAGTAGCGGATTCCGTCGCGCACCGCTCTTGTAGAGCAGGTTGGCCTTCGTGCGGTCGCTGGCGTCCGCGGGAACGCCGGCTCTGGCGAAGTCCCGAACGGCCGCATGGTCGCAGTCGATATATTCGCCGGGATCTGTGTAGAGCCGCCGAATCGTACCGGAAAGATCACGGATCATGCCGCAGCCTAGCAATCGGGGTTCGTGAGATTCTATCCGATAGTTGGTAATTGGACATTGCGCGTCGAGTCTTCCTTGTGACCGTAAGCGGGACGTTTGAAAAAGTCTCGCTCGATAAGCGATGCCGCTGGCTGGGATGCGATTTCTTGTTCGCCGCAGATTTTGATCGGCCGCGTGAAGCTGGCTGCCTTTCTCGCAAGGGTTGGTTGCGATCACGCCCCGGTCTTTGGCAAACGCCAAAATGCGGGCCAACGTGGTCGAAGCGTTGTCGGCCTTGTGCGAGGTCTCGGCAAAGGAGTGTCGCCAAGCGTTGTAATCAAGGCGCATGCGGGGGTCTGCGAGAGCCGCGAGGGGGAGGTCACCGAGTTCATTGAAACCGTCTGACGTTCTGTTTCGGCGCGGTCGCGTCGTTGCCGCTGCCGGCAATTGCGGGTTAATCACATTGCATTTACGAGGTATCAAGACCCAAATTTACAACCAAGCCTTTGATATGCGAATGTAAGCAAGCGAAGTCGAATTCCGAACAGGGGGCGTTCGGTCATGCGTATAGTTCTGGTGGGGACGGGATACGTGGGATTAGTCTCAGGCGCCTGCTTCGCCGATTTTGGACATCATGTCACTTGCGTGGACAAGGATGACGCAAAGATTTCGTCGCTGACACGCGGCGAAATTCCGATATTTGAGCCCGATCTTGAGCGCCTTGTCCAAAGTAATGCCAGCGCCGGCAGGCTGGTCTTCACGACCGACCTTGTCGGCGCCGTAGCCGATGCGCAGGCCATTTTCATTGCGGTAGGCACACCCTCGCGCCGCGGCGATGGCCACGCGGATCTTGGCCAAGTCTATGCGGTGTCTCGCGAGATTGCCAAGGCTGTCAGACGTTTCGCAGTTGTGGTGACAAAATCGACTGTGCCTGTCGGCACTGGCGACGAGGTGGAACGGATATTCATGGAGGTGAATCCGTCAACGAACGTCTCGGTGGTTTCGAACCCTGAATTCTTACGCGAAGGTGCGGCGGTGCGTGATTTCAAGCACCCGGACCGTATTGTTGTGGGAACGCTCGACGAGCGCGCTCGCAAGGTATTGGGTGAGATCTACAGGCCTCTCTGTCTCAATCAGGCGCCCATCATGTACACCAGCCGCCGCACCGCTGAACTGATCAAATACGCGGCTAACGCGTTTCTGGCTACCAAGATTACGTTTATCAATGAAATTGCGGATCTGGCGGAAAAGGTGGGTGCAAACGTTCAAGAAATTGCGCGCGGAATAGGCATGGATAATCGCATCGGATCGAAGTTTCTCCATGCGGGCCCTGGTTTCGGCGGCTCTTGCTTTCCGAAGGATACGCGCGCGCTCATCAAAACCGCTCGGGATTTTGACGCTCCCCTCAGAATCCTGGAGGTAGTCTGCTCCGTCAACGACGCTCGCAAGCGGGCGATGGCGCGGAGGGTCGCAGTGCCATTCGGCGGGAATCTGCGCGGTAGGACCATTGCAGTGCTTGGCCTGACGTTCAAGCCGAACACCGACGATATGCGCGAGGCCCCTTCAATCGCCCTGATCACTGCGCTGCTGGATATGGGTGCGGTCGTCCGGGCGTTTGACCCGGTTGGCATGGAATTAGCCCGCATCGAAATGCCGGATATTCAATACTCCCGGGATCCGTATGAATGCGCCAACGGCGCCGATGCTTTGGTCATCGTAACCGAATGGGAGCAGTTTCGGGCGCTTGATCTCGACCGACTGAAGCGCGAGATGGTGTGTCCGGTCGTCGTCGATCTTCGCAATGTCTATGATCCCGGAGAACTGACAAGGCGCGGCTTTCTGTATCAAAGTATCGGGCGTGCCAACTAGGGGCGTAGCCCCAAGGATCGCCTGCGTGCCGATCCAAGCATTCCAAGGACACCCGGCAGCAATCGCAAATGCCGAGAGATGAAGAACGCCATGGCTACGTTCCAGACGATCAGCGCGATGGTTGTCGCGATCGCTGCGCCGGTCAGCCCGAGTATGCGGATGAAGACGATACTGGCGACGACGTTTACGGCCGCGCTCAGAATCAGCAAGGCGGCAGCGCCGCGCTCGTGTTCGGTCATCGTCATGACGTGCAGCTGTGAACCGTAGCTCGCCGCGATCACCTGGCCGACGAGTAGAATGCGCAAGGCGGGGACGCCGTCGGCAAAATCCTTGCCGAACCAGGTGAGGATCGGTTCCGCCAGTACCGCGATCGTGATCGCGATACAACCTGCCGCGCATAGTGTCCATGACGCGGACTTTGTCAGGAGGGCTTGCAGTGTCGCTCGATCATTCTGCGTGAACAGGCTCGAGATCGTTGGTGCGAACAAGGTGTTAATCGCGGTGCGCGGCAATACCACCAGGAAGGAAATATTGAAGACGAGGCTGTAGATTCCGGCCTCCTTCGTCTCTCCGAACCAGCCGAGCAGCACGACTCCGGTTCGGTTGAGAAGAGCCTCGGCGGCTGCGATGATCATGAGCGGAACAGCGGTGTGGCGCCAGATCGCCGCAGTATACTCCGGAGGTGAATGTGTGACCAAGCCGGGGCTGAGTCTGCGCATCGCGACACTGGCGAGCCCGAGCGCCACGGTCGAACCGACCAGCGTCGCCATCATGATCAGCGGGGCATCGATATGCCACCCCAGTCCCAAGCTGACCAGCACGACAAGAACCAGCAGCAGGCCGTCCCGCACGATCTTGTCCGGCGCCAGCGCCAGCACCACGCCGCCGAACGCGCGAACAATCGAGCAGCGTATCCACAACAGCGCCCATGCCGGTACAAGAATGAATCCAATGAGGAACGTATTCCTGAGCTCCGGCGTAAACTGCCGGGACCAGATCAGGATGATCGAAGCCCCCGCCAATATCAAAAGAAAGCCAACGGCGAGTGCTCGTCGCTCTGCGTACTGGATTACGCCTCGCGCGAGGCTCCATGCAGCTTTGGTCTGGTAGGCGGGCAGAAAGCGCAGCAGCGCGATGTCGAAGCCGAGCGCGGAGAAATAGGCAAGGATCGTCATCCAGGCGATGACGTAGGTGTAGACGCCATAGGTGTCGGCGCCGACAAGTCGGGCGATCAAGAGCTGCGAGCAGGCGGTGACGCCGGCGCTGGCAATAAAGATCGCGAACGCGGTGATGCCACCGAGAGCGACCCGTTTGATCCGCGCGCCGCCAAGGTCCTGGTCAAGCATTTCAGTGGTCACAAATTTCAGTTTCCTCTGCCGGCTGCCCTGTGGATCGATCGACCGTCTGGATCGAAGGTTACGAGGCAGTACGGCGTTCCAGAGTCTGATCAACGCGAATCGAATCGGAGCAAGGCTGGCTTCGTCTCGCCGCGCCGCGCTGTTCCGTGTTGAACTGCGCCGTTATCTGTTTCTCGATCCGCTCCACGGCCTCGTTAAGCGAATGCTGATCGAGCGAAGCGGCATTCATGATCTGCCTGTCTCCCCTACGGAGAAGTTCGTGCAGGCCATCGACGATGGCCAACGACCTCAGGCTGGTAGCCGTATCCAGTTCGAGCAAACGTTCGAGTCTGCTCTCAAGACGTTGCCGGTCACGCAGCCGCGCCTTCAGGATCTCGGTTGGCGCGTCTAGTCGAACCAGGAGGTCAGATTTCGGGATGGCATCCAGCGCATTTGAGATCAGACGCTGGTCCACCACCCCGCTAAGCAGGACAAGCGAGCAGACCGCTTGGACGAACGCCTGGTCAAACAGTACGATGTGGCCGGCAGTTGACGCTTGAAACCACGCCCGCGACAGGCGTGACACGTATTGCGCGAGCCTGAGCAACCAGAGGGCATTGGATGGCGGAAGTATTTTGATCAGGTTTAGCGCCATTCCGACATCGTGCGGGATGGTGAATGGATAGCGCGCCATCGTCAGAATCTCGGCAAATGGACGGGTCAGGCGGCGTATCATAGGTGAGATCTGTGGGGTGACGAGGTCCGTCGCGGAACGGATTTCACGCGGTGAATCCTCCGCCGGTCGCTGACTGAGGATGAGGTCCACGGTGTGACCACGTTCACGAAGCCGAGCCGCGAGAGCGCGAGCAAAGGTGGTCTTGCCTGCGGCTGGGGGGCCGAAAAGTTCGACGATCATATCCGAACCTCCCTATGCGGATGGAAAAAACTGAAGCCAGCCCATTCGTCATCCCGTGTTTGGGAATCGCACCTCAAACCATACGCCAGATTTCCTGTTTGACCGCGCGAACCACGTCCGCCAAAGGCTGTTCGGCGTTGATAGAAACGATGCGTGCGCCGGAAAACGCCAGTCGCGGGATCGCTTCGATACGTTTCTCGATGACCGTGCGGTCCATTTCCGGCTCGCGCCTCGCGGCGGTCTCAGGCCTGACGATCAGCTTGATGACGAGATCCGGTGGAAGGCGCTGCGCCAGGGCGTAGACGCGCGCCTCCCACCTGCGAAGCCAGGATGGTGCCCACGCCAGACGCGTTAACAAAGGTCCGTCATTGAATCCGCGAATTTCATTCTGCGGATAGCGGTCGGTGACAACGACGAGCCCTCGGCTTGCGGCGCGGCGTGCGGCGAGCAGCTTGGTGCGCTTCTCGCGCGCCACGGCCGCCGCCCAGACCATGAGCAACAGGCTGTAGAGCAGCCCCGGGGAAGCTTTCGATACCTTGCCGTGCGATGATCCCCTCGGCTTGGTCCTTAGCAAGGGCGTCAGTAATGGCACCATCAACTTGAGGGGACGCAAAAGCAGGGAGGGCCTCCCGCCGCCGGTGCCGAAATAGACCGGTATGACGTCAATCTCGGGGCTGAGCCATGTGCGAATGGTGGCGCTGACGGTGCTCTTGCCGCTGCCGTCAATCCCGATCAGCGCCACCACGCAACCGCCGCCGGGCGCGCGCCGGCTCCATGGCCTTGGCAAATGCAGATAAAACTTGTTGAGGCCGCCGGCCGCCCAATGAATTGCGCGAACCGCGCTACGCAGCCGCGCCTCAAGCGTGTTGTACGCCCGGTACGGTGCGAAATGGCTTCGGATGGCCGACTGCAGCCGGTGATTTTCCTCAAATGATCCTTCACTGTAAATGGCACCGGCAAGCATGGCGCCGAGATCGTCGCCCAGCAGCTCGGAGGCCCTGCTGGTGAGTTGCGCCTGATCGAGCGTTTCGGCCAGTCGCCTTCGATCGAGTGCGAACCTGGCGAGCGTCGTCCGCCAGCCGCGGAACGTAACCGGATCCAGACGCCGCAGTTCGAGGCAGGAGCGTACACCGAGCAGCACCGCTTCGCTCGTGGGATCCAGCATCCTGACCTGTAGGGTCGGGTGAAGGATGGCGCGCGCCAGGACGTCGTTCTCCCAGGGAATGCGGTAATTCTTGTGAAGGCGCTCGCCGACGATCAGGCGGAAATGCAAATGAAGATGAATCAACCGGTCGCTCGGCTCGTCATAGCCGAGATAGCTTAGAATTGCCGGATGGTCCCGCATCGCGACGGAAGGAAAAAGCTTGAACCCGCGTCCGAGTAAAATCGCCTGGGCGCGGTGCTGGTCGTGCCGCGCAATGAGAAGGTCGAGATCCCCATCGCCAGCCAGCACCTCTTCGATGCGCTTGCTGCTTTTCCAGTAGCAGTAGGAAACCGCTTGGCAATGAAAGTCGTCCAGGACGGTCAGCAGCAGAGGAAGGATCCGATTGTCCTTGGGCAATCTGACAATCGTGTCCGGATCCCTTTGAAAAGCAGCGTTTCGCATCATGACGAGGCCTCGACACCCGATTCTCCGGGATTGGCGGCTTCGGTCCGCGGTTCCGGATGCTGTCTTCCGATATGGCTCCAGGCGTCGGAGAACGATGTTGAAATCGGCAGTCGAAGCAAACGCATCCTGAATATGGCCCGCCGATATCGTCGCAGCGTGAGATTCAATGCGGTTCCGCGTGACTTTGGCGAAACAAATGTGGAAGCTATCCGATCAGGCAGGTTTGACGCGCCGGCAGACTCGCTCTCCTCAAGATCAGCACAGGAACCGCGAAACGCAATCGCAGGTCTTTCCTCGTCAGGGGCAGGTGAAGCTTTCCCGTAGTTCGA
>NZ_SSNA01000024.1 GCF_004799445.1 Bradyrhizobium sp.
GGCAGGAGGCAGGAGGCAGGAGGCAGGAGGCAGGAGGCAGGAGGCAGGAGGCAGGAGGCAGGAGGGGGATCAACGCGATGGCCCGGCCAGGTCGGCAATTACCTGTGAAATAATTCAGCCGGACATGTCGGTGTGGCAAACCCCCGATCGTCTTTTCTGGGAGCGGCGGCTCGTCCGGGGCCTGTCGACGGAACAAGGACGGAGAGTTTTCATGCGATTCATGATGTTGATGATTCCCAGGGGTTACGAGACCGCGGCACCTGGCGCGATGCCGCCCCCGGAGGCGGTCGCCGCGATGATGAAATACAACGAGGCCCTGAAGGTCGCCGGTGTGCTGATCACGCTGGATGGGCTGCACCCGCCCTCCACGGGCGCCCGGGTTTCGTTCGACGGCGGCAAGCCGGTCGTGACCGACGGTCCCTTCGCCGAGTCGAAGGAAGTGCTGGGCGGCTACTGGATGATCGATGTGAAGTCGCGGGACGAGGCGATCGCCTGGGCCAAGCGTTGCCCGGCCTCCAGCAACGAGATCATCGAAATCCGTCAGGTGCAGGAGATGTCGGAGTTCCCCGCCGACGTCCAGGAGGCCGCGGCCGGGTTTGCTGAGCTGCAGCGCGGCTCCGCGGCGCGCTGACTTAAAGCCTTTTTCCCAACCCAAGAACTGCAAACGATAGGAAATTCGATGAGCACGAATGACACCTTCCTCGCTGTCTTCCTTGGCGGCAAGAACAACCCCAAAATGGTTGAATGGAACGCACTTCCTGAAGCAGAGCGGAACGCCAGGCAGCAACAGGGCATCGCGGCCTGGAAGGCATGGGCCGAAAAGCACCACGCCGCAATTGTCGAAATGGGCGGGCCGCTCGGAAAGACCAAGAAAGTCGATCCGAAGGGCGTTGCCGATATCAGCAACCTGCTGTCCGCTTTTACGGTCGTTCGCGCCTCTTCGCATGAGGCCGCCGCGAAGATGTTCGAGGGCCATCCGCATTTTTCGATCTTTCCGGGCGAGGCCATCGAGATCATGCCGGTTCTTCCGATACCGGGCGGCTAGGGACCTGTTCGAGTTCTCGGTTCCCGCTTCGGACCATGAAAACCCACTAGTGACGCCGAAGCGGCGGCACTAGTTTTTTGTTTTGACGCGTTTTCTTTACGCGAACCGGGGTCCACTTCGCTGGAAAACGCTCTAGTGACCTTTGCGGCCGGCTCATGTAAAAGCCTTTCACATGAGCTGGCGCAAGGAACAGGGCCGCGCCGAGCGCGGCTACCACCACGGCAATCTGAAAGAGGCGCTGCTGCAGGCGGCCCTCGGATTGATTGCGGAAAAAGGCGCGGCCGGCTTCACCTTTGCCGATGCCGCGCGCATGGCCGGCGTCAGCCCGGCGGCACCCTATCGGCATTTTCGCGACCGCGACGAACTGCTCTCAAGCATTGCCCAGCGCGGCTTCGAGCAGTTCGAGGCGTTGCTGACGCAAGCCTGGGATGACGGCCGTCCAGACACCGTTACGGCGTTCGAGCGGGTCGGCAAGGCCTATCTGGCGTTCGCCCGTGCGGAGCCGGCGTACTATTCGGCGATGTTCGAATCGGGGCTTCCCGTCGATCTTAATCCCAATTTGCTGGCGGCGAGCGAACGCGCCTTCGCCGTGATCAGGGCGGCGGCGGAGCGGCTCGCCGCACTGGCGCCGCCGGGCACGCCGCGGCCGCCGGCCCTGATGATGGCGTTGCATATCTGGTCGATGTCGCATGGCGTGGCGTCGCTGTTCGCGCGCGGCGACGCGGCGCGCCGCAAGCTGCCGATGTCGGCGGAGGATCTGCTGGAAGCGGAAGTGCTGATTTATCTGCGCGGGCTCGGCTTCCCGACCGAGCGCAGGGCTTCCGGCCAGGACGCGGCGGATAAAAAGCCGGCGGGCGCGCCATCCGGCCAGCCGTCAGGGCCCTGGGGCACCCCAAAATAAATTCACGGGCGCGGCTTGCGCCCGGCTTGACAAAATTCCGGGATGGTTTACGTATGTAAATGTTATTTACATTCACAACGGCGCGACGCCGTCATGGAGAGGGAAATGGCCTACACCGCAGATGTCAATCGATGGCGCGGCCCCGCTGAAGAGCCCTACCGCCCGCATATGCTGCATTCACCATGGCACCCCGGCTGGATCGCCGTCACCGTGCTTGGTTTCATCATCTGGTGGCCGATCGGCCTTGCCCTTCTCTTTTTCACACTCGGGAGCAGAAAAATGGGTTGCTGGAGTCATCAAGACCGCTGGTCGAACAAGATGGAGCGGATGCAGTACAAGATGGAGCGGATGCGCAGCCGCATGGAGAGCCGCGGGTTTCCTTTCGGTTCGCCGTCGAGCGGCAACCGCGCGTTCGACGAGTACCGCATGGAGACCTTGCGGCGTCTTGAAGAGGAGCAGACCGAATTTCGGGATTTCCTGGATCGCCTGCGCCACGCCAAGGACAAGGAAGAGTTCGACCAGTTCATGGCGCAGCATCGCACCCGTCCGACCCCGCCGCCCTCGGATGGCCAGCCCCAGGCCTGATGCGTCTGGCTTAGCCTCAGGGCGCAGCGCCCCTACGACCTGACGGCGATAGAACCGCCCGTTTGCGAAAGCAGACGGGCGGTTTTCTCGTTTCCGGCCCTGCCTTGGCCTATTCCGGGCGGCTTTCCCCTTCCTCGGCCGGCATTTCCGACAGCCAGAATCCCCTTTGGTAACCAGACGTTAACCATGATTAGCGTCTGGTTAGTGGGGTAAGGACGCGCGGATAGCCCTCGTTTTGACACGTTGGCAGGGGATGCAAGCCTCGGCTTTGGACGGGCCTCCCATGCGACATGATACGGCTCTCGCGCAGGCGCTTACCGCCGCGCTTTTCGTGCGGCCATGGAACCGGCAGCCATAGCTCCTTAGGCATTTGGCTCCCGGAGGATTTGGGATAATTGCGTTGAGAGGACACCGCTTATGAATCCGGCCGACGTGGCGCAGTCCGCCTTGCCGCTCCCATCCGCTGACGTTTCGCTGATCGCCTTGTTTCTGCAGGCTCACTGGATCGTGAAGTCGGTCATGCTGGGGTTGCTCTCCTGCTCGGTCTGGGTCTGGGCGATCGCGATCGACAAGATTTTCCTCTATTCGCGCACCAAGCGCGCCATGGATCGCTTCGAGCAGGCATTCTGGTCCGGTCAATCGATCGAGGAACTTTATCGCGCACTCTCGGCCAAGCCGACACAATCGATGGCGGCCTGTTTCGTCGCCGCGATGCGCGAGTGGAAGCGCTCGTTCGAAAGCCAGGCGCGATCCTTCGCAGGCCTTCAGATGCGGATCGAAAAGGTCATGAACGTCTCCATCGCCCGCGAGATCGAGCGGCTGGAGCGCCGGCTCCTGGTGCTGGCGACCGTCGGCTCGGCGGGCCCGTTTGTCGGCCTGTTCGGCACGGTCTGGGGCATCATGTCGAGCTTTCAGTCGATCGCCGCTTCCAAGAATACCTCGCTGGCGGTGGTGGCCCCCGGCATCGCGGAGGCGCTATTTGCCACAGCAATCGGCCTTATCGCCGCCATTCCGGCGACTATCTTCTATAATAAGTTTACTTCCGAGGTGAACCGGCAGGCCCAGCGGCTGGAGGGGTTCGCGGACGAGTTTTCAGCGATCCTGTCACGCCAGATCGACGAGCGTGCGTGAGGGCCGTTATCGAGATAGTGTGAGCGCATTGTGAGCACCAGAACATGGCGATGAACATGGCAGGCTCGCCGGGCGGCGGACGCCGCGGCCGGCGACGCGCCGTGATGGCGGAGATCAACGTCACGCCGATGGTGGACGTGATGCTGGTGCTGCTGATCATTTTCATGGTGGCGGCGCCCTTGATGACCTCGACGATCGATATCGACCTGCCTGTCGCCAATGGCGGCAAGTCGCTGTCTTCGAACGCGCCTCCGCTGACGCTCTCGGTCAAGCGGACCGGGGGAGGCTGCAATTCCAACGTCGAACTCTATCTTGGGGACACCCTGATTTCCGCCGCCGACTTGCTGCCCAAAATCAAGGCTATTCGGGAAACACGGTCGGAAGCCGAAAGCGTGGTGTATCTGCGCGGCGACAAGGACGTCTGCTACACCGATATGATGAAACTATTGGGGAATATTCGGACCGCAGGCTTCAAGGCGAATATCGTCATCCTTCCCGAGCAAGGCTCGTGAGCGAAGGAGCGGCGAGCGATGTCTGACGGCGGAGCGGGAAAGCTGAAGTGAAGGTCAAGTTCGACAAGACACTGGCCGCCTCGATTACCCTGCACGTCCTCGTGCTGGGATGGGGGATCGTGTCGTTCTCGACCAAGGCGTTGGAAATGCCGCCGGAGGAATCCGTCCCCGTCGATGTCATTTCCGCCGACCAACTCGCCCATGTCATGGCCGGCATGAAGTCCGGCAAGAAGGAAAATCCGAAGCCGCTGGTGGAGAAGGTTGCCGACGCCAAGCCCGTCGAGGACGCCGTCGGCAAGATCACCGAGAAGGCACCGGTGGTGACCGATACGGCACCGCCACCTCCGCCGAAGGTCGAGGAAAAGCCGATCGAGAAAAAACCCGATCCGCCCAAACCGGTCGCCGAAGCCAAGCCGAAGGAAGAGCCGAAACCGATCGAGAAAAAGCCGGATCCGCCCAAGGTCGATCCGATCGCGGAAGCCCTGAAAAAGGAAGAGAAGAAGCCGCCGCCGAAGCCACAAGTCCAGGCCGCGACGCCCCCGCCGCAAAAGCCGAAGGAGCGCACCTTCGATCAATCGAAGATCGCGGCCCTGCTCGACAAGCGCGATCCGTCCCGGCAGGCGGTGGCGGGCGAAACACTGAATTCCAATGCCGCGCTCGGCCTGTCCAAGGGCAAGGCCGCGGACAATTCGGCGACCTGGGGCTCCATGTTCCAGTCTCAGGTCGAGCGCTGCTGGAAGAAACCTTATGGCGGCATCGAGAGTCAGAATCCCGAAGCCGCGTTCACGATCAGGCTAAAACGCGACGGTACGCTTGAAGGGATGCCGGCTCCTGAAGGTACGCCGGCCACGCCTTATCTTCGCGTCTACCAGGAGAGCGCGCTACGCGCCATCATCGAATGCCAGCCGTATAATCTGCCCGCCGCCTTTTTCGACGAGTGGAAATATTTTGCGCCGGTGTTTACCGAACGAAAGACCTGAGGGCGGTCGCCCCAGACGATCGCGCACATGAAATGAAGCCGCTGCAAATGACCGAAAAAGATCGAACGCCCGTGATGCCATTCCGCCTGAGCCGCCGGCAGCTACTCTCCGGCATGGCCTCGCTCGGCGTAATAACGGGCGGTCCTGCCTTCGGACAGAAACGTTTGATCATCCCCGAAGGCGATTTCGCACCGTTGCCGATCGCCATACCCAATTTCGTCGCCGGCACGCCATCGGACGGTGAAGTTGCCGTTGGCGTCACCCAGGTCATCACCAACAATCTCAAGCGCAGCGGATTGTTCGCCCCGATCGATCAGGCCGCCTATATCGAAAAGGTTGTCAACATCGACGCGGCGCCGCAATTTGCCAACTGGAAGACCATCAGCGCGCAGGCGCTGGTGACCGGCCGCATGACCCGTCAGCCTGATGGACGCCTGAAGGCCGAATTCCGTCTCTGGGACGTAGCCACCGGCCAGCAACTGACCGGCCAGCAATATTTCACCTCGCCGGAATACTGGCGGCGGATCGCGCATATCATTTCCGACCAGATCTACGAGCGTCTGACCGGCGAGAAAGGTTATTTCGACAGCCGCGTGGTCTTCGTCGACGAAACCGGAGCCAAGGAGCGGCGCGTCAAGAAGCTGGCGCTGATGGATCAGGACGGCGCCAATGTCCGCTACCTGACGCGCGGCACCGATCTGGTGCTGACGCCGCGGTTTTCGCCCTCGACCCAGGAAATTACCTATATGGAATTCGGCCAGGGCGACCCGCGTGTCTATTTGTACAATATCGAAACCGGGCAGCGCGAGATCGTCGGCAATTTTCCCGGCATGTCGTTCTCGCCACGCTTTTCGCCCGACGGCCAGCGCATCATCATGAGCCTGCAGCAGGGCGGCAATTCCAACCTGTTCGTGATGGATCTGCGCTCGAAATCGACCACCCGCCTCACCGATACCCCGGCGATCGATACCTCGCCGTCCTATGCGCCCGATGGCACGCGCCTGTGCTTCGAATCCGATCGCGGCGGAAAGCCCCAGATTTACGTGATGCCGGCGACGGGCGGATCCGCGCAGCGAATCTCTTTCGGTGACGGCACCTATTCGACGCCGGTGTGGTCGCCGCGCGGCGATTACATCGCGTTTACCAAACAGGGTGGCGGACAATTCTCGATTGGCATCATCAAGCCCGACGGCTCGGGCGAACGGATTCTCACGTCCGGGTTCCACAACGAAGGACCGACGTTTGCGCCCAACGGGCGGGTCCTGATGTTCTTCCGCGATCCCGGCGGCAGCGGCGGGCCCTCGTTGTTTACCGTGGATATTTCCGGCCGCAACGAACAGCGGGTTCCTACCCCCGGCTTCGCCTCCGATCCGGCCTGGTCACCGCTGCTGTCGTAAATTCGGCATCGCCGAATGGCCGTGTTGCCATGACGGCCGGCAAACCTTGCCTAGCTTGCTGATTTAGCAGGCAGATTTCGATTCCCCCTGGCAAGAAGCAACCTCGCGGTAACGATGTTCCCTCAGAAAGACTTCATCTGCGACAGGTAAAACTTGCGCCGTAACAGGACGTGCGCGCGCCCGATGCAGTTGACGAACCATCCAACAGAAACCGATCCGGAGATATCGCCGTCGTCGACTCGGGCAGCCTCGATCGATTCGCTGTTCGAAGCCCCCGGTCCGCTGTTTGCGGGGATCGTCTTCGTAGCCATCGCGGCAGCCATCACCGCGCTGAAGACGGAACAATATCTAACCTGGGCATGTGTCGCGCTTGTCATCATGGCCGGAGCTCTCCGGGTATTCGACTTGCAGCGTTTCCTGCCCCGCAAATCGATGCTGACTGCCGAAGAAGCTGCGCAGTGGCAGAAGCGCTATCAGATCGGGGCGCTGATCCAGGCCGCTGCGATCGGGATATGGTGCTCCGTCACTCTGTTGAGCAGTGACGACGCCGTAGTCCACATGATCTGTCTATCCGTCACCACCGGGATCGTGGCGGGAGGTGCGGCGAGGGCCTACGGACGGCCATCGCTATATCATCTGCAGACGGTGCTGATGTTCGGTCCGGCCGTGATCGCGTTGGGGTTGCGTGGCACACCCTATTACATAGCGATGTCAGTCGTGAGCGCCGCATTTATTCTGGCAATCATGCAACTCTCGGCTAACTTGCACAGAATATTCATGCGGGCGGTTGTGGCACGCGAACGCGAAGCGGCGCTTGCGGGCCAGTTCGATACGGCGTTGAACAACATGCCACATGGCCTGTGCATGTTCCGCGCCGATGGGCAGCTCGCGGTGATGAATCATCGGTTCAGCGAAATGATGGAGTTGCCCGACGATTTCGTCGAGCGCGGGCTCTCCGCCTCCGATATCGTCGATGCCTGCGTGCAGGCCGGGTCGATCTCGGCGGCGAGCGGCAAGATCATTCTCTCCGAGATCGAGGATTCACGGGCGCGCGACGTCATTACCACCGACCCGGATCAGACCCGCGGCCGCCAGCTGTCGTGGACATTCCAGCCGATGGCCAGCGGCGGCGCCGTCGTGCTGCTCGAGGACATCACCGAGCGGCGCAACGCGGAAGCCAGAATTACGCATCTGGCGCGTTTTGACGAACTGACCGGGCTTCCCAACCGGGTCAATTTCCGCGACGAAATAGAGCGTCTGCTGGCGGTCCCGCATGCCGCCGAGCAACTGTCGGCCTTGCTGTTTGTCGACCTCGATCAGTTCAAGCAGGTCAACGACACTCTGGGCCATCCCTGCGGCGACCAACTGTTGTGCGCCGTCGCCGACCGGTTGCGCGCCATGCTGCGCCCGGAGGATTTCGTCGCGCGGTTCGGCGGCGACGAATTCGTGGTGTTTCAGCAGAACATCAAATCGACCGATGATGCGGCCGGTCTCGCCCGCCGTGTCGTCGATCACCTGAGCGAGCGTTACAAGATCGACAATCACCTGGTCGAGATAGGCGCCAGCATCGGGATCGCGGTCACGTCGCCCGAGGGCGTCAGCGCCGACACGCTTTTGAAGAACGCGGACATGGCGCTCTATCGCGCCAAGGCGGATGGCCGCGGCACCTTCTGCTTCTTCCGCGAAGAGATGGCGCAAACCGTTGAGGCGCGCCGCATCCTGGAACTCGACCTGCGCAAGGCGCTGGCCAATGAGGAATTCGAGCTGTTCTATCAGCCGCTCGTCAATCTCAAGTCTGGACGAATATCGACTTGCGAAGCGTTGCTGCGCTGGAATCACCCGATACGGGGCACGGTTTCGCCGATCGACATCATTCCGGTCGCCGAGGACATGGGGCTGATCGTCGACCTCGGCCGCTGGATCCTGCGCAAGGCGTGCATGGAGTGCATGCAATGGCCGGAAGCCGTCAGTGTCGCGGTCAATTTTTCGCCGCAGCAATTCCACCAGCGCGACGTGATGAACGAGATTCGCTACGCCCTCGAGGTTTCCGGATTGCCTGCCAATCGCCTCGAAATCGAGATCACCGAATCCTCGCTGTTGCGCAATACACAGCTGACCCATGATGTGCTGTCGCAATTGCACGCGCTCGGCGTGCGAATATCGCTGGACGATTTTGGCACCGGCTATTCGAGCCTCAGCTATCTGCACAATTTCCCGATGCAGAAAGTGAAGATCGATCGCTCGTTCCTGGAAGGAATCGATACCGATCGTCCGCTGACGCTGTTGCGCGGCGTGGCGCGGCTCAGTGCGGATCTCGGAATGTCGGTCGTGGTCGAGGGCATCGAGACCAATGAGCAACTGGAGCTGATCAATGCCGATGGCACCATCAGCGAGGCGCAGGGTTACCTGTTCAGCCGGCCGGTGCCGGCGGTGCGGATACGCCAGTTGCTGAACGCGTCTCACGGCACCCGGTCTGACGACATGTATCTCGCGGGTCCCTCGCGATCGATCGCCTGATTTCACTCGATTAGTTCCGTCGCAGCTGTCGACTCCCCGGGTTTTTGCGGGGCCGAAGGGTTAACCCTAACGTTTCGAATGCTTTGCAATTTTGTTAAGGAGCTATTAATCTTTTCCCACGCGCGGAAGTTGTTGGGAAGTGTAAGGGGTATCAGATGCAGTCGGGAGCCGAACCGCGCACGTTGCCCGTTCTGCGGGGATCCGGGCTATATGACCGCGTCGACTACCGGCTCATCGAAACTCCCGAGCAAAAAGATTCAATCTACTTGATGCGTTACAAGGCCTATCTGCATGGCGGATTGATCTTGCCGTCAGAGTCTCGGCGCATCATCGATTCTTATGATGATGCGCCCAACGCCTGGATCTTCGGGATATATCTTGACGGAGAACTCTGTAGTTCTATCCGCCTTCACGTCCTGACGTCAGAATGTCGGATGTCCTATACAACCGAATTGTTCGGCGATGTTCTCCATGGTCGCCTCGATCGAGGCGAAGTTTTCATCGATCCGGCTCGTTTTGCTGCAGACCCCGAAAAAGCCAAGCGGTTTCCCGAACTTCCCTATGTGACGCTGCGGCTGGCCTATTTGGCTTGCGATCATTTCAATGCCGACACCGGGCTCGCGATGGTGCGGACCGACCACCAGGCGTTTTATCGCCGCGTCTTTCTGCACGAGACCATCACCGAACCGCGTGCGTTTCCGGGCTGGCATTCGAAGAAGGTGACCTTGATGGCGTCCGATTTCCGGACGCTCCGGGAAAAGGTCCTGACGCGTTTTCCCATTTTGCGTTCAAGCGCGTTCGAGCGGCGGATGCTGTTCGAGCGCAGTAGCGCGCAATTGCCGGTTATCGACTTGCCGGAGTTCGCCTTCGAGCGCGCGACGATGGTCCCGCGCTCCTGACGACACGGCGCCGGCTGCCACCAGGTGGCGTGCGGTCTGCGGGGAACCATCGTACGGGTCCCGGGCGTTGCGAAATGCGTGTCTAGTTGCGTCGGAAACGTGCAAATTCCGCCCCTTTCGCGCTTGCCTTCACCCTCGTGCCACATTTACAACCCATTAACTATCACGGTTGCTTTTCAGCGCTTGCTGGCATTTGATCGGGTTTGGCAACATCCCATCAAGGTTGACGGAACGTTCGCTTAACCATCGCCCTGTAGACCGGATAACAGTCGAAAACGTGAGCGCGGAGGCTCCGGAATGAAATACCAGATGCGTATCCTCCAGGGATTGAAGCTGGCCGCGGTGCTCGCAGTGGCGCTGTCGATGGGCGCCTGCGCCAAGAACCCGCTCGCCGACGGCGCGATGGCCAGTGCCGCCACGCCGGGCAGCCAGCAGGATTTCGTGGTCAACGTCGGCGACCGCGTGTTCTTCGAAAGCGACCAGACCGAATTGTCGCCGCAGGCGATCGCGACCCTGGAAAAGCAGGCGCAGTGGCTGCAGAGCTACAATCGCTATTCCTTCACCATTGAAGGCCATGCCGATGAGCGCGGCACCCGTGAATACAATATCGCGCTTGGTGCGCGGCGCGCGCAGTCGGTGCGAACCTTCCTTGCCTCGCGCGGCATCGATCCCTCGAGGATGCGGACGATCTCCTATGGCAAGGAACGCCCGGTCGCGGTCTGTAACGATATCTCCTGCTGGTCGCAGAACCGCCGCGCGGTCACGGTGTTGAACGCCAGCTCCTGAGGCGTTCACTTTCGACAGTTTTTGGCCGGCGCCCCTCGGGCGCCGGCTTTGTTTTGGGGCTTCGCACGAGGTCTTGGGCTTGAAGTCCCGGGCCCGCTCGATGTGTTTGTCTCAGTCACATTTTTGGCGTACTCCCTCTCTCAAGGTGATCCGTTTTCGATCTCACGCCGATTTCGTCCGTCAGGCCACAATGTCATCCAGGTTTCATAAAGTTACGCGCGCCGCGGCGTTGTCCGCGATGCTGGCGCTGTGCTCGCAGGCCTTCGCGCAATCCGATGATGTCGATCCGGAGGTCCGGATTCAGCAGCTTGAAAGCCAGCTGCGGCAACTCACCGGGCAGAACGAGGAGCTGCAATACCGTAACCGGCAGCTCGAGGAGCGCCTGAGGCTGCTTCAGGGAGGCGCGCAAGCGGCTCCCGGCGGCCAGCCTCCTGCGCCGAATACTGCCGCGATCCCCCCGGTGCAGCCGAATCGGCCGGCCCAGGCGCCAGCCGGCTATGAGCCGCAGATCGCCGCTCCGGCGCCGATCGTCCAGGAACCTGCGGGAGTGCCCCAGGGGGCGCCGCAGCCCCAAGGCCGCCGCCGTGGCGACGCCTTCGATCCCAGCCAGAACCCGAGTGCCCCCGGTGCGCCGCGCGCGCTCGGCGGCGGTCAGCTGCCGATACCGGCCGAAGCGCCGATCGGCGCTCCCGGCGGGCGAGGCGCGGGGGAGCCGCTCGATCTTGCCAACACCGGCGGGGCCGGCAACCCGGCGGGAGCCCTGCCGGCGCCGCCGCCGCGCAACACCAACGGCACCGGGGCGCTGACCACGCTGCCGCCGTCGGCAACGCCGAAGGACGAGTTTGATCTCGGCGTCGGCTACATCCAGCGCAAGGACTATGCGCTGGCCGAAGAAACCATGCGCAACTTCGCAAAGAAATACCCAAGCGATCCGCTGCTTGCGGATGCGCAATATTGGCTGGGCGAGAGCTTTTTCCAGCGCCAGCTCTACCGTGACGCGGCCGAATCCTTCCTCAGCGTGACGACCAAATTCGATAGATCGGCGAAAGCCCCGGACGCCTTGCTGCGGCTCGGTCAATCGCTGGCGGCCCTGAAGGAAAGGGAGGCCGCCTGCGCGGCGTTCGGCGAGGTGACGCGGAAATATCCGCATGCCTCGGCTGGCATCAAAGCGGCTGTCGACCGTGAGCAAAAGCGGGTTAAGTGCTAGGGCAGGCTCTCGGGCAGCGGAGCGTCTTCGCGCTGCATGATTCGGGGGTATCCCGGGCGTCCTTTTAAGGCTTCAGAGCGCGATTTCGGGGCAAACCAGGACGTTTGTCCGCAGGATCCGCATCCAGCCTTACTGGCAGCGTTGTTGTGTTGCGCGAGTTCATGAGCAAGCCTCGACATCAGCCGGCGGCATCATGCCTGACGATGACAACTCCCCGATCTCGGCGCAGCATGCGAAACGTCTGTTCGCGGACTGGAAAGGCGCGCCTGCGATCATTCTCGCCGTTTCCGGTGGTCCGGATTCAATTGCGTTGATGTGGCTCGCGGCCCGCTGGCGCCGCGCCCTGGTCCGCGGACCGCGTCTGATCGCCGTCACGGTCGATCACGGCTTGCGCGCGGAGGCGGCGGCCGAGGCGCGCGACGTCAAGCGCCTGGCGCGCACGCTGGATCTGCCGCATCGTTCGATGCGCTGGACCGGCGCCAAGCCGAAATCCGGTGTGCCCGCCGCCGCACGGGCCGCGCGCTACGGCCTGCTGGCAAAGGCTGCGCGGGACCACGGCGCCACGCATATCTTCACCGCCCATACCCGTGACGACCAGGCCGAGACGGTGTTGATGCGCTTGCTTCGCGGCAGCGGCGTCGCTGGTCTGGCGGCGATGGCGCCGGTTACCGAGCGAGAGGGCCTGCTTCTGGTCCGTCCGTTTCTGAATGTTTCGAAATCGCAGCTCATCGCGACACTCAAGAAGGCGAAGGTCGCCTTCGCCGACGATCCGACCAACCGCGATGTGAAGTTTACCCGGCCGCGCATCCGCGCGGTGATGCCTGTTCTCGCCGCCGAGGGCGGCGATGCGCGCAATCTGGCGCGGCTGGCATCGCGGCTGGCCCGGGCCAACGCGGCGATAGAAATCATGGTCGACGGCGCGGAGCGCTATCTGGCGCTGGGGGATCGCCGCGGAGCGCCGCCGTCAGGGAGCGACGCCAAGACCTTTGGCGCCAAGACCTTCGATGCCAGTACCTTCGATGCCAGTACCTTCGATGCCAGTACCTTCGACGCCAAGGCTTTTGCAGCGATGCCGGGGGAAATCCGGCTTCGGCTGCTGTTGCGTGCGATCGATCGGTTCGGTCGTGAGGGACCGGCGGAACTTGGCAAGGTTGAAGCTTTGCTTTCGGTTTTGGACCGCGCGCTGGCGAAAGCAGAGCGCCGGCCAGCGCTGAAACAAACCCTTGCGGGCGCGCTGGTCAGCCTGATCGATGATCGGATCAACGTCGCCCCAGCGCCGCCCCGCCGCCGCCGGGCGGATTGAGGCGGAAGCGTCCGTCCTGATCTGCCTTGCGGTCTTAACCACCCCGGAAAACACGGCTGCCAGCGCCATGATTTGAACGGGAATCGCGCTAAGATAGGCTAAATAGTCCCATGTGGTTCCCTTGGCAGCGACCGCCGCGGCACCTAGATTGTAACGCAGTCGGCTTGAGGGGATTCTTTGGGGATTCCCTCGCGCCCAGCCAAGGAAATAAGGCCGCGATCCGCGCGACCACGAAGGAAGATCGATGAACGCCAATCTGCGCAATTTCGCCCTCTGGGTCATTATTGTTCTGCTGTTGTTGGCCTTGTTCACGCTTTTCCAGAATCCTGGCCAGCGCGCCTCCTCGCAGGATATCTCCTTCTCGCAGCTTCTGACCGAGGTCGATCAGAACCACGTTCGCGACGTCGTCATCCAGGGGCCGGAGATCCACGGCACCTTCACAAATGGCTCGAGCTTCCAGACCTATGCGCCGAACGACCCGACACTGGTCTCGCGCCTGTATAACGGCAAGGTCTCGATCACCGCGAAGCCGCCCGGCGACAACGTGCCGTGGTTCGTGTCGCTTCTCGTTTCATGGCTGCCGTTCATCGCCCTGATCGGGGTGTGGATCTTCCTGTCGCGGCAAATGCAGGGCGGCGCCGGCAAGGCGATGGGCTTCGGCAAGTCGCGCGCCAAGATGCTGACCGAGGCGCACGGCCGCGTGACGTTTGAGGACGTCGCCGGCGTCGATGAGGCCAAGCAGGATTTGCAGGAGATCGTCGAATTCCTCCGCGACCCCGGAAAGTACCAGCGGCTTGGCGGGCGGATTCCGCGCGGCGTGCTGCTGGTCGGCCCTCCCGGCACCGGCAAGACGCTGATCGCGCGCGCGGTCGCCGGCGAAGCCAACGTTCCCTTCTTCACGATCTCGGGCTCGGACTTCGTCGAAATGTTCGTCGGCGTCGGCGCCTCGCGTGTCCGCGACATGTTCGAACAGGCCAAGAAGAATGCGCCCTGCATCATCTTCATCGACGAAATCGACGCGGTCGGCCGGCATCGTGGCGCCGGCCTCGGCGGCGGCAATGACGAGCGCGAGCAGACGCTGAACCAGTTGCTGGTCGAGATGGACGGCTTCGAGGCCAATGAAGGCGTGATCCTGATCGCGGCGACCAACCGGCCTGACGTGCTCGACCCGGCGTTACTGCGCCCGGGCCGTTTCGACCGCCAGGTGGTGGTGCCCAATCCGGATGTCGTCGGCCGCGAACAGATCCTCAAGGTTCACGTTCGCAAGGTGCCGCTGGCGCCGGATATCAACCTCAAGACCATCGCCCGCGGTACGCCCGGTTTCTCCGGCGCCGACCTGATGAACCTCGTCAACGAGGCCGCCCTGACCGCCGCGCGCCGCAACAAGCGCATGGTGACCCAGGCCGAGTTCGAGGAAGCCAAAGACAAGGTGATGATGGGCGCCGAGCGCAAGTCGCTGGTGATGACCGAGGAAGAGAAGATGCTGACCGCCTATCACGAGGGCGGCCATGCCATTGTCGGCCTCAACGTGATCGCGACCGATCCGATCCACAAGGCGACCATCATTCCGCGCGGCCGCGCGCTCGGCATGGTGATGCAGCTGCCCGAACGCGACAAGCTGTCGATGTCGCTGGAGCAGATGACCTCGCGCCTCGCCATCATGATGGGCGGCCGCGTCGCCGAAGAACTCGTGTTCGGCCGCGAGAAGGTGACCTCCGGAGCCTCGTCCGACATCGAGCAGGCGACCCGGCTGGCGCGCATGATGGTGACCCGCTGGGGTCTCTCCGAAGCGCTCGGCACCGTGTCCTATGGCGAGAACCAGGACGAGGTGTTCCTGGGCATGTCGGTGTCGCGCACCCAGAACGCCTCCGAGGCCACCGTGCAGAAGATCGACACCGAGATCCGGCGCTTCGTGGAAGAGGGCTACAATCAGGCGACCAAGATCCTGACCGAGAAGCGGGCCGACCTTGAGGCGCTGGCCAAGGGCCTGCTTGAATTCGAAACCCTGAGCGGCGACGAGATTCAGGATCTGCTCAAGGGCAAGAAGCCGAACCGTGAGTCGGTGCTGGAACCCTCGACGCCCCGCACCTCGGCGGTGCCGCCGGCCGGCAAGCCGCGCCCGCGTCCGGATCCGGATCCCGGGCTGGAGCCGCAGCCGCAGGCCTGATGCTTGCTGCATCGATGGCTGGTTATTCCGGCAAACCGTTAACCCAAAAGCTCGGCATCCAGCCGGGCTTTTGCATTTTTGTGGACGGCGCGCCGGCGGCGTATGGCGACATCGTCGGCAAGCTGCCGGCCGGGGTGACGGTGGCGGCCCGGCTGAAAGCGCCGCTCGACATGGTGCATGTATTCGCAACCGAAGCGGCAGGGCTTGCCGGCAGGCTGCGTCGCTACCGTGCCGCGATCGCGCCGGACGGCATGATCTGGGTGTCGTGGCCGAAGAAATCTTCCGGCGTTGCGACCGACCTCACCGATGTCGTCGTGCGCGATACCGCGCTGCCGCTTGGCCTTGTCGATATCAAGGTCTGCGCGGTCGACGAGATCTGGTCCGGATTGAAATTCGTGATTCCGAAGGCGCAACGAAAAAGCCAGCCGCGGAAAAGCGACCAGCCGGATAAAGCCGATCGGCGGGTCAAGCGATCGAGATGACCCATCGCCCCGGAAAGACTGCGTTGGCGCGGGACTTGCTTGAAAAAACCTGCCAATCTCCGCTTGTCCAAGCGCAGGAGCCGCCGATGTCAGGTCACTCGAATGCGTCGCCCGCCGTTGCCATCCCCGGAGCCGATCCACGGCTCTACAACCACGATCTGGCGCCGGTGGCGCCTGAGGGGCGGACCTGGGGCGTCTTCAGCATCTTCGCGATGTGGATGTCGGACGTGCATTCGGTCGGCGGCTATACCTTCGCCGCGAGCCTGTTCTTTCTTGGACTGACGGGATGGGAGGTGTTGCTGGCGATGGTGGCCGGCATCACCGCCGTCTATTTCCTGATGAACCTGATCGGGCGTCCCTCGCTGAAGTATGGCACGCCGTTTCCGGTCGTGGCGCGGATGTCGTTCGGCGTGATGGGAGCCAACATCGCGGCGGGCCTGCGCGGCATCGTCGGGATCGTGTGGTACGGCGTCCAGACCTATTTCGCGTCCAAGGCCGTGCAGGCTCTGGTGCTGGCGTTTTATCCGGCTGCGGAAGCTTTCACGCATTCGAGCTTTCTCAGCCTGTCGGCGCTGGGCTGGTTTTCCTTCCTGTTCATGTGGCTGTTTCAGCTTCTGATCTTCCTCAACGGCATGGAGACGATCCGCAAGTTCATCGATTTCTGCGGACCCGTCGTCTACATCGTGATGTTCGCGTTGGCGATCTGGATTTTGTCGCAGACCGGCACTTCCAGCCTGTCGCTGCAGCTGAGCCCGCGTGTCGAAGGCTCGGCCATCGGTCACATGGCGAATGCGGCGATGCTGATCGTCGCCTATTTCGCGGCACTGTTGCTCAATTTCGGCGACTTCTCCCGTTTCGCGCGGGACGAGAAGGCGATGAAGGTCGGCAATTTCTTAGGTCTGCCGGTCAATTTCATCGTCTTTGCCATCATCACCGTCATCGTCACCGCCGGCACCGTCAAGGTATTCGGCGAGGCCATCATGGACCCCGTCGCCATCGTCGAACGCATCGGCAATCCCTGGGTGGTGGCGCTCGGCTCCATCACCTTTATCGTTGCCACCATGGGCATCAACATCGTCGCCAACTTTGTTTCGCCGGCCTACGACATTTCCAACCTCTATCCGGAGAAGATCGACTTCCGCCTCGGCGGGCTGATCACCTCGATCCTGTCGGTGATGGTGTGCCCGTGGATTTTCGTCTCGAGCCCGCAGGCGATCACGATTTTTGTCAGCATCTTCGGCGCGGCGCTCGGCCCGATGTTCGGGATCATGGTGGCCGACTATTATGTGGTGAAGCGCCAGCAGATCGTCCTCGAAGACCTCTATACGATGTCGCCGGACCGCTCGCTCTATTTCGAGAGCGGCTGGAACCGGATGGCGCTGATCGCGCTCGCGGGTTCCGGCTCGATTTCGATCGGGCTGTCGCTGCTCGGCGCCTACGGGGTCATCACCAATATCGGGGATTGGGGATGGCTGATCGGCGCCTCCCTCGGGGCTGTGCTGTACACGGCGCTGATGCGCCGCCGCGAAGCGCCGTCGCTGTCGCGGCCCGGCGTCGTCGCCTGACGGCGCAGGGTTGACGAGATTTGTTTAGCCGAGCTTGCCGACCTCGGCCTCGACCAGCGACCAGCATTTGGTGCCGAGCTTTTCTTTCCAGATCGCATAGATGCCCGGCAGCTTGGCGCGGAACGCGGCCTGCTTGACCTCGTTGAACACCAGCCCACGCCTGACGAAATCCTCGCGCAGGGCGGCATTGAACGCGGCCTGGTCCTGGCGCTGCAGGCGGACATATTTGGTGAAATTGCGCTCGATCACCTCCCTGATGTCGGCAGGCAGCGCGTTCCAGGTGGCGCGGTGCGCCATCGCGTTGAAACCTGACCACATGTGATTGGTCATGCTGACATACTTCACCAGTTCGTAGAGCTTGAACCCTTCCAGGATCGCCAGCGGGTTTTCCTGCGCCTCGACCTTGCCGAGTTTCAGCGCGTCGTAGATCTGGTTGGCCGAGGTGGTCACCGGCTCCGCGCCGAATGCGCTGAAGGTGTCGATCATCATCTGTCCCGGCGGCACGCGGATTTTCATGCCGGCAAAATCCTGCGGCTCGGCGACCGGGCGCGAGATCGAGGCAACCTGCCGCATGCCATTGTCGAAACCCGCCACCGGAAACAGGTGCATGCCCTTGGCGGCCATCTCCTCGCCGATATATTTTCCGAGCGGGCCGTCGATCGCCTTGTGCGCTTCGGCGGCGGAAGCGAACGCGAACGGCAATTGCTGGGCTTCGGCCACCGGCACCACGGTGCCGATGATGCCGCCCATCAGGGTGAAGAACGCGATCTCTCCCGCGATCAGCATTTTCAGCGCATCGCGGTCGCCGCCCGGCAGCTTGTTGTTCTCGGCGTACACCGTGGTCTCGACCCGGCCGTTGGTCTCGGTGCGCACGGCCTGCCACATCGCGGTGAGGTTCTTGTGCAGCGGGCCGGAAGCCGCCTGATTGTGGTACTGTGAGAATTGATATTCGGCGGCGAGGGTTGGCCTGACGATCAGGGTCGATCCCATCGCCGCTGCCCCGGTCAATACCGACCGTCGTGTCCAGTTCATGTCGCAATCTCCTTCTTGTCCCGCCTGTGATGCCGGGCGGCGTGCTCTTTGGCCGGAGGACTGTCGTCGATATCAGGTGATTTCGCCACGAAAATCCCGCCTGACGAGCCTTGGGTTTTAAGATTTCCTCAAGCCTGTCCGGCCTATTGCTGGAGGGCGCGCGCATCGCAAAGGCGCGAAAGGACCTCGCATGGCTACGCCCACGTTTGTCCCGACGGTTGCCCCGGAGCGCGGTGCGATTCCTCCGGCGCTGTTGATCGTGTGCTTCGTGCTGTGCGTCATCAATGCATCGCTGCTTCAGCGGGGCTTCGTGGCCCATTGGTGGATCTTCGACGAGAACGGCCTGGGCATCCCGACCGATTTCGTCAATGTCTGGTCGGCCGGCCGCCTCGTGCTCGATGGCCACCCCGCACTGGCCTATGACTGGGACATCCAGAAGCAGGTTCAGGTCGCCGTTCTCGGCCAGGGCTATGACGGCAACTTCGCCTGGCATTATCCGCCGCCGTTTTTGTTCGTCGCGGCCGCGCTGGCGCATTTTCCCTATGCCGTGGCCTATGTCGGCTGGGCCGCGGTCAGCCTCGTGCCCTATCTCGCCGTGATGCGCGCGATCGTCGGCCGCAACTTCGGCATCTTGCTGGCGTTGGCGTTTCCGGTGGTGTTCACCAATGCGCTGGTCGGGCAGAATGGTTTCCTCACCGCGTCGCTGATCGGCGGCGCGCTCTATCTGATGCCGGCGCGGCCGGTGCTGTCCGGCATTTGTTTGGGGCTGTTGAGTTACAAGCCGCAATACGGACTGCTGTTTCCGATCGCGCTGATCGCCGCCGCGCAGTGGAAGGTGTTTTTTACCGCCGGCACGGTTGCGATCCTGATGGCATCGCTGTCGTGGCTCGCTTTCGGCACCGAAAGCTGGCAGGCCTTCTTTCACTGGATGCCGATGTTCAGCCAGGCGTTTCTCACCGAGGGGCGCGCGCCCTGGGGCAAGATGCAAAGCATCTTCGCGCTGGTGCGCTATCTCGGCGGCACCGAGCAACTCGCCTGGGTGTTGCAGTGGATCATGAGCGGGACGGTGGCGCTGCTGCTGGCGCTGATGTGGCGCAGCCGCCGCGTGCTCTATCCGTTGAAGGCCGCCAGCCTTGCGGCCGGCGCGCTATTGATCACGCCCTATCTTTTTCTCTACGACCTGATGGTGCTGGCGATCGCGGTGGCGTTCCTGGTCCGGCTCGGATTGGACCAGGGCTTTGCGCACTATGAACTGCCGGCGCTCGGGTTGGTGGCAGCACTTCTAATGATCTTTCCGCTCGTGGGCGCGCCAACCGGCTTCGCCGCAACCCTGATCGTGACCACCCTGATCGCGCGCCGCGTGGGGCCGTGGTGGCGGCGCGAACAGGCGCCGTCCCTGGCGGCGGCCGCAGGCTAGCGCCCCTTCAAGTCATCCCTTTTATCTCTTGTCAGCAAGCCTGAATTATTGTTCAGTTCTTGGCAGCGGTTTGTTTCAAATCGCCCAAAAAACTGAACAGGCGCCTCAACGAGCCCCTCTGGCCCGAGCGCGCTGGGGATGAGAAGCGCGCCATGGTCTATCGGCGAACCCATCAAGTCGTAAGGCGCCTCGCGGCGCGCCGCAGCGCGATTCTGGCGGCGGCGCGGGATGCCGCCGCCGAGGGCGGCATGGCCGCGGTGCAGATCGCGCCGGTCGCGGTCCGCGCCAATGTCGCCGCCGGCACCGTCTACCGCTATTTCCCCTCCAAGGCGGATCTGATTTCCGAGTTGATCGCCGAAGTCTCGCGCGACGAGCTGACCGCGATCCGCCGCGCCGCGGATGCCGCCCCCGGGCCGTCGTCGGCGCTGGCGGCCGCCGTCACCACGGTCGCGGTGCATGTGTTGTCGCAGCGCAAGCTCGCCTGGGGCATCCTGGCCGAACCGGTCGATGTCGACGTCACGGCGTCGCGGCTGGCGAGCCGCCGCGAGATCGCCGGCGAGATCGCCAGCCGGATCGATGCCGCGGTCCGTGCCGGCCATCTGCCCGCCCAGGACACGGCCTTGGCCGCGACCGCGCTTCTCGGCGCGCTGCATGAATCGCTGGTCGGGCCACTCGCGCCGGACAATACGGACGATCAGGGCAAGCTGCGCGACGCCGTTCAAACGGTGACGCTGCTGGCGCTGCGCGCCGTTGGCGTGATGGACGCCCGCGCCCGTGGCCTCGTGGTGCAGGCGGTGCTGCCGGCGAAGGCGCTGGTCGGAGCATAAGCCATTTCAGCGTATCCGGTTTTTGCGGAACTACGCGCGCTTACGGCGCCGTCAGCATGTATTCGATGCAGTCCATGACGAGGTCGACCTCGATGGGCTGATCGCGCCAGCCGGTCCAGATCAGGTGATAGGCATGGCGGGAGGTCGTGGTGGATTTCTCGCGCGTTCCGACGTTTCCCTTCTGCGTCGAAATCGTCTTCGATGATTTTTCGGTCAGCACGATTTTTTGATCGGGATAGGCGCCGCGGGCGAATTGCATCACCGGCCGGAAACCGGAATTATTGTCGTCGGCGTCGAAGGAGAAGATTTCGCCTTTGATGAGCCCGGCGATGTCGCCCTCGGCCATCGCCTTGGGCATGATTAGAAAGTTGCCCCGGTCGAACACGTAGGCACTGGCGCCGAGGCTGCCTTTGCAGCCGTAATTCCAGTAACCGGCCGAAGCCGGCGTCGCGGCGGCCAGTACTCCGTAAGCGGTCGTGACCGCGATAATCAGCCGGCGCATCAGGTCCTCGTGAATTGACATATTCCGCCGCATTGGTCGCTTAAGAGGCGACCATTGTTCAAACCAAATGAAACTTGAGGAGCCTCGCATGACCACGACATCCGGATCGGCCAAATGGCAGGGCGGCATCAAGGACGGCAAGGGCGCGATCTCGACCAAAAGCGGCGCGCTGAAAGACTACCCTTACGGCTTCGCCAGCCGCTTCGAGGGCAAGCCCGGCTCCAACCCGGAAGAACTGATCGGCGCGGCGCACGCCGCCTGTTTCACCATGGCGCTGTCCTTGATCCTCGGCGAGGCCAAGCTGACCGCCGAGCAGATGGAAACCAGGGCCGACGTCACGCTGGAAAAGCAGGGCGACGGCTTTGCCATCACCTCGGTGCATCTGACGCTGAGCGCGAAAATTCCCGGCGCGGACAAGGCGAAGTTCGAGGAGCTCGCAGGCATGGCCAAGGCCGGCTGCCCGGTGTCGAAGCTGCTCAATACCAAGATCACGCTGGAGGCGACGCTGCTCTGAAGTGAGCGGCGCTGCCGTTGTGCGGGCCTCGCGAAATTTGCATTACGCGCAAGAACTTTGCGCGTAATGCAACGTGTAACTGCTTGGCAACATGAGACTTATCTCAGGCACCGCTGATTGAGTTTTGCCGTTGGGCCCCCGATAATGACCGTGGGGCCGGCGGCATTTTACTTGGATCTTTGGCGGATCAATAATCGCTACGCAACGGCCCCATGAAGATCGAGCGGGGACTTGCGATGTCGAAGGGTTGGGGGAAGCGGCGCGCGACCGGCGTGCTGGCCGGCACGATTCTCATCGTCTCGGCATGCGCCTTGCTGACGCCGCGCGACGCCGCGGCGCAATTCGTCTGCGCGGACACCGCCGCTTCCGGCCAGGGCGCGAGCGCGACCGGCAGTGCCGGTAATTTTGCCTGCGGACCGGCAGCAATTGCTTCCTCGGGAGCGAATGCGGGCAACACCGCCGTCGGCAGCAACGCAAACGCATCGAGTGGGGGTGGCGCTGCCAATACCGCCCTTGGCAGCGGCACGAATGCATCCGGGTCCGCCAGTGAAAATGTCGCCATCGGAAATGGCGCACAGGCGTCCGGTCCTGTGTTTTCAGAAAACATCGCGATTGGCGGTGGCGCACTGCTCGCCGGAACAGGCTTTGGGGGATCACCGAATGCCAGCGGTGCTAACGCCGGGAACATAGCAATCGGCAACGGCGCCTTCGCCGCGGGGCAGGGCCTTAGTGGCACGATGGCCTTCAACCTCGCGATAGGAGAGAGCGCCAACGCCGGCGGCTCTGCCAGCAGCAATTTCGCCAGCGGCAATTCGGCGAACGCCAGCGGAGACTTTGGCCACAACACCGCAACAGGGGCTGGCGCCAATGCCGGCGGCGCCGGCGGTCTGAACGTCGCGATGGGTTTCAACGCCAACGCCAGTGGCGCCAACACGGCCAACACCGCGATCGGTTCGAACTCCGTGGCCACCGGGGTCAACTCTTCGGCCTTCGGCACCGGCGCGCAGGCGCTTGGCAGCCAGAGCGCGGCTTTCGGATTCGGCAGCGTCGCCAATGGCAGCAGCAGCATCGCCGCCGGGGTCGACAACATCGTGACCGGCAACAACAGCGGCGCGTTCGGCGTCAGCCAGACGGTCAGAGGTAACGGCAGCTTCGGCATCGGCGATCCGAACACGCTCAACGGCAACAACAGTTTTGTGTTTGGCGACGGCAACACCGTCAACGGCGGCAACACCGCGGGCTTTGGCGACAACATCCAGGTGACCGGATCCAACAACACTATCGCGAGTACCGCGAGCGCGGCCGGTTCCTCGGTGTTCGGCTCCGGCAACACCGTGAACGCCACCAATGCCGTGGTGATGGGCAACGTCAACACGGTGAGCGGCGCCAACGGCATCGCCATCGGCAACAATGTTTCGGTCACGGGAGCCAACGCGGTCGCCGTCGGGACCGGCAGCAGCGCGAATTTTTCGAACTCCTCAGCCTTCGGCAATGGGGCGACGGCGACACGCGCCAACCAGCAGGTGTTCGGCACCGCCAGCAACACCTACACCATGGGCGGCATCACCTCGTCGGCGAGCAAGGCGGCGCAGAGCGGACCGGTGCAGGTCGTCACTTCGGACAGCGGCGGCAATCTCGCCACCAGCACGCTCGCGGGCCTCGGGCTGGCGTCGAGCGCCGACGTCGGCGCGATCAATTCCCAGCTCTCCGCCATCAACGCGCATTTGAGCGAGCTCGATATGCGGACCAGCCGGGCCTACACCGGCGTCGCGATGGCCTTTGCGATGGCGGGCGTGCCGACGCTGTTGCCGAGCGAGAAATTCGCCGCCAGCATGAACCTGGGCACCTTCCTCGGCGGCAACGGCGTGGCGATCAACGGCGCATTCCGCATCAGCAACAGCATGCAGCTCAACGGCGGCGTCGCCTACGGGCTGGATGGCAGCGTCGCGGGCGGCCGCGTCGGCCTGCGGGTCGGGTGGTAGCCCCGGCCGACTTCACCGGGCGACGCCGCCTGACGCTGCGCAGGCGGATCGTCGCGGTAGCGCTGACCGCTGCGATCGCGTCAATTGTTCTGGGGGCGACCGCAACGGCGCAATCGCAGCCGCCGTTTGGCGATCGCTGGAAGAACGTTCCGGCAAAACCGACGGCGCCGCCGGCCGAGAAGCTGCCGGTCAGCGTCGAGCAGGCGTTCTATCTGATCCGCTCGACGCTGCTCACGCTCAACGACGCCAACCGTTCCGGCAATTACACCGTGCTGCGCGATCTGGCGGCGCCGGATTTCCAGGCCAAGAACAGCGCCGCCGATCTCGCCGACGGCTTTGCCGACCTGCGCCGCCGAAAATTCGATCTGTTTGCCGCAGCACTTGTGGCGCCCGAACTCACCGCGGCACCTGCGCTGGACGGCAAGGGCATGCTGCGGCTGACCGGCCACTTCCCGACTCGCCCGCAGCAGATCGATTTTGATCTGTTGTTTCAGAATGTCAGCACGCAATGGCGGCTGTTCGGCATCGCGGTCGCAACGCCGCCGGCCGCTGCCGCGCAGGCTACGCCGGCCGCGCAAGCTAAAGCGCCGACCGCGGCGCATTGATCGGTCATCCGCGGGGAGCGGCGGCGTTGGCGCTCACATATCGGCGTCGTCGTCCGGGCCAACGGAGGCGATGCGCAGCATGTTGGTGGTGCCGGGACTGCCGAGCGGCACGCCGGCAACGATGATGACGCGCCGGCCGGCCCGCGCAAAGCCGTCGCGGAAGGCAATGGAGCCGGCGCGGCTGACCATGTCGTCCAGATCCTGGGCGTCTTCCGCGACCACGCAGTGCACGCCCCAGACGGCGGACAGCTTGCGCCCGGTGGCGAGATTGGGCGTGATCGCCACGATCGGCGGCTTCGGCCGCTCGCGGGCGACCCGCAGCGCGGTCGATCCCGAACTGGTCCAGCAGATGATCGCGCTCAGATCGAGGGTTTCGGCGATCTGCCGCGCGGCATCGGCGATGGCATCGCCGACGGTCGGCTCCGGTTCGGCGCGCTGCGCGTTGAGCACGCCGCGATAATTCGGATCGCGCTCGACTTCCTCGCCGATGCGATTCATGGTCGAGACCGCTTCGACCGGAAACTTGCCGGCCGCCGATTCCGCCGACAGCATGATGGCGTCGGCGCCTTCGTAGACCGCGGTGGCGACGTCGGAGACCTCGGCGCGGGTCGGCACCGGCGACTGGATCATCGATTCCAGCATCTGGGTTGCGACCACCACCGGCTTGCCGGCGCGCCGCGCCAGCCGCGTCATCTGCTTTTGCAGGCTCGGCACCCGCTCCAGCGGCAGCTCGACGCCGAGATCGCCGCGCGCCACCATCAAGGCGTCGGAGGCCTCGAGGATTTCCGGGAGCCGGTCGATCGCCTGCGGCTTTTCGATCTTGGACATCACGGCGGCGCGGCCGCGGATCAGTTTCTTGGCCTCGAGGACATCCTCGGCGCGCTGCACGAACGACAGCGCGATCCAGTCGACCCCGGTCACCAGGGCGGCTTCAAGATCGGCGCGGTCCTTCGGTGTCATCGCCGATACCGGCAGATCGGTGTCGGGCAGGCTGACGCCCTTGCGATCCGACATCTTGCCGCCGATCACGACCCGGGTGACGGCGCGCTCGGGAGAGGTCTCCTCCGCGATCAGCCGCACCTTGCCGTCGTCGAGCAGCAGCGCATGGCCTGGCCGCAGTGCGGCAAGAATTTCCGGATGCGGAAGCTGGACGCGGCTGTTGTCGCCCGGTGCCTTGTCGGAATCCAGCACGAAGCTCTGGCCGTTATTGAGCTGCACCGCGCCTTCGGCGAACGCGCCCAGACGCAGCTTGGGTCCCTGCAAATCGACCAGAATGCCGATCGGTCGGCCATAGCTGCCCTCGACATTGCGAATGGTCTTGACCAGCTCGCGCATCTTGTCGTGCGAGGTGTGGCTCATATTGATGCGGAAGACGTCGGCGCCCGCCTCGAACAGGCGCCTGATCATCGCGCTGTCGGATGATGCCGGGCCGAGCGTGGCCAGGATCTTGATACGCCGCAGCCGCCTCATGGCTTGCTTCCGGGCGCCGCGGCGGGCGGCAGGCCTGGCCCGGGGGCTATTCCACCCGGCGAATTGGACAGGCCCGGAATGTTCCCGGCTCCGCCCGGGCCGATCGTGCCCGGAATACCCGGCACCCGCTGCGCGGGCTGTTCGTTGGACTCGGTGAGCTGCACGGTCCAGGCGCGCTGCTCGCCGGTGTCGACTTCGAAGAAGCCGGTCCGGTCGAACCCGCGCGCCAGGCAATTATCGGCGCCCTTGATGGTGAATTCCTTGTCGCGCGAGCACATGAAGGCCTGTCCCGACCATTCGCCACCACGGTCGTAATCAAGGGCATAGATATAGTAGAACCGTGCGACCAGCGTGCCGCGCAGCAGGGTTTCGCAGCTTCGCGACGACACGTTCCACCAGCCTTCGGTGGTCCAGCCCTCGGCGTCCTTGTAGCCGAGCGCAATGCCGACCCGGCTCGAGGTGTTGTTGCAGAGACGAAAGTCCGCCGCCGCCGAACTGTTCCACAGGCACGTCACTGCGAGCGCCAGCGCCGGGATCAATCCGGCGGGCCTACGCCCGGAGAATCGGTTGGGATGATGAGAATCTTCTGGGTTCATTCCGCGAAGCTATATCAATTCATTGGCGATTTCGCGTGAGCGCACCGGGGCTGTCAACGCCCAAAGGGGCATTTCAGGCCATGAGGCTGGCCCGAATCCTGCCCGCAAAGGTTATGTTTGGGGCGCGATATGGAATAATCTGTGACGGTTCCCCACTTAATGCCGGCATTCCGCGCCAAATAGCGAGATCAGGTCATGACGATTGACGACAAAACCAGAACGGAACTTGAAGCCGCCGTGTTTCGGCGCCTTGTCGAACATCTGCGCTCCCGGACCGACGTCCAGAACATCGATCTGATGAATCTCGCGGGCTTCTGCCGCAACTGCCTGTCCAACTGGCTCAAGGAGGAGGCCGATGCCAAGGGTGCGGCCATGAGCAAGGATGAGAGCCGTGAGGCCGTCTATGGCATGCCCTACGAGACCTGGAAGTCGACCTATCAGGGAACGGCCAGCCCGGAACAGCTCGCGGCCATGAAAAAGGTCCATCCGGGGCACTGACACCGTCATTGCGAGCCAACGGGTCGCGCGGATGCGCGCCCGATGAGGCCCGCGAGGCGATTCATGGTGCTGAAGAATGGATTGCTTCGCAGCTTTGCTGCTCGCAATGACGACGGGGGAACCAGGCAGGCTTTCTCCTGTGGGTGCGCTGTGGATGAGCGCGATGCTGCCTTGACGCAAGGCGCCGCACTCTTGAGGGTCTTTTTCAAGGATGCGGTGCGTGATGAAGCGTGCGGCGCTTCCTCCGCCTCAACCCTTCAAGTTCATTCAGGAGTACCCGATGGCCACCACTGCCGCCGCCGTCAAGGAAGAACCCGCGACGAAATTTGCCAAAGACCAGCTCAAGGCCATCATCGAGCGCATCGAGCGGCTGGAAGAAGAAAAGAAGACCATCGCCGACGATATCCGCGACGTCTACGCCGAGGCCAAGGGCAACGGCTTCGACGTCAAGGCGCTGCGTACCATCGTGCGGATGCGCAAGCAGGACGCCAACGAGCGGGCGGAGGAGGAGACGATCCTCGAAACCTATATGCAGGCGCTGGGAATGCTGTAAGGCCGCCCCGTCGTCCCCGCGAAAGCAGGGACCCATTCATCGCTGTTAGCCATGATGGTGCGCGGAACGAGCCCCCGGCTTCATGGAGAGGCCTGGGGTTATGGGTCCTCGCGTTCGCGAGGACGACATTGAAATTGTGGAAATGAGAATTGCGGAGACGGTTGCGTGACCGCGGATCGCCTAGCGCAGCGATGCCGTCCGCAGCACGAAGGATTGGGTCGCCAGCGTGGCGGTGGCCGATCCGGTAAACCGGTCGCAGGTCAGGCCCATCTGCGGATCGTCCGAGAATCCCATCGCGATCACAGCCTGCGGCTTGACGAAATGCGCGCTGAGCAGGCTCATATCGGCATCGCCGAGCACGGTCGCGGACATCGACGTGCTGGCGCTTGGCGCCAGCATCATGACCCGCATCCAGGCATCGCTGGCCGGGGAGGCGGCGAGCCGCGTCGAGGTTGACACCGCGCCAGTCTGGCCCTGCGCGCCCTTGGCGACGACCAGATCGACGGCGGTATTGGCGGTTGAATTGCGGACTGGCCGGGCGCTGTGGGGAATCGGCGCGCTGGCCGCGACGATATTCGGTCGGTCAACCGGCGAGGTGGGGGCCGGCGCATAGGCCATCGCCTGGAGCGCGGAAACACTGGCAGTCGATTGTGGATCGGCCGTGGCGAGGGCCTGGCGGGCGTTGAGGGCGGCGACCTGCGCCGGCGTGGCCTGATTCGGTGTCGCCGGCGTATCACCCCAGAAGCCGCGGGCGTTGATGATGTCGGCCGGGGTTTGCGGTTTCGCCTCGGCCTTTTCGGCCGCGGCCGTCGGTTTCGGTTTTCCGGGCTGCACGACCTGCATGTCGGCGGAGGCGAGCTGGAAGGTCGAGGCCGCCGGCTTTGCGCGCGGCATCGGCACGGGGTCGGCGGCTTTGGCGGCCGCGATGACCGGATCAGGCGCCGCTTTTTCCCGGGCAACGGGCGCGGCGGAGCCTTCATCCTCTTCGTCGTTCGATTTGCGCCCGAACAACCGTGCGAACAGGTTCGACTTGCTCACGGTCGCAGCATCATCGCCGTTGCCGCGCTTTTCGATATCGGCGCGGGCCAGTTCATATCCCTTCAGCGGATTGCCATCGGCGGGGATATGCACGGTGCGTCCCTCCGGGAATACCCGGGCCAGCTGATCGTGGGTCATGCGCGGCCAGTGACGGATGCTGCCGGTATCGAGATGGACGAAAGGCGATCCCGAGGTCGGATAGAAACCGACGCCGCCGCGCTGCAGCCGAAGGCCTGCGAAACGAATCTGCTCGAGCGGAACGTCCGGAACGAAGAAGTCCATGGCGTGGCCGAGCATATGCTGGCTGAAGCGTGCCACCCCCGACGAACGGCGGCGAAGCATGGCGTTGGTGGCGGGGGAACGGTAGGACGAGATGATCTGGATCGGCTTCTTGCCGTCGACGTCGCGATAGACTTCCCAGAGGATGTCGAACAGGTGACGATCCATCGTGGTCTGTTCCTGGCTGCGCCAGTCGCGGAGGAAATGGTTGAGCTGCTTCAGCGCCTCTTCGTCATAACGGCCGTCACGCTTGAAGGTGACGGTGAGGTCTTCGTCGGAATGGGTGTGGTGGAACGAAAGGGTGCGGGTTTCGTTGAGCGCGGTCGCGTCGTGCACCGAGCCGGCTCCGGCGAGGAGCAACAAGGATGTCAGTCCGAATTGATATCCGGCCTTGGGCAGATGCAAAAGATTGAATTGGCGTGCGAAACCAGCCAGCACGTATGAGCCCACCCAAAGACGACCGATCGAAGAACCCTTTCGCTACCCCGTGTGGCGAAAGAGGGTAAATGCAGTCTTAACGCGGAAGGGTTAATCGAGATTTACGCCCTTCCCCCAAGTCGAACCTGCAGCTAACCCGTCGAGTGTGGCGAAAAGTAGCCCACTGGTTAAATCCAAGTGGAGAATGGTTAACGTCGAAGGCCCCGTCCGGGCGGACGAGGCCTTTGATTTTCCTCAAGAATCTAAACGCCTGCCGCGGCGGCCAGCTAACGGTCAAAGATCCGGCGCTGCTGCGGCCGGCGGCCCGGGGCTGCCGGGGGCGGAGTCGGCGCGCCAAACAGCCGCTCGAAGAACGAGGGGCCGCCTGACGACCACGAATTGTCGCTGGCAATCCGGACGCCGTCGGGCACCGGATGAACGTAGTTCGGCTGGGAATGCGCGATCACATTCTCCAGGTCCCTGTTCCTGCCGGCGCGAAGCAGCGACAGCATGGTGGCGTCGCGGCCATAGACATCCTTGCGGAATTGCAGCGTGCCGGCGTCATCCACAAACGCGGTCTGATAGGTGATGTTAACCGGTATCGGCGTCGGGAATTTGAGATCGATCTCGCTTTGCCCGTACATGCTGCGGATCTTCTCCGGCGTGTAATGCCCGTTCGGATCGGTGATGTTGAGCAGGATCGTGGCATATTGATCCGGATTCTGCACCCGCATGCAGCCGTGGCTGAACGGGCGCTCTTCCCGGGCGAACAAGTTCTTGTCCGGCGTGTCGTGCTGATACACCAGGAATTTGTTCGGGAAATTGAAGCGGATGCGGCCGAGTGCGTTTCGTTCGCCGGGCGGCTGCGAAATATGGATGCTGCCGTCGCGGGCGCGGTCGAGCTTCAATCCCATGCGCTCCAGCACGGTCGGGTCCTGCTGCAGCGCCGGCAGATATTCGTTGTAGATGATCGACGGCGGCACGTTCCAGGTCGGATTGACCGTGATGAACTTCATCGTTTCCGTCAAAAGCGGCGTTGCATGGACGCCGGGCTGTCCGGTCACCACCTTCGTGGTCCAGACCTGCGCGCCATGCTGCATCACCTTGAGGGTATAATCGGGGATGTTGAGAATGACATAGGCGTCGCCGATGGCGGGCGCGCCGAGGTCGCGCGGCAGCCAGCGCCACCGCTCCATGTTGACGATCACGGTATCGATCTGGCGGTCGCGCTTCGGACTGTTGATCGCCTTGATGGTGCGGTCATCCAGCACGCCGGTCGGCTTGAGTTCGGCGCCGGCCTGGAACTTGCGCACGGCTTCGGCAACCTTGGCGTCATAACGGGTGTTGTCGGCGTTTTCGGTGATGCCGAGCTTGGCGCGCAGTTGCGGGACGCGGTCATCTTCCATCTCGACCGCGGGCTGCTTGGTGCCGCGCGCCGGCGTGAATTTAAGCACCGGCCCGTCCGCGATCTGAACCACCGGCCCATCGCCGAGGCCGCGCAGTTCGGCAAGCTTCGCCTTCAATTCGCGATAGAGCTTCTGCGGCGGGTTGTAGCTGTCGAGCGCCGCGGAGGCATCCTTGGCGGTCGTGACATTGGTGAGCACCTCGGTCGGATCGGTCGGATGCTCGGGATATTGAATGTCCGCCGAGACCTGCGACCAGTGCATCCGGCCGCTTTGCGCCTGGCGCGCGTAATCGAGCATGCTGGCGGTCAACTTCATGTCGGCTTCAGCAAGCGCATCCGGCGTGGTCGCGAGCGCGAAATCCGGCACCGCATAATCCGATGCATTCAGGCCCTCGGAGGCTGCGTCCTTCAGGCGCGCGATGACGCCCTTGCCGCTGTCGCTCAATTTGCCGGCCTGCGTCCACAGCGGCGCATATTCGCGCGCGGTGTAGAATTTCTCCACCGCCGCCCGCTCGGCCTTGCGATCGAAATAGCGCAGCGATTTTGCGCCCAGCATGTCACGCAGCTTGTCGGCAACCGGCTGATCCGCCGGCGCAACATTGCTCGCCGCCTTGACCGGATCGGGGGCCGTTGCGGCAGCCGCAGCCGGCGGCTGCGCGGGTGCGACGGTCGCGGCGTCGGCTTTGCTGGTATCGGTTTTGGTGGGCTCGGGGGCCGGAACGACGGCGACATCGGCCGGCTTTGTCTCCGGCGCGGCCTTCTCCGTCACCTTCGCCGCGTCGGGCGCCGGCGTGTCCAGCTTGAAGTCGTTGGCGGTTGGAGGCGGGACATTGGCGGGCTCGGGGCGGGGGACCGCCGCATCGATCGCGAGCTCGGCGGCGCTGTTGCGGACCTGGTCGCCCTGCGCCAGTGCCGAAGTCGCCGACACCGTGAGGAATGTCGCCGCGACGGCCATCAAGACGCGGTCATATCCGGCACGGTTCTTCCAACAGTCACGCATCATCACACCCCTCGGGTGAACTGCCCCAGCCAGGAGCAGCCTATGGTTAGTCCGTTATAGTTCTCGCGAAAGCGCCGGCCTGATCGGTTCTGAAGCGCATTCAAGAATGTGCCCCAAATCTCCAAGTTTGGCACGCCTGCCGCAACGATTCATACGCAGACGATACACGCGCACCCCACATGCAGCCAGCGCCACGGGGGGAAACTCACGACAAACTGACCTCACTGCGTCTTTTTGCATCGAGCCTGCCGCTTTTGCCACGCGCGCCTGCCTTTGTCTGTCACCTCCGGGCAACGGTTCAAATCTTCCGGATCGGCCTTTTCCGGCCACATTCGCGATGCGGCGGCGGGGTGCCGAGACCTTGTACTAATCTTCAGTTCGCCTCATCCGTTCCACCGGCGGACGAGTTGTCGGCAGCCTCGTCGAGCTTGCGATAAAGTGTCGAGCGGCCAATCTTCAACCGGCGCGCCACTTCCGACATCTGCCCGCGGTAGTGTGAGATCGCGAAGCGGATGATCTCGCTCTCCAGTTCTTCGAGCGGCCGCATTTCTCCGGCATTGGTCAGCATCGCCAGCGTTCCCGCCGATGGTAGCGGCGCGATCGGTATTTCATTACCCGAAACCATGGCCGGCACGGTCGAATGAAAGGCTGGTCCGACAATCAGCGGTTCGCCATGCGCTTCCGACACGGGCGGCGCTGACAGGCTGGCGGTCTGCGGGAAATCCGACAGCCCGAGCTGGTCGCCTTCGCTCATGACCACGGCGCGATAGACCGCATTCTCGAGCTGCCGGATATTGCCCGGCCATTCAAGTTGCGACAGATGGGCCATCGCCTCGCCGCTGATGCCGGTGATGTGGCGGTTTTCCTCGGCGCAGAACCGCGCCAGAAAATGCCGCAACAGATGCGGAATATCCTCGCGGCGCATCCGCAACGGCGGCACCGTCAGCGGCAGCACGTGCAAGCGGTAGAACAGGTCTTCGCGGAAATGCCCGCTTTTGACGTGGTCGAGCAACTTGCGGTTGGTCGCGGAAATGATCCGGACGTCGACTTTCACCGGCTTGCGCCCGCCGACCGCTTCGACGGTGCCTTCCTGCAGCGCGCGAAGCAGCTTTACCTGCGCTGCCAGCGGCAATTCGCCGACTTCGTCGAGGAACAGCGTGCCGCCGGAAGCTTCGACGAATTTGCCCAGGTGGCGTTCGGTGGCACCGGTAAAGGCGCCCTTCTCGTGGCCGAACAGGATCGACTCGACGAGATTGTCGGGGATCGCGCCGCAATTGACGGCAACGAACGGCTTCGATTTCCGTTCGCCGCTGCCATGGATGGCGCGCGCGAACAATTCCTTGCCGACGCCGGACTCGCCCTCGACCAAAACAGGAATCGTCGAGGCGGCGGCCTTCCGCGCGGTGTGCAGCACGCCGGCCATGGCCTCGCTGCGGGTGATGATATCGGCAAAGGTCAATCGGCCTTCGCGGCTGTGCTTGATCCGCTGCAACTCGCCTTTCAGCGCGCTGGCATTGAGCGCATTGCGCAAGCTGACCTGCAGCCGCTCGATGCCGACCGGCTTCACGACAAAATCCTGCGCGCCGGCGCGCATCGCCGACACCACATTGTCGATGCCGCCATGGGCGGTCTGCACGACCACGGGAATCGAAAGACCGGCTTCGCGGATTTTGGCCAGCACGCCCATGCCGTCGAGGCCGGGCATCACGAGGTCGAGCACCATGGCATCGAAGGCAGGCGCATCGGACGCGGTCAGAAGCGCGATGGCGGCGTCGCCGGAATCGACCACGGTTGTCTCATAGCCGCATTTCTGCACCATGTTTTCGACCAGGCGGCGTTGCACCGCGTCATCGTCGGCGATCAAAATGCTGGCAGCCATGGCGTTCCCCACTCGTTACAACTATCTGTCTCGAATCGGGGCACTCTCGCCGATGCCGATTAACGCCCGCTTAAGCGTTGATGTCCCGCCATCGCCTCGCCGTCGCAGCCGTTCCGGTTGAAAACGCACACTCCATAGGCTCGAACCAGATGACATCGCGCTCCTCGTCCGCTCTCCGCAAATCGACAGCCCAACGCAAGGCGAATCCGAAGAAATCCGCCACCAGGCCGAAGGCGGGCAAGCTGCCGGAATGGAACCTTTCCGACCTCTATTCCGGGATCGACGCGCCAGAAGTCACAACCGATCTGCAAAAGATGAACGCCGAATGCGTCGCGTTTGAGACGGACTACAAGGGCAAGCTCGCGGAGCGGACGGCGGCCGAGGGCGGCGGCCAATGGCTCGCCGAGGCGGTCAGGCGCTATGAGGCGATCGATGATCTCGCCGGGCGGCTCGGGTCGTTTGCGGGTCTCGTTCATGCCGGCGACAGTGTCGATCCCGCGATCTCCAAATTCTATGGCGACGTCTCCGAGCGGCTGACGAATGCCTCGGTGCACCTGTTGTTCTTTGCGCTCGAGCTCAACCGCATCGACGATGCCGTCATCGACCGCGCGATGCAGGCGCCTGAACTGGCGCATTATCGCCCCTGGATCGAGGACCTGCGCAAGGACAAGCCGTATCAGCTCGAGGACCGCGTCGAGCAGCTGTTCCACGAAAAATCGCAGAGCGGTTACGCCGCCTGGAACCGGCTGTTCGACCAGACGATCTCGGCCCTGCGCTTCAAGCTCGGGACCAAGGAGCTCGCCATCGAGCCGGCGCTGAACCTGCTGCAGGATCGCGCGGGGGAAAAGCGAAAAGCCGCGGGGCAGGCGCTGGCGAAGACGTTCAAGGCCAACGAGCGAACTTTTGCGCTGATCACCAATACGCTTGCCAAGGACAAGGAGATTTCCGATCGCTGGCGCGGCTTTGCCGATGTCGCGGATTCCCGCCATTTGAACAACCGCGTCGAGCGCGAAGTCGTCGACGCACTGGTCGGCTCGGTCCGCGCGGCCTATCCAAGACTGTCGCATCGCTATTACGCCCTGAAGGCCGCCTGGTTCAGGAAGAAAAAGCTCGCGCATTGGGATCGCAACGCGCCGCTGCCGTTTGCGGCGACCGGCACGATCGCCTGGCCCGAGGCCAAGAACATGGTGCTGACGGCCTATCGTGGATTTTCGCCGGAAATGGCCAGCATTGCCGAGCGGTTTTTCAGCGATCGCTGGATCGACGCGCCGGTGCGGCCGGGCAAGGCGCCCGGCGCCTTCTCGCACCCGACCACGCCGTCGGCGCACCCTTATGTGCTGATGAACTATCAGGGCAAGCCGCGCGACGTGATGACGCTCGCCCATGAACTCGGCCACGGCGTGCATCAGGTGCTGGCGGCGAAGAACGGCGCGCTCATGGCGCCGACGCCGCTGACATTGGCCGAAACCGCCAGCGTGTTCGGCGAGATGCTGACCTTCCGGCGGCTATTGGCGCAGACCAAGAGCCTCAAACAGCGTCAGGCGCTGCTGGCCGGCAAGGTCGAGGACATGATCAACACGGTGGTGCGCCAGATCGCGTTCTACACCTTCGAGCGCGCCATCCATACCGAGCGCAAGAAAGGCGAATTGACCGCCCAGCGCATCGGCGAGATCTGGCTTTCCGTGCAGGGCGAGAGCCTGGGACCGGCGATCGATATCCGGCCCGGCTATGAGAATTTCTGGATGTACATTCCGCACTTCATCCATTCGCCGTTCTACGTCTACGCCTATGCGTTCGGCGATTGCCTGGTGAACTCGCTCTATGCGGTCTACGAAAACGCGCAAGAAGGCTTTGCCGAACGCTATCTGGCGATGCTTTCGGCCGGCGGCACCAAGCATTATTCCGAATTGCTCAAGCCGTTCGGGCTCGACGCCAAGGATCCCAAATTCTGGGAGGGCGGGCTGTCGGTGATCGCCGGCATGATCGACGAACTGGAGGCGATGGGCTGAGGTGGGCAGGGCGTAAAACATTTGTTGAACGCCGCACACCCTTCTGTTATACAGTCTGTATAACGGAGATTAAGCCATGAATGAGATTCCACGAACCACCGCTGAGGGGGAATTCGTCCAGATCAAGAAGATCGGCAATTCGCTGGGCCTCATATTATCGAAGGACATCCTTTCCCGGCTCAAGCTGAAGGAAGGCGACAAGCTCCATATCGTCGAGCAGACCGAGCGGGGCATCAAGCTTTCGCCCTACAACCCGAAGCATGCCAAGGCGATGGAAATCGCGCGGCGTTCGTTCAGTACCTATGCGGACACCTATAAGGCTCTCGCAAAATGAACGAGCCGATCTGGCTGGATGTGGAGATCATGGCGGATCTCCACGCCGAACAGCTCGCCTTGTTCGGAGGGCCGGACGGCATTCGTGACCAAGGTATGCTGGAATCTGCGCTCGGCCGTCCCATCAACAAATTCACCTATGGTGAAACGGACCTTGCTGCGCTTGCGGCAGCGTATGCGTTCGGCATTGCCCGGAACCATCCATTTATCGATGGCAACAAGCGCGCAGCTTTCGGCGCGATCATCGTATTCCTGGGTCTCAACGACATCGATTTTCTGGTGCCGCCGGAAAGCGCCACCGCCATGATCCTTGCTCTCGCAGCAGGTGAGGTGAACGAAGATGGCCTCACCCGCTGGATCAGGGACAATTGGCCTTCCGAATGACCCGATAAGCGGCGCAAAGCCGCCCATCCGCCGTTGCCCTCCTGTTGGGATTGCGGTAATTCCACGGCGAGACGCGAACACTCACCGGGGAGACCGATGGCAGAACATAACGAAGTGGCCTATACGACCGCTGACGGCAACGACTATCCGGCCCATGAGCAGACCTATGAGGGGTTCATCAAGCTCGTGAAGTATGGCTCCGCCGCCGTGATCTTCATCGTCGCCATGATGGCGATTTTTCTGACCTGATGCATCGACGTCCGCGCCGCCGACCGGCGGCGCGATCCTGAGAGACCCACCGCGTTCCGGTCGCAAGACCGGTTCCATCCTTGCGAAATCAAGCGCTAGTTTGCGCGCGCGAGCTTCCCGCGCCGCCGGAGGCCCCATGAAGATTGCCGTCGCCAAGGAAATCGATCCGTCCGAGCCGCGGGTCGCCGCTTCGCCCGATACGGTGAAAAAATATCGGGCGCTGGGCGTCGATATTGCCGTGGAGCCGGGCGCGGGCATCAAGTCGGGCTTGCCGGATTCGGAATTCACCGCGGCCGGCGCCACCGTCAGCGCGGATGCCGTCAAGGACGCCGACATCGTCATCAAGGTGAAGCGGCCGGAGGCTTCCGAGCTTGGCCACTACAAGCGTGGCGCGCTGGTCATCGCCATCATGGATCCCTACGGCAACGATGCCGCGCTCAAGGCGATGGCGGACGCCGGCATCTCGGCGTTCGCGATGGAATTGATGCCGCGCATTACCCGCGCCCAGGTGATGGATGTGCTGTCGAGCCAGGCCAATCTCGCCGGCTACCGCGCCGTGATCGAGGCCGCCGAGGCCTTTGGCCGCGCCTTTCCGATGATGATGACGGCGGCGGGCACGATCCCGGCGGCGAAGGTGTTCGTGATGGGGGTCGGCGTCGCCGGCCTGCAGGCGATAGCGACCGCGCGGCGGCTGGGTGCCGTGGTCACCGCCACCGACGTGCGGCCGGCGGTGAAAGAGCAGGTCGAAAGCCTGGGAGCCAAATTCCTCGCGGTCGAGGACGAGGAGTTCAAGCAGGCCGAAACCGCCGGCGGCTACGCCAAGGAAATGTCGAAAGAGTATCAGGCCAAGCAGGCGGCGCTGACCGCCGAGCACATCAAGAAGCAGGACATCATCATCACCACCGCGCTGATCCCGGGCCGGCCCGCGCCGCGCCTTGTCTCCGCCGAGATGGTGAAATCGATGAAGCCGGGCTCGGTGCTGGTCGATCTCGCGGTCGAGCGCGGCGGCAATGTCGAGGGCGCGAGGCCCGGCGAGGTCGCCGATGTCGGCGGCATCAAGATCGTCGGCTTCACCAATGTCGCCGGCCGCGTCGCGGCCTCGGCCTCAAGCCTCTATGCGCGCAATCTGTATTCCTTCATCGAGACGCTGGTGGACAAATCGACCAAGGCGCTCGCGGTGAAGTGGGACGACGAACTGGTCAAGGCCACGGCCCTGACCAGGGATGGCGCCGTCATTCATCCGAACTTCCAGCCGAAGACTTAAGGAGAGCCGCCATGGATCATATCGCGCAGGCCGTCGATCCCTTCGTGTTCCGGCTATCGATTTTCGTGCTCGCCGTGTTCGTCGGTTATTTCGTGGTGTGGTCAGTGACGCCGGCGCTGCATACGCCGCTGATGTCGGTGACCAACGCGATCTCCTCGGTGATCGTGGTCGGTGCGCTGCTCGCGGTCGGGGTGGCGATGGTCGGCAGCGGCGGGGTATGGGCGCGCGGCTTCGGCTTCGTCGCGCTGATTTTTGCATCGGTGAATATCTTCGGCGGCTTCCTGGTCACCCAGCGCATGCTCGCGATGTACAAGAAGAAGATCAAGTGAACGGCGTGCACCTCGTGGTGACGAAGACAATGGGGACCCTGAGATGAACGCCAATCTTGCCGCAGTCCTGTACCTCGTTGCCGGAGTGCTGTTCATTATGTCGCTGCGCGGCCTGTCGAGCCCGGCATCGTCGCGTCAGGGCAACTTCTTCGGCATGATCGGCATGGCGATCGCGGTGGCGACCACGCTGGCCGCCCATCCGCCGGCGGACGGCATCGGCTGGGCGCTGGTGATCCTCGGCGTCGCCATCGGCGGTGGAATCGGCGCGGTGATCGCGCGCCGGGTGCCGATGACGTCGATGCCGGAACTGGTCGCGGCGTTCCATTCGCTGGTCGGCATGGCCGCGGTGCTGGTGGCGGCAGGCGCGTTCTACGCGCCGGAGGCCTTCGACATCGGCACGCCCGGCAACATCCATCCGCAGAGCCTGGTCGAAATGTCGCTCGGCGTTGCCATCGGCGCGCTGACCTTCACCGGCTCGGTGATCGCGTTTGCAAAACTGTCCGGCCGCATGAGCGGCGCGCCGATCATCCTGCCGGCGCGGCATCTCATCAATATCGGCCTCGGCGTGGCGCTGGTGGTGTTCATCGTCAGGCTCGTGATGTTCGGCGGCGCGGTGGATTTCTGGCTGATCACCGTCATCGCCCTGGCGCTCGGCGCGCTGCTGATCGTCCCGATCGGCGGCGCCGACATGCCGGTCGTGATCTCGATGCTCAACTCCTATTCCGGCTGGGCCGCCGCCGGGATCGGTTTCACGCTCGGCAATTCGGCGCTGATCATCACCGGCGCGCTGGTCGGCTCATCCGGCGCGATCCTGTCCTACATCATGTGCCACGCGATGAACCGCTCCTTCATCTCGGTCATCCTCGGCGGGTTCGGCGGCGAGACGGCGGCCGCCGGCGCAGGCGCGGGGGGCGAAGTGCGGCCGGTGAAACTCGGCTCAGCGGACGATGCGGCCTTCATCATGAAGAACGCGCAGAAGGTGATCATCGTGCCCGGCTACGGCATGGCGGTGGCGCAGGCGCAGCACGCGCTGCGCGAACTGGCCGACCAGCTGAAGAAGGAAGGCGTCGAGGTCAAATACGCGATTCACCCGGTCGCGGGCCGCATGCCCGGCCACATGAACGTGCTGCTCGCCGAAGCCAATGTGCCCTATGACGAGGTGTTCGAACTCGAGGACATCAATTCGGAATTCGCGCAGGCCGACGTCGCCTTCGTGATCGGCGCCAACGACGTCACCAACCCGGCCGCCGAGGACGATCCGAAATCGCCGATCTACGGCATGCCGGTGCTGCAGGTGTGGAAGGCCGGGACCGTGATGTTCATCAAGCGCTCGCTGGCGTCGGGCTATGCCGGCATCGACAATCCCCTGTTCTACCGCGACAACACCATGATGCTGCTCGGCGACGCCAAGAAAATGACCGAGAACATCGTCAAGGCGCTGTGAGGCCATTTACGGGAAATCATGACCGTCCTGAAATGGCTGGTCGTTGTCGCAGCGTGCGGCTATCTCATCGGTCTTGCCGTACTGTTCCTCGCACAGCGGTCGTTCCTCTTTCCGATTCCGCAGACCGTCCGCACCGCGCCCGATGCCGCCGGTCTTGGCGCGGCTGAAGAACACCTCCTGACCACGGCGGATGGCGAGACGGTGGTTGTGTGGCACGTGCCGGCAAAGCCGGGCCATGCGGTCGTGATTTATTTTCACGGCAACGGGGATTTCCTCGCCGGTCTGGTCGGCCGCTTCCGCGACATCACCTCGGATGGGACCGGGCTCGTCGCGTTGTCGTATCGGGGCTATGCCGGCTCGAGCGGCCGGCCGAGCGAGCAGGGGCTTCTTTGGGATGCCGCAGCAGCCTATGCGTTCGCATCGGCGCGATATGGCGTGGATCGGATGGTCGTCTGGGGCTTTTCGCTCGGAAGCGGCGTTGCCGTCGCGCTGGCGGCGGAACAGCGGATCGGAAAGCTCGTCCTTGAAGCTCCCTACACCTCGATCACGGAGGTTGCAGGCGCGGCGTTTCCATTTCTGCCGGTACGGTGGCTGGTCAGGGACCAATTTCGCTCCGACCAGCGCATGGCGCGGGTGACGGTTCCCCTCCTGATCATGCATGGCGCCCGCGATTCCACCATTTCAATAGGTCTCGGCGAACGGTTATTCGCGCTCGCCCATGAGCCGAAACAATTCGTGCGGTTTCCAAACGGCGGCCATAACGATCTGGATGATTATGGTGCCGTCGCAACGGCGCGGGACTTCATTTACGGGAACTTGAAATAGTTGACGGGCTGCCGTCGTATGATGCGCCGCCCGTCGCCATGGCTTAGGGGTTAGGATACATGAGTACGCACGGACCGATGCCGCGATCGGCGTGGATTTTCCCCGCACTTTCCGTCCTGCTGTTCGCGGGCGCCACCGCGCTCGGCTATAGCTTCGCGCCATCGGCGGCAGGGTTGGCGTTTGCGGCGGTGCTGCTGGTGATCCTGTTCGGCACGGTGTTCGCAGCCGTTCATCATGCCGAGGTGATCGCCGAGCGGATCGGCGAGCCCTATGGCACGCTGCTGTTGACGCTGGCCGTTACCATCATCGAGGTGGCATTGATCGCCACTATCATGCTGGGCGAGAAAGCGGTGACGACGCTGGCGCGCGATACCGTCTTTGCGGTGGTGATGATCGTCTGCAACGGGCTGGTCGGCATCTGTATCCTGGCCGGCGGTCTGCGTTACCGCGAGCAGGATGTTCAGGTGACCGGATCCAATCTGTATCTCAGCGTTCTGGTGGTGCTGGCGACGATCACGCTGATCATGCCCAATTATACGCTGACGACGCCCGGGCCGGTCTATTCGGCGAGCCAGCTCGGCTTCGTCAGCACCGTTACCATCCTGCTCTATGGTGTGTTTCTCTATATCCAGACTGTCCGGCACCGGAATTATTTCGTCAGCGAGGCCGCCGGCGCCGTGGATGACGGGACGCATCGTTCGAACCGGATGATGTGGCTCAGCGCCGGCTTGTTGCTGGTTTCGCTGTTGGCCGTGGTGCTGCTGGCGAAGAAATTCTCGCAGGTGGTTGATGTGGGGGCTGCCCTGATCGGCGCGCCGCCGGCCTTTGCCGGAATTCTGGTGGCGCTGCTGATTCTGCTGCCCGAGAGTGTCGCGGCGGTCGCCGCCGCGCGTAAGAACGACCTGCAGAAGAGCATCAATCTCGCGCTCGGCTCGTCGCTCGCAACCATCGGCCTGACGATCCCGGCGGTCGCGGTCGCCGCCTATGCGCTGGACAAGCAGTTGGTACTCGGCCTTCCCGCCCATGATATGGTGCTGCTGGGGTTGACGTTCATCGTCGCTATGCTGACGCTGGGCACCGGCCGCACCAACATCCTTTTCGGGCTGGTCCACCTCGTGGTATTTGCGGTATTTCTATTCCTGGTGTTCGTGCCCTGACCGGGCGGGAGAAAATCGGCCATGATCAGCGCCAAATCCGACGTTCAGGTCGATACGCCGGAGGTCCGCGTCACCGAATGGCGGCTGGCGCCGGGCAGCGCCACCGGACATCACATTCACGAGATGGATTACGTCATCGTTCCCGTGACCGCAGGCGAGATGACCATCGTGGCGTCGGGCGGGGAGCGTTCCAAGGCACAGCTCGGGCCCGGTAAATCCTATTTCCGGAAAGCCGGGGTGGAACACGACGTGCTCAACGAAAGCACGAGCGAAATCGTCTTTCTGGAAGTGGAGTTGAAGCCATAACCCCGCCATTTACCGAATTGCCACCGATCTGCCTCAAAGCTCCGGCATCAAAAACCCCGCGGGAGTGGTCGGCATGCTGAAATTGGTCTCCAAATTTGCGATGGACATCTTGCCGTCGGTGATCGCGACCATCGTCGGCGCCTATATCGTTAATCATTACATCAACGTCAGACCCGCTGCCGACGCCGCGGCGACCGCGGCTGCGGTATCGACCGCCGATCCGAAAAAGGCCCATTCCAGGGGTGATTCCAAGCCGGTGGAGAAATCAGCCGATCTCGGCAACATTCCCGAGCCCGGCGTCAGGGCCAAGGGCATTAAGGCACCGGCCGAGACCGATAAATCCGCCGCTGAAAAGCCCGTGGAGAAACCCGCCGACAAG
>NZ_SSNA01000240.1 GCF_004799445.1 Bradyrhizobium sp.
ACCAGGGCCGGGGACCCCCCGGCAGCCAGAACCGTGTCGATCTCGATCTGCTCGCCGAGCGTGGGCCGGAGCAAGCGGGCCGCATCGACGAGCAGCGAGTTGACGTCGACGTCGCGCGGCTGCGACGGCTTGCCATGCGCGAACGCGAGCAGGTGCGACGTCAGGCTGGCGCCGCGGGCGGCGGCTTCGCTGATCAGCCCCGCAACAGCCTCGAGTTCGGGCTGGCCTGCGACGGCGTCGGCCAGAATTTCGATCGTTCCGGCGATCACGGTGAGGATATTATTGAAGTCGTGGACGACGCCGCCGGTGAGCTGACCGACGATCGCCATTCTTTGCGCCGCCTCTGCTTGCAAGGCTTCCGCCGACCGGGACTCCTGAAGCATATTCCCTGTTCCCCAGCGTCCGCCGGCCCCTCGGCATTCGGCGCGCTATCTCATCTCAACGACACCGGTAAGCCCGGACTGGACTTCCGCCAGGCATTCGTTGATCACCGTGAGCAGCGCCACCGGCGTGAACGGTTTGCGCAGGCAACGGGTAGCGCCGAGTTCAAGCGCCATCCTGAGGAAGTCGGGAGCCGGCGAATCGAGATTTGCAAAGGCGTAACCAGACATTGCAATCAGCGGAACGCTCGGCGCCCGCTCGTGAAAGATCCGGATCGACTCGAAGCCGCGCATATGCGGCATGAAGATATCGACGATCATCAGATCGAATGCCATGCCTTCGAGAGCGCGAAGTCCGGCTTCGCCGCCATCGGCAATCGTCACCTGAAAGCTGTGTCGTTCGAGATAGATCTCAATGGCCATGCAAACCATTGGATCATCATCGACAACCAGAATGCGCGGCATGGGCCCCCCTCGAACCTGTCTTTGTCCCTTGGCTAGTTCCGAAATTCCTGAGTCCTGATCCAACCGCACTCCCCCCATTTTGTTCGCTTCGACACTTCGGCGCTGTCCTGTTTGAAGCACAACCGCGAGAAAACCTTTGGCCAGTTCTCAGGCCAGATTTTTCCCGGGCCGGATTTTCTTGCGTCGATCCGGTACACGCCATCTCATCACCACCCGAAAAACGCAGGCTCAGCCCGCAAAGGCCCCCTTTCCCGGTGTGCCCAGCGATGCCGCCCCGCCCGACACCGCGTCCGCAACGCAGGCCAGCTTGGCGAACCTGCGATGAGGCTCGGCGTCCGACAGGCATTCGTCGATCACACTCAACAAGGTTGATGGCCTGAAGGGCTTGCGCAGGCAGCGCGCCGCGCCAAGCCTGAGCGCCAGTTGCAGGAAATCGGGACTGGACGCCTCCAGATCGGAAAAGGCGTACCCGGAAATGGCGATCAGCGGCACCTTGGGCGCCCGCTCGTGAAACATTCTGATCGACTCGAAGCCGCGCATATACGGCATGAAGATATCGACGATCATCAGGTCGAAGGTCGAATTGTCGATGGCAGCGAGGCCGGCGATACCGCCATCGGCGATCGCGACCTTGAATCCGTACCGCTTGAGCCACGCCCGAATGGCGAGGCCCATATGTGGATCGTCGTCGACGACCAGAATGTGTCGCATCCCGGCTTCTCCTGCCGTATTTACGCGTTCAACCGGCTCCCACATTGATTGCGTTATGATCTTAATCGCCGCGAATCAGTGCGTGATTCTCATTTCGGCCCTCATTCGACCCGCTGTCTGCCCTCCACCGTGTATATCCGAGCCGACACAACTTACCGGCTTGTGCAATGGAACCGGCTCGCGCATGGTTGCATTTTTGGCGAAACTCACGTGGAACAGGTGATCGTGCAACCGATTGAGCTTGGGCCATATGGGAAAACCCAATGTCTCCAACCGCGCCCTTGCGTAACCAACTGCTGCTATCCCTGCCGCCGGCGGAACTTGAGACGCTGCGCCCGCATCTCGAGCTCGCCGAAATGGTCAGGGAAACTGTCGTGATTGAGGCCGGCGCGCCGCAAACGCGTGTCTATCTGCCGCACAGCGGCGTCATCTCCATGACGGTGAGCCTCGCGGACGGCCATTCGGTCGAGGTGGCGATCATTGGCCGCGAAAGCGTATTCGGCGCGGCGGCCGCGCTCGGTAGCGAGATATCGCTGAGCGACGCCGTCGTGCTACTCCCCGGTACGGCCTCCATTCTCAACGTCGCGCACCTTCGGGCCTCCGCAGATCGGAACACCGCGTTGCGAACGACCCTGATAAGGCATGAACAGGCGCTGCTGGTGCAAGCCCAGCAATCCGCCGCCTGTAACGCGGCTCACTCGGTCGAAGCCCGTTTGTCGCGCTGGCTGTTGCGCCTGCGCGATCTCTACGACGGCGAAACCTTGCCGCTGACCCAGGAATTCCTGGCGCGAATGATCGGGGTGCAACGCAATGCGGTTTCGATCGTCGCCCACGCGCTTCAAGAGGCCGGGACCATTCGCTACAGCCGGGGGCATATCCATATTACGGACGTGGAGGCCTTGAGAGAAACGTCCTGCGAATGTTATCAGATGGTCAAGTCGCAATGCGACCGATTGCTCAAACGGTCCGATTAGCGCTCGTTGCCGCCATCAACGCCGCTTGGCGAATGGCGCCGTGGTCGTGGTGGCCGGCGTCGCCTCGACGCTCGACCTCGACCATCTTCGGGCCGCGGCCGACCAGAGTGCGACCTTGCGGGCAGCGCTGCTCCGGCATAGGCTGGCAATCTACGCGCAGATCCAGCAAACCGCTGGATGCAACGCGGCGCATCCCGTGGAATCCCGGCTGGCACAATGCCTGTTGCAGACATACGATCTGTCCGGCTGCGACAGGCTTGTTCTGACCCAGGAATCGATGGCCCAGATGATCGGCGCGCGCCGCAACAGCGTGTCGCTGGTGGCCCATACGCTGCAACAGGCCAACTTGATTCATTACAGCCGGGGACACATCGAGATCGCCGATCCGGATGGCCTCAGCAGGGCCACCTGCGAATGCTACGCGGCGGTGAAGGCGCGCTACAACAGATTGCTTTGCCCGCGCCGCCTGCCGTGAGCGTCCAGGCGGCAGCTTGAGCGCGAGCGCATTCACGCAGCGACGCCACCCAAGCGTTCAAATGTCCGGACTCCGCACAGGGGTTGCTGAATCCAGCCGCGGTTTCGATTGAACATCAATAACGGCATCCGGCTTCGCCTCTTCTGTCCGTAATTAACTGGCTGTTCAATGCCCGCTGCTAATTGTCGTGTTGCCGACGGGCGGGATGTAGCGGAGAGCGGGCAAAACCTTCGCACGCCGATTCCATCTGGGCCCGGCCGTGAAATGTGCGGAGTAGAGATATGGCCTTTGATCTGTCGATGCCGATCCTGGTGGTCGACGACTACAACACCATGATCCGCATCATCCGCAACCTGCTCAAGCAGCTCGGATTCGAGAACGTCGACGATGCCAACGACGGATCGGCCGCGCTCGCCAAGATGATGGGCAAGAAATACGGTCTGGTGATTTCCGACTGGAATATGGAGCCGATGACGGGCTACGATTTGCTCAGGGAGATCCGCGCCAGTCCGGAACTTTCGCAAACGCCTTTCATCATGATCACCGCGGAATCCAAGACCGAAAACGTCATTGCCGCGAAGAAGGCCGGGGTCAACAACTACATCGTCAAGCCGTTCAACGCCGCTACGCTGAAGGTCAAGATGGAAGCCGTGTTTCCAGCGGCGACCACCTAACCTCTTGCGTGCGGCCCGGCCGCGCGCGCCAGCCGGCAATGGTGCCGCGATCGCGGCGGTGGCGGCAATCACCAGGGCATATCCGTGGATCTGGTCGGAGTGCAACGACGGATTTGGCCGCAATCGGGTTCGAGGTTGCGCAGACTTGACCCGGCATCTCCGGCCGTTGTCGAAGTTGGCATTTTTCCCGAGGCAAAGCGGATCGCGACTCGCCGGAAGAAGCCGCGCAGACGCCTGTCGGGGCGCGCTCCGCCGTACTATTACGGTTTCGAATTTTCACACTCAGCTAACACTCGGCGGCGATAGTTGCAGCAGACAGGGAGCGCTGCATGTTTACGTTCGAGACGACCGACCAGAAAGAAGTCCGGCGTTTTCGCATCGCGCAATTCAATGGCCGGTTAGCATCTGTCAGCTCGGGCGGCTCGACTGTCACCGGCCACGTTCGATCGGTGCTGGAATCCAAGTCGAGCGTTCCGGCGCGATGGACCATCACCATCGTTGCAAGCGAACCCAAGATCAAATGCCTCAGGCTGCGGCCCGCGCCCCGTGTTCACGCCTTCGAGGACTTCTACTGAGCCAAGAGGTTGCTCGCCCAGCGAGCAAAGAGGTTGCCCCGCCCATATAGCCGGCCAGGGCGTCCGTCGAACGGACCCGCTACTTCCGCACAAGCTTTGAAACGTCCCGCTAGACCGTGCCCGGATGCTTGAGCGCCGCGTGCACAAGCTCGGCCGTGTTGCGCGCTCCAAGCTTTCGCATGGCTTCGGCGCGATGGCTCTCGAAGGTTCTCGGACTGATCCGCATCCGCAAGGCTCCCTGCTTGTTGGAATTACCCTGGCTGATCAGAGCGAGAGCTTCGCATTCGCGCCTGGTCAGAGGCTTCTGGCCGGCTTCGGACGGAAACATGATGCCTGGCGCAGCCGCTTCATCCCTGGCGGGTTCGACCAGTGGCTCCTTGTGGCCCGGCGCAACGGTCGATCCCGCCTCAATGTCTTCGATCTGCTTCAACATGGCCAGGATGCGCTCGGTTTGTTGAAGCGCATTTTCCACCACCTGTTGCAGGTAGGTTCGATTTCCCTTGGCTTTCGAAAGCTGACGGCTGTGTCGCTTGATCTCGCCCATATAGAGCAATAGCGCGGTCAATGGCCCGTTGAGCTGCCGAGCTATGGCGGCCCGAGCTTCGGCCTCCCCTGACGCCTGCGCAGCAGTCCGCCCGGCAATTCCAGGCCCGACGGCCCGCGGGGGGCGCGAACCGCTGGCGGGTTCCTGCTGTGACATCCAGCCTGTTTAGCGGGCCTACGCTGTTTCGTGGTTAATTCTTTGGTCAGTAAGACTACGGGGTTTCGACGGCGCCCGGACGGCAGAGACGTCGTTACTTTAGCGATGGATGTCGCTAGTTGAGCGAGTTAACAGCGGTCGCCCGTGGCGAAGTAGCAAAAATGTGAACGGGTCTGCCCGTGGTTAGGTCGGGGTCTCTTACAACTTAATTTACGACTTAATTTACGGCGATCTGCTCTTATGGTTAGGCGCGCGCGAGTTGCCTTCGGGCATCGAGCCGGTCGTTGATAGTTCGTTAATCGCAAATCATGTGCAATGAAACAGCCAGACCGAATCCAGGAGTTTCTGCAGCGATTGAGGCCGCCGACGCGCAACAATCTCTTGACCGAGCTTGAGCGGCTGGAACTGTGCGGCGTCGAAATGCCGGGCGCCGCGGCTGTCATGGAAAAACTGCGCGCGGAATTTCGTGCCAGCGGACAGACCCAGAAGCGGATGGCCAATCCCGCGCGTTATTTTTTCGCCCCGTTGGAGCCATTGCTCGTTGACAGTGCCGCCGAGCATGCCAATTCGGGCAGGCTGCAGCGCGGTTCGCTGGCTGCGATCTGGGAATGGATCACCCGAGATCTGTTGCCGACGATGGCGCGCGACTATACCACCCAAATGAACGATCTGATCGCCTCCGACAAGCAGCGGGAAGCCCGGCAGGCCGCTTCGACGTTTCAGACCAAAGTCGTCAAGAGTCTGGAAAACACCATCGGCTCAGCGGACGGCGCGGCTGCGATCCGAAACAGGCTTGCAACCTACACCGCCTCCCCGACGGCCTATGTCGATTTGACCAAAATGCTCAGTGTGCTGCGCGCACGTGATGCGCTGGCAAAATTCGACGATGCGCTGCCGGTCAAGATCAACAGCCTGGAAGACGCCCAGGTCGCCAAACTAACGCAGTTGCTCGATGCGTTCAGAAAAGACCACGCCGAACAGGTTCCCTTCGCACTGGCAATGGTGGCGGCGCGGCTCAAGACTCCCTGGCAGTTGATCCGCCTCGCCACCAAGGCTGCCCCGAGCAAGAACGCTGCGGACATCGCCGCCACACCCTATGCGATCGGCGTCTCGATGGTGCTGGACCGGATGGACGACAGCCGCGCGACGTTGCGCGTCGCTCTCAGGAATGAACGGATTCTTGTCGCCAGGGAAATCCTGGCCGACGCCTATGAGACCGAATACGCGCTGGGGGTCCGCATCGATCGGCTCGAGGAATCGGAGTGGGGACAGCGGCTCAGCCAACTGATGGCCGCGATCGCAACTCTGGTCGAAGCCGAGGTCAGCCGGTTTCCCGACAATGTCGGCCATATTCTGGGATCGCGCAGCCTGCGAAGTCACCAATCCCTCGCCGGACGCATGACCTATTGGGCGTGGAAAGGGCGCGATGCCGTGAGCGGCGGAGCAGCCTATTGCAGAAGGCTGGTCGGCCTGCCCGAGAAATCTCGCGCCTGAAAAAGGTGGCGCGCGATCATCCATCGGCAAGGCGCGCTTGCCTGATCGTCGAGTGCTCTGACACCAACGGCGTCATGAACGCTTTGAGCGACGCAGGTTGAGAAATTTTTCCAGAAATCGCCCTGAGATGACGAACCTGAACCACCAATATGCCATCCGCTGCATTTTCATTTGATCCATCCTCGTGCCGGAGTGGCCCATCCGCATCGTGGATTAGCGCCAAAGCCTGCGAGCGGATGTGACGTCTTTCACATTTGGCAAGACAGATTTGGCAAGACAGACACCGCTTTGCCGACCAGCGCGGGCGTCGAAGGATCTCCGGCCGCTCAATCCTTCGAAAGTCCGGCCGCAGCTCGCGGCCTCGGCCGGAACCGTGTTGCCCGCCTGCGCGTTCCCCGAAAAACGCCCGTTCTGCCCTGACGAAAATGGGGCAGAAGCGAGGCTGGTGCAGAGGAGACGCCGATGGCAGCGCTCGATGCAGACACCATGCCACTCAGCGCCAGCGAACATCAGATTCAGCTTCGCCGCGCCGTCATCGCGTCAACCATCGGCACCGCGATCGAGTGGTACGATTTCTTCCTCTATAGCACCGTCACCGGCCTGGTCTTCGCCAAGCTGTTTTTTCCGCACTCGGATCCCTGGGTCGGGACGCTCGAGGCCTTCGCCATCTACGCCGTCGGCTTCATTGCGCGGCCGGTGGGAGCGGCGATCTTCGGACATTTCGGCGATCGCATCGGCCGTAAATCGACGCTGATCGCGACGCTGCTCTTGATGGGGCTGGCCACCTTTGCGGTGGCGCTGGTGCCGACCTATGCGAGCGTTGGCATCTGGGGCGCGGTGATACTGACCGTGCTGCGGTTCATCCAGGGCATCGGCGTCGGCGGCGAATGGGGCGGCTCGGTGCTGACGTCGATGGAATGGGCCCGCACCGACCGCTCGCGCGGGCTGGTCGCGTCCTGGCCGCAATTCGGCGTCCCCTGCGGACTGTTCCTTGCCAACCTCGCCGTGCTCGCCTTCAGCCGGATGTCGGGTGAGCAGTTTCTGGCCTGGGGCTGGCGCCTCCCGTTCGCCCTGAGCCTCGTGCTGGTCGGCGTCGGCCTCTACATCCGGCTCGGGATTATGGAGACGCCCGTCTTCGCCAGGCTGCTCGCCGAGCGCAAGATCGACCGGACCCCGATGCTGACCGTCATCAAACAGCATCCGAAGGAAATCCTGCTCTCCGCGCTGGCGCGCATGGCCGAGCAGGCCCCGTTCTACATCTTCACCGCCTTCATCTTTTCCTACGGCACCGGCGCGCTGCACGTCTCGCGCAATTTCCTGCTTGCCGCGGTGCTGTCGGCTTCCGTGCTGTCGTTTGTCTCGATTCCCTTGTTCGGTCATCTGTCCGACCACATCGGCCGCAAGAACATGTACATGATCGGCGCGGCGGCGACCGGCGTGTTCGGATTCATCTATTTCGCGATGCTGAACATGGGCTCCGAGCCGATCATCTTCTTCGCGATCGTGCTCTCGCTGGTTCCGCACGACATGCTGTACGGACCGCAGGCTGCCCTGATCGCCGAAAGCTTTACCGGACGCCTGCGCTACAGCGGCTCCTCGCTCGGCTATCAGCTCGCATCCATCATCGCCGGAGGCCCGGCGCCGCTGATCGCGACCTGGCTGTTCGGCACCTATCACTCGGTTTTCGCGATCGCGATCTATATCGCGATTTGCGCCGTGATCACCCTGGTCGCGACCGCCATGATGTCCGACCATACCGGCAAGGATATCTCGGGAGACTATCCATCACGATGATGTCAGGTACATAGCTGCCGGCGGTCTGCGATGATCGCCATCTGATACAGGCACGCAATCAAGCGTTTGGAAAAAGGAGATAGCGATGTGGCTAGCAATCCGGTCATCGAAGGCCGGTTCACGGGTCACCAGGTCACTGATCGCAATGGCGGCGATGGGTGTCGTGTTGAGCTACAGCGCCAGCGCCGGAGCGCAAACGGCTCCAGCGCCGGCTGAAAACGCCGCGCCGACGGCCGATAACGCCGTGATGCTCACGATATTTTTCAAGCACGATCAGTCTCGCCCACTGAGCGAACTCAACGCGCAGCTGGAAAGGCAAGGGTTTTACAAAGCCTTTCCTCCTGCGGGCATCGAAGTGGTCAGCTGGTATGTGATGATGGGGATCGGACAGGTCGTCACGCTGCGGCTTCCGGCGTCCCGGCTTCGCGAGGTCAATCGTATCCTGGAGAACACCGCCTGGGGCAGCTATCACACGGAATTCTATCCGACCTACGACTACAAGCCCACTGGCCTCGCCTCGCACGAGAAGGCGCAGACCAAATAGGCGGCGCGCCGCAGCCGGCCTGGCAAATCCGGGTCACGCAAAAAGCCCGCCGGTTGGACCGGCGGGCTTTGATCTCATTTCGCTAAGGCGGCGCTGTCGATCGGCGATCCCGGTACATCCGCGGGTCATCTCCGATCGATTGGCATCACATGGCGCGAAGGTTTTCCGCTGATGTCTTGCCGCGCTGGCTGTCGAGCTTCGATTCGAATGAAAGCTTCTGGCCTTCATTGAGCGAGCCCATGCCAGCACGCTCGACGGCGCTGATATGTACGAACACATCGTTGCCGCCGTCATCCGGCTGAATGAAGCCGAAGCCCTTTGTCGCGTTGAACCACTTAACTGTTCCGGTAGCCATTTTACTTCTCCAAGATGCGCAAAAGCGCGCAGTGCCCGCGCGACTTCGCGAAGGCGTAATCCGATTTCAGCGATGTCTTGGGGAGTGGAGCCGGTTCGGCGCGATCAACAAGGCAAACGACTATTCGAATGGGCGGCGTATACGCCCCTTTATCCAAGATAGCAAGCGAAAAGGAAATTCGGGCGCTGAGCCCCGATTGGTCATCGCTCAATCGCGCCGGCGCTGTCGCGGCCGGCCGCGTTATCCCGACTTTGGCGATGAGAATTTTGCGCAAGTTTTATTCTTACTGCGCGGTTTAACGTTACTCGAATAATTCAATTCTGCGCACTGAAGTTCTCCATATTTGAAACCACGCGCCCCGCTAGGACATCACCCGCACCAGGGAGGAAACTAGCGATGGCCCATCAAATGTTCGGCGATCTGGCAAGATCTGCAACCTTCGGCCTTCGAAGGATTAGCCCTCGGGCCTGCGTTGCCGACAGCAAGGGACACCTTCGCGCGTTCCTTACCGACGTGCTCGAAGATCTCGGCTTCGTAACGAGCGAATGCGCCAAGGCCGACGATCTGGGGGCAATCCTCGAGACCGAACTTCCGAACCTTATTGTGCTCGGGGTGTCGGCCGATGGAATCGAGGTTGGCAAAATACTTGAAATCCTCGTGCGCCAAAAGTTCGATGGCAAGGTTCTCGCCATCGGCGCCCGCGAATCGATCATCGTCAAGGCGGTTTGGCAGGTTGGTCGGGAACACAGCCTTGCAATGCTGCCACCGCTCACCACACCTTTCGCCGCGGAAACGTTGCGCGAGCGAGTGGGTATGCTGCTGCCCGAGGAACCAAAACCCAGCCCGGCAGTCCATGTGCCGGAGGCATTGCATGCCGGCTGGCTCGAACTATGGTACCAGCAGAAGGTCGACACCCGCACACTCGTTCGCAGCGGTGCCGAGGCACTGCTGCGGATGCGGCATCCGACTTGGGGCATTGTCCCGCCTGCCTATTTTATCCCGGAAGACGACGATCCATATTTCCTGCGGTTGTCGGAGTTCGTGATCGAGCGTGCCGCGAAGGATTGGCGCTATCTGTTCGAACACCAAAGCTCGACCGATATCTCGATCAACCTGCCCGCCTCGTTTCTCAAAAACCGCTACGCGGTGCGCAGTCTCTGCCAGCGGATGCCGGCGCATCCGGCGTTCGGGGGACTCCTCATCGAGATCGACAGCGCCGAGGTCATTCCCAATCTGGAGCTGCTGATCGATGTCGCAAAAGAGGTGCGCCTTCACAATATTGCCGTCTCGATCGACAATGTTGGCGCCAACTGGCCAGCGCTGATGGGGCTAGAAACCTTCCCCTTCGTCGAACTCAAGGTCGACAGACAATTCGTCACCGGCTTCGCCAATGACCGGCTGAAACAGACGGTGTGCCGTCACATCATCGAGTTCGGCAAAGGGTATGGCGCCCGGGTTGTTGCGGAGGGAGTCGAGACTCGCGCCGATTTTGTCGCGGCGAGCGAGCTGGGTTTCGACACGGTCCAAGGCTATCTGTTCGGCAAACCCATGGCGCTGAAGAAGTTCGCCCACGCTGCGCTGGCTCAGCCGGTGCTGGTATCGAAGTGATACGGCTTAAAGACGTAGGATCAACCGAGCCGGCTGATCTGCTCCTCGGTCACCACGCGCTCGACATTTTCGGTCTTGCTCTTGATGCGATAGCGCGGGCGGCCGTCGGATTCGATCGGCAGGCAGGTCACAATGGTATAGATGCTGCGTTGCTTGACGACGGCGCGGCCCTGCGGTCCCTGGAGCTGATGATGGACATCATCGTTGATCGCGAAATTATGGGCCATCGACTGTCTTCCCGTTAAAGAGGGCCTTTTAGGCGCAATGGCCCTGCAAGGCAACACATCGTTGGCCGGCGCCGCGCCCGCGGAAACCGCAGGATTTGGTGGTCTGCCATGCCAAAATGGCCGTCGAGGTGCCCTTGGGGCGTTCAGGACCATGAATACCCCGACGAACCTGCTTCGGGCACCCGGCGGCCCACGTGCCGCGCACGTTAAAGGCGAGCGCGACATCTCCGATAGCCGCTGGACTGATCCGCCGCAGCTGTGAACAGCCGTGATCCGACCCCGGTTTTCGCATGATTATGGGCCCTGGCCGGGCTATCGTTCGATCCGCGCTGATTCCGCGGCGCTGTTCTGCCGCAAGATTTCGACGATCGATGCGCCCCCGGCAGCCCGATTATTGCGGGCTTCGTTTTTTTCCAGGCTGTAGCGGCAGCTTTCGACGCCTCGACGCGTATCCGGATTTCGAGACAATGCCCTTTCGGGAGCCGCTTCGCGCCGCATCCCTCCGGGGTGAAAGCAGGAACATGGCGGCCGATCAAAACAACGACGATGCGCCTCAATACCTGCTTCAACTCCTGAAGAACGCCGCGGCTCATCATTGCAGCGGAGATCTCGAGAAGGCAGAACAGGATTATCTGCGAGTCCTCGACCATGGCTACCGCGGGGCCGGCATTCTTCTGCTGCTTGCGAGGATCGCGGCAAAACGGGGCAACCTGGAAAACGCGGTCGGCCACTTGGACGAAATACTCGAACTCGATCCCCGGCACCTGGATGCGCTGATCGAAAAGGGGGCGTTGCTTCACCGTATCGGAAGGGCCGATGATGCCGCCGGGTGTTTTGCGATCGCCCGCTCGATCGCGCCGGAAGACGTGCTGGTGCTGTCGAACCTTGCGGTGGCGATGGCGGATTCGGGACGGCGCCATGAGGCATTGATCGAATTCCGCCGGGTCCTCGAACTGCAACCGGACAACATCGGTGTCCGGCATCAAATGCGGCGCCTGACGTCGGCCATGGTACCGTTCTGGCATATCCAGATGCTGAACGATACGCGGAGAAACGACGCCTTCGAACGGGCGATCCGCAAGGCGGTCGAAAAAGAGGGGCCGGATGCCCGCATTCTCGATATCGGTACCGGCAGTGGTCTGTTGTCGATGATGGCGGCGCGCGCCGGGGCGAGGAATATCGTCACCTGCGAACGAGTACCTGTCATTGCCGAAGCCGCGAAGCGTATCATCGCGTTGAACGGTTATGAACAGCAGATACGCGTCGTCAGCAAGAGTTCGAGCCAGATCATCGTCGGCAAGGAAATTGAAGCGCGCGCGGACATTCTTATTTCGGAGACGCTGTCGAGCGACCTTCTGGCCGAGGATGTCCTGAACACATTCGAAGATGCGCATGCGCGACTGCTGCGGCCGGGAGCGACGGTGATTCCGCGCGCGGCAACCGCCATGGGGTGCCTGGTGGAGAGTGACGTTCTTTCGCAACATGCATTCGTCGGAGACGTATCGGGATTCGACCTCTCGCCGTTTGGCGCGCTGTCGCCGCAACGCCTACCGGTGCATGGAACCATGACATCGTGGCGCAGGCTTTCGCCGGACGTCGATCTGCTCAGGATCGACCTGACGGCCGGGGAGCACGGGGCGGAGATCCGCAAGCTCCCGATCCCGGTGCTCAAAGACGGTATTGCGGTCGGGATCGTCCAGTGGATGAGCCTCGACCTTGCGGAAGGGATCGGCTTCTCCAATCACCCCGATGAGAATTCCGATGGCGGGTGGCTCCAGGTCCTGCACACCTTTCCGCAGCCGATCGTGGTCGCCGCTGGCGGGCAACTGGACGTGATGGTGGGTCACGATCGCGCCAGCCTGATCGTGCTGCCTGCACCGGGCCTCTCCAATGGCCAGCGGAACGAAACCACGATCGGTGGAAGCGGTCGCCAAATCGACTGAGGCGTGCCTGCTGGGGGTCCGGGGCGACGCGAAGTCGGCTGTTGGCGAAATCGGGAACTCTTGGCTTAAGCGGGAATTAGCTATTATCAATCTGACTGGTCAGATTTCTTTCAATTTCGGTTGAATAAAGTCGATCGGTCGCATACTTGTCATGTATATTAGAAGGATTCTCCTCGGGAGGCGTTCGGATGGCTAGGCCGAGCTTACGCGAGAAACTGGCGAGCAGTGCGGTAGATACCCTGCACGCCAATGGCTTCAATGGGTGTTCGATTCAGGACATAACCGATGCTGCCGGGGTTCCCAAAGGTTCCTTTTTCAATCATTTTGAAAACAAGGAAGATCTCGCGATCGACTCCTTGCGGCGCTACCTCGAGGGAACCCGGTCGGATATCCTGTTCGAAGAAGGCGTCGCGCCGCTGCAGCGTCTGAAAAATCATTTCGTTTTTTTGGCGGAAAGGCTCAAGCAAAACGGGTTCGAGCGCGGCTGCATGCTGGGGCTTTTCGCCAGCGAAATGGCCCAGGAATATCCCCGGATGCGCGAAGAACTCCGTTTGGTGTTCGAGACCTGGTGCCAAGCTGTGGAGTCGGTGCTCCGCGAGGCCCAGGACGCGGGCGATATCGACCCGCGTCACGATCCGGGGCAACTGGCGCGCTTCGTGGTGAACGCGTGGGAGGGCGCCACCATTCGGCTCAAGATCACCCGGGATCGTGGCCCAATCGATGATTTTTTCAATGTCAGCTTCAAACTGCTGTTGAAGTAAATGTGATCTTAGTCCCGGTTGACAGGCTAAGCTGACCAGTCATATTGGACGGAGTGCGCTGCGATAGGGTTTGGTACTAACTCGTGCTTTTCCTAAGCTGACCGGTCACCTTACTCTAGGGTCTCCGGTAATATAATGCTCCATCTGCCCGAGCCTTGAAGCTGCGCCTCAACCGAGAGAGAGATCATCATGCTGAAATTCCTCCAGACCTCCCGAATCAACGACCTCCGCCTTCCGGGCCTGCTTTTTGGCTCAATGGCCCTCATCGCATTGATGTCGGCAACTCCGACCGCTCCCGCTCTTGCTCAGGGGGTTCCGGCCGGGTTGCTCCGATTGGATCCGCCCCAAACGTCGAATGACGGCGCAAAGTTCGCCGAAGACCAGGGTGCCAAGGTGCGCAGCGCCTACGCTCGCAGCCGGAAACCCCAGGCTCAATAACGACGGGTTCGAGGGGTCGCCCAGCCCAAGCGCCGGCTTCCCTCCCGACCGACCCCTTGACCGCCCCGCGCTTCCCCGGCGCGGGGCGGTTCAAGTTAAGATCGCGTCGATAGAAGCCGGTGAACGGCTTACTGCGCTGAGATCCATCTGGCGATTGGCGGCCAGTGATCTCTTAGCGTGTTCGCCCCCATGAACAGCCCGATATGGCCGCCGGGCACAATCTCTTGAACGATACGGTCCTTCGCCGTGCCGATGAGTTTGGCGGCATTGAGGACCTGCTCCGGCGTCGTAATGTCATCATCGGCGCCTGCCAGCAAATAGGCAGGACAAGTGATGTCGTGGAGATCGAGCTTGCGGCCGAGCCCGATGAACGCGCCCCTGGCAAGGCGGTTCTCCTTGAAGATCTGGGTGATCACCTGAAGATACCAGCGTCCCGGCAGGTCAATCGGATTTTCATACCAGCTCTCGAACGTCTCCTCCTTGGCGAGGTAGGCCGGGTCGTCGATGTGCTCATAGAGATCGACATGATCCTGAATGTAGTGCTGCCCCGGATGCATGTTCTTCCAGCCCTGCAGCATGAATTTTCCCTGCATCAAACCGCCGCCTAGCGCCACCAGTTCCTCGTAAAACGAAGCGGGGGATTGGTGAACCATGCGTTTGATCGACCCATTCCCGGCATCGGTGTCGATGGGCGCGCCCGCGAGCACCAGCGAGTTTACCTTGTCGGGAAAACGCGCGGCGATCATCGCCGACATCCAGCCGCCCTGGCACAGCCCGACCAGGTTCACCCGTCCGCCGAGATCGTCGATCGCGACAACGAGCTCGGCGAGGTAGTTGTCGACCTCCAGATCCTTCATATCCGCCGTCGCCGACTTCCAGTCGGTCAACGCCACGTGGCCGACGCCGTTGGCCAGCAGCGTCTGGACCAGGCTCTGACCCTCATAATAGTCGGCGATCATGGCGGTATGGCCGGCATGGGGCGCGTCGATCAGCGTCGGGATCCCGACGGGCTTTCCGTAGTCGCGCAGCACCATGGTCCGCAGATCGAGGCGCACCTGGTTCGGCGTCGCAAGCGCCGGTCTCAGTTCGCCATGAATCTTGATCTCCTCCTCGACGAATCTGAGGTTCTTCGCGTAGAGCTCGGTCCCCTCCGTGAGCATGGTTGCCGCCATCGCCATCGGCCAGAATGCCGGAACGCTCAGGAGCGATGAATTTTCGGGTCCGGTCATGCCTGCTGGCTTCCATTGTTTGCGTGCGAATCAAGAGGCGCAGCGGCGGCGCTCAACAGATTCCATGTGTGCAAGGCGATCATCAGATCTTCATCTGTTGGAATCACCCAGCCGGTGGTTTGACTGCCGGGACGCGTGATCCGTACCCCGCCGGCTGCATTGGCGCCTTGATCCAGATCCACGCCCAGCCACGCCGCGTCCGCGCAAACACGGCGCCGGATTTCCGCCGCATGCTCCCCGATTCCGGCGGTGAAGACCAACGCGTCGATGCCGCCGAGCGCCGCGGCCATCGAACCCAGTTCGCGGTCGATACGGTACACGAACAGGGCGACCGCCTGCTCGGCCAGTGGGTCGCCGCTCGCCAGCAGGGTTCGCATGTCGTCGCTGATGCCGGAAACGCCAAACAGCCCGGACTCGTTATAGAGGAGATGGCTCACCTCGGTTGCGGTCATCCCCTTCTCCTGCATCAAATAGAGAATGACGCCGGGATCGAGGTTGCCGCAGCGGCGGCTCATGGGCAGGCCATCGAGCGCCGTAAAGCCCATGGTCGTCGCCACACTCTTGCGGCCTCGGATCGCACACAGGCTGGCGCCGCTGCCGAGATGGGCCACGACAACGCGACCATCGGCGGCTGCCGGACCGAGGATGTCGGGCAAAACGCTGGCGATATATTCATAGGAAAGGCCGTGGAATCCGTAGCGCCGGATGCCCTCGGCGGCGAGCCTGCGCGGAAGCGCGAACGCCGTGGTGACCTCAGACTGGGTATGATGAAAGGCGGTATCGAAGCACGCGATCTGCGGCAATGTGGGATGAAGCTTCGAGAGCGCATCGATGGCGGCCAGGTTGTGGGGTTGATGCAGCGGCGCCAGCGGAACCAGGCGGCGCAGCTCGGCGGCCACCGAGGCGTCGATCAGGACCGGCGCGATATACAGCGATCCGCCATGCACCACCCGATGTCCGGCCGCGACCAGTTGGATGTCAACAAAGCGGTCGTCAAGCCAGCGCAGCAGCGCGGCCAGCGCATCCTCGTGCGTGGTGCCTTCCGTCAGATACGCATCGACCAGCGACGCTCCGGCGCGGTCTTTCGCCGTGAAATGGACGCGGTGGCCGATGCCTTCGCACTCGCCTTCGCAAATGAGGCCCTGCCGGCTTGGAGTTTCATGTCCAGGGAATACCGAGAATTTGAGGCTCGACGAACCGGCATTGAGCACAAGGATGGCGTCACTCACGGCTTCGTCCCCTTGTGACGCGCCAGCAGCAGCGCAATCGCGCACGACCCCAACCGGGCCAGCGTCCCGTCGGAGCGGCTGGTCAGAATGATCGGCACGCGCGCGCCCAGCACGATGCCGGCCATCTGCGCTTCCGCGAGATACTCGAGTTGCTTCGCCAGCATGTTGCCGGCCTCAAGGTCCGGCACCACGAAGATGTCGGCACGGCCGGCGACCGGCGAGGTGATCCCCTTGGTCTTGGCCGACTCGGCCGAGACCGCATTGTCGAAGGCAAGCGGGCCATCGAGAATGCCGCCGGTGATCTGGCCCCGATCAGCCATCTTGCACAGCGCCGCCGCATCCAGCGTCGATTTGATCTTTTCCGTAACGGTCTCGATTGCCGACAGGATCGCCACGCGTGGCGCCGGGATCCCCAGCGCGTGCACCAGATCGATCGCGTTCTGGATAATGTCCCGCTTGTCCGCCAGCGTCGGATAAATGTTGATCGCGGCGTCGGTGATGAACAATGGCCTCGGATAGTCGGGCGCGTCGATCGCAAAGACATGGCTCAGGCGCCGGGCGGTGCGCAAGCCGCATTCGGCGTCAACAACGGCATGCATCAGCTCATCGGTATGGAGCGCACCCTTCATCAGCGCCTCGACCTTGCCGGCGCGGGCCATCGCGACGGCTTGCGCGGCCGCGGCCTCGCTGTGCTCGGTCGACACGATCTCGTAAGGCGTCAAATCGAGCTCTGCCAGCGCAGCCGCGGCGCGTATCCTGGCCTCCGGCCCAACCAGCACCGGCGTGATCAGATTGATGCGGGCGGCTTCGACGGCGCCAAGCAGCGACGGCGCGTCGACCGGGTGGACAACGGCGGTACGGATCGGGGCGAGGCCGTGGGTCATCCTGATCAGGAGTTCATAGCGTCGCCCCTTCTGCCGCAGCTCGACTTCGGGGAGAGCCGCGCGGGGTCGCGAGATCTTCTCGGTCGGCGCGATGACATCCGCCGTACCCGTGACGACCTCCTCCGCCTTTTGATTGACGGCTCGGCAATCGAAGATGACACGATGCGTTTGTTCGATCTTGTCTCTCACCTTTACCGTCACCGTGATCGTATCACCGAGACCGATGGCGCCCTGGAAGTGCAGAGACTGATCGACGTAGACGGTCCCCGGTCCGGGGAGCTGCGTTCCGAGCACCGTGGAGATCAGCGCGCCGCTCCACATGCCGTGCGCCACGACCTTGTGGAACATATCGCTCTTTGCGAACGCGTCATCCAGATGGGTCGGATTAACGTCGCCCGACATGATTGCGAACAGCTCGATGTCCTTGTGCGTGAGTGTTCGCACGAGGCTCGCGGTGTCGCCCACTTTGATCTCGTCGAACGTTCTGTTTTCGATCCGTTCCATTCCGCTACTCCGAACTCGCTCGCCGACCGGGAACGCCGCCAGATTCCCGACATCCCCGCGGCTCACGAGCCGGGGCTCGGGCGTGCGAGCGTGCTCCGGGAGTTGGTCGAGACTCTATACCGGGATGTCACGCGCGTCGTGAGCGTAACCGCGCCATCCGGATGAAACAGTGACACGATACGTCCATCGCCGTCGCGAACCCGGCCTGGTAGCAATCGGTATTTCGCCGGATTTTCGTCTCGGTCAAGCGACTGGCGAAGAGCGAGGGATTCAAACTCCCGATAGGCTTCCCAAAATATCCTTTTGAAATGCCGGCTGAATTTCCGCTCATGTGTCGCAAAATGGCCTACTGAGAGAAATCCCGCAAAAGGTGCAGGGGCTCGCGGCGCACCGCTCTCTCGCCAGTGGGGAGGCCATACGTGTATTCTAGCGTCGTGTCAGCGGACTGAGTCGCCGCATTGAACGAGCACCAACATTCGAGGCTCGGAGGGTGTGATATATTTTGGCAAGATCAGACACTTTCGGTATTGGTGAGGGAATGCGCGACCCTTTGAGCA
>NZ_SSNA01000241.1 GCF_004799445.1 Bradyrhizobium sp.
CTCGATCTTCCGCGCCCAATGGGTTTTCGGCGGCGTCAGTCCTTCGGTGCGGCAATCGTCGAGGATGGTGTGATCGAAGGTGCCCGGCCGCACCGCGGCGTTGAAGCCGGCCACGGTCTTTTCCAGCGCCGCCGGATCGAGTTCGAGCTTGCCTGCGAGCTCGGCGATCGAGGCGGCTCCGATCGGCGGGAACAGCGTCGGCATGAAGCTCGTGACGACCGTCGAGTCGAAGATGATGTAGGCGATCTGGTCGGGTTGGGCCGCCACCAGCCGTCCCCAGATGGCGTAGCGTTTCGGCCAGATATCCTCGCCCTCGTCGTAGAAGCGCTCGGCGTGCTTGTTGACGACAATGCCGAACACCACGGAATCATGTCTCGTGATGATACCGCCGTCGAATTTCGGCGCGCGCGCATCGATCGCGACCGCGTGGCATTGCGTCGGATCGCCGACGTCCTGCACGCCCTTTTCGAGCAGCATCTTCAGGATCGTGCCGCGGTTATACGGCGTGCCGCGGATCAGGAAATTGTCGGCGGCCTCGCCCCAATATTGCTTGAGCCATTCGATGTTGGCCTCGAAGCCGCCGGCGGCGGCGACCAGGGTGGAAGCGCGGACGGTGGCGCGGCCGTCACCCTGCTTCAGCGCGGCAGAAAGGAACATGCCGTCGGCGATCTCGAGATCGAGCACCTCGGCGTCGTAGCGAATCTCAACGCCAAGCTGTTCGGCGGTCAAATAGAGCGCGTTCAGCATCGCCCTTCCGCCGCCCAGGAAGAATGAGTTGGTGCGCCCGAGGCTGAGCGTACCGCCCAGCGACGGCTGCCAGCGCACGCCCTGTTCGACGATCCAGCCCAGGATGTCCTTGGACTCGGCGATCATATGGCGCGCCAGTTCCTCGTCGGTCTGGCCGCCGGTGACGCGCTTGAGGTCTTCCCAGAATTCCTCCTCGGTATAGGGCCCGGTGAGGATCTCGGTCGCCGCATCATGGGCGCAGCGCATGTTGCGGGTGTGGCGGGTGTTGCCGCCGCGATAGAATTTCGGCGCGCCTTCCAGCACCAAAACGGACGCGCCGGCGCGCCGTGCTGCGATCGCGGCGCACAGCGCCGCATTGCCGCCGCCGATCACCAGCACGTCGTATTTGAGGGTCAAATCGACCATGCCGTGTTGTTATCTTGTTTGCACGGAAATCAAAACCGGCATCCGGGCAACGCGACCCGCTGCCCGGACATGTCTTAGCCCCGGGCCGCGAGGGGCTGCTGGCTGGTGGCCGCCTTGCCGTCCCGGTAGATCGCGAGCGTGGCGACGATGCCGAGGATGGCGGCGCACATCAGCCAGAATCCCGGAGAGGCCTTGTCGCCGGTTTGATCGATCAGCCAGGTCGAAGCAAAGGGCGTGAACGTCCCGAACAGGCCCGCGGCCAGCGCGAACGCCATCGAGAAACAGGTGGTTCGGACATGCGCGGGCACCACTTCGACCAGCGCGCCGAGCATGGTCCCGCTGTAAACGCCGAAATAGAACGAGAACATCATTTCAACCGTCAGCATCTTGCCGAAGGTGGGTTCTGCGACCAGCCAGTGCAGCGCAGGGTAGGCGGTCACCAGCGACAGGCCCGCGATCGTCAGCAGCACCGGCTTGCGGCCGAGACGGTCGGACACCGCGCCTCCGACCGGATTCCAGAAGAAGTTGGTCACCGCCACCAGCAGCGTGACGAGCAGCGCGTCCTGCGATGTGAGTTTCAGCACGTTCCTGCCGAAGGTCGGCGTGTAGACCGTGACGAAGTAGAAGGTCGTGGTGGTCAGCACCGCCACCATCATGCCAAGCACGATGATCTTCCAGTTCAGCGCGGCGGATCTGAAGACCTCGGTCGTGGAAGGGTGTTTCTTCATCGCCAGGAATTCCGGCGTTTCTTCCAGCGTTCGGCGAAGAAAGAAAATGAACGGAATGATGAGGCAGCCGACGAAGAACGGGATTCGCCACTTGGCGAATTCGATCCCGCCAAGGAAGCCAATCGTATCGCCCGTCACGAGTTCGTTCAGTGCAAATCCGATGGTCGCGGCGACGAAGATCGCGACCTGCTGGCTGGAGGACTGGAACGAGGTATAGAAACCCCTGTTGCCGGGCGTTGCGATCTCGGCCAGATAGACCGAGACGCCGCCAAGCTCGACGCCGGCGGAAAAGCCCTGCAGCAAGCGGCCGACCAGAACGATGATCGGCGCCGCGACGCCGATGCTGGCATAGGTCGGACAGACCGCAATCGTCACCGTGCCGATCGCCATGATCGCCAGCGTGACGATCAGTCCCTTGCGACGGCCGATCCGGTCGATATAGGCGCCGAGCACGATCGCGCCGACGGGGCGCATCAGCGCGCCCAGCCAGAAAACGCCGAAGGTGTTGAGCAGTGCGGCGGTCTCGTCTTGAGACGGAAAGAACGCCTTGGCGATATAGGGCGCGTAAAAGCCGAACAGGAAGAAATCGAACTGTTCGAGGAAATTGCCGCTGGTGGAGCGGAGAATGGCGCCAATTCGCGATTTGAGTTGAGGCGGCGGCGAACTGGACGATTGCGACATTATGAAATTCTCCCCGTTGTCCTTGCGCTCGGTGCAGCTTTTCCGCACCGGCGAGGACAGTTGCTCGTTTCTTCCGGCAATCTGCCACGTCAGGGCGGCCTGACCAACCGGAAAACGCAACGACTGGATCTCTGCGGTAAGATCGCCGCGGCGCGGCATCTACATCAGCCGCGCTGTGCTCAACTGATTCCCGGGCTGCCCTGGACCGAGGCAATCAGCCATTGCCGAAACGCCGATAGTTTGGCCGATTCGGCTTTGGTCTCGGGCGAGACCAGATAGAACCCGGCGTCGGCCGGTAGGGCAATCTTGAACGGAACGACCAGCCGGCCCTTGGCGATGTCGGCCTCGACATAGGAGGTCCGGCCCATCGCAACGCCGATTCCGTCGATCGCGGCCTGCACCGTCATCAGGATCAGATCGAAGCTCAATCCCGGTTGTTTCGAGATATTCGACGGCAGTCCGGCGGCGGTGAGCCATAGCCGCCAGTCATCGTCATAGCCCCCGCTAGAGTGCAGCAGCGTGTGATTGGCCAGATCCTCCGGGCACCGCAGCGGCTTGTTGCCCGCAAGCAACGCCGGGCTGCACACCGGAAACAATTCATCGGCCATCAGCCAGTCGGCGCGCAGGCCGGGCCAGTGGCCGCGGCCATAGCGGATCGCAGCGTCGACGTCGTCGCGCCGGAAATCGACCAGGCTGGTCGACGTCGTGATCCGTACGTCGACGCCGGGGTGGGCCTGCTGGAAGGTGGAAAGCCTTGGCAACAGCCACTTTGCGGCCAGTGACGCCAGCGTGGAGACCGTCAGCACACGATCGTTTTCCTTGCGCATCAGCCGGTCGGTGGCGAGCCGCAGATCGTTGAACGCCGCGCGAATGCCGGGAAGGTAGTCCCTGGCTTCCGGCGTCAGCGCCAAACTGCGGTTCTGCCGGACGAACAGGCGAATCCCGAGTTCCTCCTCGAGCCTTCGGATCTGATGGCTGATCGCGGTCTGGGTGACGTTCAACTCGGCGGCGGCAACGGTAAAGCTGAGATGCCGGGCGGCGGCCTCGAACGCCCGCAACCCATTGAGCGACGGCAGTCGGGCAGTCATCTTCCGGGCGCCATTTGCATGAGTTTATCTCATCTAAACAGGTACAAAGTGTCGTTTGTCGAATTCCCGGTTCACATCGATATTGCACTTAACAAGTTAGCTTTGGGAGATCGAGATGTCTACCTGTTCACCCAGAACGATGATAAATCATCATGAATCCGGGCTCTTCGCCCAAATCAGCGAAAAGCTGCATGTGTGGGCCGAGCGTCGGCGGCAGCGGCGTGAGCTGTCGCGTTGGACCGACCGCGACCTGCACGACGTCGGACTTTCGTGGAGCGATATCATCGAAGAGGCCGAAAAGCCGTTTTGGCGGGCTTAGACGCCGCCAGGCTGGCGCCGCCTCTTGAAGGGGGGCGCCAGCCAACCTCTTTCGCGACCATTGGGGAGCCTGCGATGACCGCGTTTCGCCTTGATAACCTCCGGCAACACCGCGATATCCTGCTGCTGCGCAGCGGCAAGGCGGTGGCGGTGCGTTTTGTCGAGCCCGATGACGCCGAAGCGTTGCAGGGTTACTTCCGCTCGCTCTCGGTCCACTCCCGCTACAATCGCTTCCTTGGCGCCATGAGCGAACTTCCGCCGACCGAACTGGAGCATTTCATCCATGTCGGCGAGCGGGACCGGTTCAGCGTACTGGCGATCATGGTGATCGACGGCGTCGAAACCATCGTCGGCGAAGCCCGCTACGGGTTCGAGGCCGACACGGCAAGTTTCGAGTTCGGCGTATCGGTCGATGACCGCTGGCAAGGCCTGGGCATCGGATCGACCTTGCTGCGGAATCTGGAATGCCGCGCGGCTGCGTTTGGAGCTGCCCGCGTGTTCGGCGATACGCTGCGCTCCAATGACGTCATGATTGGCCTTGCGCGCAAGTCCGGATTTAACTTCATACGCCACCCCGACGACTGGAAGCTGGTGCGTTTCGAGAAACCTGTCGACGCAGCACCCCAGGAAATTGCCTGCGCGAGCTCGCGGCTGGCGGCGCAGCAGCTCGCGCATCAGGCGACGGTTTGAGATTTCGGATACTCGGCTTTTAGTGCGTCATTGCGAGGAGCAACGCGACGAAGAAATCAAGCTTTCTTTGCGTTGCCATGGATTGCTTCGCTAACGCTCGCAATGACGAACGCTATTTCTGCGCAACTTCAAAACTTCTCTACCCAGGGCCGCAATTCCAGCTCCCAGGTCCAGGCGCTGCGCGGCTGCTGCAGCACATTCCAATAGCTCAGAGCAATGGCGTCAGGATCGAGCATCGAGTCCGGCCTGTCGGCGGGCTCGGCGCGGCCTGCACTGCGGATGCCGCCGTCGATCACGAAATGCGCGACATGAATCCCTTGCGGCGATAGTTCGCGCGCCATGCTTTGCGCCAGCCCGCGCAGCGCGAATTTGCCCATCGCGAACGGTGCGGATTGCGGATAGCCCTTGACGCTCGCCGACGCGCCGGTGAACAGGATGGCGCCGTGTTTGCTTGGCAGCATCCGCATTGCCGCCTGCTGGGCCACCAGGAAGCCACCGAACGCGCTCACCGCGATCGCCTGCGCCACCTCGGCGGGCACCAGCTCTATGAAAGTACCGCGCGCCCGCGCGCTGGCATTATAGACGACCACATCGGGCGTCCCGATCTCGCGCTCGACCAGCCCAAACAGGCGCTCGACCTCGTCTTGGTCGGTGGCATTGCAGGCAAAGGCGCGCGCGCCGGTCTCGGTGCAGAGCGCGCCGAGCTTTTCGATTTGGCGTGCCGCCAGCGCGACCTTGATGCCTTCGCGGGCCAACAGCCGCGCCAGCGACGCGCTCAGTCCTTCGCCGGCGCCGACGATGAGGGCTTTGTTGTATTTTGGGGTTTCCATGGCAGGTTTCCTTGATTTGTCGGAGTTGGTGTCAGCCGTGGGGATGTGCGATAATTCCACCCAATAGATGAGGAAACGAACCGGAAAATTCAATGCAGCCGCGCCAGCATGATCGCATTGCGGATTCCGCCGCCCAGCCGGGGCTGCTGGCGCCCGACACCTCGGGCATGAATTTTTACCGCGCCGATCCGGCGCTGAAGGACCTGCTTCGCATCCATCTTCCCGATGCGTTGTTCCGTCATATCGAGCCGCATCTCGACCGGCTGGGCGCGCTCGCCGGCGGTCATCTCGACGAGTGTGCCCGCCTGGCCGACCGGCATGTACCGGTGCTGCATCAGCGCGACCGCTTCGGCCGCGACGCCCAATGGATCGAATACCATCCGGCCTATCGCGAGCTTGAGCGCGCCGCGTTCGGCGAGTTCGGCATTCATGCGATGTCGCTTCGCAAGGGCATTCTGGGCTGGCCCGAGAAGTACCCGGTCGTTGCCAAGCACGCTTTTACGTTTCTCTTCAACCAGGCCGAGTTCGGACTGGGTTGTCCGATCAATGTCACCGATGGCTGCGCCAAGCTTCTTGCGAATTTCGGCAGCGAGGCGCTGAAGGCCGGATATCTGGACGGCCTCACCCAGACCGACATGAACAAGCTGACCCAGGGCGGTCAGTTCATGACCGAAAAAGAGGGCGGTTCCGACGTCGGCACGCTCGCCACATCAGCCGTGCAGGAAGGCGATCACTGGCGGCTCTCGGGCGAGAAATGGTTCTGCTCCAATGCGGACGCCGAGGTGGTGATGCTGCTGGCCCGGCCGCAGGGCGCCGTCGGCGGCACGCGCGGCGTCGGCCTGTTTCTGATGCCGCGGAAGCTCGACGACGGCTCGCCCAACCACTACCGGATCGTCCGGCTGAAGGACAAGCTCGGCACCCGCTCGATGGCCTCGGGCGAGATCAAGCTTGAAGGCGCGATCGCCTACGCCGTCGGACGGCTCGATCGCGGTTTCGTGCAGATGGCCGAGATGGTCAATTCTTCGCGGCTTTCCAACGGCGTCAAATCCACCGCGCTGATGCGCCGCGCCCATCACGACGCGATGGCGGTCGCAAAGAACCGCGTGGTGTTCGGAAGCCGCATCGTCGATTTGCCGCTGGCGCGGCGGCAATTGATGAAGATCATGCTGGCCACCGAGCAGGCGCTGTCGATGAGTTTTCTGACCGCCGACGCGCTCGACCGCGCCGAAGCCGGTAGCCAGGACGCGGCAGTGCTGTTGCGCATTCTCACCCCGACGCTGAAATTTCGCGCCACGCGCGATGCCCGCAAGGTTTGCGGCGATGCGCTCGAGATGCGCGGCGGCATCGGTTACATTGAGGAGTTTGCAACCAGCAGGCTGTTGCGCGACGCGCATCTCGGCTCGATCTGGGAGGGTACCGGCAATATCGTCGCCATCGACGCGCTCACGCGGGCGGTCGGCCGCCATGGCGCCGATGCGGCATTGGCCGCCGACCTGCATGCCCGGCTCGACGACAGCGCCAACGTGCCGGGCGCCTGGCGCGACCGCCTGCGCGCGTTCACCGATCGCGCCGTCGGTTTTGCCCGTGAGGTAGCCGGGCGCAGTGACCGCGAGGCCGAGGCGCGGCGCGCCACCAGCCTGCTCTATCACGTCGCAAGCGCGGTTCAGCTTTCGTGGGAAGCCGGGCGCATTCATGAGATGCGCGGCGATGCCCGCAGGCTCCTGTTGTCCCGCATGGTGATCGATCATCGGGTATCCGCAAGCGATCCCTTCCAGCTTGCGGACGATGCGACGCAGCGCGCCATGTCAGACCTTCTGCTCGGCGAGCGCGCCGCCGGCATGGCCGAGGTCAGTGAATTGCTTGCCGCCGCGTAGGGCAAGATCCGGAAAAGTGTGCAGCGGTTTTCCGAAAAGATCATGCTCAAACAAAAAGATAGAGAGCGAGATGACGATTCAACGAAAAGTCATCTCGCTCTAGGCCGGTCGTTAGTCATCAAACGCCGGCGGTGGCACGAAGCCGCCGAATTCGCGCTCGATCAGTTCGGCCAGTTTCAAGGGCGTGCGATCTTCCAGCCACGGGCCGAGGATCTGGACGCCGACCGGCAGGCCTTCCGGCGAAAGGCCGATCGGTATTGCGGTGGCCGGCAGGCCGGGCAGGGTTGCGATGCCGGGCCAGGCCAACTGATCGGGGTAGGAATAATCCTTGCCGTCGATGTTGATGCGGCGGGTTTCCTGCTCCTCGGAATGGTCGTGCGGATAGGCCGGCGTCGGCATCACCGGGCAGATCACCGCATCGAAGGTCTTGAACAGCGCCCGCCATTGCGCACGCAAATGCCCGCGTGCGCCGTCCGCCATCACCCAGTCGCGATGGCTGAGCGCGATGCCGCGCAGCCGCTCCGCCGCAAGGCTGATGTCATCCGCCGGCAGGTTCGCCGCCGCGGCCTTGGCGCCGGCATAGACTTCCGGCAGGAAACCAACCGCGACAAACGACAGCAGCATCCGCATAAAGAGGCGGGAGGAGGCGGCGAAGTCCGGCAACAGCGGGCTTTGGCGCTCGATCCTGACGCCGGCCTTGCCGAGGCCGGCGGCAAGCCTGTCGATCGCCGCCCACACTACGGCGCTGGTCGGCATCACCGGATCGGTATCAATCAGCAGCACGCGGAAATTCTTCAATTCACTGTGACGCGGCGGCGGCAGGACAAGCTTGTAGGCCGTGCCAGCCTCCAGCGGGTCCGGTCCTGCAATGACGTCGAGCAAGAGCGAGAGGTCCAGCGCGCTGCGCGCCATCGGCCCGATCACCGCCATGTCGCGATCCAGGGGCAATGCGGGAAATGGCGACGGTGTGTTGCCGCGCGCCGGCGCCAATGCGAATGTCGGTTTGTGCGCGTAGACGCCGCAGTGAAACGCCGGCACTCGCAGCGAGCCGCCGATATCGGAACCGAGCGAGAGCGGTCCATAACCCGCCGCGAGCGCCGCCGACGATCCGCCGGAAGAGCCGCCGGGCGTGCGGCTGAGGTCGTAGGGATTATTGGTGGTGCCGTAAATGTCGTTGTAGCTCTGCCAGTCGCCGAGCCCGAGCGGCACGTTGGTCTTGCCGAGGATGACACCGCCGGCATCCTTGACGCGGGATATCGCCAGTGCATCCTCCGGTGGCCGAAAATCCTTCTGCGCCGGAATGCCCCATGTCGTGGGCAGGCCTGCGACGTTGAAGGATTCCTTCACCGTGAGGGGAATGCCGAGCAACGGCCGCGTCTCGCCGCGCGCGAGCGCCGCGTCGGCGGCACGGGCGGCGTCCAGCGCGCGTTCGAAATCGCGGACGCAAATCGCATTGATCCTTGGATCGTGACGCTCGATGCGTCCGATCGCATCCTGTGCCAGCTCAACGGCAGATACTTGCCTTGCCGCAAGGGCGGCCGATATTTCAGTCGCTGTCCTGAAGCTCCATTGCGATTTCGCCACGTCGTTCTCCCGGTCCGTTTTCGGCGCTCGGGATATTGCTCCGGTTAGACGACGGCCGCTAGACCGCTATTGCTGCCTCAATGACGGCTATCTCGGCAGCATCCGCTGCATGATGCGGTCGCGGTAAATGAAGATATGGGCCATCGCCGCCACCACATGAATGCCGACCAGCACCAGCAGCGTCAATCCCATCGCCTGATGCCAGCCGTCCATTGCCTTCACGTTCGCCACGTCCTTCGAGGCCAGCATCGGCAGCGGCACGAGATAAAACAATGAAATCGACCAGCCGCGAAACGACGCGAACAGCCAGCCGGTAAGGGTGGTCGCCAATACCATCGCATAGAGCGCCCAATGCACCGCTTCGGAACTTAGCCGCTGCCAGGGCGGAAGCGAACTCTCCGGTGCGACGGGGTGGGTAAGCCGCCAGGCAAACCGCAGAACGATGAGCGTCAGGATGACGATCCCGAACGAGACATGGAATGTCATGGGCGCGCCGGGTGGGCCCGCATGAACATCCGGCATCAGCCAGCCAATCAGGTATTGCACCAGCAAAAGCGCCACCACGAGCCAGTGAAACACCTTCGCGGTGGTGCCGTATTGCAAACGATCAGTCATGCGCATTCCTTCATTTCTTCGAGTCGTGACGCGAGTATGGCACGTCCATGGCGCCGGTTCATCAAGGTTGCAGATATCGCGTGGAAGTGTGCGACATCGGATTGACGGGTCCGGCAGCGCTGCGCTCGCCCGCGCTCGAATTGCTTCCTGGAACCGGAAACGCGTAGCCGATGATGGTCTTGATGACCCAGCGATCGGACGATGACGTCAATCCGTAACCGACGCCGAAGTCCACATCGAGGACGCCGAGCTTGAAATCGGTAACCAGAAACAGGGTGTGTTGCTGATCGGCAAGCTTCGGCATGTTCCCGATCTCGCCAAAATCCGCGTAATATTCGAGACCCAGGAACGTATCCGGGCCGAGCTTTCGCGCCAGACGCGCGGCAGGCGCAAAGTCCAATTCACCCAACTTTCCGAAGCCGGCGTCTATAATCGGGTTGACGATGAATTCGTAGTCGGCGTTACGAACACCGATGATCGGCCGCACCTCCAGCGTAAACCGGGTCTGCGCGAACGGCGGCGTCGTGTTGCTGAACTCCAGATTGACACCGTAGAAAAAATCGCGCTGCTCGGCATGCGGCGAAACGAACAGGGTCCGCAGCTTGAAGGCGTCGGACATGAATTTCTGATCCTGGACGGCGAACGGCAGATAGAGGCCGACCTCCCACCAATCGGTGACGCCGTAGGCAAATTCCGGCGTGCCGTTGAGGCTGTGGTTGGAAACGAGACCGCCGGGAAACGGCGGGTCCTTTTGTCCGAGCGCGACATAATTGAGGTGCTGCTGGATGGTAAGCTGGCCGACCGCGGCGATGCCGGCGTTGTAGACCTGGATCTCGTCGGTGGCGCTTGCGGGTTGTCCCAGCGCAATCGACAAAATCATCCCCGCCAGCGCGCTGAGCTGGCGTGAACCGCGTTTGCAACATCGTCTGGGCATCACCGCAAAGCTTTCTAGGCCGCGCCAATGAGAATGCCGACGGCGAGGACGATGACGCCGCCAAGCACGATCTGGAACACCGCCTGCAGGAACGGCGTATCCATATAACGCGCCCGAATATAGGCGATCGCCCACAGTTCGAAGAACACGACAACTCCCGCAATCGCGGTCGCGATCCAGAACGCATTGGCCCAGGAGTCCGGCACCAGATACGGCATCGAGTGCCCGAGGCCGCCGAGTGCGGTCATCACACCACTGGCCGCGCCGCGCAGCCAGGGCGAACCGCGCCCGGTCAGCGAGCCGTCATCCGACAGCGCTTCCGCAAAGCCCATGCTGATGCCGGCGCCGATCGAGGCGGCGAGGCCGACAAGAAACGTCTGCCAGTTCTGATGCGTCGCAAAGGCTGCGGCGAACAGCGGGGCGAGGGTCGACACCGAGCCGTCCATCAATCCGGCAAGACCCGGCTGCACATATTGCAGAACGAACACGCGCCGGCGGGTCTTGTCTTCGTCCGCGCGCACGTCCGGACTGAGGATTTGATCGGTCAGCCTGGCCGCGACCTTCTCATGGCCTTTTTCTGCTTCCGCGAGATCGCCGAGCAGCCGGCGGACACCGACATCCTGGGTCTGTTCGGCGGCCTTGATATAGAACCGCTCGGCTTCGAACTCCATCGTCCCGACTTCCTTGCGGATGGCGTCGAGCGACTGATTCTTGGTCAGCCAGATCGGGCGCCGGCGCAAGAATCCCTTGACGTTGTCTCGGCGAATAGGCGGGAGATTTGGGCCGAAACGCTTTTCGTACATCTCCAGCAGCATGTGGCGATGGCCTTTTTCCTCCTCGGCCATTTCCTCGAACAGCTTGGCCGATTCCGGATAGCGCTCCGCCAGATCCTCTGCGAAGGTCATGTAGATGCGGCTGTCTTCCTCTTCCGCGGAGATCGCAACCGCCAGCACTTCCCGCTCGGTCAAATCGGCGAAATTCTTCACGGCAAGCCTTCTTGATTAGTTTAGAATGGTTCTAAATTTTATAGCGATAGCCTGCTGCAAGGTCAAATCATTCGGCGGCGCGCCGCCGATCGGTTTCCGCCCTCGCAGTCTGGAACTGTTGCGGTTCGCGCCCGTTCAGGATCCTATCTTTCGATCCATCGTAGCGGAGCAGTTATGGACAAGGTCAAATATCGCTTGAACGACCCGCGGCTCGCCCCGCGCCGAACCAGGCTTGAGATCCCCGGGTGGGCCGGCAAGCGCGAGCCCCGCGCCGACGGTTCGCGCGAACAGGTCTGGCATTGCGTTCCCTTTTCGGAAGGCGCGCAATACGGGATTGAGCTGTTTTACCCGTACGACAATGAACTGCACGTCAGCACCAAGGACGGCCGTTTGATCCTGGAAGGAGATTGGGGCCCGCCCCCGGACGGTGGCGTGCAGTGGCCGCCATTCCGGAATTTCGGCGACACTTTTTATACCTACCAGATCCTTCTGGACCTCAAGGTTGAAAAGGGCATGGCGATCCGGACCGAACCGCATCCGCGGTTCTACACCGATCCGACCGATACCGTGCCGATCGCGGTGCCGGCGCTGATCCGAAACTGGTGGCCGATGCTGTTCTTTTGCGTGTTCAAGGCGCCGGCGGAGGGCCGCACCCACATCTTCAGACCGAACGAGCCATTCGTGCAACTCATCGTCATCCCCGAGGAGGCCTCCTTCGAACTCGAGCCGATGGGCGAGGAGGAATCCTCCGAGCGCGAACTTCAGGCCCGCCGCATCTACAACAGCCGGCCGACGCTGTCGGCCGGGACCGAGTGGACCTCGTCGTCGGACACCGTGTTTGACGGCACCTATCGGCATCTTCACCGCGCGGCCAAGGAGAAAGCCCGCCAAGAGTAGCGTTTTCGAGCGAAGTGGGCTCCGGTTCGCGTGAAGAAAACGCGTCAACCAGGAATCCCAGCGTTTTCGAGCGAAGTGGGCTCCGGTTCG
>NZ_SSNA01000025.1 GCF_004799445.1 Bradyrhizobium sp.
GTGTGGAACGACGACGAGATCGCCCCGAACACCGGCTTTCCCGCCCATCCCCATGCCAACATGGAAATCATCACCTACGTCCGCGAAGGCGCGATTACCCATCAGGACAGCCTCGGCAACAAGGGCCGCACCGAAGCGGGCGACGTTCAGGTGATGAGCGCCGGCTCGGGCATACGTCACTCCGAATATAATCTGGAGCCGAAGCCGACACGAATCTTCCAGATCTGGATCGAACCGACCACCGAAGGCGGCCAGCCGACCTGGGGTGCGAAGCCGTTCCCGAAGTCGGACCGCTCCGGCAATTTCGTCACCATCGCCAGCGGGTTTGCCGATGACAAGGACGCGCTGCCGATCCGCGCCGACGCAAGGGTGCTTGCCACCACGCTGAAAGCCGGCGAGAGCGCGCAATATGCCGCGGGCAAAACGCGCAACCTCTATCTGGTGCCGGCGGCCGGCAGCGTCGAGATCAACGGCGTTCGCGTCAATGCGCGCGACGGCGTTGCGATCCGCGACGAGGCGCAGCTGAAGATCACCGCGCTGGAAGATTCCGAACTGGTGCTGGTCGACGCGGCGTAAGGCCAACGACCACCACAACACGGAAACGTCATGCGCGGGCTTGACCCGCGCATCCCATCTCTCTGCGGAACATTCTTGCGGAAATGACGGATTGCCGGATTAAGCCCGGCAATGACGGCTTCAAACAATCAAAACACCCTAAACCCTCACGGAGACCAACCATGACGAAAGTTCTTGTGCTGTACTATTCCGCCTACGGTCATATCGAGAAGATGGCGAACGCGGTCGCCGAAGGCGCCCGCGAAGCCGGCGCCACCGTCGATATCAAGCGGGTGCCCGAACTGGTGCCGCCGGAGGTCGCGAAGGCATCCTATTACAAGCTCGATCAGGCAGCACCGGTGGCAAAAATCGACGATCTCGCCAATTACGACGCCATCATCGTCGGCACCGGCACCCGCTTCGGCCGCATGGCGTCGCAGATGGCGAACTTCCTCGATCAGGCCGGCGGCCTCTGGGCCAAGGGCGCGCTGCACGGCAAGGTCGGCGGCGCCTTCACCTCGACCGCGACCCAGCATGGCGGCCAGGAGACCACGCTATTCTCGATCATCACCAACCTCCTGCATTTCGGCATGACCATCATCGGCCTGAATTACGGCTTTGCCGGCCAGATGGAACTCAATGACGTCACCGGCGGATCGCCCTATGGCGCGACCACGATTACCGGCGGCGACGGCAGCCGCCAGCCAACCGAGAACGAACTCGCCGGCGCGCGTTATCAAGGCCGCGTGATCGCGGAGACCGCCAGGAAACTACATGGCTGAACGGCATGGCTGATGCGATGCGGGCGGCAGAGGAACCGGATGACATTCGGGAAGTTGAGCCGCGCGCATCCGCGCCTGGAGATTTCAAAATGACCAGCAAACCCGATCCCAAGGATTCCAAGAAGCACCCTGCTACACCGCATCCCGGCATGATGGGCGACGGCACGGAGGAACAAAATCTCGGTCAACGCGGCGACCCCGCCGCGCGCATCAAGAAAGATGACGTGGACACTGCCTTCGCCAAGGGGGCGAAGAAAAACTAACACGCGCCCGTCCTCAACCGCCGCGAATTCGCGTACGATACAAGAGCCGGGCGAGGTCGCGCCCGGCTCTTGTCGTGCGGCGGGACGCCGATGACCGCAAATTGGTGACGCATGAGCAACACACTGCCAGATCCCTGGCCGCAATTACCGACCGCAGCGTGGCGCGAGACCTATGCGACGCTGCATCTGTGGACCCAGATCGTCGGCAAGATTCGCCTGGCGCGTTCGCCCTGGCTGAACCATTCCTGGCACGTCGCGCTGTACGTCACCACTTATGGCCTGACCACCTCGCCGATCCCCGACGGCACCGGCACTTTCCAGATCGACTTCGATTTCATCAATCATGATGTGCGGATTTCCACCAGCAATGGCGCAACGCGGCGGCTGGCGCTGGCCGGACACTCCGTTGCGAGTTTCTACACGGCCTTGATGACCGCGCTTGGCGAGCTCGGCATCCACATCGCGATCGACGACATGCCGAATGAACTGCCCGACCCGGTCCGCTTTTCGGACGACGACAAGCATGCCACCTACGACCCGGACGCGGTGCGGCGCTTTCTGCAAATTCTTGTCAGTGCCGACCGCGTATTCAAGCAATTCCGCACCGGCTTCCTCGGCAAGGCGAGCCCGGTGCATTTCTTCTGGGGCAGTTTCGATCTCGCCGTCACCCGCTTTTCCGGACGCCGGGCGCCGCGCCATCCCGGCGGCGTGCCCTATCTATCCGACGAGGTTGCATGCGAGGCCTATTCTCACGAGGTGAGCAGCGCCGGCTTCTGGCCGGGCTCCGACGCGATCGACTATCCCGCGTTCTATTCCTATGCCTATCCTGAACCGCCCGGCTTCCGGTCCACGCGGGTACGCCCGGACGCGGCATTTTTCAGTGAGACGCTCGGCGAATTCATCCTGCCCTATGACGCCGTGCGCACCGCCGCCCAGCCGGACCAGGCGTTGCTCGAATTCCTGCAAAGCACCTATGAGGCCGCAGCCGACGCCGCCAAATGGGATCGCGATGTGCTGGAATGCCCGCTGGGCAAACCGGGCATGGTGCGGGTGATCTAGTTTTCCGCGCCCGGGGCCCGCGCTTTCATCGTTAACGCTAACGCGTTTGCCCTCGCACAAGCCGGCCTTGCCACTGTTTTTCTCCGTGAGAAGCGGCCCGGAGCCGAAAAGTCACGCCCTGAAGGACGTGCGGCGGTCATGCCTGCGCGATCAAGGGGCTGGCGCGGGTCTTGCTGAAATGCCGTACGGGCCGAACTTCACCACAGAGGGTGTCTCACTATGGCGCAGATTGCGCGGTCGCTAGCTCACTCCGGGACGCCACGGACGCAGCTTCTGTCAATTCAGTATTTGCGAGGTCTGGCGGCCCTGAGCGTGCTGGTTACCCATGCGCTGCAGTGGCCTCTCGCCGAAATGAACATGGTTCTGCTGAAAACCGGCAGGCTCGGCGTCGATGTGTTCTTTGTCATCAGCGGTTTTATCATTACGACCATTGCCGGCGACGGCCAGTTCAATCCGAAGGAATTTCTGGTCCGGCGCGGCTTCCGGATATTGCCGGCCTATTGGGCGGCAACCTTTTTGATCACCATTCTCGCCATTGCCATACCGGCGCAGTTCAGGACCACCATTCCCACGACCGAGGGTTTGATAAAATCGCTGCTGTTCATCCCTTCGCTTGAACCAAAGGCGCCGTTGCTGCTGCTGGGCTGGAGCCTGAATTTTGAGGTGTTCTTCTATTTGCTGTTCGCCAGCCTGTTCTTCCTGAGATCCGAAGCGCGAACGCTGGTGCTGCTCGGGATCTTCACTCTATTGGTCGGAATTGGTCAATTCGCCACCGGCCTCAGTCATGTCGAGGCGATCTATACCAGCCCAAGCCTGATCGGATTCAGCCTTGGAACAATTCTGGCGCAGGCCTATCGACACGGGTTGTTCGCGCGTTTTTGCGCCCAGCTGCGATGGGCGACGATCGCCGCGCCATGCGTTCTGTTGATCGCGTTTTACGTGGTCGACTGGAACGGCTCGGAGGAGATCGCTTTGTGGAAGCATGTTCTGATGTCGTCGACCGCGCTGAGCATTGTTTTGCTCGGGCTCAATCACGAAGCCGCGGGCGAAGTGACCCACGTCAAATCGCTGAAATATATCGGCGACATTTCCTATTCGGTTTATCTATTCCACCTGTTTGCCGTCGGAGCGATCTGGGCGATATCGAAGCGGCTGTTCGACGTCCATCAGCCGCTTGTGTATTTGAGCTTTGCCACATTGGCAGTTTTGGCGGGCCTTGCGACCGGTCTGGTGTGCCATCACTTCATTGAAAAGCCGTTCCTCGCCGGTGGCCCGAAACGAAGCCGCGCGGTGCCGGCGACATAAGCGTAATGGTGCCCGGATGAAGCCCGGTCTGGAGATTCCCGCGACCGACCAAAGAACTATGTTTTCCCGCCGCACGGCGGCATTTCTGTTGGGGTCTTGCCTGGCCGGCCCCGCCAGGGTTTTCGCTTCAAACAACCCTTTGACAAGCCAGCTCGTCGCGCGGTCGCAGCTGTCGACTGGCGATTTGGGGCGTCTCGGCAGCGTTCTTGCCAAGGCGGATCGGGGTGAGCCGATCACGCTTGGCGTCATCGGCGGATCGATAACGGTCGGAGCTTTTGCCACGACCCCGGAAACCAGTTACGCAGGTCGCCTGCTCGCCTGGTGGCAGAAGCGGTTTCCACGCTGCGACATTCGCATGATCAACGCCGGCCTCGGCGGCTCAGGTTCGATGTACGGCGCGTTACGCGCGGGAAGAGACCTGTTTTCAAGTCTGCCGGACTTCGTCGTGGTCGAATTCGCCGTCAACGACAACTGGACCGACGGCGAGGCCTTCGAGGGCCTCGTGCGCCAGATCCTTGCCCAGCCCAACTCTCCGGCCGTTCTGCTGCTGTTCATGATGTGGGAGAAGGGCGGCAATGATCAGGAGATGCAGTCAAAGGTCGGCGCGCATTATCGCTTGCCGATGGTCAGCTTTCGCGACGCCATTTGGCCGGAACTCGAGGCCGGCCGTCTCAAGTGGTCCGACTACATCGTCGACACGGTGCATCCGACAGATTCTGGCCATGCCGCGGCGGCGCGCTTCATAACGGCCATGTGCGACACCGCGTTGAACACGGCCCGCATCGGCAAAGCCGGCCCGCCAGGCCCCTTGCCGGCCCCGCTATATACAGATGCGTTCCAACACGTCAGCTGGCGCGAGGCCGCCACGCTTGACCCGATCGACAACGAAGGCTGGAGCCGGGGTTTCAACGAAACCAATATGGCAGGCTGGGACGCCCCCAGCACTGCCGGCCGCATCTCGTTTGATTGGAGCGGTTCTGGCGTTGTCGCGGTTTTTGCCGAACCTCCGGGCGATCTTCGCGATATTCAATTTCGCATCGATGGCGGCATTTCTCAAACGCTTGACGCCTTGAAGCAGCCCAAACGACAGCTCTTCGTGCTCGCCCACAATCTCGCGCCCGGGCGCCATACCGTCGAGCTGGCATGCGCCAATCATGGAAATACGGGCAGCACAGCGGGACCGGTTCGCCTGCTCGGCATCGCAGGCATCGGCGCGCCATCGGATCAGCGTTAGCAGGGCTGCGCGCGATTGTCGGCGGTCGCCGGCTCCGACATCAATCGAAAACGCGCGATGTAGTGCAGACCAAAAACGCCGACCAAAAACGTGAACCAGATGGGGTCGGCGCGATCCAGCAAGAAGCTCTCCATCGAAGACAGATAGATTCCGAACAGCCATATCCGAAGAAACAGCTTCGCCAGCGGATCGTCATTGCCGGATCGTGTCGCCACGGAGAAATTCCGCAGCGGCGCAATGACGAAAATCGCAACGATCAACGCCAGACCCGGAATTCCCATGGTCAGGGCGTTGTCGAGGTATCCGTTGTGACTGTGGGCGGCAGTAATGGCCCACTCGATCTGGTCGTCTTGAACCAGGTTCTGGATCGAGTCGGTTCCCCAAAACGCGGCGAAGCCGTAGCCGAGCCAGGGATGGAGACCGAGCGACGATATCGCGAATTCCCAGATATCGGTGCGGCCGGTGAAGGTGGTGTCCAACGGCAATAATTTGACCAGGGCGGCGAGGCGCTCGCTGAAAACCGAACCGACCGTCAGCAGATTCAAACCGAGCAGCGGCAGGAAAACCAGGCAGGCGCGAAATGCGAAGCTTTCGACCGCCACGACCAGAATGCTGAGCAGCAAAGCCAAGGCGCAAAGCGCTATCGCGCTCTTTCCGCCGGCCATGATCAAAAACAGCCCGGAAAGACATGCGATCGCAACGCCGGGAATGATCGCTCGCCTGCCCGCCAGATAAATTCCGACGAAGACCAGCATGGCCATGATCGGTGCAGCGACGTTCTTGTGCCCGAACGGACCGCGCCAATCGCCGGCGAGATGGGGTTCGAGCGTGTCGCGCGCGGTATGTATCGACAGCGACGGCGCCAGCATCACGCCGAGGTAACACAGGGCCAGGAAGATCAGCGCCGCGGCGCTCAACCAGAGATCCAGTTCCTCCTGGGTGTCGGGCAGCAGCAGCAGGCATGCGGCCATCGCCAGAACACTGCAAGTCAGGATCACGCGCTGAAACGACAATCCGAAGTCGTGCGAGAAAACGGTGTTGATGCAGATCCAGCAACACAGCACCATGAACATTGGCGTCATCAGGCTGCGGAGGGCGCGCGCATGCCGGAACACGGTCAGCGCCAGGGCTGCAACGGAAAATATTCCGAGCGTGATGTAGGTCGAAGCCAGCTTGCCCCGGTCGAGATCGGCGACACCGGGGTCGCTGAGGTCGGGGAACGGCCGGAGTGATATCCAAATGAGCAGGACCGTCGCGACAAAGGCCACGCAGCGCGCCACGTGCAACACATCGAGATACCCGAAGATGCGAGCGATGGCCGGCAATTGCGGAAATGACAGCTGCTTGTTCACGTTGGCCTTTCAAGGCCGGTCAACCCGGATTGCTGCGATCCAGCTTTCGGCGGTGCCCACCGCCGCAAAATGTGGTGCCGGCCAGCGCCGCGATCGACTATTACCGTTTCCCAGTTAATACTTTTCTAACTATTGCTCCCTGCCCGATAGCAGGACAAATCGGCGTCGCACCGTCCCCGCTCAGGCAGCGGGTTGACGGAGTTATTTTTCCTCTCCCGTTGGCGGTCTGCCGAGTGCGCGAAGCACCCGATCATACAGTCGGGGATACCGCCGCAACCGCTGCGCGGCAAGATCGCGCACGACATAGGGGAGCCCCCGCCAGCCAAGTGCGATACTCACATCCACCAAGGGAAGTTGCACCGCGCCGAAGCGGCGCTTGTAGGCATAGTTGCCGATGCTCAGGTCGAACTGCCGAACGCCTTCCTTGTGCAAGGCGGCCATCGTTCTTTCGATAACGAGCAGACCCGGCGAACAGTTTGACCGTCGCTTTCCTGCATTGCTGATGCGCAACAGGATGTAGTCGGATCCCCGTCTGATGCCCAGCGTCGTGGCGACCACCTCGTCATCGCACGTCAACGCCGATACGACCGCATATCCCTCACTGACGCCTCGCCTGACGATATCGCGGTAGAATGTTGCGTGGCAATCGTCGTCCAGCACGAATTTCAATCCAAGCTGCTTCATGCGATCGTGCTGCTGCGCATCCATGGTGTCGAGCAGCGCCAGCGCCTCGTCGCTATCCGCGACGATGCGAAATTTCGCACCCGGATAGCGATTGAAGACACGCCAGCTCCGCGGCAGCTCCATCCGCTTGAGAGAGGCGCGGTAGGCGTCAAAGTCATCGCCGACCACGACAAGATTGCCATTCAGCGAACAGGAACCGATACGCCCCAGCGATGCGAGCGGATTTGGCGTCCCGCCGATATTTGCTGGCATCTTTCGCAAGCGCAGGAGATCGGCACCGTCAGGCAATCTGCGCAGCGCGGCCAGCAAGGCCCGGCACAGGGCGCGCGCTTCGATTTCGTCGCACGGAGCCGCAAATCCCAGTATGGGGGCATTGTAGTCGGTGACACCGAGGTCGGCGAATTCGACAATACGGATGCCGCCCTTGAGATGGCGGATCAACGGCACCAGGGCAACCTGACGGTCGGTCGCGGCATCGGAAATGATCGCGACCAGCGGAACGGCCGTACCGAAGGCGCGATACCAGCCGTCGAGCCAATGGAAATGCTGGAAGATGGTTCCGTGGCCACCGCCGTTCCAGCGCGACGCCGCCTGCTTCCAGTCGCGCACGATGTCGACATGGTAACCGGGCGCAGCCGCGATCACCCGCCCGTTCAACCGCCCGACTTCCAAAATCGCCATCGTCAGTCAGCTTCCCTGGGCCTGCCTCGAGCCGAACGCCCTGAGGGTCGCATCATTCCGTTTTGAGGACTCGTTCGCGTTCCGCCGCAAGTCCGTTGCCACCTTGTGCGGGCCAGCTAATTGCACTGTCCCGTCATGAGACGTCGGTCCGATCCTTGCTCGTTATCTGGCAAGAAGGGTGCCCAAGGCAACCGCGGCCGCGTGCGTTAAGATAATGTACGGTTTGTATGGCTAACGCGGACGTTTTCGACGTCTGTTCGGTTCTGGCTGAATCAGAATCGAGTAAGCTGCGAGGTCTCTTTCAGTGCCTTCCTTATGCGAACCGATATCCCGCTTCGCTCGAAAGCGCCTCATGAAGGCTCCAGCGGCCGCACGATGACTTCAGAACCCGAATACAAGGCGCTGTTTCTCGGCGCGGGCACGCAGATGCAGTGCGGCGTCGGACAATTTACCCGGCTATTGTGCGAGACCATCGAGAGGCTCGATCCGGGCAGCTGCACCACGTTAACCTTGACGCCATCGGAAGGCTCGCCGGCCGGCATCTGGCGTGCGACGGGATCGGCACGCAGCGTGGTCTGCAACTTCCCGCTTGTGGCCTGGAAGCGCGTCATATTTCGGCCGCTGCTGGCGCTGGCGATCGCGCGGCTGCGCCGGCGCCGTGTCGTTCTTATCCAGCATGAATGGGCCAGCCTGCATTGGCTGCGCCGGATCACCTATGTTCCGGCACTGGTGCTCGCCGATGCGATCGTCATGTTCTCGCCCCTGGTGCGGCGCGAACTCGCCAACGATCCGCTGGTCGGCTGGGCCGCGCAAAAATGCGTGCTGGCGCCATTGCCGCCGAACATCGAAGCCCCGGCGAAAATCAGCGATTCCGAATTGCGCCAGCGGCTCGTTGCCGCGCGAAAGGGCGGCCGGCTAATGATCGGCCATTTCGGATCGATCTATCCGGGCAAACAGCCAAATGCGCTTCTCGACATATCCGCAATCCTGAGGGATCGCGGGCTCAAGCCGCTGACGGTCTATGTCGGATCATTTATCAAGGCCGTCGATACGGTCGAGCAGGATTTCTATGCCCGCGCGAGCGAGCTTGGCCTCTCGGATGAGATCGTGGTCAGCGGCTATGTCGCCTCCGACCACGAGCTATTCGGACTCTTCAGCGAGATCGACGTATTCTGTTATCCTCTCGAAGAAGGCCTGACGGCACGGCGCGCCAGTATTCTCGCCAGCGTGCAGTCGGGCCGACCCGTCGTCGTTACCGCTCCGGCGGAACCGGACGAGTTCGACCACCATCCGCGTTTCAAGGCGCTGATCGACCGCGGCGCGATCGTGCCGGTTGGGCGGGGATCGAATGACGAGATCTACGCCGACAAGATCGTCGCGTCGCTGAAAGCGCCGGCGGTGCAGGCGTCGTTCGATTTTGACGGCTGGTGGCAGGATGTCGGTCGGGCGATACGGCAACACATCGACGGTTAAACTCGGCAAACAGCAGCGCTGCCCGGAGTTGCGCAGCATTATGCGGCGTCCCGGCGCGACGCCCCCGCCGGCTCAGGACGCGACCTTTTGGGCCTTGTAAGGCTGCGGTTCGATCCCGATCGCCGCCAGCACGCCGCCGGCTGCGACGATCATGGGATGCAGGGCAATGAGGGCTTTGTGTTCGGTCAGGAACAGGCGGCCGGCGCGAAGCACCGACAATGGCAGAAGCGCCAAAATCTTGGCGAGCAGCCTGGCGCGCAACCACGGCGTTCGCGCCGCCTTGCGCTGGACGTGATAGTTGATCGCACCGATGCGCAGGCCCCGCAATGCAAGCCAGCCCGGATTGGTGCGGGCATTCGGCACGGTTTCGACGATGACCGCCTCCGCAACCCAGTGGAATTTCATTCCCTCCCGCCGCGATCGGGTAAAGAAATCGACGTCACCGCCGCCAAGAAAATTGAAGCGCAGATCGAAGGCCGGCCCGGCAAGTCTTTCAAATACCGGCCGCCTGATCAGGCAATTGCCGCAGCCGTAGATGATCGGCACCGGTCCGCTTGAATCGTAGGCGGGAAGAAATGCGGGATGGCGCTGCAGTCCGCGCTTGGTGTCGTCATCGAAACTCTGCAGCACCGGCCCACCGACGATGTCCGCGCCGGTGCCCTCGGCGGCGCGCACCATCAGTTCAAGCCAGTCCCTCGAGGCGATCTCGTCGTCGTCGATCATCAGAAAATGCGTTGCGGCAGGAAACGTCGCCTGGGCGGTTTCAAACGCGGCATTGATGGCGTGGCAGTTTCCCTGCCGCGGCTCGACCACACAAAGTCCGGGAAATCTGCCGGCGCGCAGGAACTCGCTGGCGACCGGCACGCTGCCGCACCCCGACGCGTCGTTTTCGACCATGACGACGGCAAAGCGCCGATCGGTGCGCTGATCGGCAAGCGATTCCAAGGTTCGCCGCAGATGCTGCGGACGGCGGAAGCAGGGAACGCAGACGACGATCCCGATCGAAAGATCGAGCGCGGACGACGTCGCCACGATTGCGCGAGAGCCTTGCGGCATGACGCTAGAGATCCTTCTTCAATGGCAATCCGGCCGCAATGCGGCTCATGATGCAGCTTGATCCGTGGTTAAAGCCCCCAACTGGGTCTCCTTGCGGGTTTGATCTAGACTGTGTTGCGCCGGTATTGCTCTATGACATCGAACAGAGGCTTGCGCTTGAGTTCGGCATCGAGCGGCAGCGGCCGATTTGGCATACCATCGATGCGTTTAAAATAGGTTGGCACCCAGGTGTACCGGTCGCTCAGGCCCCAGGTCAGGATGGCCCTCGGACGGACGACATCGCAGACCGCCCCGAGAAATTGGCCGGCCATATCGGCGACCAGCGCATCACGCTCACCGACCTTGCCGGGAAGTCCGTAGTCGATCACGTCGAGTTCGGTGATCAGCACGTCGAGCTTGAGCGTCGCAATCTCCACCAGCAATTCCTGCAAGCCGTCCCGGTCGATGGCACGGTCCGCGAACAAATGCGCCTGCAATCCGACGGCATGCAGCGGCACATCGCGGTCGCGCAGCGAGCGCAGCAGCCGAACCAGCGCCTTGCGCCGTGCGGCGAACCGCGCGCCCCTGAACTCGACATCATATTCGTTGAGCACAAGCCGGGTGTCGGGATCCGCTGCCGCCGCCGCGCGCAATGCGATGGGCAGATAGTCCGGACCGAGCCGGCTCGTCCAGATCGAAGGACGGAGCGAAGATTCGTCTTCCGGCCAATCCACCAGCGGCTCGTTAACCACGTCCCAGGAAGGGATGGCGCCACGATATCGGGACACAACCGTTTCAATATGGCCGACCAGTTCCCGCTCGGCCTCGGCGCGGCTGCCGATAGCGGCGGTCCACGCAGGCATCCCGCCATACCAAGCCAGCGTATGGCCGCGCACCTCGATATTGTTCTGCCTGGCAAAATCCATCAGCACGTCGGCTTTTTCGAACCGATATTCGCCCCGCGCCGGGTGAATGTCCGGCCACTTCATCTCGCCTTCAGGGACGACGATCTGACAATTCGCAATGACGGCCGCGCGATAGGAGGCATCCGATGTCAACGCATCGACCCGTACGGCGGCGCCATACGGAATTGGAACTCGAATGGAATTTGCGCTTGCGCCAGCGGCAGAAGTCGGGGTTTGCGGCGTCGCAAGAGCAGCGCCGGACAGGCCGGCTATGCCGGACGCGCCCAGCGCCATGGCCTTGGTGGCGTGAAGGAGAAAATCACGCCGGGAGTTTGCCGTTGCCGTCATCGGTGTACACGATCATCAGGATCAAGCGTTGCGCGTCCGTCGCTGCAATATCCGGTCCAGAGTCGTGCAGCGGCAACGAATGTCTCCAACATGGTTATCGTGCGGCGGATTAACCAACTTCGAGAGCCTGCGGCGGCGGCAGACCTGCCCGGCATCGATTTTGCTCTCCGGTAACTGCAATGAAAAAGCCGCATCCGAAATCATGCCTCTGAACGTCGCCAAAGCTGGTCCTGAGACGAACGCCGTAGCGTTGTTAACCCCAACCTACGCGCGGGACGTGGAATTGTGTGCTCTGCTTTGCGAGAGCGTCGACCGTCACGTCGGTGCATTTTCTAAGCACTATCTGCTGGTTCCCGACTGCGACTTGCTGCTTTTTTCTCGCTTCGAGAGCGAGCGCAGAAGCGTCCTTCCGGCATCCCGGTTCCTGCCGGGATGGCTCCGGCCGCTGCCCCCCATCGTCCAGCGCAAGCGGCGCCAATATTGGTGGTCGTTTCGCGCCATGCCGGTGAGTGGCTGGCATGTGCAGCAAATCCTCAAGATAGCCGCAACCATCGCGCTGCCGCACCGGCGGTATTGCATTCTCGATTCCGATGTCGTGTTCTTTCGGGATTTCGATCTGTCGCGCTATGAATATCCGGGCTCGATTCCGCTTCTCAGCATTCCCGGCAAGGTGACAGCGAACCAGCCCGGGCACGCGCGCTGGGTTGAGACCAGCCACCGGCTTCTCGGGCTTCCAGCGCCAACCCTTCCGGCAGCCGATTACATCGGCCACATCATATTTTGGGATCAGCAGGCCACCCGCGCCATGGCCGCGAAACTCGAGGCCGCCTCCAATCTTGATTGGATCGATGCACTTTGCAGGACTCGAGAGTTCTCCGAATACATGCTGTACGGCTATTTCGTGCAGAACGACGCGAGCTTCGCCGGGCGGCACACACCCAGCTTGCGCACGGGATGCGTCAGTTATTGGGATCCGCCGAGGCTCGACAAGGCGGAGCTGAACCGTCTGCTTCGCGGTGCGGATCAGGACGACGTCGCATTCTCGGCCGCGTCCTTTTCGGGAACGCCGGTGCAGATGATCCGCGCGGCCATCGAGGAAACGCGCGCGCAGCTCCGGCCCCGTGCCGCGACAAAGCAAACTGCCGGGCTTGGCGCATGCTGATAGGACAAGCCAGCATCAACCTGTTCGCCAATATCCTCTCCGCGCTGCTGGGGCTATTGAGCGTCTTCATCTTCACGAGGCTTTTTTCACCTCATGATTATGGCATCTATCTGCTCGGCGTCGGATTCGCTTCCGTGGTCAGCACCTTTCTGGCCGGATGGTTTCGCAATCTGATTCTGAGCAGGCACGCTCGAAATGATGGTAGCGATGTTCGGGGCCTCGTTCTCTCCGGGTATCTTGTCTGCTGTCTCACCGCCCCTGCCGCATACGAATTGGGCCGTCTGGTCGGGTTGGACGCCATCGCCGCAGTGGCGGCGGTGCTGCTCGCGGTCGCGGTCGGCCTGTTTGAATTGACCCAGGATCTGGTTCGCGCGCGGCTTCGGGCCATCACGGCGATGAAGGCCACGCTGGTTCGCGCCGTATCCGCGGTTTGCCTGGGCGTTTCGGTTGCGATCTTCGCCCCTCACGGATTCCTGCTGCTGGTATCGTCAGCGCTGGCCTGCCTGCTTGCGGTGCTGGTCCAGTCACGCGCTGCCTGGCGGGGCACGATCGTCAAATTTGACGGCGCCGGTCTGCTGGCCGCGGCCAAGCAGGGCCTGCCGCTGACATTGTCGCTCACCTTGCTCGCCATCTCCAGCGTTACCGATCGTTTCGTGATCGCCAACCTCATAGGCTCCGCAGACACTGGCAGATACATCGCGGGTCTCGACCTCGTCCGGCAAACTCTCATGATGCCGGCGATGAGCGTCGCCGCCGCGTTTTTCCCGCTCGCGATAAAGATCCATGCCAATCAGGGGCGCGCTGCCGTGCGTTCGCATCTTGGCGAGTGCGTGGAGCTGCTGCTCAGCATTACGCTGCCGGCATGTCTTGGATTCGCCGTCATTTCCCTCCACATCGCCAACGTCGTTCTGGGCGCCGACTTTCGCGAGATGGCCGCGCAAACGATGCCGATCCTGGCCGTCGCCGTGATTTTCCAGATCCTGACACAGCAGTACCTGCATGCCAGCTTTTTGCTGTCGGGACGAAATTCGTTCTATCTGATCAATACCGCGTCGATCATCGCAGCCAATGTGATCCTGTCGTACGCATTCGTCAGCCAATACGGCACCATGGGTGCGGCATGGGCACGGCTCGGCGCCGATGTTCTGGGATTTTTCTGCGCGCTGATCCTCAGCCGCCGGGCCTTCCCAATTCCGATGCCGCCCGGCCGATTGGCACTGACGATGATCGCCGGATTGATCATGGCGCTGACGGTGATCACGATCGACACGAGCCTGCACGTCTCGGACCTGGTCGCGTGCATTGTCCTGGTCGGCGCCGGCCTGGTCAGCTACCTGGCGGCGTGCTGGCTGTTCGACATCTCCTACACGCGCAGGCGGCTGAACGTCTGCCTGGCGTTCTTCCGGACCAGATTTGCAAACATCGGCACCGGATCGGCAACCTGATGAACGCAGCCTGGCCCCAAACCGAAGCGAGAGGCAGCCACGGGCTGGCGCGGCATCTGCGCACCGGTTGCATCCCGCTGCGCAATTTAGCCGCGAACGTCGATAGCCGCCGGGTGCGCGCGCTCAACGGTCAGCCAACGCGCCTCGACGAGACGCCAACCGATAACAAATCGTTAATTTCCCGAAGCAGCGAGGCTCGCAATGGGCCGGGCAACCCTGGCAGAGAGACGGCCGGGCGCGGGCGCTTAAACGCTTTTTTTGCCTTTTCCGTGAATAGTCCCTCAGTGAGTATGGTTAATTTTTCCTGTTGCGTTGGTTCTGCGCCCAAGCCCTGCGCGCGTAGCGTGACCCGAAGAGTAGCCCCTCAGCCGACGCGTTCGGCCATTCGAATGGAAGCTGGGGCCCATGCTGTCGTATGACCAACCCATCAATCGCTCCAACCCGGAGACCGGGCAAAAGCCCGCGCCAGCGCCTGCCGGCTTCAGCGTGCTGCAGCTAACCCGGTTGCTGTGGCAGCGGAAGACCGCGATCGCGATGGCCGGGCTGATCTGCGCCTGTGCTGCCGTCGGCATCGGCAAGAGCCTGACGCCAAAATATCTGGCGACCGCGCAGCTCTATGTCGATCCCCGGGAGCTGCAACTGGTCGACCGCGAACTCACGCCGCGCTCCCAGGACGTTTCCGGCCTGGCGATGGTGGTGGAAAGCCAGGCTCGCCTGATCACTTCGAACAACGTCCTGCTGCAGGTGGTCCAGGATGCCCATCTCGACAAGGATCCGGAGTTCGGCGGCAATTCCGGCGGCGTCACGGCGGCGTTGCTCGGCCTGTTCGGGCTCGACGCGCGTTCCGCCGGCGAGGCCAAGGTCGGCCAGATGGCGGCGCTGGAAGCCTTGAACCGTCACATCAGCGTGAAGAAGACCGATCGTACCTTCATCGTCGATATCGATGTCTGGTCGTATGACCCGGCGAAGGCGGCGATGCTCGCCAATGCGATTTCCAACGCCTATCTGGCGGAATCCAGAAATTCGCAAGCCACCGCCGCGCGACGGGCGACGACCGATCTGTCGGGCCGGCTCAAGGAATTGCAGGAGCGGCTTCGCACCGCGGAGAACGCGCTTGCGGTCTACAAGGCACAGAACAATTTCGTCGGCACCCAGGATACGCTGATCAGCGATCAGCAGCTTTCGGCGAGCAACCAGCGGCTTGCCGCCGCACGGGCGATGACGCTCGACGCGCAGGCGAAATACGACCAGATCGAGGCCAGCCGCCGCGCGTCGACCGATGCCGGCGCCATTCCGGAGGCCCTTCAGTCTCCCACCATCGCCAATTTGCGTTCGCAATACGCCGAAGCCCGCAAGCGCTATGCCGAACTGGCCAGCGAATTGGGGCCGCTGCATCCCTCGCTGCGTCAGATGGAAAAGCAGGTCGAAGACCTGCGCCGCACCGTCAACGAGGAAGTCGAGCGCTTTGCCCAGTCGGCGAAAAATGACCTGACCCGCGCCCGCGACTACGAGGCCTCGCTGAACAAGTCGCTTGAGGCGCAAAAGCGCCAGAGCGTCCAGCTCAGCCAGGCTTCGGTGCGGCTCCGCGAGCTTGAGCGCGACGTCGAAGCCAGCCGCGACGTCTATCAATCGTTCCTCAAGCGCTCGCGCGAGACCGAGGAACAGGAAAGCCTCAACACCTCGAGCGCGCGCATCATCGGCGAAGCCTCCGTGCCGCAACGACGCGCATTCCCGCCCGCCATGAGCCTGCTCGCGATCGTCGGTTTCGTGCTTGGTGCGCTCGCCGCGGCGACCTGGTTTGTCGCGGCCGACCAGCTGTCATTCGACACTGCCGAAACCAGCCCGAAGATACCGGCGTTGCCGGAGCCGAAGGCCGAAGCCCCGCCGTCGCAGCCGCCGGAGCGACAGCCTGCCCCGGCCACGCTGGTCGAGAAGCCGCGGATCGCACGGCTGCTGGAATCCGACGTGATGCGGACGCTGGGTGGAATCCTGGCCATCGGCGGTATTCCCGACGTCACGCGGATGGGCTGGCCGACGGTGCGGGCGGGCTTTCCATTGACGACCTTCCTCAACGCCCTGCGCGAGATGCGGGAGACGCTGGCCAAGCGTTCCGCCGCGAACGTGGCCCCGGTGCTGGGCGTGATCGGCGCGGGTGCCAGCCAGGATCGTACCATCGCCGCGCTGAACGTCGCGCTGGCGGCCGCCCGCGACGGCGCCAACGTGCTGCTGATCGACGCCGATCCCGCGACGCGCACGCTTTCGAACAAGGTAGCCGGGCCGGGCAAGCGCGAGGCCAGCCGCCTCGGCTGGCTCAGCATGGGCACCAGGGCTTCGCGCGCCATCAAGACCGCGAACGGCATTTCGATCCTGCCCTCGATCGGGCCCGCCGGAACCAGCAACGCCATCCGCAAGGCGATTGCGCAGGCCCGCTCAGCGGGTGGCTACGATCTTGTGATTTTCGACGGGCCTGCGATGCCCTGGAGCGCGGACGATCGCAAGCTGCTCGATGCCGCGGACGGCCTGGCCGCGATCCTGCCGGCCAGTCTCGACATCAACGATTGCATGGAAGACATCATCGCCGCCCTCGGCGGCACCGAGCGCAAGCTGATCGGTGTCATCCTCAACGAACTTCATCCAGCGGCCAAGGTCTCGCAACGGGACAAACAATATGCTTGAGCGCCGCGCAAATCCGCTAGGCAGGACCGCTACCGCCAGCGTGCCCAGAATCTCGCTGGGCGGGCTGCGGCTCGCCGTGCTCGACCTCGAACAGACCGCCAATTTCATGATCGACATGGTGTTCCCCAAACGCCGGCTCGGTCGTCCGCTTTATCTGACTTCCGCCAATGGCGAAGTGCTGGCGCGTTGTTCGACCGAGCCAATGACCGACCGGCTGTTTCGCGCCGCCGATCTCATCAACGCTGACGGCCAGCCGCTGGTCACGGTGTCGCGGCTGAATTCGCGGACGCCGCTGCCGGAACGGGTCGCTACCACCGACCTGTTCAGCGTCGTGGCGCGCAAGGCGGAGGCGGCGGGGCTCACCTTCTACATGTTCGGCGCCGACGAAGACGAAAATGCCGCCGCCGTCGCCAATGTCCGGAGAATGTATCCCGGTCTGCGGATCGTCGGGCATTGCCACGGCTATCTCCGAGGCGACGCGCTGCGGGCCAAGGTCGACGAAATCAACCGGCTGGCGCCGGATTATCTGTGGGTCGCGCTCGGCGTTCCCTACGAGCAGGCGTTTGTCGCTGAGTTCAACCCGCGCCTGTCCAATGTCGGCGTCATCAAAACCGCCGGCGGATTGTTCAACTTCCTGTCCGGCAGCCGGCCCCGCGCACCGCTATGGATGCAGAAGGTGGGCCTCGAATGGGCCTGGCGAATCTGGCTCGAGCCGCGCCGGCTGTTCTGGCGCTATCTGACCACCAACCCCCGCGCGCTCTATCTGCTGTTCAACAAGAGCCAGTCCTCAAGGACCGAACGGACGCCGCGCAACTAATTGCGCCGGCTTCAGGTTCCTGCACCGGCGAAAACCCGCTCGGCGCGGGGCGCGCGCATTCCCGGCGCCACATTTCCTGATGTGAAATCTCGCCTGCCGCGTATGCGGGTTCGCCCCTTGCACCGCCGGAGCCGAACCGGCTAGCATGAAATCGACAGCAAAGATGAAACACGCGGCGGCATTCAGCCCGCGGAATCCGATGGAGGAGACCATGAAGGCCACCAAACGGTTTTGGCGATATCTCTTGATGCCGATATCGCTGGCCGGCATGTTGAGCATAAGCTCGGCCGCCGAACTCAATCCCGCCGCGGTCATCTACAAACTGCCGGATCAGATTCCGTGGAGTCCGGTTGATGCCCGCGGGGGACAAAATGCCGTCGTTGTTGGCGATCCTGCGAAGCCCGGCTTCTATATGGTCTACACCAAATGGACCAAGGGCAATCATTTCAGCCGGCCCCACTTTCATCCCAACGACCGTTACATCGTCGTGTTGCAGGGTACCTGGTGGGTAGGCTCCGGGCCGAAATTCGATCCCGCCAACACCACCCCGATGCCTGCCGGAAGTTTTGTCACGCATTTCGGCAAACAGGTCCATTGGGACGGCGCCAAGGACGAGGATGCCGTTCTGCTGATCATGGGAGAGGGCCCGGCGACCGCGACCGCAGCCGAAGAGAAATAGCCCGGACGCCACAGATCCATTCCCGCAAATCAAGAAAGCGGCGAGACCCATCGAAAGCCTGATCATCAGCCGTTTGAAGGCTTAGTCGTCTGGAGGATTCAATGCATCAGGCAGCGGATGTGCCATTCGAGCGCGCCGTGCGCGAATTCGTCCGCTGGCGCGCGGTCCCCGAGCAGGCGAGATCGCCGGCCCCGGCGTGGTGGTGGGGCACGGCTTTTGAGCTACGCGACATGCGGCAGCCGATGCCGCAGGCGTGGTGCGCCAGCCTGGAATTGCCCGATGGGGCGACGTTCGCCGATGGGGCTCAGGTTTTTCTTACATTCCTTGCCGACCAGACGTCGCTGCCGTGGCCCGGCGATTTTCCGGGGCATCTGGAGCAGCCGAAATCCGCTTAGTGGATATGATAGTGCCGGCCGCATGGGAAACTCTGCCGCGGGCGGGATAGGAGGGTGATGCGTGCGCTGGCTTAGGTTTACCGCAAACGATCGGACATCCTGGGGCCTCGTCGAAGGCGATCGCGTGATCGAGGTCAGCGGCGATCCCCTCGGTGAATGGCAACGCACACCGCGTACGCACTCGTTGGGCGGTGTGAAGATCGAGCTGCCGCTGGTGCCGCGCACGTTCTATTGCGTCGGACTGAATTATCTCAGGCATCTCAACGAGGCCGCTGACAAGCGCGGCGAGGTGCCCAACGTTCCCGACCGGCCCGAGATCGGCTACCGCGCGCAGAACGCGCTGATCGCGCATGACGAGGACGTCGTCATTCCCGCCACGGCCACCGAAAAGATCCACTACGAGGGTGAACTGGTCGTCGTCATCGGCAAGAAGGCAAAGCACCTCAGCGAACATGACGCGATGTCCTGCGTATTTGGCTACACCATCGGCAACGATGTCAGCGAGCGCACCTGGCAGAAGGCCGACCGCGGGCTGTGGCGGGCCAAGAACACCGACACCTTCAAGCCGATGGGCCCGTGGATCGAAACCGCGGTCGATCTCGACGCGATGGAAACCATCGTGCGGGTCAACGGCAAGGAGAGCAATCGCTTCCGCACCAATGACATGATCTTCGGCATCAAGGCCTTCATCGTCGAAATGACGAAATATTTCACGTTGTGGCCGGGCGACGTGATCTGGATGGGAACCGACGGCGCCTCGCCGGACATCAAAGCGGGTGATGTGGTCGAGATCGAGATCACCGGGATCGGCACCTTGCGCAACAGATTTGTTGCGGAGACGGCGCCGGGAACGAGGTTATGAGCCGCCACTCTACCGTGGAGCCGTGGCGCTGCGCGGCGAGACCCGACCGACGATCGCCGTTGCGATCACGGCGATGGCAACGTTGAGGATCAGCGCCCCGAGCCCGACATAAAACACATAACTGGTGCCGCCGAGATCGATGGTCGCGAGCGGCTTCAGCCCGTTGCTCCACGCCGTCCACGATCCCCACAGAATTCCCGCGGCCCAGCCGAGCAAGAGGCCCTCGGCGCGGAACCAGCGCGTGAACAATCCGAATACCAGCGCCGGGAAGGTTTGCAGGATCCACAAGCCGCCGAGCAACTGCAGATCGAGCGCATATTGCGTCGGCAGGAAGATCGTGAAGATCAGCGCGCCTAGCTTGACCACGAGGGAGGCGATCTTGGCGACCGACGCCTCGCCGGCATGGCTGATGCCAGGGTCGATGTAGGATTTCCAGACGTTGCGGGTGAACAGGTTGGCCGCCCCGATGCTCATCACCGCGGCCGGTACCAGCGCCCCGATCGCGATCGCCGAAAACGCAAAACCGGCGAACCAGGACGGGAACAGCACCTTGAACAGCATCGGCACCACGTCGTTGTTCGACGTTGCCTTGATGTTGGCCGCATAGGCCATGTAGCCGAGCAGCGCGATCAGCCCGAGCAGCAGCGTATAGGCCGGCAGCAGGATCGCATTCTTGCGAATCGTATCCGCCGACCTGGAGGCGAAGATTCCAGTCAGGTATGCGGATACATGAACGCGGCGAGCGCCGAACCCAGCGCCAGCGTCGCATAGGGCAGCATCTGCGACGGCTTCAGGATCAGACCGGTCGCGGCGCCTTTTGCCGCGAAGGCATCGTTGGCGGCGGCGAACACCGCGCCATATCCGCCGAGCTTCTCCGGCACCACCACCACCGCCACCAGCACCACGATATAGATCATGATGTCCTTGACGAAGGCGATCAAGGCCGGCGCGCGCAGGCCGGAGCTATAGGTATACACGGCAAGAATGACGAAGGCGGCGACGAGCGGCAACTCGCCGGTCAAGCCGATCGCCTTGATCACCACGCCCATCCCGATCAGTTGCAGGGCGATATAGGGCATGGTCGCGATCATGCCGGTGATCGCCACCGCAAGCTCGAGGCCGCGTGAATTGTAGGTGCCGTGGACCACATCGGCCGCGGTGACGTGGCCATTGGCGTGCGCCACCTTCCACAGCAGTGGCATGACAGCGAATACGAAGGGATAGACGATCACGGTATAGGGCAGCGCGAAGAAGCCATAGGCGCCGACCGCGTAGACCAGCGCCGGCACCGCGATCACGGTGTAGGCGGTATAGAAATCGCCGCCGACCAGGAACCAGGTGATCCAGGTCCCGAATTGCCGCCCGCCAAGCCCCCATTCGTCGAGATGGGCGCCGACCGGGCCGGCTTTCCAGCGCGCGGCGAAGAATCCCATCACCGTGACAAGGGCGAAGAAGAAGACGAAGACCGCGAGCGCTACCCAGTCGATCTGGTCGGACATGATCGTGCCTCGTTGCGAACCGGCCGTGCCGGAATTTAGCGGGTTTCGTCGGGCGTGCGCGAGCGGTACACCAGCCAGTTCAGCAGCGAGCTGATCGGCACCCATGCCAGCTGGTACCAATAGAAGAACGGAAACCCGAACAGCGCCGGTTCCTGGAAATTATAGAACGGCACCCACAACAGGCCGACAAACGGCACTAGCAACAGGACCCACATGGCGGGACTCCACAGCCTGGCGGCTCGGGAATGATTATTGGGCCGGCTATTACGATTAGACCGCTGTGCCGTCCAGCAAATTTGCGCTGCCGCACCGCGGTAATCGAAACGCGTTCACGTGATCGCAAAGACGCCGCAGGCGGTTTCCCGCTGCGGCGCCGTCGAGCTTCCGTTGCAATGAGCCCCGACACCTGGCGGCGCCGGGGTTGCGAACGCGCTTATTTCACGATGTCGGCGCCGACCTTGCAGATGGCCGCGTCCTGATCGCCGGTGCCACCGCTGCAACCAACCGCACCGATCAGCTTGCCGTTTTCGACCAGCGGAAATCCGCCGGGGCTTGCCGTCAGCGTCGGATCGAGCGTGCCCGGATAGCTGTGGCCGGTTTCATAGGCATTGTAGAACAAACGAGTTTCACGGCGGAAGCGCGCCGCGGTGCGCGCCTTGCCGATGGAGATCGAGCCGGAGGCAATCTGGGCGCCCTCCATCCGCTCGAACTGCACGAGTTCACCGTTGGTATCGACGACGGCGATATTCATCTTCCAATTCCGCTTCTTGGCTTCGGCTTCGGCCGCGGCCATCACCTGCTTGGCCTGCTCTAGCCCGATCGACATGCCGTAGGGAATATCGAACGGCATCTTGTCGGGCGTCCCGCCCGCGGCCGGGGGCGCGGGTGGCGTGGCCGGCGCCGGTGCCGGGGTTTGTGCCAGGGCCAGCGAACCCATCGCCGCAACGGCGCACGCCGCCAGTGTCATCGAAATTACTGAACGCATAGTAGTCTCCCAGTTGAAGTTTGTTTTCATGGTAGTGCCGTTGAAAGTCGACGCCGCGTCACATCGGCGGCGTCAACCCGTCCTTGCCATAGGTGACGCGCGGGGTTTGCACCGTGCCGTCGGCCTGTTTCTTCCCCGCACCGACGAAAATCTTGGTGCCGGGCTTGAGGTCGTTCTTGTCGCCCATGACGTAGGTAACGACCGCGGTCTCCGGAGTGACCAGAACCTTCTTCTCGCCATCCTTGTATTTGACCGTCAGGACCGGCCCATCGACGCCTGCGACCGTCTGCTCGACATTGGCGTTGGTCATTTTGGTGTTGGGCTTGAGATCCCAATCGTAATGGCCTTCGCCCGTGCCGCGCATCGATTCCGGGAAGATATGGACCTCAATGGCCTTCTGGCTGCCGTCGGGCTGCGTCATTCCGGTCGCGCCGACGAACATGCCAGGCTTGATGTCGGCCATCGTCGACTTCACGATCGCCACATACAGGCCGGGATCGCTAATCGTCAGCTTCAGCTCGGCGCCGTCGCGATTTTTGACCACGTAAACAGGGCCCTCGACCTTTTCGATGGTGCCACGGATGCGGACGGTTTCCTGCGCCGACGCGGGCACCGCGGTACAGATCAGGGCGAAACCCGCAGCCGCGAGCATGCGCTGGAGCGTATGGGACATTGTAATCCTCCATGGGTCTGGATTGCCGGCTGGCGTGACTAATTACCGGATTAATTGCTGGGCCGAAAGCCGTCTCGCCAAGTGCCTGAATGGCGTCGTCTCTGCAACCCCACCGGTCCGCGAATATTCCCGCTCAAGATGGCGGCATACTTCGCCACCGCACTGCAACAGGAATGTCATCTTACTCGACCTTGATCCCGGCGTCCTGGATCACGCGGCGCCAGCGCTCCTCCTCGCCGCGGACATATCGGTCAAGCTCCTCCGGCGGACGCGTGATCATGACCAGACCCTCGTTCGCGCCGAGCCTCTTGAAGGCCTCGGATCGGACCGCGAGGGCCGCCGATTTGTTGAGCCGGTCGATCACCCCGGCCGGTGTCCCGGCCGGCGCGAACAGGCCATACCAGCTCTCGGCGGCATAGCCGGGCACGCCGGCTTCCGCCACCGTCGGCAATTGCGGAAATGCCGGCGAACGCTCCGCCGACGTCACCGCAATCGCCCGCAGCTGTCCGCTTTCGACCAGCGAAGCCGCGCTCGCAACCGTGGTGAACATCACCTGGATCTGGCCGCCGATCAGGTCGGTGATGGCGGGCGCGGCGCCCTTGTAGGGCACCGCAATCAGATTGACCCTGGCCATGTCCTTGAACAGCTCACCCGCGAGATGGGCCGAGGTGCCAACGCCGAACGTCCCATAAGTCAGTTTGTCGGGATTGGCTTTCGCGGCCGCGATCAGGTCCGCAACCGATTGAAACGGGGATTTCGGATTGACCACCACAATATTGAAGGAGCGAGCGATCAGGGCGACGGCGGCGAAATCCCTGTGCGGATCATAGGGCAAGTTGGCGCTGAGGCTGGAATTGACCGCGTGCGAGAAAGTCCCCATCAGCAGCGTATAGCCGTCCGGCGTGCTGGCGGCGACGGCCTGGGTGCCGATGATGGTCCCCGCCCCGGGTTTGTTCTCGATGACGACCGAGACCCCCAGATCCCTGGCCATCTCCTGCGCAAGTGTGCGCGCGACCACGTCCGTCCCGCCACCCGGCGCAAAGGGGACGACGATCCGCACCGCCCTTTCCGGGTACAAGGCTATGGCATCGCCGGCCGAAAACCCGACAAGCAGCCATGCCGCTACTGCAAACAGCGATGGCGATATTCTTATTTTTCGTTCAAACAGCATAGGCATCCGCTTGCGACCGGCGTTGTCGAAATACAGTAGCAGATTTTGTTTCCGGATACGGCCATGCGCTGGGCGATGGCGGACATGACGTGGAAGGCGCGCGCCAACATGGACGGCGGCACCTGCCATGGACTAGCATCACTTCGAAACACACCAACAATACGAACGCTTTCGGGAGGATACCATGCGGCACTGGCTGATCGGACTGCTGTTGTTGATCGGGCCACCGGCCCTCGCGCAGCAGGCGGTGCCCTCCATCGCCTTTGACTCGGTGCCCAACCCGCTGCGGCTGCCCGCCAACGTGTATTTCGGCGAGGTATCCGGCGTCTCGGTCAATTCCAAGGGACACGTTTTCGTGCTGTCGCGCGGCAACACCTCAGGCCCGGCTTACGCCGCGGCGGCGACCCAGCTGCTGGAATTCGATGCCAAGGGCCAGTTCATCCGCGAGATCGGCAAGAACCTCTATGCCTGGTCGTTCGGCCATACCGTCAAGATCGATCCCGCCGACAACATCTGGGTCACCGACAAGGGCTCCGACATGGTGATCAAGTTCGATCCCGAGGGTCGCGTCGTCATGGTGTTCGGCCGCAAGCAGGAGGCGTCCGACGAAGATACCGCGCCGCTGAAACATCCCAACCCGCCGCTGCCCGCCGAGGACGGCCGGTTCCGCCAGGTCACCGACGTGGCATGGGACAAGGCCGGCGACACCTTCATCAGCGATGGCTATATCAACTCGCGCGTCGCCAAGGTCGACAAGGACGGCAACTGGGTGAAGTCATGGGGCGACCGCGGCAAGGAGCCCGGTCAGTTCAATACCCCGCACTCGATCGCGACCGACGCCAACGACAATGTCTACGTCGCCGATCGTGGCAACCGGCGCATTCAGGTGTTCGACAAGGACGGGAAATTCCTGCGCCAGTTCACCATCGACGTCCCGATACCGCCGGACGCAAAGCCGGCGATCGGCAAGATTCCCGACGAGGCGATGATCGCCCGGGGTACCTTCGCGCCGGGCTCGCCATGGTCGATCTGCATCACGCCGCCGCCCCATCAGGTGCTCTACAGTTCGGACTCATGGCCCGGCCGCATCTACAAGCTCAGCCTTGAGGGCAAAGTGCTCGGCGTGCTCGGACAATCCGGCAAGCAATTGAAACAGTTCGGCTGGATCCACGCGATGGCGTGTCCGTCGGAGAACGTGATCTACGCGGCGGAATTGCTGAACTGGCGGGTGCAGAAGCTGATCCTGAAGCCTTGATGCAAAGCGCGCCTGATCAGATCAGTCCGCTCCCCTCAACAGAAAATCGAGGCGGCCGGGGCCCGGCGAACAGGAGAAGATCATGACCAGAAAAGCATTGGCGGCAATCGTCGCCCTCGCCGTTTCCGGCACGGCCTGGTTTTGTCCCTCGGCGCGCGCCGAGGGCGATCAGGTGAATGCCATTCTGAGCGAGAAACTCCCCAACGTGCCCGGCAAGAGCCTGACCGCCGTCGTCGTCAACTATGCACCCGGTGGGAAGTCGCCCAGTCATCACCACGCCGGAAGCGTATTCGCCTATGTGCTGTCCGGTGCAATACGGTCGGAGAATTCCGCCACTGGCCCGGCCAGGGTTTACAAAGCAGGCGAAAGCTTCTTCGAGCCACCCGGCAGCGAACACCTCGTCAGCGAGAACGCCAGCGCGACGGAACCCGCGAGCCTGCTTGCCGTGTTTGTCGCCGATGATGGCGCAAAGCTGACGACCTTCGGCAAATAAGGCCCGAACTACTGCGCGGTGGCGCGGGCGAATTCGATATAGATCTCGCGCAGGCGCGCGGCCATCGGGCCCGGCCTGCCATTGGCGACGCTCTTGCCGTCGATGGCCACTACCGCCTGCACGAATGAGGAAGCGCTGGTGATGAAGGCTTCCTTCGCTGCCAGCGCCTCTTCAACCGTAAACGGCCGCTCCTCGACCCGCAGCTGACGCTCCTCGGCGAGCGCGACCACCGCCTTGCGCGTGCAACCCGGCAAAATCGCCGATGAGTTCTGCCGCGTTATCAGCACGTCGTCCTGAGTCAGAATGAAAGCCGACGACGACCCGCCTTCTGTCACCTTGCCGTCCTCGATCATCCAGGCCTCGCCGGCGCCGGCTTCCGCGGCGGCCTGTTTGGCCAGAACCTGCGCCAGCAGCGCCACGCTCTTGATGTCGCGCCGCGCCCAGCGGATATCAGGCACCGTGATCACGCCGATGCCGGTGCTCGCCGACGGCGCGTTGATGATGTCCTTGACCGAAGTGAACATGACCAGCGTCGGCTTGACGCCCTTTGGGAACGCAAAGTCTCGTCCGACATCGGCGCCGCGGGTAACCTCGATATAGACCAGGCCGCTCACGAGTTGGTTGCGCGCGATCAGCTCGCGCTGGATTTCCACGATGCGTGACAGCGTTTCCGGCAGAGCCAGCGATATTTCCCCGACCGAGCGCTCCAGCCGGGCCAGATGCGAGGCATTGTCGACCAGCTTGCCATCCAGCACGGCGGACACCTCATAGATACCGTCGGCGAACAGAAAGCCGCGGTCCAGAATCGAGACCTTGGCCTCAGCGAGCGGCACGAAAGAGCCATTGACGTAAGCGATCGGGTCCAAACGAAGTCTCCTGTCGGGCAGCGAAACGGGTTCACCGCATCATATACGCAAATTGTGTCTGCCGATAAACCCTCGCGCCGGTCATTCCGGGGGCGCGCGCAGCGCGAACCCGGAACCCCGAGATTCCCCGATGTGCAATTGCACATCTGAGGTCTGGTCCTTCGGACCATCCCGGAATGACAGCAGAGCCTAATGCGACAAAATCTTCGACAAAAATTTCTGCGCGCGGTCGCTGCGGGGCTTGCCGAAGAAATCATCCTTGGGCGCGTCTTCGACGATTTCGCCCTGGTCCATGAAGATGACCCGATGCGCGACCTTGCTGGCAAACCCCATCTCGTGGGTGACGACCATCATGGTCATGCCTTCGCGCGCAAGGTCGACCATCACGTCAAGCACCTCGCTGATCATCTCGGGATCGAGCGCCGAGGTAGGCTCGTCGAACAGCATGGCGATCGGGTCCATCGCCAGCGCGCGAGCGATCGCGACGCGCTGCTGCTGTCCGCCGGACAATTCGGCCGGGTATTTTGTCGCGTGATCCTTGAGGCCGACGCGGTCGAGCAGTTTTGAGCCCTTTGCGACCGCCTCGTCATGCGAGCGTCCCAGCACCTTTTGCTGCGCCAGGCAGAGATTCTCGAGGATTTTCAAATGCGGGAAGAGTTCGAAATGCTGAAACACCATGCCGACCCGGGCACGCAGTTTCGGCAAGTTTGTCTTGGGATCGTTCACCCTGATGCCGTCAAGGATGATTTCGCCGCTCTGGAACGGCTCCAGCGCGTTGACGCATTTTATCAACGTCGATTTGCCCGAACCCGACGGACCGCATACCACCACCACCTCGCCCTTGGCGACGCTGGTGGTGCAATCCTTTAAGGCCTGGAAGTGCGGCCCGTACCATTTGTCGACGTGGTTGATCTCGATCATCGAATATCCTGCTAGTGGACGAAGGCAATGCGCGCCTGAAGGCGCCTGACGCCGAATGAAGCGACACAGGAGATCGCGAAATAGACGACGGCCGCGAACAGATACATCTCGACCAGCCGCCCGTCGCGTTGCGCGACCTTGCTGGCGGCGCCGAGGAAATCGGGGATCGACAGCACGTAGACCAGCGAGGTGTCCTGAAACAGCACGATGGTTTGCGTCAGCAGCACCGGGAGCATGTTACGGAATGCCTGCGGCAGCACGACGTACCGCATGGTCTGGCTGTAGGTCAGGCCGAGCGCCTGGGCCGCGGCGGGTTGCCCCTTCGAGATCGACTGGATGCCCGCACGCATGATTTCGGCAAAATAGGCCGCCTCGAACAGGGTGAAGGTGACGAGCGAGGAGGCGAACGCGCCGACGCGCACTGGCCGCGACGACCCGGTCAACCACTGCCCGATGTAGGGCACCAGGAAATAGAACCAGAAGATCACCAGCACCAGCGGCAGCGACCGCATCAGGTCGACATAGAGGCCGGCGATGCGTCCGAGCAGCCAATAGCCGGACAACCGCATCAACGCAATCAGCGTTCCGAACACGATGCCCCCGAAAGTGGCAAGGCCCGTCAGCGTCAGCGTGAATGTCATGCCATCGAGAAACAGATAGCTGAGCGAGCGGCGGATGACATCGAAATCGAAATTGGCGAACATGGCGGCGGCTCATTTCCCGGTGATGTAGCCGGGGATCGCCAATCCGCGCTCGACGAAGCGCATGGCGATGACCACGACGATGTTGACCAGGAGGTAGAGGATCGTCGCGGCGGTGAAGGCTTCGAATACCTGAAAGGAGAATTCCTGCATCGCACGCGCCTCCGCCGTCAGTTCGATCAGGCCGATGGTGATGGCCACCGAGGTATTCTTGATGGTGGAGAGGAATTCGGAGGTCAGCGGCGGCAGCATGATGCGGAATGTCATCGGCAACAGCACGTAGCGATAGGTTTGCGCCGTCGTCAATCCAAGCGCGGTCGCGGCGAGTTTCTGACCGCGCGGCAGCGAGGTGATGCCTGCGCGTGTCTGTTCAGCCACCCGTGCGGACATGAACAAGCCGATCCCGATCGCCGCCGTGTAGAATGGCGCATTGGACATCTGCTTCATCCAAAGCCCCCACGAATGCGGCAGGATTTCCGGCAAGACGAAGAACCACAGAAACAGCTGCACCAAGAGCGGCATGTTGCGGAAGAATTCGACATAGGCAAAGCCGACCCAGGACCCGGCCTTCGACGGCAGCGTGCGCAGCACACCAATGACCGCTCCGAATATCAGCGCAATGATCCAGGCGCAGATCGCGGTCTCGATCGTCAGCACCAGCCCGGACAACAGCATATCGAGATAGGTGCCGGTCCCATTCGGGGCCGGCTCCCAGAAGACGTGCCAGTTCCAATGATAGTTCACAACGGCAGTCCCCACACCGCACCAGATGGACCCGGCGCTTCCGCAGCTCCTTTAGGCAATATTCGGATCATCATAAGGCTCACAGGCCTCACATTGTCTTGTAGGAATCAGGATCGGGTGAATCAGACGGCTTGGCAAACGCCTTCTTCAGCTCGGCACCGATTGGCACATTGAGGTTCAATCCCTTGGGCGGGATTTTCTGCATGAACCATTTGTCGTACAGCTTTTGGCCTTCCGGGCTCTGGTAGAGCGCGGCGGTGGCATCGTCGGCTACCTTCTTGAAAGCCGGATCGTCCTTGCGCAGCATGATGCCGTAGGGCTCCGGCTTGGAAAACGCATCCGCGGAAATGACGTAGGCATCCGGATCCTTTGACCCGGCGGCGAAGCTTGCGAGCAGGATATCGTCCAGCACGGCCGCGACCGCGCGATCGGTCTCGACCATCAGGAACGATTCGGCATGCTCCTTGGCCGGGATGATGTTGATGCCGAGGTTGCGGGCGGCATTGGCTTCGGTGAGCTGCCTGATATTGGTGGTGCCGGAGGTGGAGGCCACCGACTTGCCCCTGAGATCCTCGATCGAGTTGAGCTTGCTGGATTTCTTCGAGACGAAGCGGGTCGCGGTCAGAAAGTGGGTGTTGGTGAAGGCCACCTGCTTCAGGCGGTCGGGGTTGTTGGTGGTCGATCCGCATTCCATGTCGATGGTCCCGTTGGCCAGCAACGGAATGCGGGTCGATGAGGTCACCGGATTGAATTCGACCGCGAGCTTGTCGAGCTTGAGCTCCTTCTTCACGGCGTCCACGATCTTGAGGCAGATATCAATTGCAAAGCCGATCGGCTTCTGGTTGTCGTCGAGGTAGGAAAACGGAATCGAGGAGTCGCGGTAGCCGATCGTGATGACGCCGGTCTCCTTGACCTTCTTGAGCGTCCCGGCCAGTTCCTCGGCGCCGGCCTGCGCGGCACAAAAGGCAGCGGCGAGCACAAGGCCCATGATACGCAGGCGTTTCATTCGTACTCTCCTCGCTTCGATGACCGCGGCAATGCTGGCATAGTTCGGTCCGGAAGAAAATGTGGCCTTCGGCCAACCCGATCCTGCGACCCGATCCTCAAGCAGGGACCACTCATGCAAGGACCGGGCCGTCACCTGAACCGATAAGCCCTACATCGCCTTATAGGAATCGGGATCGGGTGAATCGGAAGGCCTGGCAAACGCCTTCTTCAGTTCCGCACCGATTGGCACGTTAAGATTCAATCCCTTGGGCGGGATTTTCTGCATGAACCACTTGTCGTACAGCCTTTGGCCTTCCGGGCTCTGGTAGAGCGCCGCGGTGGCGCCGTCGACCACCTTCTTGAACGCCGGATCGTCCTTGCGAAGCATAATGCCGCAGGGCTCCGGCCTGGAGAACGCGTCGGTGGAAATGATGTAGGCATCCGGATCCTTCGATCCGGTGACGAAGGCAGCCAGCAGGATATCGTCCATCACAAATGCCACCGCCCGGTCGGTCTCGACCATCAGGAACGCCTCGGCGTGGTCCTTGGCCGGGAGGATGTTGATACCAAGATTGCGGACGGCATTCGTTTCGGTGAGCTGCTTGATGTTGGTGGTGCCGGAGGTCGCGGTTACCGATTTGCCCCTGAGGTCCTCGACCGTGTTGAGCTTATTGGATTTCTTCGAGACGAAGCGGGTCGCGGTCAGAAAGTGGGTGTTGGCGAAGGCAACCTGCTTCAGACGGTCAGGGTTGTTGGTGGTCGATCCGCATTCGAGGTCGATGGTGCCATTGGCGAGCAACGGGATGCGGGTCGACGACGTCACCGGATTGAGTGCGACCGCGAGCCTGTCAAGCTTGAGCTCCTTCTGCACGGCGTCGACGATTTTGTAACAGATGTCCATCGCAAAACCGATCGGCTTCTGGTTATCGTCCAGGTAGGAAAATGGAATCGACGAATCGCGATAGCCGATCGTGATCGTGCCGGTTTCCTTGATTTTCTTCAGCGTCCCGGTCAGCTCTTCGGCCTTGGCCTGTGCGGCACAAATAGCTGCCGCGGCGACCGCAAGGCCGATCATGCGCCGTCGCATCATTCGCCCTCTCCTCGCCTGGATGACTGCGGCCACGCTTGCATCGCTCAATCCGGAAGGACAATGCGGCCCGCCCGACCCGATCCTGACGCAAGGACTGCGCACAAGGACCGGGCCGTCACCTCAACCGATTAACCCTACATCGCCTTGTAGGAATCGGGGTCGGGGGAATCCGACGGCTTGGCGAATTCATGCTTCAGCTCCGCGCTGATCGGCACGTTGAGATTCAACCCCTTGGGCGGAATCTTCTGCATGAACCACTTTTCGTACACTTTCGCGCCCTCCGGGCTCTGGTAAAGCGCCGCAGTGGCGGCATCGACCACCTTCTTGAAGGCGACATCGTCCTTGCGCACCATGATGCCGTAGGGCTCGGGCTTCGAAAATGCATCAGTTGAGATGACATAGGCCCCCGGCTCCTTCGATCCGGCCACGAGGCTTGCCAGCAGGATATCGTCCATCACGAACGCCACCGCGCGATCGGTCTCGACCATCAGGAATGACTCGGCATGATCCTTGGCCGGAATGATGTTGATGCCGAGATTGCGGGCGGCGTTGGCCTCGTTGAGCTGCTTGATGTTGGTGGTGCCCGAGGTCGAGACCACCGATTTGCCCTTGAGGTCGTCGATCGATTTGATGTTGCTGGATTTCTTCGAAACGAAGCGGCTTGCGGTCAGGAAATGAGTATTGGTGAACCAGACCTGTTTCTGTCGTTCGGCATTATTGGTGGTCGAACCGCATTCGAGGTCGACGGTGCCATTGGCCATCAGCGGGATACGTGTCGCCGAGGTGACCGGATTGAGCTTGACCTCAAGCTTGTCGAGCTTGAGCTCCTTCTTCACGGCATCCACAATCTTGTAGCAAATGTCCATGGCATAGCCGACCGGCTTCTGGCTGTCGTCCAGGTAGGAAAACGGAATCGACGAGTCGCGATAACCCAGGGTGATCGCTCCGGTCTCCTTGATGTTCTTCAGCGTTCCCGTGAGTTCCTCGGCATTCGCCTGGCTCCCACAGAACGCAACGGCGAGCGCGTAGCCCAAGATATTCATGCGTTTCATAAGTGTTCTCCTTGTTTGTCGGATATGGATTGTTCGAGGATCTGATTGAGGACCGGCGCGATGTAGCGACGAAACTGTTCTGGATTCTCGCTCATCGGAAAATGACCGAGTTGCTCCATGATGGTGAGGCTGGCGCCCTTGATTGCCGCGGCCGTCCGCCGCGTGTCGTCTGGGGTGCAGGAAAAATCGTACTCGCCGGTAAGCAGGTAAAGCGGACAGGCGCCGGTGTCGATGCCCTCGACGCGGCCACGCAGATCGCCATCGACCCGGTAGAAGTACAGATCGCCCTTGAACACACCCGGCCCGCTTTGCATGTAGCACCACAGGGTTTCGCGGCGCGAAGCGTCAGGACTTTGCGGCGCGATCAAACCCGATACCAGCGCCGCGCAGACCTCGCCGCCGTGAACGTCGGGACGGTGCAGCCAGCTGGTATCGTACCACGGCGCCTGAAAATCGGCGGCTTCCAGACCGATCAAGGCATGAAATTCCCTGGCGTGCTCGATCGCAAGGTTGAGAACGATACGGCCGCCGATCGAACAACCCATCACGACGGGCTTCTCCAGTGCGAGCGCCTGGCAGAAGGCGCGGATAGTCTGCGTGTAACGCGCGGTCGTAAGGCAATATTCCTCGCCGGTCCAGCTTGCTGGTGGATTCGATTTGCCGTGCCATGGCATATCGAAGGCAATGATTCGAAATTTCTTAGCCAACGCTTCGTCTGCAAGCAGATGCCGCCACTGGCGTCCATCCGACCCCGCCGTGTGCAGGCAGACCAGCGGGACGCCGGCGCCGTTTTCCTCGAAATAGATGCGATGCGGATCGCCATCGATCTCGACATGAACGTAGCGGCCGATCATCGGCTCGATCATGCCGGTCATGATGGCACCGTGGGACGGTGCGACCGGGGCAGCGCCAGCACATCCTTGAAGTATTGCAGATGCGCCATGAACGGATGCAGGTCGCCTTCCAGCACCGCTTCTTCGCGCTTGGTCAGGGCGAGCAGATCGTGCCAGCCCGGCCGCGGCACGGGTTTCCAGTATTCGGCCCAAGCCACCGCAGAGGCGCGATACGAAAAGCGCCAGTACCGCATCAACACCGGCGCCGGGGTCAGGTCGATGATCCTGCCGCCGCGGATCGAGGCATGAAACGGGTGATCGATCGGTCCAAGCAGACATTCACAGTCGAGGGTACGGCCGCGAAGGATCAAGGCAGGGGCTTGATCGAGCAGCGCGGGAATGCCCGCGAACGCCCCCATCACTGCAGCGTCGCTTGGGTTCGAAGGTGGCGTCATACGCTTCAAGCAGGCATTTCCCGCAATACCGAGATTTGGCGACCGAATGAAACAGGGTTTCCGATCGGATCCAGCTGTCTTTATGATCCGAACGTCGGGCCGTCGCAAGGCGCCTTTGGCGGCAGCCGACGGCTGCGCCTCATAAAGCGCGCGGCATTTCGCCCAAATCCCAGAACAGGCCCGCCATGATGCCCAGCGCCTCTTCGGTGACGGAGAGCAGAATGTGCTCGTCCGGCGCGTGCTGCGAGCAGCCGGGATAGGAGTGCGGCACCCACATCGTGGGCAGGCCGAGCATATCGGAAAACACGTCATTCGGCAGCGAGCCGCCAAAATTCGGCAGCACCGCGGGCGGCTTTCCCGTCGTCTTGCGGATCGATTCCGCGGTCCAGTTGACCCAGGGGCTGTCGAAATCGGTTCGCGACGCGGCGAACCTCTGCGTCGCCTCGACCCCGACCATCGGAAAGCCGCGATCGTGCAAATGCGCCCGGATCACGTCGGCAATGTTGTCGACCCTGGTGCCGACAACAAAGCGCAGTTGCAGGACGGCCGAGGCCTGTCCGGGGATGGCATTGGCCGGCTTCTCGATGTTGCCGGAAGACATCGCCAGCACTTCGAGCGTGTTCCACGCGTAAAGCCGCTCGGCGGCCGACAGACCTTCCTCACCCCAGTCTTCAGCGAGCGCCGGCTCATCCGGCATCGGCTCGATCTTCACGTCGGCCAGGGCTGAGCGAATCTGGTTCGAAAGGCGCGGTGGCTTCAATGGCTCCACCAGCAAACGCCCCTTGCCGTCGACAAGCGTGGCAATCGCACTGGCAAGGATGGTCGCGGGATTGGCAAGGATACCGCCCCAGTTGCCGGAATGATGCGAACCCTCGCGCAAGTTCACGTCGAGATGAATCCGTATGCCGCCGCGGCAACCGAGAAACAGCGTCGGGCGATCGGCGGAAAGCCTTGGCCCATCGGATGCAAGAAACAGATCGGCTTTCAGCTCGTCGCGCAACTGTTCGCAGACCTGGCGCAAATCCGGTGACCCGATCTCCTCACCGGTCTCAATGATGAATTTGGCATTGAAGCCGAGCCGGCCGCCGCGTGCCTCCCGCACCGCCCGAAGCGCCGACATATTGATGCTGTGCTGGCCCTTGTTGTCGGCGGTGCCCCGGCCGTAGACCCGATTGCCGGATATGGTCGTATGCCACGGATCGAGATGATCGCGCCACTCCCCGACCATGCCGTCGACGACATCGCCGTGTCCGTACATCAGAACGGTCGGAGCCGATCCGCTCTCGCGGTATTCCGCGAGAAGGTATGGATTCTTCCCGGTCGGAGATTCGATCAGCCGCGTCGAAAAGCCGAGTTGCGAAAACGCAGGCGCGAGGTCCTCGGTGAGATAGGCGCGCAGCGCGTCGCGCTTTTCGGGGTTCTGGCTCTCGGTCTGGTAAGCGACCCTGCGGTCGAGTTCTCTGAGGAATTCGCCGGAGTGAAGAAAATCGCGGGCCCTGGCGATGGCGTCGGCTCTGGTCATCTGTTCTCTTTTTTGTTCCACTCGGCGTCCGGATTTTGCCAGGTTACCGGGATACGCCGCCGGCCGGAAGGGCGAGGATTTGGCTTTGCTAAAGCCTGCCGGAATGCAACAATTTCCGCCATAGCCCGGCGCTCGACCGGGTGTCTCGCGGGAGAGCTCCTTGAAAACCATCCTTCGCGTCTCGGCCGTCTGCATGCTGTTTGCCGGCTCCGCCCTGGCCCTGACCGGCGAGCGGATGGCGGAAATTCCGCTCGAAAAAATGTCGGCGGCCCAGCGCAGCATTGCCGACGCCCTCATCTCCGGACCGAGAAAGCGGATGAGTGGTCCGTTCAATGCCTGGCTGCGCAGCCCGGAGCTGGCGGATCGACTGCAAAAAGTGAGCGAGTATGTCAGGTTCAACACCTCGCTCGACAAGCGGGTCAACGAGATGGCGATCCTGATGACCGCGCAGGCCTGGGGCTCGCAATATGAGTGGTACGCGCATGCGCCGCTGGCGCTCGAGGCCGGCCTCGATCCCGCCACCATCGCCGCCATCGGCTCCGGGCGAAAGCCCGACAACATGAAGGATGACGAGGCTGTTGCCTGGGAGTTCACCACGCAGCTGCGGCGCGATCACGGCGTCGACGATGCGATCTATGCGCGGGCGCTGAAGAAATTCGGCGAGCAAGGCATTGTGGACCTGGTCGCGGTGAACGGATATTACGATGTCGTCTCGATGACGCTCAACGTCGCGCGTGTGGCGCCGCCGGCCGACGCCGAATTGCCGTTCAAGCAGGCCGGCCGCTAGTCTTTCGCCTTGTAATGGCCGCGCGACAGCCATGCCGCGCGGCTACCACCCCAAAATGCTTTTGAGGCCGGTGTAAATCGATCCACCTGCCGTTACCACCACGCCCACTAACGGTCCGGCGGTGGTAAGCAGACGCTGGATGGAGCGTGCGCGCCGGCGGAGTTGCTCCTCGCCGACATGCTGACCAAGCAGTCCCGCGATCTTGTAAGCGACCGCGTTAGGCTTTCCGCCCTCAGTCATTGTTTTCGGTAATACATCGAAGATCAATAAACCAAAAATGTTGCCGGTCTCGAACGCAAGGGCGATACTCGCGATATATTCGATAACTTCACGCCATTCGACCAGGGCCCCGGGACGATCGGGACGTTGTCGTTAAATCCGGTTACCGTGAGCATGCATGTTACGGCTATTCCGGCCGTCACGACACCGACCAGGAAGGCGCCGCGAAATCCGATTTTCTGTCGTGCATAGAGTGCCAGACCGAACGGCAACGGGATTATGACCGAGGCCAGCCGCAGATAGAGCGGGGCAACATCCAGTTTGATCGTGACGACAATGTGAGCCGCTACCAGGAGGACGACAGGCGCCAACACATATGCAATCGTGTGTTTGGTAAAGTAACGGAACGGGAAGCGGATTCGCGCCAAGCTGGCATCAACCCGGTCAAGTTCGCGCTGCAATCCGTCAAGTTCAGAAACGATTTCCTGGATTTCAAGGATAACCGGGCGCACAACTCGTAAATCGCGCGAGCAGTGCTTGCACACGATGGCTTCATACTTGATGGTTTCGGCGCAAAACGGGCATTCCATCAGGATGATCGACGTTTCTTGTCGCGCTTGAGCCTTTCGATCTCACCCTTGGCCCGTAGCAATTCCTCCTGCAGAGCATCGCGCTTCCGGGTCAAATCGTCGCGCTCGGTGATTAGCGATTTCGGTACGGTAATGTCGCGGGCACAAGAGTCGCAAACCAGCGCCTCCAAGGCATTGTCGTTCAAACAAAACAGACAAATCATCGGTACTCCCTCAGGGCGTAACCTTCAGGAAAAAAATCGTACTTCCAACGCGCCCGTCCGAATCCTTAATGTCGACTCGCAACATATGGTCGCCCGCCGGCAGCTGGGTATCCGGGATATCAATCCCCGTCGCCTGCACAAAAGGCCTGACGCGGTCAGTCAAATCAACGCTCGGTGTTTTCAGATAAGTGAATTTGATGGAGTCCGAGTCGATTTTTGCACCCCCATACGATACAAACTTGAGTTGAAAATGCATTGGCGAATGACTCGGTTCGCTGTCGGCGATAAACTCGATTTTCGGACCCCGGGTGATCCCTCGTCGATCGGCTGCAACAGCTCCCTTTAGCGGCGGCAATTTTGATTCTTCCTCCGTGATCAAGACCACGGCGGCGTAAGCAGGAAGTGCTACCGGTATCACACTCGCAACACAAATTAACAAAAATCCCAAACGGCGAGCCCTCACGATAACTCTCCTTATTACTTGAAACATAAAAGCGTTAACGCGTGCCGCCGTCGCCAATGATGGAATACGGCGCCCAAAACAAGGGATGAGCATACGCGAATTCGGTCTTGCCGTTACCATCGATGTAGCCTGGTCCGTCCGCCAGCGCCATCATGGCCTGCCGTAGGGCCTCGCCGCGCGCCAGTTTCGGATCATCGGCCTGGCGCTTGAACAGATTCGTGACGAGCGCCCGCGCCGATTGTGAATGGACTGACCAGTTGGTAACGAGCACCGCTCGCGTGCCCGCATAAAAAAATGCAAGGCCGAGACCCGAGGCTGCCTCCGCGCCGGCGCCGGCGCCCGCTCCGGTGTTGCAGGCCGACAGCACCACCCAATCGGCATCGAGCTTCAAAGCGAGGATTTCCTCCATGGTGAGCAGTCCGTCTCCCTCAACCCCAGCGACCGATGGCGCCGACAGCGCCAGTGCCGGCTGTATCAGCCCGCTAAGTTCGCCGGGCACGAGACCATGCGTGGCAAAGGCCACGACCTTGATCCGCGACAGGTCCATGGTCTTAACGACATCCTCGTTGGCATTCTTTCCCAGTTTAAGAACCTTCGATGGGTCCGCCCGCAAGGCCACGGCAATCGACTTTAGTTCGTCGGCGGTATCCGGAAGCCGCGGCAGCATGGCAAGTTCGGCGCTATCGATTCCCTCAAGCTTCGGACTTGACCGGCGCTTGAGCGGCATCCCGCGCGTCGCGGCCAAACCGGCGTCCGCAACCATGATGGCGGTTTCCGCATCCGCAGCTTCGGCTGCTTGTTCGGCACTGAACAATGGATCGCCGAAAGCAATCAACTCGCTACGTCCCGGCTTGCCCGGTGGCAACTGGCGCAAGGCGCGCAGCGCCGCTGAGGATGGCACCGTCGTGACGGCGTACTTACGCGCCAGCCACGGCACTGCACGATAGCTCGCAAACAACGGATCGTCGTTCGCGTCGATTTTGGCTGGCGCGGTCGGCAGCAGCGACAGCGGCAACAGACCGAGCGCACCGTTGGTAACGACGATCAGGTTTTTTGCTTTCTTCCAACCACTCTCGACCGGCTTCAGGAGTGAACTGTATAACTCGTAGCCGAGCGCAACATCGAAGGCCGGGATATCGGAGATCATTGCCGCATTGGGCTCGAGCGCTTCGCGGAGCCTAAGCACCTTGCTCTCGATTTCTCTGCGCGTGGCCGGAATCGCGGCGAAGGCCACCTCGCCGTCCATCGGCACTGCCCAAACAAAACTCTCGTCTTGGCCAAGATAAATCGAAACAAGCGCCTCATCCGCGTTCAAAACTTTTCGAATGTCACTGACGGAGGGCGGTTTGGGATGAATCAATTCCGAATAGGCCGGAAACCGGCTTTCGATTTTCTCTCGCGCCGCCGCGCGCTGATCGCGGAGTCCGTCGATCCGGTGGCGGATGGATCGCAGGTCATCGTTATTGCGCTCTTGGGGCGGAAGCGCCAATGCGCTGTTAAGCGAATCCAGCTGTGCGCCGATTTGCTTCTGAAGGTCTTGTTCCTGTCGAGCCAACTCCGCCAGTTCCGGATTATTCGTGGACGCTCTGGCGGCAGAGCCGGCAATCGCATTTTGAACGGACTGCCCCCGGATCAAATCGGCGAGCCGCAGGGCATCTGCGGCAGCGCCTGTAGCATCTTGTTTGGTCTTTGCGGCCGATCGCGCCAGCACCGAGAGGTAGGATTCGATGACAATTCGGGCATAATTGTTCCGCGCTGCGGCACCGGAGCTGTCTTCGTCAACGCTGGCCGTCAAGCCGGCCGCGATAGCAGGAACAGCGGCACGAAACTCCTCGACAGCCTCGCTGTCGTGGCCCGCTGCGGCGAGACCCACTCCCACCATGCCTCGCGCAACTGCATAGTCGAAATGGCTTTCGCCAACGCGATCCTTCAATCGCCGCGCCATCGCCTTCGCTTCCGTCAGCCCGGTAGCGGGATGGCCGGCCCTGTACAGCGCGTATATTCGCGACGGGTTAGACAAGAGATCGTCCCGACGTGCCTTTTCCCAGTTCGAAATCTGCTGCTCAAGTTCGCCGTACACTTTGGCGGCTTCGTCCCAGTGCCCCTGCAGGCCCAAAATTGCTCCGAGTTCACTGAGATTGGAGGCGAACGCCAGCGAGTCCTTCGATGCTCCGATGGCAAGATAGATTTCGATCGCCGCGCGGGTGAGCTTTTCTGCCTCGGCGTAGCGGCCTTCTTCGATCAAAATTGTGGAAAGATAAGGTATGGTCCGGGTCGTTGTCAGATTGTACTTGCCGACCGAACTTAGGCGGTTCAGCAGTGCCTGTCTTGCGTCGGCCTCCCCTTCGGCAAACCGCCCTTGGCGCGCCTTCACACGCCCGCCGGATGCGATCAGATTATCGCGAGCGGTTTCGAGATTGCTCAGGAACGTCGCAGATACCGCTCCTGCGAGGGTGCTAATCAGCTGCTGGCTGAGGTCATACGCGATACGATACTCCTCCTCAGCTTCCCGATATTGTCCCCGCGCCTCAAACAGTCGCCCCCGTCCGAAATGGACTTCCCGCACGTAACCGTCGCGAAACTTGTCGTTTCCCAGAACGGGAAGCTTTCTCTCGATCAGCGCGTCATTTTTTTTCACGTATTCTTCGGCATGAACCAGATCGCCGAGATAGATGTAGACTTGGGAGGTAAACCGATAGCAAACAATCAAGCTCAATTCCGTTTCAGGATGATCGTTCTCCTGGGCGATTGTCAGAAAGGACTGAAGCGCGGACTTATTGTCGCCTGACCACGAATAAAGATATCCTAGTTGGCGTCGAAGCGCCGTTACGTCCACGCCATTTTCGTGTCCGATGGCAATTCCTTCTCGCAGGTCCGCGATCGCTTCGGACAACCGACCTAACTCCGACCGGGCGTCGCCGCGACGGAAATAGAAGGCAACCAGCGTACGAGCATCTGCTTTTTCAGGGCGAGTGGCGTCAGCCGCGGCTTGTGTCCGGCTGGCGCGCCCGACATCCGGCTTCTGCTGATCCAGGATAGCCGTAATGTCAACAATTGTGCGCGGTGGCGGCGCAAACATCGTGGATTCTGCGACAGCAAAGCTTGTCGACGTCAGCCAACAAATCAATCCGGCCGCAAAACCTTTCCTGAAGATGTTGGTTCGCGCTGGTCTGGTCACATCATGCCTTTGACTGGCGGACTGACAGTAAGAGCTTCTGAATTGTATTTGCAAATAGTTGAGATCAGGCCCGTCGCGCGAATTGCAATCGCGCGACGGTATATCCCCGTTACCTTACGGACCCGGCCAATTGCATCGCGAGCCTGTGGTGTCCCTCTGCCGTGAGATGAATATGGTCGGCTTGCAGCATGCCTGGCTGATGCATAACCGACTTCATGGTCCCAAGCGCATCAACTACCCTGATGCCGCGACCCGTTAGTTGCTTTTTGATCGTAGCGATATTGGCCCGGGCACCGTCGACACTGCCACCCGTTCTGACGTCGTTAAACGCGCCGATGCCCAGGATAACAACCCTTGTTCCATCCGGGACCGCGCTCGACAGGCGAGCAAGAACTTCGCCGGTGGTATTACCAGAAACGCCGGCGTTGGTTATATGGGCGCTCGAGCCCTTGGCCCTCAGTATGCTTTCCAGTTGAGCTGGCCATGCTTCCGAGGAACTAACGCCGTAGCCCTCTACGTTACTGGCCCCCAGTGCCACAATTTGCGCCGAAGCAACGTTAGTCAGCGGAAGAATTGCGGTAGCGAGCGTCGACGCAAGGATCAAGACGTTCCCAAATTTCATTTTGGCTCCAAATTTGTTTGCTTAATGCGTTTTCTGGACAACTAATGACGTATCAGTGCATAATGAGCGGCGTCCGTCAGAGCAAAACGCTCGTCCGTGTTGGCACGGTACGACGAATTTGCACCGATGTCTCTAGTCGACGGTAAGAAATTCGGAGACGACGGCAATAGAAACTGCTGGAATGGTCAGGGCGCTGGAAAAATTCGGTGAAGCGGGCATCATGGACCTGGTCGCGGTGAACGGATACTACGACGTCGTCTCGATGACGCTCAACGTCGCGCGCGTGGCGCCGCCGGCCGATGCCGAATTGCCGTTCAAGCAGGCCGGCCGCTAGTTTTCTGCCCTGTAATGGTCGCGCGACAGCCATGCCGCGCGACAATCCATTCAGAGTTACGTTGTCATGAAAAAAGAAATCCGACTCAACGCCTTCGCCATGAACTGCGTCGCGCATCAATCGCCGGGGCTGTGGACCCATCCGCGCGACCGCACCGCCGACTACAACCGCCTGCCCTACTGGCTCGATCTGGCCAGGACGCTGGAACGCGGACGCTTCGATGGCCTGTTCCTGGCGGACGTGCTCGGCGTCTACGACGTCTACGGCGGCAGCCCGGATGCGGCGCTGCGCAACGCCGCGCAGACGCCGGCGAACGATCCGTTGCTGCTGATCCCGGTGATGGCTTCGGTCACCGAAAATCTCGGCTTCGGGGTGACGTCCAATCTGTCCTACGAGCCGCCCTATACATTCGCGCGGCGGATGTCGACGCTCGACCATCTCACCGAGGGACGGGTCGGCTGGAATGTGGTGACCGGCTATCTCGACAGCGCGGCCAAAGGCGCCGGCAAGGACAAGCAGACCGCGCATGACGACCGTTACGATGTCGCCGACGAATATATGGAGGTGGTCTACAAGCTCTGGGAAGGAAGCTGGGAAAACGACGCCGCGCTGCGCGATCGCGCACGCGGCATCTTCGCCGACCCCTCCAAGGTGCATCGCGTCCAGCACCAGGGGAAGAATTACCGGCTCGACGCCATTCATCTCTGCGAACCCTCGCCGCAGCGCACGCCGGTACTGTATCAGGCCGGCACCTCGCCGCGCGGGCGCCAGTTCGCCGCCGAGCACGCCGAATGCGTCTTCATGTCGGGACCATCGGCCAAAGTGATCGCGCCGCGCGTCGCCGCCATTCGCGACCTCGCCGCGAAGGCCGGGCGCAATCCGGCGGAAGTCCTGATGTTCAGCATGTTCACCATCATTCTCGGCCGCACCGAGGCCGAGGCCAAAGCCAAATACGCCGACTATCGCAGCCACGTCAGCGCCGAAGGCGCGCTGACCCTGATGTCCGGCTGGACCGGCGTCGATTTCTCGACCTACGATCTCGACCAGCAGGTTCGCCACGTCGAAAACGACGCCGGCCGCAGCGCGATGGACAACATCACCCGCGCCGATCCGGACCGGGTCTGGACCGTGCGCGAGGTCGCCCAGCATGTCGGCATCGGCGGCATCGGGCCGGTTGCGATCGGCACGCCCGCGCAGGTCGCCGACGCGATCGAGGCATGGTTCGACCAGACCGACGTCGACGGCCTGAACGTACCGTTTGCGATTTCGCCCGGCGATTTCGGGGACATCACCGACATGCTGGTGCCGGAGCTGGTCAAGCGCGGACGTTACAAGGCCGCCTACCAGCCCGGGACTTTGCGCGAAAAACTGTTCGGCGCCGGCCGCGCCCGGCTCGCCGCGCCGCATCCGGCCGCGCAGTATCGGCCGCGCGCGGCGGCAGAATGAATCGCGGCAAACTCGGGCTATCCCCGTCATCCAGAGGAGGCCGCGACGCGGCCGTCTCGAAGGACGACGGCCCGGGCCGCTCATCCTTCGAGGCTCGCTGCGCTCGCACCTCAGGATGACGGGGGAAGCGCTAAACCGTGCCGTCCACCATCACCTCGATCAGCTTGGCGCCGGGCCGCCTGAACGCCGCCGCCAGCGTCGACTTCAAATCCTCGGGCCTGGTGATCCGGGTTGACTCAAGCCCGAGCGATTTGGCCATGCCGGCAAAATCCACCGGCGGGTCGGCGAAATCCATGCCGACGTAATGGTCGTCGCCATGAAACGCGAGCAGCCTTTGCTTGATGATGCGGTAACCGCCATTGTTGGCGATCACCACCGTCAGCGGCAGCTTGTGATGCGCGGCGGTCCACAGCGCCTGGATCGAATACATCGCGCTGCCGTCGCCGGAGAAACAAACCACCGGCCGATCGGGGTTGGCCAGGCTGACGCCGACGGACGCCGGCAATCCCCAGCCGATGCCGCCCGACGCCAGCGCATGATAACCGAAGCGATCGCGATGCGGGCGCAGCGCCAGCGTCCGCCGCGAGGAGGTCAGTCCCTCGTCGACGAGAATGGCGTTGTCGGGCATCGCCTCGACCAGCTGCAACGTCAGATAATCGCAATCGATTGGCGAGCGATCCTTTTTTCCCGAAATTTGCCCGACCAGCGTTGCGCGCCGCGCCGTCCAGTTGCTCGCCGCCAGCGCCGCGACGCCCTGCCTGGCGCGGGCCTCCAGCGCTGCGCCGCCGATCGATTTCAGCGCCGGCACCAGCGCGCGCAGGGTCTCCCTGACGTCGGCCTTCAGCGCGATCTCCGCGCTGTAATTTTTGGCGAGATCCCCGTCGACGAGACCGATCTGCACCATCGGCAGCCCCTCGGGCAACGGATCGACCTCGCTATGCACCGACATCCGCAGGGGATCGGCGCCGAGCACGATCAGGAGGTCGTAGGGCGATAGCACCTCGCGCACCTGCGGTTGCGAGCGCGACAGCGCGCCCATGAAGCACGGGCTCTCCGACAGGAAATGCGCTCCATAAGGCACCGACTGCTGAAACGCGGGGCAGCCGAGCGCCGCGGCCAAATCGGCGGCCTCCCGCAGCGCATCGCTCTTGACGATCTCGTCGCCGGCGATGATGGCGGGCCGCTGCGCTTTCAGGATACGCACCGCCAGCGTCTTGAGCGCCTCGTCGGAAGGTCTGACACGGGTATCGACCCGGGTCGAGCGGCCGAGTTCGATGCCGGCTTCCGCGTTGAGGATGTCGCCCGGCAGCGAAATGAACACCGGCCCGGTCGGCGGCGTGGTCGCGATCTTGGCGGCGCGGCGCACGATCCGCGGCAGATCCTCTAGCCGCGTCACCTCGACCGCCCATTTCACCAGCGGCTCGGCCATCCGGACCAGCGGGCCATACAGCAGCGGTTCCATCAACCCGTGGCCCTGCTCCTGCTGGCCGGCGGTCAGGATCATCGGCGTACCGGTGAACTGCGCGTTGTAGAGCGAGCCCATCGCGTTGCCGAGCCCCGGCGCGACATGAACATTGCAGGCAACCAGGCGGCCCGACGCCCGGCTGTAGCCATCGGCGATGGCGACCACGAGACTCTCCTGCATCGCCATCACGTAGGTCAGGTCAGGATGATCCTTCAGCGCATGCATGATCGGCAGTTCGGTGGTGCCGGGATTGCCGAACAGATGCGTGATGCCCTCGTCCTTGAGCAATGCGAGGAACGCCGAGCGCCCGGTAATGCGATTCTTCATGTCTCCTCCTGCCCGCGCCCATTGCCGTCGGGATTTTCGACATCATGACTGATCCAGGACGATGAGATCAAGGAAGCGCGCTCATGGCTGCCCTGCGCGGCGGAATCCCAGCAATCGTGTCCCGGACGCGGTGCAGCGCAGTTGGCGGTACACCGCTGAGCCGGGACCCACGCGGCTCGCGAGCGCCCGAATTGATGGGCCCCGGCTCAGCAGTGCAGCACTTCGATCTGCACTGCGTCCGGGCACGAGTGACACGGCGCGGCTAGAACATCCCTTCATGATCCGGCCGTTTCTTCTTTTTCGAGCGCTGCCAGACCACGCCCGGAAAGCCCTTCAGCGGCACCAGCGGTTCGCCGGCATAGATCCATTCCTGCAGCTCTTCGATCGCGACGTGATAGAGCGGCTGCCGGCCGGTGCGCCCCGAAAACAGCGCGCGCGGGATGTTGACCATGTGCGGCGAGCGCGCGCGTTCGTAAATCAGCGGCGTGCCACAGCGCTTGCAGAAGCTGCGCGTGGCCTTTGCGGTCTTGTCGTCGAAACGCGCGATCCCCGCCTCGCCTTTTGTAATGCGAAAGCGCTTGCGCCAGCTGCCGACATAGGTGGCATAGGCCGCGCCATGCGCGCGCCGGCTTGACGCGGAATGATCGTGCCAGGCCCAGCGCGCCGGAACATCGATCTCGAAGCAGACGCTGCCGCACAGGCATTGGCCGGTTGCAACTCCCATCATCTTTGGTGCTTTTGGCATTTGCGTCTCTCGGCTCCGTCGTCATTGCCTGCGACAAGCGCGAAGCGTTTGCGCAAGGGAGCGAAAGCGACGATGCAATCCATTCTTCCCTGGCGGCCTCATGGATTACTTCGCGGAGCCTGTCATCGGGCGCGCATTCGCGCGACCCGTTGGCTCGCAATGACGATTGGGTCGTCACGCCCGCTCCAACTCGCCATACACGGGGTAATCAGTATAGCCCGCTTCCTCGCCGCCATAGAAGGTCGCGCGGTTATAGGGCGTCAACGGGAAACCGTGTTGCAGACGGCGCGGCAGATCGGGGTTGGAAATGAAGATGCGGCCGAACGCGATGGCGTCGGCGTGACCTTCGGCGATCGCGGCTTCCGCCGTCTCGCCGGTGAACCCACCGGCCGAGATCAGGACGCCGCGCCAGATCGGGCGGAACAGCACCATCGCCGACGGCACGTTCTGATGGTTGACCTCGGCGCGGCCGGCGCCGCTCGACCGCGGCTCGATGAAATGCAGATAAGCGAGCCCAAGCGCATCGAGCGCCTTGATCGCATGGCTGTAGAGCGGCATCGGATCGGCTTCGCCGCTGCCATTGGCGACGCCATAGGGCAACAATCGCACGCCCACGCGGTTGGCGCCCCATACCTCGATCGCGGCTTTGGTGATCTCCAGCAACAGCCGCGCGCGGTTCTCGATCGCGCCGCCATATTGATCGGTGCGCAGATTGGTGTGCGACTGCAGGAATTGCTCGAGCAGATAGCCATTGGCACCATGAATCTCGACGCCATCGAACCCGGCCTTCATCGCGTTGATGGCAGCCTGCCGAAACGCTTCGACAATTCCTTTCACGTCGGCGGTTTCGAGCGCGCGCGGCGTCTCATACGGCACCATTTTGCCGTCGGCGGTCATCGCCATCATGCCGTTGCCGGTAATCGGCACCGCCGAGGGAGCGACCGGCAGCAGGCCGCCGGGCTGGAACGAGGAATGCGAGACGCGGCCGACATGCCAGAGCTGGAGAAAGATCACCCCGCCCTTGGCATGAACCGCATCGACGACGCCGCGCCATCCCGTGATCTGCGCATCGGAATAGATGCCGGGGGTGGCCGGATTGCCGCGCCCCGTGGCCATCACGGGCGAGGCTTCGGCGATGATCAGACCGCCCGGCGTGGCGCGCTGGCCGTAATATTCCGCATTCAGCGCCCGCGGCGCGAAGCTCGTTCGCTCCGCCCGCATCCGCGTCAGCGGCGCCATCACCACCCGATGCTGCAGCCGGTAGGGGCCGACCCGGAGCGGCGAAAACAACGAAGGAAAATTCATCTTGCCCCGATTTTTTCTCTAGTCACTGAAGTTTCTGTAGTCACTCAATATGTGAGCACGAGCCGTTGAAAAAGCGGCGGCCGAAGCCGCCGCCACCCGATGAACCATCTCCCCCTCTCCCCGTCTGCGGGGTCGAGACGAGCGAAGCTCGCTCTTAGAGGGTTGGGGTGAGGGGGACCCTCCACGCACTCGAACTCGCGGAAAGTCCCCTCACCCGGATTGCTCCGCAATCCGACCTCTCCCCGCAAGCGGGGCGAGGTGAACCAACTCAACGCCATCTCTCTTATTCCAACGTCCTACGCGGTCTTGATCCAGACCGCCTTGACGTTGAGATATTCTTCCAGGTGCTGCTTGCCGGACTCGCGGCCATAGCCGCTCATCTTGTAGCCGCCGAACGGCACCGCCGGGTCCATCGCCTGATAGCAGTTGACCCAGACCGAGCCGGCGCGAAGCGCCTTGGCGACACGGTGCGCCTTGCCGACGTCCTTAGTCCAAACGCCGCTGCCGAGGCCGAAGGTCGTGGCATTGGCGCGCTGGATCAGTTCGTCCGGATCCTTGAACGAGATCGCGGAAATGACGGGTCCGAAGATCTCCTCCTGCGCGATCCGCATATTGTCCTGGACGTTGGCGAACACCGTCGGCGGCACGAAATAGCCTTTCGACAGCGCGCCTTCGGTGAGCCGGGCGCCGCCCGCGAGCGCTTTGGCGCCTTCCTTCTGGCCGATGGCGAGATAGCCCGAGACCCGTTCGAGCTGCTGTTCCGACACCAGCGGGCCGATTTGCGTATTGGGGTCGAGGCCGTTGCCGACCTGCAGCTTTTTGCCGAATTCGGCGACGCGGCCGACGAATTCGTCATACACCTTGTTCTCGACAAACAGCCGCGTCCCCGCGCTGCAGATCTGCCCGGAATTGGCGAACACCGCCATCGCCGCGCCCGGCACCGCCGCGTCGAGATCGGCGTCGGCAAACACGATGTCAGGCGATTTGCCGCCAAGCTCGAGCGACACCCGCTTCAGATTACCGGCCGACGCCCTGACGATCGACTGACCGGTGACGTGCGAGCCGGTGAAGGCGACCTTGTCGACGCCCGGATGCGAGGCCAGCGCCGCGCCCGCGGTCTCGCCAAATCCCGCCACCACATTGACGACGCCGGGCGGGATGCCGGCTTCCATGCAAAGTTCGCCGAGCCGCAGCGAGGTCAGCGGCGCTTCCTCCGCGGGTTTCAGGATCACCGTGCAGCCGGTGGCGATCGCAGGGCCGATTTTCCAGACGCTGGCGCCGAGCGGGCCGTTCCATGGGATGATCGCGCCGACGACCCCGACCGGCTCCTTCAGCGTGTAGGAGAAGATTTCGCCGGGCAGCGAATTCTCGATGGTCTCGCCATGCAGCGCGGTTGCCTGCCCCGCGTAGTAACGCAGCATGCCGAGCACGCGCAGCTTGTTGCCGCGGGTACGGCTGATCGGCGCGCCCATGTCGAGCGTGTCGAGCTGCGAAAGCTCCTCGAAATTCTTCTCCACGAGATCGGCGAGTTTCAACAACAGGTTCTGCCGCTCGAACGGCTTCACCTTGCTCCACGGCCCCTCGAAGGCACGGCGCGCGGCGGCCACCGCGCGATTGATGTCCTCGGCGTCGCCCTCGGCGACGGTCGCCAGCAATTCGCCGGTCGCCGGGTTGTGGGTCTCGAAGCGTTTGCCGGATGCAGCGTCGACCCATTGGCCGTCGATCAGCATCTTCTTGTAGGAACCATCCGCATAAGGATGGCGCGTGATCGGAATTGCCTGCGTTACAGCCATGTCTGCACTCCCCTGGGGTCGACCGATGTTTCTGCGATCGTTATATGTAAAATTCTATAGCGGCGGTGTGAAACCGTAAAGCCGGTGAGCAGTTTGTAGAGAGCGCCGAATGAGGAGCTCCCATGCCATTTCGTGCATGCTTCATGCGCGGCTTTGGCATAGTGATGCGCCAAGCTGATCCCATCCGGGAGGAACCTTCCGTGCCCCATCCAGCCATGTCTCCCAACCACGTTGCCGTCGTCACCGGCGGCGCCTCTGGCCTCGGCCTTGCCGCCGCGAAAACATTTGCGCGTCTCGGCATGAAAGTCTGTATCGCCGATCTCGGCGGCGATCGACTCAAGGCGGCCGAAACCGCACTATCATCGGCAGCGCCCGGCGGCGCCGCCAATATCCTGGCGCGCGCAATCGATGTCAGCCGCGTCGAGGAGGTGACGGAACTGGAAGGCGCCGTGCGAGAACGGTTCGGCGGCACCGACATTCTGATGAACAACGCCGGCATCCAGCCGGGCAGCGCGATGTTCGGTCCGCTGCCGAACTGGCAGCGTATTCTCGGCGTCAACCTCTGGGGCGTGATCCATGGTTCGCAGGTTTTTGCGCCTCGCATGATCGAGCGCGGGCGGCCGGGCCTCATCATCAACACCGGCTCCAAGCAAGGCATCACAACCCCGCCCGGCGATCCCGCCTATAATGTTTCCAAGGCAGGCGTGAAGGCCTTTACCGAGGCCCTGCAACACGAGTTGCGCAACGCTGCCGGCGGCAAGATCAGCGCGCATCTGTTCATCCCCGGATTTGTCTTCACCGGTCTCACCGCAAAGGGCCGCTCCGAAAAACCGGCCGCGGCGTGGACGCCGGAACAGACCGTCGACTTCATGATCGAGCGGGTAACGCGCGGCGACTTTTACATTCTCTGTCCGGACAACGATGTGCCGCGACAGCTGGACGAGCGCCGCATTCTCTGGGCCGCCGGCGACATCGTCGAAAACCGCCCCGCGCTGTCGCGCTGGCACCCGGACTACGCCGAAGCGTTCGCCGCGTTTGTGAAGGGTGCTTAGCGGCGGTCATGGCTGGGGCGCGCACGCACAATGTCGGCTGCAAAAGAAGTCGTCGTACCCCGCGCAAGCGGGGTATCCAGTACGCCGCGGCCTTGCGATTGATCGGTACCGCCTCTGGAATACTGGGTTGCCCGGTCAAGCCGGGCGATAGCCCGAGCTCAACGCTATTCGTCATTGCGAGCGCAAGCGAAGCAATCCATCGTGCGACAAGAAAGCAAGCGTGGATTGCTTCGTCGCTTGCGCTCCCTTGCGTAAACGCTTCGCGTTTGTCGCAGGCAATGACGGCGGGACGCTGCTTCGCGATCTCGCGGCACTAGACAGCCGAATCGCAAAACAGCCCGTCGGGCAAATCACCGCGGGCCGTCCCATCAACTTGTTCAGGGACATGCGGATGTGCGAGGCTGTTCGCTCGCCGGATGCCCGATCAGGGTACCGGCCTGGAAGGACCGGGAATGCAGACCAACTATCTGGCCTTGGCGATCGTCGTTGGATACATGGCCGGTCTTGGCCTGCTCACGACCCTGGTCCAGCGGTCCGTCACCACGACGACGACCTTTACGCAGGGCACCAGCGGCCATTCGGGCATCCCCGCCGTTCTGGTCGGCCTGATGCTGATGTCCGAATTCATCGGAACGTCGGCGAGCGTCGGCACCGCCCAGGAAGCCTACAGGTTCGGCATCTCCGCGTCGTGGAACATCATCGCGCTCGGCGCCGGCTTTCTGTTCTATGCCTATTTCCTCGCCGGGAAATACAAGGAGTCGGGGCACAACACGATCTCCGCGGTGTTTGCCGAGGTTTACGGGCCGCAGACCAAGATCGCCACCTCGCTGGTGATGATCTTTGCGCTGCAGATCGTCGCCGTCGCGCTGTATGCGGGCGGCGGCGCGATATTGAGCGCGCTGCTCGCGGTGGATCGCACGCTCGCCACCGTGATCTGCGGCGTCGTCGCGGTTCTCTACGTCTTCATGGGCGGAATGAAGTCCGTGGTCTACACCAACGTGATCCATTCGCTGATGAAATATATCGGCATCGGGGTCGCATTGTACTTCGGACTGACAAGGGTCGGCGGCTTCGGGGAATTGCAGGCCCGTCTTCCCGGCGAGATGTTTTCCTGGACCAATGTCGGCTGGAGCCAGATCTTTGCCTGGTTCATCGCCGGCATTGGCGCCACGTTCTCCACCCAATACGTCATTCAGGCCATCAACACGGTTGAAACCCGGCAAAAGGCCAAAGCCGCGAGCCTGTACACCGCGCTGCTGCTGGTGCCGTTCGGCATCGCCACCGCGCTGATCGGAATGTGTTCGCTGGCGCTGTTCCCGAACATCAAATCCATCAACGCGTTCTCCGCCTTGATCGCCGATATGAATGGGGTGATGGCGGGCGTGGTCGCGGCAGGACTGGCGGCGTCGCTGTTCGGCACCATCGCCGCGATCAGCGTTTCAACCGCGACGCTTCTCTACAAGGATTTCTATGCCCGGTTCGTGACCAGGGATACCGATGAGCAGCGGTCGCTGAAATTCATTCGCGTCACCACGATCATCGTCGGCCTGCTTCCGATCGTCCTGGCGATCTATACGCCGAACATTCTGCAGATGACGTTCCTGGCCAAGGCGATCAGGGCATCGCTTTCGGTGCTGGTGCTGCTGGTGTTCTACGCGCCGTGGTTCGGCACCAGAACCGGAGCATTGTTCAGCATCGTGGGTTCGCTGGTAGCGACCATCGCCTGGTTCGTGATGGGCAATCCATTCGGCATCGACAATGCCTATGTGGCCCTGGTGGTCCCGCTCGTCGTCATGGGCCTGAGCTCGATGATTGAGCGAATCCGGACCGGCGGAATCTCGGGCGTCCCCGTCGAAGCCGATCGATCGGCGCCGGACTAGGCAGTGCCGGGCGCCGCCAACGTTTAATGGGAGCCAGAACGACCATGCAACGCAGTAACGACCGTATTCTTACAACGCATACGGGAAGCCTCCCGCGTCCGCCCGGGTTGACGAAGCTTTATGCCAGGCGCGCGCGTGGCGAAGTCGTCGACACGGCCGAGATCGAACAGGCCGGCCATGCCGCCCTGCAAGGGATCGTGCCGAAACAGATCGAGGCCGGAATCGATATCGGCAATAACGGGGAGCAGCAGCGCGAGGGATTCTTCCTCCATGTCAGGCACCGAATGACCGGCTTTGGCGGGACCTGGAAGCGGTGGCCGCGCGCCGATGTCGAGCGCTACCCGGTTTTCAAGCAGGCGATGGAGCAGCAGAATGCGGCCAGGGAAATGGTCAGCAGCTTCGCGCCGCCGAAGGTTATCGGCGAAATCCGCTACACCGGCGCCGCGGAAGCGACACGTGAGTGCGCCGACTTCCGTGATGTCTTGCGTGCCCGCGCGGCGGCCGGCCGGAGCGGTTTCATGGAGGCGTTTCTCACCGCGCCGTCGCCCGGCATCGTCGTGGCCGCGATCCGCAACGAGTACTACGACACCGAGGACGCCTATCTCGCCGCCGTCGGCCGTGCCCTGCAGGTCGAATACGAAGCGATATCGGCGCAGGGCTTTCTGCTTCAGCTTGACTGCCCCGATCTCGCGCTCGAGCACCACATTTCGTTTCAGGATCGCCCGGAGTCCGATTTTCTCGATTTCGTCGAGCGCGTGGTGGCGACCATCAACGAGGCGCTGCGCAACATTCCGCGCGACAGGGTCCGCATGCATGTGTGCTGGGGCAATTATGAGGGGCCGCACGATCGCGACGTGCCGCTGGCGACGATCCTGCCGCTGATCGCACGCATGAACGTTGGCGCCCTGGTGCTGCCGTTCGCCAATCCCCGCCACGCCCATGAAGTGCAATGTCTCGAGGGGCGCGCGATCGCCGACGACCAGATCGTCGTCGCCGGCGTGATCGATTCACTGACGAATTTCGTCGAGCATCCGGAAGTGGTGGCCGAGCGGATCGAACGCGTCGCCAGGACACTTGGCGATCCCAGCCGCGTCATCGCCGGCACCGACTGCGGGTTTGATACCTCCGCCGGCGCCGGCCGCGTCGCGGAAGACGTGGTGTGGGCCAAACTGGCGGCCCTGAGCGAAGGCGCCCGGATTGCCTCACGCCGGCTGTTCCAGGCGGGATGAAGCCTTTCGGATCGGCGCCAGCGGTCCGCACCAATACGCGCCCGATGATGGCTAGATCATGATGGCTTTAGTTGAATCGGCGCATGTGCGAGTTCGGTCACCTCTCCCCGCCTGCTGGGAGAGGTCGATCACGAAGTGATCGGGTGAGGGGGACTATCCGCGAGTCCGGCTTTGACGTGAGTCCCCCTCACCCCAACCCTCTAAGAGCGAGCTTCGCTCGTCTCGACCCCGCAAGCGGGGAGAGGGAGCAGCGACTGATCGTCGCTGCACCTCAACCTAAATTCATCCCGCTTTAGTGCGCCCTCAACGTCACCGTCGTCGCAGGCTGCGCCACCAGCGCCTCGCCGAGTTCGCTCTGCTGCTGGCGCGGGATGGAGAAGCAGACGCTGAACCCGTCGACCGTTTTCAGCGTCACCATTCCCTGGGCGGGATCGGATGACTGCTCGACCACCCATGACTCCAGCGGGTAGGCATAGCGCAGGCTGCGATCGCCGAAGCGCGTCTGCAGGGCCTTGTCGATCAGTCCCGGCAGCGTCATGGCGAGCGCGCCAACCGCGTTCAGGGATAACCGGATGGTCGCGGGATTGCCGGTGGCATCGACAAAACCAAGCGAAATAGCGCCGCCATCGGCGGCGACTTCGCAGGTGGTCAGCGACTGGGTGTCGATCTCCATCGTCAGGCTCCGGTAGTCGTTATATTCAATTGAATATATCGCAATGGCGAACGAATCGTCCAGCCCGGTTTTTGGCCGGTCTGCCCTGCTGCCGCTGTGGCCTCGCATCCGAAAGCGTGATATACGATTGGATATAGTGTCGATGGCGCCGCCGTGGTCACCTCCGACTTCCAGGCGGCGAGGCTAACGGTCAACGGAAGCGTCCGATGTTTGACTCACAATGCGACCTTGCGGCCCTGGTCTACGAAGGGGATCAGGACCCCGACGAAATGCTGCGCGGCTTTGCGTCCGACCTCAAGGCCGGCGGCTATCGCGTGGCAGGCCTGGTGCAAATCGGGCACCATTGCGTCGATGCGCCAAGACTGTCCGCGATGCTGGTCGATACCGGCGAGGAGCTACAACTGTTTCAGGATCTCGGCGCCTGCGCGACCGGCTGCAGGCTGGACGTCGGCCAGTTGCTCGATGCCGGCGCCCGGGTCGCAAGCGCCATCGATCAGGGCGCCGACCTCGTGATCATCAACCGGTTCGGACGGCAGGAGCGCGAGGGCAAAGGCCTCTCGTTTCTGGTCGAGCGCGCCTTGAGCGCGGATATTCCAGTCGTCATCGCGGTGCCCAGCCACCGTTTTGCGGACTGGATCAGGTTCGCCGATGGCATGAGCGTGAGGCTGCGCTGCGACCGCAAGATATTGGACGCGTGGTGGAATTCGGTAATCGCGCGAAATGCAGGCCTTGCCCGACCGGATCACCGCACCGTCCGCGAAGTTATCAAGTAAGCCGCCGACAGAACGATTTCACAGCGTCTCTTGCTTGTGGCCGCATTGCTTGCAGGCGAATTTGACCCGTGTCGCGCCCTTTTCCGCCGAGATGCGGTTTGGCGCGCCGCATTTTCCGCAAACCGCCTCGATGCGGGTATTGCCCTGCTTCACGACAAGGTTCTTGCGTTCCATGGTTTCGCGGATCAGGCGCTCGGCCTCCTCGCGCATCGACTGCTTCGACATCCGCTCGCACCCGTTATGGAAATCGCCACCGAAGCAGCCTTATAGCACCAGCATCGCGCTTGTTGAGACCACACGCGAAAAATTGCTCTGGAAACCGCCTCGGCGCCGGATTCGGGATTAACCCTGTCACCCGCTCGACGTCGGCCGGGCCAATGCCGATCTGACCCGGGCCGGGAAACGTGGTATTCCCAAGACCGAAAAGCCTTCCGGATTTGCTTCAACCTGGCAGCCGCAATGTCCTCATCCGACGATTTCAGCGCAACCAGAGACGTGCCCCGCCGGCACCGGAAAAGGAGGAACTCCTTACTCCTGTTGCTGGCTGCCGGGTTGCTTGGTTTTGGTGTGGCGGCAGCCGCACTATACTACGTGCTACAGCCGGTAACGCTCCGGATCGCCGTCGGGCCGCCGGGAAGTGACGATCACAAGCTGATCCAGGCGATGGCCGAAACCTTCGCACACGACCGTAGCCATGTCAGGCTGTCTCCGATCACAACCGACGGCGCGGTGCAAAGCCTCGCGCTTCTTGGCGCTGCCAAAGCCGACCTGGCGGTCGCTCGCGGCGACCTCGACATGCCGGCCGACGCCGAAACCGTCGCCATCGTGCGCAAGAACTTCGTCGTGCTATGGTCACCTTCCGGCCTTCCGGCCAAGGGCGCCAAGAAACAGCCGGCGCCGAAAATCAAGGAGATCGGCGATCTCGCAGGGCACAGGGTTGGCGTTATCGGCCGAACGCCGGCCAATGCCGCACTGCTCAGGGTGATCCTGACTGAATCGGGTGTCGCGCCCGACAAGGTTGCGGTCACGCAGTTCGGCACCAACCAGATCGAGGAACTTTCCCACGACGCCAACCTAGATGCGTTCATGGCGGTGGGGCCGCTGGACAGCAAGATCACCGCCGAGGCGCTCGCCGCGACCGCGCGCACCAGAGGCGAGCCAAAGTTTCTCCCGATCGACGTATCGGACGCGATCGCCCTGAAGCACCCGCTCTTTGAATCCGAGGAAATTCCCGGCAGTGTTTTCAATTCGTCGCCGGCCTGGCCCGACGACAAGGTCGATACCATCAGCGTCAATCACCTGATCGTCGCCCGAAAAGTCTTGTCGGAAACGACGGTCGCATCATTGGCCCGGCAACTGTTTGCCGTTCGTCAGTCGCTGGCCAAGCAGGTGCCCGGTGCGGCACACCTCAAGAAACCGGACACCGACAAGGACGCCGAACTGCTGGTGCATCGGGGTGCGGGGGCCTACATCGACGGCAACGAGCGTACGTTCCTTGATCGATACGGCGATTATTTCTGGTTCGCATTGCTGCTCCTTTCGGGGCTTGGTTCGGCCGGCGCCTGGTTGAGTCAGTATGTCAAGCGCGACGAAAGGGAGGAAACCACCGGGTTCCGCAACCAAATCATGGCGATGATTTCCAAGGTGCGTACGGCGCAATCCGTCGAGGAATTGCTGGCCATGCAGCGCGAGGTGGATGCCATGATCCGTGAAACGCTCGAGTGCCACGACGACGGCGCCATCGACGAAGAAGACCTGGCGGCCTTCGGCCTCGTGCTCGAATTGTTTGATCATGCCGTCGCCGACAGGCGCGCGGCGATGAGCGAGAGCACGCCCGAACAGACCCGCTTGCGCGCGCGTTAGGCTGGTTGGTCACGTCTCGATGATGACGTAGCTGTCCTCGATGTGAACCGGGAAGGTTTCCGCCACGTAAGGCCCCTTGGCCAGGGTCTCGCCATCCTTGATGACGACAGGATAGGTCCGCACCTTGAAGCGCGTGGGGTCGAACCAGGATTGCCCGGTCCGCATGTCGAATTCCCAGCCGTGCCAGGCACAGCGAAGCAACTCGCCGACCCGCGAGCGCTGATAGATTCCGGGCTCCGGCGAGGTCAGGCGCGCGACGCAGGCCGCCTTGTCGAGCGGCGCACCGGCGTGCGGGCAGCGGTTGAGCAGCGCGAAGAACTCGCCGTTGACATGGAACACGACGATGTCGCGGCCGTCCAGGGCGACCACCTTGTTGCCGCCGGGCGGAATGTCGGTGGTGCGGGCGACAATGTGACGGGTCATGAGCGGCGATCAGAGCCTGTAAAGCGCACGCGCATTGCCGTTGAAAATCTTCTGGCGTTCGGCGTCGGAGAGCGGTGTGCGGAACGCAAACCGCGGATCGTCGAAATCCCAATGCGGATAATCCGACGAGAACAGCAGCCGATCGACCCCGACCCATTCGATCAGGGACCGCAGGTGTTTGGCCTCGTCGGGCTCGTCGATCGGCTGGGTCGTGAACCAGAAATGCTCGCGCACATATTCGGACGGACGCCGCTTGAGATGCGGAACCTCACTGCGGAAGCGTTCGAAATGCTGGTCCATTCGCCACATGGTCCATGAAATCCAGCCAAACCCGCCCTCGATGAACACGATCTTCAGGCGCGGGAAACGCTCCAGCACGCCCTCGACCACCAGGCTTGTCAGCGTTGCGGCCATCGTGTGCGCATTCGACTGGTGTTCCTCGGCATAATAAGACGGCCAGCCGCCGCCGGCCGGCGCGTGACCGCCATAGCCGCCGACATGAATGCCGAGCGGCAGGTCCAGTTCCTCGGCCAGGGCATAGATCGGCCAGTAGCGGTGGCGGCCGAGCGGCTCGTTGGCGCGCGGCGACACGTTGATCTGCACATATTGACCGATCCTGGCGCAGCGCTCGATCTCGGCAAGCGCCGCCTCGGTGTCGTCCTGCCCGACCAGAATGGAGGCTTTCAGCCGCGGCTCGCGGCTGGTCCAGTTCGCGAGCTGCCATTCGTTGACGGCGCGCTGGATCGCGGCGCCGAAATCGAGATTCTGCTGCGAGAAAATGAACAGGTCGAGCACCTGCAGGATACCGAACTCGATGTCGAGCGGATCGAGGTGCTGCTGGCGCATGAAGGCGAGATCGGATCCCGGCGGGCCGCCGGTCGGCGGCCATGCATCGCGGCGCGCGATCAGCGGCGAGGACCGCGGATAGGGCGTGGTGCCGATATAGGGCGTCCGCAGGTGATCGCCGTAGGTCTTCAGATGCTCCTGCCAGCGTTTTGACAGGAATGGATTGAGGTCGGCGCGCGAATGCAGGCTCGGATGGATATCGCAGTCGATGATCCGCAAGCGGCTCTTGGCGGCGGCTTCCTGGTCGAGCACGGGGCGGTCGATGACATCACTCATGCGATCCTCCTAAAGATTTAGGCGGCGAGTTTTAGCCGCGGAAAGGTCTCAAGCGGATTGTCGGCGCACATGCGCGAAACGATGCTGGCCGGCAGATGCGGCGGTATCGCGTCGTCGCCGTCGAATTGCCAGTGCGGATAGTCCGAAGCAAACAGCAACATCCTGTCCGAACCTATCATATCGATGATGTCGGCCACGCCGGCGGCATCGGGCGGGCTGTCGAAGGGTTGCGTGGTCAGGCGAATGTGGTCGCGCATGATCGCGGCCGGCTCGCGGTCGATCCAGGGCACCTCGACGCGGACGCCGCGCCAGGTCTTGTTGGCGCGCCACATGAAGGCCGGCAGCCAGCTGACGCCGGATTCCACCAGCACCACCTTCAGGCCGGGGAACTTGACGAATACGCCCTCGTAAATCAGGCTCAGGATCTGGGCCTGAAACGCCTGCGCCTCGGCCAGATAATATTCATAGCGATAGGACGGCCAGCCGACCGAGCTCGGCGCCTGGCGATACTGGCTGCCGGCATGGACCGCGATCGGCAAGTTGTGTTTCTCGGCGGCCTGCCAGACCGGCCAGTAGTGCCGCCGCCCGAGCAGGCTCTCGCCTTGCGCCAGCACCAGCACCGACACGAACCTGTTATCGCCGGCGCGGCGTTCGATTTCCTCGATGGCGAGATCCGGCGCCTGCAAGGGGATTACGATCGAGGCGCGCAGCCGAGAATCGCGCGCCAGCCATTCCGCCGCGATCCAGTCGTTGATCGCCTTGCAGAACGCGGACGCCATATAGGGATCGTAGACCGCCTGCGCGCCGTACAGCACGTTGCAGATCGCGTGCGACGAACCAAGCTGGTCGAACGCGCCGCGCTGCACCATCGCCAGATCGCTGCCCGGCTTGCCGCTGGCCGGCCGCCAGTCGGCGCGGCCGGATAACGGCATGTTCGGCGGATAGCTGGTGAGGTCGAGACCGTCGATGGCCCGGCTCACCACCTGCTCTTTCCAGTGATCGTCGAGATAGGGCAACAGCGTGGTGCGCGTTCCGCCCACGGCAGGATGGATATCGCAGTCGATCCGCGTGGCCGCCATCAGCGTTCCCTGGATATCGTCGTTTCCTGCATAACGTTCTTGGCGGCTAGCTCGCGCCGCGCCTCGAATGTGCCGCCGACGGCGCCCCGGAGCAAGGGTTAAGCAGCGGGGCAGACCGGCGATTTTGGCCGGATCAGCAGGGATCAGCGAGGCGGGAATGCCGTCAAATCGCCAAAACACGGATCGAGGCTTGTTCCCTGACGGCGTCTCCATAACTACATAGCCGGCGAACAGCGTGGTTTGTCATGACAAGATACCTGATCCTTTGCGGCCTGCTGGCGGCCATCACGGCGGCATCCACTGGTGACGGCTATGGCGGATCATCCGACATCGCGGCCTACCTGGTCAAAGCCGGGCTGGCCGGCGACGATCCGGCCGCTGCGCCCGCCGACGCGGCGGCGGATCCATCGACATCATGCGTCGGCGTGTCGTTTTCCCGCGGCCTGAGATATGGCGAGAGCGAACTGAACGTGCTCGACGTCGCAACCGGCGATTCCAGCGAAACCTCGCCGCGTCCGGTGCTGGTGTTCGTGGCGGGAGAAAGTTTCGCCGGCGAAAGTGGCACGTCCGATGCCACCAGCGCGGTCCAGGATCGGGCGATGTGTTTTGCCGCGCGCCACGGAATGGTCGGGGTCAAGGTGAACTACCGCCTGGCGCCGGCAAACCCGTGGCCCGCCGGCACCAGGGATGTCGCGGCCGCCACGTCATGGGTGCACCAGAACATCGACCTGTTCGGCGGCAGCTCCGACGAGATCGTGGCCGTCGGCTACTCCGTCGGCGCCTTTCACGTCGCCAGTTTTCTCGCCCATCCGGAATTGCGGGAGCGCGATTCCGACGTCGCCGCGGCGGTGCTGGTGTCGGGCATCTACCATTCCAGCGCGGATGCCGGCGCCGCCGAAAAATCCTATTTCGGCGCCGACGCCAGCAAATATGACGAGCAGTCTGCGTTTCCCGGTATCCTCAACATCGCCACGCCTATCCTGCTGGCGTGGGCGGCGCTCGATCCGCCGCGCCTGGTCGCGCAGGGCGAAAGGCTCAAGGAACGCCTGTGCAATTCGCCCACCCATTGCCCGCGCACAACGGTCCTGAGCAGCCGCGACAGCCTGGCTTCCGTATTTGAGCCGGACGCCGCAAGCCGAAGCCTCGCCGAGCCGACGCTGGAGCTGGTGCGGGAAGTCGAAGCCAGGGAACTTCCGTGACACGCTGGCGACATTTTCGCCGTGATGGCGCGAACATTGCAGGCTAGGTTGCCCGGAGGCTGCCTGGAAGGCAGCATCGGTGCAAATTGCCTGTTCGGAGATGCCATGACCATTCTTATCCGCGGCGGCACGGTAGTGAACCACGATCACTCCCGCCGCGCCGACGTGCTTGTCGACGGCGAGACCATCGTCGCGTTCGGCCTATCCCTCGATGCGCCGGCCGGCGCGGAGGTGATCGACGCCGGCGGCTGCTATGTGCTGCCGGGCGGCATCGATCCGCATACCCACCTCGAACTGGGGTTCATGGGCAGCGTGTCATCCGATGATTTCGAATGGGGCACCAAGGCGGCGCTGACCGGCGGCACCACCATGGTGGTGGATTTCTGCATTCCCGATCCCGGCCAGTCGATGCTGGCGGCGTACCAGGACTGGCGGCGCAAATCCGAGAAGGCGGCCAGCGACTATGGCTTCCACATGGCGGTGACCTCTTGGTCGAAGCAGGTGTTCGACGAGATGGAAATCGTCGTCAAGACCTACGGCATCAACACCTTCAAGCACTTCATGGCCTACAAGGGCGCGCTGATGGTGAATGACGACGAGCTCTACAACTCGTTCGCGCGCTGCGCCCATCTCGGCGCCCTGCCGCTGGTGCATGCCGAGAACGGCGACGTGGTGGCGCGCATGCAGGAGGCGCTGCTCGAGCGCGGCGTCACCGGCCCGGAGGGTCACGCTTATTCGCGTCCGCCGGTGGTCGAGGGCGAGGCCACCAACCGCGCCATCATGATCGCCGATATGACGGGCACCCCGCTCTATGTCGTGCATACCAGCTGCCGCGAGTCGCACGAGGCGATCGCGCGGGCCCGCGCCGGCGGCAAGCGCGTCTATGGCGAGCCGTTGATCCAGCATCTGTTGCTCGATGCGGCCGAATATGAAAACAGGAGCTGGGACCATGCCGCCCGCCGCGTGATGTCGCCGCCGTTCCGCGACAAGAGCCATCAGGACAGCCTGTGGGCCGGCCTGCAGTCCGGCTCGCTGCAGGTGGTCGCGACCGACCATTGCGCCTTCACCACCGAGCAGAAGCGATTGGGCGCCGGCGATTTTCGCAAGATCCCGAACGGCACCGGCGGGCTCGAGGACCGCATGCCGCTGCTCTGGACCGCCGGCGTCAACACCGGCCGGCTGACCAAAGAGGAATTCGTCGCGGTGACGTCAGCCAATATCGCCCGCATCCTCAACATCTATCCGCGCAAGGGCCGGCTCGGCATCGGCTCGGACGCCGATATCGTGGTGTGGGATCCGTCGGCCAGCAAGACGATCAGCGCCAAAAGCCAGGTGAGCCGGATCGATTATAATGTGTTCGAGGGTTTTGCGTGTCTGGGCGCGCCCGTCGCCACGGTCTCGCGCGGCAGGATCGCTTTCGACAGAGGCGAGCTTCGCGCCGAAAAGGGCGATGGACGTTATGTCGAGCGGCCGCCGTTCTCGCCGGTCCATGTCGCCAATTCGACCTGGAAGCAGGCCACCGCGCCGCAAGCGGTGCGGCGGGCCGACGTGACGCCGTGAGGTGAGAGCGACCGGAGCGTTTTCAGGCGACGCATGACCTCGGACTTGATCCGAGGGTGGATACCGGTGCGCGTGAAGAAGAAGCGTCAGCGCGCCAGCCGGAAGCGCCTACTTCTTCTTCCCGTCGGCGTCGAACTGCTTGAGGAAAGCGACGAGGTCGTTGATCTTTTGCTCGTCCTTGAGGCCGGCATAGGCCATCTTGGTGCCTGGAACCTTCGCTTTCGGGTCCTTGATGTATTCGCGGAAGGTCGCCTCGTCCCAGGTGATGCCCGAATTCTTGTTGGCGTCGGAATACGAATAGCCGGCAACGCCGCCCGCCTTGCGCCCGATGACACCGTTCAGAACCGGTCCAACGCCGTTCTTCGCGTTATCGCCGATCTGATGGCACAGCTTGCACACCCCGAAGACTTTCTCTCCGGCGGCGGCGTCTTGCGCGCTCGCTCCGCCTGCGCCTGCGACCGTCAGCAATGCAACAAGGATAAATCTTCGCATCCTATTCTCCTGTTTCGGTGGCTCCTTGGGAGCGATCGGCTGATTTCACCGTTCAGACTGTCGCCAGATCGGCATCTCTCAAGCATTACATACGATCAAAGTTCCATCCCAATCGACCATGCGAGCCTGCACATTTGGTCGGATAGACACGATGTCCCGGATCCGCGACACCGGCATCAGGCTGAAGGCGGTCGAAAGCGCATCCGCTTCGGTGGCCGTTGGCGCAATGACGCTCACCGTGCGGTACAGCGACGGGCTGCGTCCCGTCGCCGGATCGAACAGATGGGTGAACCGGCCTTTGGAGTCGAACCGGAATCCGGCGCCCGCCGATGTCGCGACCGCGCGATCGACGAGGTCGACGGTTTCGGTGAGCGCGCCGGGCTTGTCGGGATCGGCGAGGCCGATGCGCCACGGCGTCCCCTCAGGCCGTGCTCCGATCGCCCGGATCTCGCCCATATCGACCAATGTCGTCGACAACCCCGCTTTGCGCAGCCGGTCGACGACGCGGTCGGTGGCGTAACCCTGGGCGATGCCGTTCAGCGTGATGGCGGCACCGGGTCTGACCAGCGCTATTCGGTCGGCGCTCACAAGCAGGCCGCGGTGTCCCACCTTCGCCAGCGCTTCGGCCAGCCTCCGCGGCGACGGCCCTTCCGGATCGGGGTTCTCTGAAGAAAAATGCTCCGCGTAAAGCTGCCACAGCGGCTGCACCGTCGGGTCGAAGGCGCCGTCGGTCAGATCGCCGAAATACAGCGAGGCGTTCAGCAGCGCGACCATGTCGGCGTCAGGAGGAACCAGAATACCGCTGCGGTTGAGGTTGCAGATCGCGGAGTCGGCCCGGTACAGGCTGAATTGCTGTTCAAGTCGCCGCACGTCCCGGACACACTGCTCAACGAGCCGTTCCGCCTCGGCGCGGTCCGGGTGATAGATCTCGATCGAGACCTGCGCGCCGAGTGCCGATCCCTGCCATCGCACGGCATCGGCCGCCCGCGCAATTCGACTACCGGTCAGAAAGGCTGCCCCGGCTGCCGTCGCAACAATGCTAATCATGCGTCGGCGCGTGAGATTTCGGTCTGGCATCGGTCGCTCCCCGTCAGTTGAGACGCACGTCGGAGTGTTCGGTCTGGTCCTCGGCAGCGTCGCTGCCCAGCACATAGGCGCTTGGAATTTCCGCGAAGGTGACAACCTTGCCGCCATTGGCTGCGACAAAAGCGTCGGCGGCGGCGCGATCGCCGAACGGCACCGCTTCGGCCGCGCCCATGCCGCCCTGCTTGCGACTTTCGATCACGAAGAATGCGTTGCGCGCGTCGATCCAATTTGTCGCGCCAGGATCCTCCCAGCTCGATGCCCGCGCCATGTCCGAGACGTAGATCGCCCGGATGTCGCGCGGCTGATCCGGCATCAGCGTGAACGCCACGGTGTCACGCACCGACGTGAACCAGAACGGATCGATCCTGCTCCCGGTGATGATCTGACCTTTCGGTCCGGGATGTTCGAGCAGGTTCATGCCGCAGAACACGCCCATCGCCTCGCTGTTGAGCGCGACCGGCGGCGGAACCACCGAATTGGCATCCTGGTTGCACCCGGGGAGAAGGATAGCGGCCACCAAGACGCAAACGATCCGCAACGTCATAATTCCCTCCGCGCAAAAAACACCGTCGCAAGCCCAAGCGGGGCGACGATCCACACCAGCAAACCCGCCAAGAGCAGACCGCTGCTCGCACTAGCCGTGCCGGCCAGTCCGGCCATGCCGGAAAACTGGCTGACGTTGAACCCGGTCAGATTGGTCAGCCGGTAAAGATCGGTCGGATTGAGAAACAGCAGCACCTCGAGCACGTGCGCCGAGATCAACCGTCCCTGATCGATCACCAGGATGCCGAGCAATGCCATGTCAAATACCAGCACCATCAACAGCCAAATGCCCACCGACAGGCCTGCCGCGGTGCCGCGGTCGCGGACCAGGCTGGAGATCAGATACCCGATCGCCACGAACACCGCGCCGAGCAGGATCGACGTTCCTACCATGGAGGCAAACGCGTACCAGCTTGCCGCCAGCGCCGAGGTCCCGGTGACGGCGAGCGCCGCTGCCGCCGCGCCATAGCCGATCACGGTGGCGAAGGCGAGGATCAGCACATGTCCGCAGAATTTTCCGAGGATGACCTGGTGGCGGCCGACCGGATAGCTGAGCAGCAGGATCATCGTGCCACGCTCCATCTCGCCGACCACGGCGTCGTGGGAAATCAACAGCGCGATCAGCGGCAGCAGAAAGATCGTGAGGCTGGACAGGCTGACGACAACCACATCAAGCGCGCCGGTGCCGACATTGCCGGTTGGCGCGCTGCCCAGAAATGTCAGCGACAGCGCGAGCGCGGCCAGCAGCAATGTGGTTGCCAGAACCCAGCGGTTTCGCAACCCTTCCTGGATTTCCTTCGCCGCGATGATGACGATGGTTCTCACGCGGCATTCTCCTGAAGAAAATGAGCATAGAGATCGTCGAGGGTGGGTGCGGCGATTTCGATGTTCTTGACGCGCGGATCGCTGGCCGCGACCCGCAATAAATCCATCTTGCGGGCCTCATCGGGCACCAGCACGATACGACCATGCGCCGTTGCGAGCGTCTCGCCGTTCATCCATGCGGGCACCCCACCCGCACCGGGCACCAGATCGATCGACACCCGGGTCGGCAGTTGCGAGATCGAGCGCAATTCCGCCAAGGTCCCCTGCGCCACCAGCACGCCACGGTTCATGATCAGGACGTGTTCGGCGCGATCCTCCAATTCATTGAGCGCATGCGACGAGATCAGGACGGTGGCGCCGTCGTCCCGCAGATCGTTCAGAATTTCATAGAAGGTCTGGCGCAGCGCCGGGTCTAACCCCGTGGTCGGCTCGTCAAGCAACAGCACCCGCGGGCGTCCCAGCAGCGCCTGGGCCAGACCCAAACGTTGCCGCATGCCTTTGGAATAGGTTCCGACCCTGCGATCGGCGGCATCCATCAGGCCGACGCGATCGAGCAGCGCCCACGCCGACGCCGGCTTGATCTGCTTCAGCCGCGCGTAGAAGGCCAGCGTTTCGCGCCCCGTGAGCGCGGCGTTGAAGGCGACGTTTTCCGGCAGATATCCAAGCTGCCGGCGCGCCGAGAATTCGCCGGCCGCCGGGTCCTCGTTCAGCACACGGATCGCGCCGCGATCGGCGCGGATCAATCCCAGCATCAATTTGATCAACGTGGTCTTGCCGGCGCCGTTATGGCCGACCAGGGCGCTAAGCCGTCCCGGACCGAGATCGAACGAGACGTTTCGCAACGCCCGCACCGAGCCGTAGCTTTTCTCCACGCCGTTCACGGAGACGGTGGCGGTCATTTCAGGCTCCGGCTCGACGAGGGCTTCGGCGGCGGCGCGATCAACGGATGGGTATCGACGACGCCACCCGGGTAAAGCGCCGGAAACTGGGCCTGGGCCCAGCGCAGTACCTGCACCGCGGGACTATTGATCAGGACTTTCGCCGCTGGCGCGGTCCACAAGACCCGATCGACCAGATCGTTGGGGCGGTAGGCGGTGTCGGCGATGCCGTCGCCATTGAGATCGAATGCCGGATTGTCGCTCCAGTAGTTGCCGCGACCGTTCTTCGACCAGTCGAGGTCGCGGGTCCCGACATATTTCACCTGATTGCGGTTGCCGACAAAGGCGTTGCCGGTGATCTCGTTGCCCTCGGAACCGGCGGTGAAATGGACCCCGATCCCGCAGCCTTCGAACCAGTTGTTCCGAATCCGGTTGTGGTTGGTATTGTAGATGAAGACGCATTTTTCCGGTCCGGAGCGGAGACTCTGCGCGGGCGTTGCCTCCGGCACCATCCCTCGCTCATCGTCCGGACCTTCGTCCCGGCTGGTTGCAATATTGTCGAGCGGGCCGCCAGTGACTCTATTGCCTTCGAGTTCGGAATAGTTGGCATAGTTGAACAGCAGGCCGTAATCGCGATCGCGATCCGAGATATTGCCGCGGATCACGAGCCGGTTCGAATACATGATCGCATAACCGACATGATTGCCGATGGAGATGTTGCCGCTCACCTCACTATCGTTAGTGTACATGTAATGCACGGCAAAACGTACCTGCTCGAAGCGATTGTTGATGAAACGATCCTTGCGGCTGGAAATCGTGAAGATGCCGTCGCGGCCGTAGCGGAACGTATTCCCGGCAATGGTGACGTCGGGGGCATTCCACAGCGACACGCCGTTGCCGGCTTCGTTGAGGCGCCCGCCGCGCACGCCTTCGACGATGTTGCGCTCAACCCGCGAACCCGCCGCGCCGTGGACATAGATTCCGAACAGGTTTCCTTCGAGGCGGTTGTTTTCGACCACCGCGCGTTCCGCGGTCTTCTCGAGAAAAATCCCCGAATCCATCGCTTCCAGATCGTGGCCCGATCCCCGGATGGTCACGCCACGGATCGTGACATCGGGAGAATTCACCGTGACAACATTGCCGGCACCTGCCCCGGCGAGCACGGCACCGGGCCGTCCGGCCAGCACGACACGATGATCAATCCTGATCGCGCCCTTGTATTCGCCCGGGGCAAGCTCGATGACGTCGCCATTCTGCGCCCGGTCCAGCACCGCCTGCAGCGGCTGTTCCGGAGCAACCTTCAGCGTCTCCGCACTGGCGGAGCCCGCAACTCCGGCGGCGAAGATCGCCGCCGGAACAATGCGTAAGAGATAAGACACGTGTCGTTCCCGTCTCAAGCAACCTTGGGCTCGACGAACATGCGGCCCTTCATTTCCATGTGCATGGCGTGACAGAACCACGAGCAGTAGTACCAGTAGACGCCGGCCCTGTCGGCTGAGAATGACACTGATGCCGTTGCCATTGGCGCGACTTCCATCTGGATGCCGTAGTTCACGATCGAGAAGCCGTGGGTCAGGTCTTCCACCGCGTCGATGTTGGTGACATAGACCGTGACCTGGTCGCCCTGCTTGACCTGGAATTGCTCGAGACCGAAGGCGGGCGCGGTCGACGTCATGTAGACGCGCACCTTGTTGCCGTCCCGAATCACCTTGGAGTCTGCCTCCAGATTGATGCCGTCGGCCTTGGCCTGCTTGACCGCGTCCGCAAACATCGGATCGGCACGATCCCAGATCGAGATCGGGTTGATCTTGGAGCGGTGGACGATGGTGGCGTCATGAGGCTCGGCAAAGCTCGGGCCGTCATGAATAAGGACCATCTTGTCACCGGAGATATCGATCAGCTGATCGTTCTCGGGCTTCAAAGGGCCGACGTTGAGGAATCGATCCTTCGAGAATTTGTTCAACGAGATCAGCCATTTTCCGTCGGCCTCCTTGGTCTGTCCCATCGAGGAGTGGTTGTGGCCGGGCTGATAATGGACGTCGAGCTTCTGGATGATCGGATCGACCTTCTCGCCCTTGAACGCGCGCTTCGCCAGATCGATATTCCATTTGCAAACCTGGCTGTCGAGGAACAGCGTGGTGTAGGCGTTGCCCTTGCCGTCATAGGCCGTATGCAAGGGTCCAAGACCAAGTTCAGGTTCGGCCACCACGACGTCGCGCGGCTTGATCTTGTCGTCGAACAACTGATCGAACAGGCGCACGTCCATCACGGTGACGGTCGGCGACAGCTTTCCGGCCGCCACGATGTGGATACCGTCCGGCGCGGTGTTCATGCCGTGCGGGTTGTTGGAGACCGGGACATAGCGTGTATATGGTGAGCCCTTGCGGCCGTCGATCACCGGCACACCCTTCATTTCCTTAAAGTCGCCCTTCTTCACCGCCTCTTCGATCCGCTTGAGGTTGAAGATGACGACCCAATCCTGCTCCTTGGCAGTCATCTCGGCCAGGGTGACGCCCTCCTCGGAATTGTAACAGGTGGAGAAGGCATATTTACCCTGATAGTCGGCGTCGACATTGTCGAGATTGCCGTCGACGATCACCTGCCAGGCGACCTTCATGGTATCGCCATCGATCGCGCTGAAGATCGCGTGATAGTCTTTCGGCTTGTCGAGAATCTTACCGTCGTTCGGCAGTGGCACGCCGTCCTCGCCATTGGCGAACACGTAGCCGGTGCGCGGGTATTTCTGCACGCGCAGACCGTGTACGGTGTGCTGGTTCGGCAGCTCGATGATCTTGTCGCACTTCATGACGTCGAGCCGCACCCGCGCGACGCGGGTGTTGGCTTTGTCGTTCATGAAGGCGTAGCGGCCGTCATAGGTGCCGTCGGTGAAGGAGATATGCGGATGGTGCAGGTCACCGTTCATGTAGGTGCCGCCGCGGGTCTTCAGGAATTCGCGGGTTTCCGGGAGTAGCCCCTCGGTCAGCACCTTCAGGCTTTCGTTGGTCAGTCCCCAGCCGGTAGCGCTGCAGCGGTTGAACACCGGGACGCGCATCAGTTCGCGCATCGACGGGAGGCCGACGATGCGCATTTCACCGGACTGGCCGCTGGAGAAGAACGTGTAGTATTCGTCGAGTTCGCCGGGGGCCACTTCCGTCTTCTGCAGAACCGCGGGTCGAGCAGCAGGCGCTTTCGGCGCGGCGGTCTTGGTCTGCGCGTCGGCTGCCGCGATGAGACTATTGCCGTCCGTCGTCAGCGCCGCGCCGCCAGCAAGACCTACCCCTGCGGCCGCCGCTGTCGTTCCGAGTAGGGTACGCCGACTGACGCCTTTTCCTTTTCCGTTTTCGTTGTCGCTCATAATAAGCCTCCTAGGCTTTCAGGTTGCAGGTGGGGTGGTGGCGTCGACACGCGGCAGGCCAATTGGCTTGCCTCCGACGGTGATGACGGTGCTCGGACCCTTGCCGCTGCGCATGGAAGGCGATGACAGCGCATCGCGCTTCTCGCGCTTCAATCGCACCTGGATCATGTGCGGGCAGCGATGGTCGTCGAAATAGAGCTCCTGGCAATGCATGCAGTAGATGCACTCATTGACGTTGATGTGACCTTCCGGATGAATCGCCTGCACCGGACATTCATTGGCGCAGCGTTGACAGGGGGAACCGCATTCCGGCCAGCGCCGCAACCATTCGAACATCCGGATCCGGCCCGGAATCGCGAGCGCGGCGCCGAGCGGACACACGTAGCGGCAATAGAACCGCTCGACGAACAATCCTGCGGACAGCATCGTCAGCGCGTAAACCACGTACGGCCATTCGCGCGCGAACTTCAGGACGATCGCGGTCTTGAACGGTTCAACCTCGGCCAGTTGCTCGGCAAACGCGGTCGAGTAAAGCGACATGCCGAACAGGCCGAGGAAGATGATGTACTTGATCGGCCACAGCCGTTCATGCAGACCCCACGGCACTCTGTATTGCGGGATCTTCACCGCCTTGGCGATGTTGCTAAGCAGTTCCTGCAGCGCGCCGAACGGACATAGCCAGCCGCAGAACGGCCCGCGGCCCCAAAACAGCAGCCCTGCGGCGATCGCGGCCCAGAGCAGGAAGATCAGCGGGGCTGACAGGAAATATTCCCAGCTGAAGCCGGTCAGCAGGGAATTGGCGAAGGTCAGGACATTGACCACCGAAAGCTGGGCATTCGCGTACCAACCGAGCCAGACGAGAATGTAGAGCAGATAGCCGCGGCGAACCCACGTGTACACCACGGGCCGCCGGACCAGGACATTCTGGAAGAAGAAGATCAGGGTGAGAGCGCCGAGCGCCACGACCGTCGTGCCGATCTTGACGACGTTGCCACGCCAGATTTTCATCCATAGCGGCTCGTCTTCGGCGGCGAAGTATGCCGCGCCGTCGTGTTTTGGCGTCGCCTGTGCTGCCGACGGCGCCGCAGGAGACTTGGCTGGCTGCGGCTCGACCGCAGGCGCCGGCGCAATCTTCATATAGGCATCTGGAAGCGTGTAGCCGAGAGTAAAAGTGAGCCACGCCTTTTCCCGTGTCGCAACCACGCGCTGCACCAGCAGTTGCAGTGTCCATGGCTCGGTCGGATTGAGCGCGAATTCCGGCGGCACCGTGAACAGGGCAATTTCGGGAAAGTCAGGCGCGCCTTCGGCTTCAAGGTTTCCCAACCGCGTGTGGTCGCGGTCGCGGAAGCGGACGCTGTTGGTGTCCTGGATCAGTTCGATGCGGTCGAAGATGCCGCCGCGAACGTAGGCCGCCCCCTTGAACGAATACCGGCCCGATCCCGCGACGATCAGCGCCTGCTGACCTGGCTTCAGCCTGCCGATCAGCCGATTGTAGCCGTCATCGCCGAGCAGGCTGCGGCCAATGGTCGGGACCGCGACATCGGCGACATACAGATCGATGAACGTGTCGTCCGGATCGCCCTCTTCCGGGTGCGCGGCAGCGGCGGCATTACCGGATTTTTCGAAGGCCTTGTTCACATCGGCAACAGTAAGGGTCAGCCGGCGGACGGAACCGTCCCCGACGAGACTCGGCCAGTCGCGGATCTCGCTCTTGCCGGGATCAATCGCCTTGGTGGCCTGCGGAGCCGCGCTGGCGATCGCGCTGCCCTGGTTGCCGAGCCGGCCGCTCTTGATGAGCTTGGTCGCGGAACGGACGATGCTGTCGCCTATCACCAGCACGGTCACTGTCGCGCCACTGACGATATCGACCTGCGGCGCGGGCGCCGCTCCGCGCACCACGCTTCCGATGTCGGCGCCGATCAGCTTGTTGACCGCTTCCAAAATACGCGCGACCGGAATGCCCACAAGTACAATCGGTTCCTTGTGCTCGACGAGCTTGAGGCCGGTTATCACGCCCTTCGAATCGATCCCGACCAGGATCTGGATCGGCTTTCCGGAATAGCCGGTGGCGTTGGCAAAGTCGGAGTTCAGGTAGACGTAGCCGAGGAGCTGATCATCCTTGTAGGCGGGTGCAATCGCGGGATCACCCTGCAGCGGCCCAAGACGGTTCGCGCCGGCCACCAGTTCGGCCGGGTCGGCCTTGCCGAGGTAATCGTTCAGCCGGCCTGCGGCGCGCGCCTCGCCGAAGAGAGCAATCCAGCCGAAAACGGCCAGAATTCCAAAAACGACATAGATGTTGACGGATTTTCGCAAGGCGACATTCCAGATTTCAGCAGCAGAACGCCGTTGTTCTGGATCGCGAGCCCCACTTATACCACTGAAGCAAGATTGCTATTGCGCTGGATCAAACTCACGGCACTCTGATCAAGTCAAACTTGGTGTTGGAGGGAACCCGAAATGCACCATGAGCAGCTTCTGACCGCAGTGCCGCCAGTTCCCGTGCGAAGCCTTAGCGAGCTTTATGCTATTGCGTTTGATCTGGCGCAAAGAGCGGCCCAACGTTATGGCGTCCTCGCGGAACGAATCGACGAGAACTTTCGGCCGGTGCGTTGCGTCTTTGATGTACTTGCGACCCGCGAACACGAACGCGTCGACAGCCTGTCCGCAGCCTGCCTCACCGCCTGCGGCAAGCGTCCCGACACGTCCGACCTGCGCTGGACACCGATCGATCTCGTTCCTGCGGTGGAAATCGCCGACATCAGGGATTCCAGCCTGTCGACGCCTTACACGGCTTGGGCGCTGGCGGTTCGCCATCGCCAGCGTGCCTTCGTGTTCTGGACTTACGTCATCGCTCTGGCCGAAGATCCATCGATCCGGCTGACGGCGGAACGCCTGGCGGGCGAAGCGCTGTACGACGGAAATCTGCTGCGCCGCGAGCGGCGGCTGGCCTGGCGGGCTGAGCGGAAGATTGGCAAGGAGGACGCCACAACGACTCATGACGGAGTCGCCGAGCCTGCGTCGGCGGCATTGCTGGAGAGCCTTCTGCTCAAGGACATGGTGACCTGGTCGCAGGGGGTGGACCCCGCCCAGCGCGAACAACTCATGACCCTCGGTGGGGCTCCCCTGCCCCCGCCCTTCCCGACGCCGAACGACCGCGATGGCGCCGAGCCGGGAGACGCGGAAATCGAACCGGTCAAGCGCCGTGCCCTGCGCCGCGCAGAGCAGTTGTCTGTCATCTATCTCAATGAAGCCGATCATGCCGCTGACCAGAGCGGCATGGAATTGGCGCAGAAACTCGCAGCGCAATCCATCACGCGACTCGCGGGCTTGCGTCGTCTCGCTTCCGAATCTGGATTGCGGTGATGCGCCGGTCCCGGCGCGCCAGCGTCCGGGTTTGGGTTCCGGCACGCCGGGTTACGCGAGATTCCTCGCTACATACGATCGAACGTCGGTCGTTAGCGTTGAGCCTGCACGGCCGAAATGCCCAACATCCCAAGTAGCCGCCCGCGCGGCTGGACCAGGTCACCCAGGGTATAGCCCTCAAGGACGTCAAGGAAAGCATCGCGCGCCTTCTCCAAGGCTCGCTTCAGCACACAGCAACGACGAATGGCGCAGGGAGCATCGACCGGCTTGAAGCAGGAGGCGATGGCCATATCCGGTTCGGTGTAGCGCACCACCTCGCCAAGCCCGATCGTTTCGATCGGCCTTGCGAGGCGCAGCCCGCCGCCTCTGCCACGGACGGTTTCGATGTAACCGGCTACGCCCAGTTGATGCACCACCTTCATCAAATGATTCCTGGAAATGCTGTAGCTTTTGGCGATCTCGTCGATTGTCGCCAGTCCGCCTTCCTTGACTGCAAGATACATCAGCACACGTAGTGAATAGTCCGTATAGACGGTCAGACGCATGACTTGCTCCGCAATCAACCCCAAAACATATATATTGAATATTGCTTTTACACAAGCGCGGATGTATAAGTTCAGAGTCTTTCAAGGGAGATCCCGATGGGCAAAGCCACTTCAATTGGTAACGTGTTGGCATGGCCATTCCTGCTGCCGGGAAATATCGCCTGCGATGCGCTTGGGCTCGGCGAGCATAAGAATCTGGTCCGCATGCTGGTCAACTCGCTGATCTGGACCGTGCTCGGCGTAATCGTGGTGGCGCTCGCGGTATGATCGTCGCGGCTGAGAAGCTCGATCACGTTTCCGAGGACGGCATTCGCCAACTGGTCGATGCGTTTTACCTCAAGGTTCGCGTCGACCCCGAGCTCGCGCCGATTTTCGCACGCGCCATTCCCGGCGATTGGCAACCGCATTTGACCAAGATGTACGCCTTCTGGTCGTCGGTGATGCTCACCACCGGGCGCTACAAGGGCAATCCGGTCGCCAAGCACCTCGTGATCCCGAACGTCAAGCCGGAACTGTTCGAACGCTGGCTGGCGCTTTTTGATGCCACCTGTGCCGAACTGTTCGACGACGCGAGCCGCGAAGCCTTTCGCATCAAGGCCGAGCGTATCGCCGAAAGTTTGAAGCTCGCCTTGTTTTACCGCCCGGACCGGCCGTGGCCGCCGGAGCCGACATCATGACCTTCGTCGTCACCGACAATTGCATCAAGTGCAAGTACATGGATTGCGTCGAAGTCTGCCCGGTCGATTGTTTCTACGAGGGCGAAAACATGCTCGTGATCCATCCGGACGAGTGCATCGATTGCGGCGTGTGCGAACCGGAGTGCCCGGCCGACGCGATCTCTGCGGGCACCGAGCCTGGCCTCGAAAGCTGGCTCAAGCTCAATGCCGAATATGCGTCGGCCTGGCCCAACATCACGGTCAAGCGCGAACAACCTGCCGACGCAAAAACCTTCGACGGCGTCGCCAATAAGCTGAAACAGTATTTTTCATCCAATCCCGGTCAAGGCGACTGATCAACCGGGGTCGCCCTCGAAACAGGCCACGATCAGCAGCGGGTTGCGGGGCAAGCGGCACGGACAGCATCGTGGCGCGGCAGCGCGCCATGAGATGATCTCTGGAAATCATCCTGATGACGCAGTCTGCTGCAAGGAAAGATCCGCAAACACTCGATCGGCACGGAGCTCTACAATGACAGACAGGGTATCCGGCCGCCCAAGGTGGGCCATCGCGGTAGGAATTTTCGCGGTCGCGTTCGGCATCATAACCGTCTTTGAGGGCGGAAGAATGTTGTTCGGTCGACCGGAAATCAGAGCAGCCGCAGGGAACATCGTTCCGTTTGTTCTCTGGTTTAACTTCATTGCAGCATTTGGATATTTGATGGCTGGCCTTGGACTGCTCCTGTGGAAACGCTGGGCCGCACATCTGTCAACCGGCATCGCCGTCACGACCCTCGCGGTGTTTATCGCTTTCGGCGTTCATGTTGCTTTGGGAGGCGCCTTCGAGGCGAGGACAGTCGGGGCCATGACGCTGCGCAGCATGGTATGGATCGCGATTGCCCTGTCTGCCTGTCGCGCTCTGGGCTGCTTCGCGGCGACGGCACACGGCGACGCCTGAAAATCCGGTGTTTCAATAGCATTCTGCTGCGCGCGCCGGCGCTTTTCCGCTCGGTCTACCGAGCCTCGATGTCCCTGGTGCGGATCATCCGCGCGGATTTGCTGACGCTTCTGACCAAGCTTTCGCTGGAGTGTCACGCCGGCAAGCCATTCCCTCCGCCAGCCGGCTTTCGAGCTCCAATTCCAGAAAAAGAAGGCTGATACGGTCGATCAGAAGCGCGGCCAGGTGAGGGCTCAGGATCCGGGCGAGCAGACCGCGAAAATAGGGTTTCAGAATTCGGCCCGTGACGCCGCGATCGGCGCACATCAGATCGAGGATATTGCGTGCCAGCGGCGTCAGGTCGCGACTGGCGGTCAAGGGATTGAGAATCGCGCGCTGAGCTTGCTCCACCCGCTGCCAGTTCGCGCCCGAGATATGCGTCAGGACGTTGTTAATATGCGGGTGGCGCCGAAAAGCGGCGACGACGAGGAAAGCGAGATCGCCGACGGCGATCTCCCGGTCATCGTGGGACGTCACTATGGCGAGCTCGGATACATTTCCTCTGTATTCCGGGACCATGATCGGATCGGCGTCGATTTGTCGCTCTGTTTCGATTTCCTGGAGCATCGCAGCACCTATAAGATGCATATCGAATACATCTTATAAGATGCGAGGATTCGTGCAAGCGGAAAGTTTTGCGCTTGGCGAATGACGAATGCTGGTCGCAAGGCATTGCCGTCCGCAGAGCAACGATTTATAATATATATTGTGAATACATCTTCATTGCCGATCTTTCGGGAGCGCATGATCATGCAAGTCGAAATCGACGACAAGACAATCTCGGTCGATGCCACCGTTCTGGGCGAGCTCCTGGAGGTGCTTCCAAGCGACGTGCCCGCGCTGATGCGCGAGCATGCGATCACCAGCGTCTGCGAACGTGGTATCGATGCCGATGAAGGCGAATTTCGCTTGAGCTTCTTCTATCGAAACCGCCGCGCGCGATTGAGCGTCGATGGATCGGGCCATGTCCTGAGGCGTTCGATCATCGACTTTGGCGACAGGCCTTTGCCGAGAGCTCTGCACGGCCCAGGGGCTAACCGTGCGAAGCGTGCGGCTCCCGAGCAGCCCTGACAAGACAGGCAGCTCAGACCGCGTCGCGTTCAGCGCCATCCATGCGGGCAGATTTCTCGCCGCCTTCAGTCTCGCAGATGCCTCAAGCGCACGCGCCAGACGTCGGGACCTTGCTCGAGGTAGGACCAGTCGCAACGCGAGCCATGCCTGGCCTCGAGTTGGTAACGCAACGGCCGCGGATCGTGGTCCACCACCAATTGCAGGCTGCTTTCCGGATCAAGGTGATCGAACAACTGGCTGATGATGCCGTGGCGATGCCTGGGATCGATATCCCTGACATTGATCACTCTCTCAAGGCCTTCCGAAGTCTCCTGCATCGAGCTCTCCTATAAGATGTATTATATATACATCTTATCATGGATGACGACGAGAGCAAGGACGAACTTTACGCTTGCCCGCGCTGCCGCGAAGGGTGCCGAGCTATTGTCAAATATCTATCTGGGCGATTGCGGGCAGCGCTCACGACCAAAGCAGCATCGCGCTCGCCCAGTAACTTGCCGCTCAATCCGTGCCGGCTGGCTGGTCTGCGCAATATTGCCGCTTTACCGGCCACGCCGTGAGCCGCCAGCCAAACAAGACGCCGGCCATCCCCGCAGCAACCGCCACTTGGGTCTGGGAAGCTGGGATTGGCAGGAAGGGATGGTGGTGTGCGCAGTCAGATACGAACCGGTCTCCAAGCCCACTTCCCTGGAGACGGGGGAATAACAGGGAATTTTCTGAAAATTTCAGGCCAAAACAGGCTT
>NZ_SSNA01000026.1 GCF_004799445.1 Bradyrhizobium sp.
GCGCAACAGCCGAGTAGAAGAAGACCTGATCGACCAGTTGTTTAATTCGAGCGAGAAGCGACTCGCGCGCCTTCTCCTTCTGCTGGCGCATTTCGGAAAAGAAGGCAGCCCGCAGCCGATCAATCCAAGTATCAGCCAGGAGACATTGGCAGAGATGATCGGCACCACCCGATCCCGCGTCAGTTTTTTCATGAACAAATTCCGCAAACTGGGGCTCATCAGCTACAACGGAAAAATTGAAGTCCATAATTCGCTATTGAGCGCGGTTTTGCACGACAAACCCGAGATAAAGCGGGATGAGTCAACCGGCAAAGAGTAGCCTTCATTTGATCACGTCATGTGCGACGAATTCCTGCGTGTTCGGCCTTTTCTTAAGCCCCCTTCGCTTCATGGTCGCGGTCATCTTCAAAGGTCGGTACGGAACCATGAGCGCCTCACGCGGCGTTTTGTGAAGGTGTTGGTCGAAGACCAGGACCGATTGCTGGACCAGAAGAAAGTCTTGGCCGAAGAGCTGCAACATCGAGTGCGTAACAATCTGCAGCTCGTCTATGGGATGCTGAGCAAGCAACTGGACGACACCGCGGACAAGGCCGGACAGCGGGGTATCAAGGCGATTGCGCGCCGGGTTTCCACTCTGGCGCAAGTATATGACCATTTGCTCGGCGCCGAGATGACGCGAACGTCCGATTTCGGCAGCTATGTCAAATCGCTTTGCCTCCACCTCGCAGAGATACAGGAAGCACCGGAGGGTATTGGTTTGGGAGGAGAGCCAATCATGTTGCTTTCCTCAAATAAGCGAGAGCGCCACACGCCCGGTCACGGGCGATTGCCTGACGGCTTTGATCGCGCTGGACCAGGATGGTCTTTAAATTTCCGATTCGCTGCTCAATATTGCTCTGTCTGGCAAATCAAACCCGGACTTGCCCCCGATTTCAGGACGCCGGGACCCATCGTCGCATCGGTCTATTGGATCCATGGCAACCCGACAGGGTTGTGCAAAAAGCTTCGGATGGGCAGCGTGGACTACGGCCATAGAACTATGGCGAGGTCGGGCGGAGAAATCCGACAACCTTGGTAACCCGTACGCTGAAAAGATGCTGCAGCGTCGTTCCCAGCCGATTCACGAATGATTGAGAAGCAAGGAATGCGCGGCGCGCGATACTTCGACGTTAGCCGTCGTTACAATCGAGGCAGAACATGGAACACATCTATCATATCGACGACGACGTCCTCCACCAGTTTCAAGGACCGCAAGGCCGTGAAGCTGTCGAGCCAAGTCACGTCTATACAATCCTCGCACTCCTGCCTGTAGAGGCGGACGGGCGCCCCCGGTACCGCATCAAGAGCAAGGACGAGAATTTCGAACGGGTTGTGGCTGAGGATTTGCTGAGCCGTTCCAACTTGGCCGGCCGCCCTCCAATGTAATCCGGAATCTATATTCTTTGGAATGCTCGCGGCGGCGCTCACCTCGCTCTCGTATCTGCCGCAGCTCCAGAAAGCGATGCCGCGAAACTCCACGTCGGATCCTGCTAACGTGCGGCGTTGTGGAATATCCTGGCAAAGAAAAAGCCCCGCCGCTTCGCGGGGGCTTTTCCGAAAGCTCTCGACTTCGGCTTCGCCGGCTGCGCGATGCAACCTGTCAGCATTCTCATGATGTCCGGCAGCCTCGCGCAGCGCTCGCCGGGAATATCCAACGCCAGCAACTGCGAATTCGGCCTGAGTTACGCAGCCTCGCTCCACTGCGCCTTCACATCTTTCGACGCCTTGTTGAGATGGACGTGCTGGTCGACATGGTCGACCCATCCCACAGGAATGAGATGGTGTTTCCCGTCGGGAGCATCGCTCTTTGTCAGCTTGATCTTGTCCTTGCCATCGAGATGATCGACATTGCCGATCTTTTGTCCGTCCGAGGCGATCACGTCCATATGTTCCTTGATCTGAGATGCAGAGGTCATGATTCTTTTCTCCCTTGTGATCTATTTCAGAACGCACAGTCGGATGAAAGGTTCATCAAAAACTCATGCGGCCTTGGCTCTGCCCCCGCGCTTTTGCGTCTTTGAGTCGGTTAATGGCGATTTCGCGCGGGACGTCAGCGCGGCTACGCCGAGGCGAGAACGCCAGCCCAGGTTATCGTGCTACCGATCAAACGCGGACGACGATGCTTTCGGTCGCGGCGCACATCGGGCAAACGAAAGTGCGCAAATCGAAGCCGGGCTTATCCTGCTCAAGGAGTGAGAGGATCATCGGAGCGTCGCAGTCCGCGCAAAACGAGCGCCCGCTAGTAGCTTTGCCATGGAAAAACGAGGGAACGGAACGATTGAGCATAACGCTTCCCTTGGTTGGGCGGGAGCGCAACACTCTCAGTCACCGATAGCTGCCGGGACGGGGCGGTGATAACCCAGCATGACGTATCGGATCACGACTCGCTGGTCACTATAGCTCACTCTCGAAGATTTAGAGCTGCCACCAACTGCAGCGGACACACTTCGCCGAGGAACGCTTACGGGTGTCCAAACATTAGCTCAGTTGGAGGTAGCCGATGCCACATTATTATTTCGATATCAAAGACGGCCACAGGCTGGTGGACCCGTCAGGTTTTAACTTCGATGATGATGACGACGCCATCGCGAAGGCAGAGGTGATCGCTATCGGAGTGTCTCTCGACAATCCCGCAGTCGATCCGGAGCGGCACATTGCTGTTCTAAATGGCGCAAGGGAAGAAATTTTCAGGGTGCCGGTTTATTCCAAACCGTCAATGAGCACCACTTAGGCGCTCGCAAGGGCGAGTGCAGTGACGTGCAGATCCACGCAGCGCGCGGCAGCACGACGTGGTCTCTCGCCTTCTCTGATTTGGAAGTTCCATCCCTGGAGGGGCGCAGATGTCCTTTGGGTAATACGTCGCAATTTCTGCGTGCCTCAGCCATTGCCTGCATTGTGCCACGCAAAAGGATTGCAAGCGTGTGTGTCCGGAACCTCTCACGCGATTCGCGCGTTCGCTTACGGACACTGGAGGTGACCATGCCCTTTTCTATGACCACATATTTTGCCGGAGTCGGAACGGTTGTAGGTGCGCTCGCTCTCGGCTTCGGCAGCGGGATCGTCCTGACAAACACGGCTATTAAAGATACCCCGGCGGGGCCGACGAGAATTGAGCGTGTTATGCGTTCGGAGCCTATCTCCGGGCCCAAGGTAGTTGAGGCTAAGGCGATTCCCACGCCCACTGTAGACCCGGCGCCAACGGTCAAGCCAGCGCTTGAGCCAGTTCCAGTGGTCCAGCCGCTGCCGGTCGTCGCAGAAAGTCCAAAAGAAACTCAGCCTGCGAAGGAAGTGGAACAGCCAAAGCAACTCGAGTCGGCGAAGCAGTCGGAACAAAAGGATGCCGAGCCAAGGAAAGCGGCAGAGCGCAAGATTGATCGCCAGAAGCGCTATGCCGAGCGAAAGGCCAGGGAGGTCGCGACTGCCAGAATGAAGCAGCAGCCATTGCAGGAACAGGGAGAACCTGCAAAGGCTGAGATGGCATATGATCGGGTTGAAGAACCTCACTTCAACCTCTTCGAGAGCCTAAGTACCCCGCTGGATCGTCCGAGCGACGTAGCACCGGTAGATCGCAGAGATTGACGCTGAGGCCGATCAGGCCGTTCCTCCTTAAGCCGTTTTTGTATTGCGATGCGTTGTGGAACTTTTGTTCCACCAGGAATTTGTTCTTGTGCGGTGATTAACTGCCGAAGAATTTGGAGACTGAGATGTCGATAGGCACAATCGTTCTAATCATACTAGTCATCGCTTTACTTGGCGGCTTCAGCGGAATTGGCGGCGGCCCGTTCTATGGTACTGGCTATTATGGCGGCGGCGGCCTCGGCTTGGTGGTCGTCATTCTCATAATCCTATTGCTAATGGGTCGACTATAGTTACTCCAAAGGAAAATCGTCGTTAGACCGCTCATCGTTCTTACCGCCGCTTCCGAGGCGAAGGGATGTAAGCGCGATCGTTGGTGACATCTCCGGCAACAAAGCGGGACGCAGCGCTACAAGCCGGCTGCCTCAACTCGCTCGAAGGTAGCGTGCAGATCCGGGGCATCCGAGCGAAACCCGGAACGATTCCGGCGTCTGGGTATTGCCTTCCCAGAGCTTAACAACGATCGGAGCAAGCAATGATTAAGTATGCCGTAGTGATCGCCGCCGTCGCTGGAATTGTCAGTGCAATGCCTGCTGGAGCGGAAGAGGTAGGGGTTGGTGTCGGCCCTGTTGGCGTAACGGTTGGTGAGGGTCACGGAGATCGTGACAGGGACCGCGACCGTGATGTCATCCGCGACCGTGATCATGGGGACCGTGACAAAACCGTCATCATTAAGAAGGGCGATCACGACAGAGATGTTGACCACGACCGCCGACCTGTTGTTATCGACAAACAGTAATCGGATTTTTAACGGCCTCCATAATGGAGGCCGTTTGTTTTTGCACGGAAAATGCCAGCGGACCTGGTTCAAAGCTTGGTCTCTTCGCGTTCCGCTGGGCCATCATCGAAGCGGCTTTTCTCGCGTTCGGAGAAGAAACCCTTGGTCGCTGCCTCACCGCCAACGGAGCGTCCCTCATTGACGCCCGTCCCGGACGATTGCCCGCCGGAGCAACATTCCGTGGTGACGGATGCCGAGGCGGATATGCCGCTGCCATCCAATCCGCAGACATTCTTTCTTGGTGGCATTTTCGCGTTGAGCGTCTTTGCGACGCTCTACCTGGCAAGCCCGATCATCCTTCCCGTCGTGCTCGCCTTCGTGTTGAAACTCCTTCTGCAACCGGCTGTGCGTCTCCTGCAGCGTGTGCATCTGCCCCGCGCTATCGGAGCGCTCTTGACCGTACTCTTGGCGATTGGCACGCTCGTGGGTGTTGTAGCAGGCTTGTCAGTGCCCGCCGCGAATTGGGCGACGAAGTTGCCAGAGGGCATACCTCGCTTGGAAGCCCACCTGGTGGTTCTAAAAAATCCCATCATGGCGTTGCAAAAGGTCATTCAACAGGCCGAGGAAGTCGCGGACAATCCTGCACAGAAAGGTTCCAGCATAGCGGTTCGTCCTGATCTCGGCCTATCAGGCGCGCTGTTCACTGGAACGCGCGCAGTCCTCGGTGGCCTGTTTACGACTGTCCTGGTGCTCTACTTCCTGTTGGTGGCGGGCGATATATTCCTTCGACGCATCGTTGAAATTTTGCCGACGTTCAGCAACAAGCGACAAGCCGTCGATATCTCTCAGCAGATCCAGGAGGACATATCGGCCTATCTGATGACGATCACTGCCATGAACGCCGCTGTGGGACTCGCCACCGCGGTCGCCATGTATCTTTGTGGACTTGGTGACCCGTTGTTGTGGGGCGCCTCAGCCTTCCTACTCAATTACATTCCAATTTTGGGTCCGCTGCTTGGGATCGTAATATTCCTCCTCGCCGGAATGCTGAGTTTCGATAGCTTATGGGGGGCTTTGCTGCCGCCGGCGCTCTACTTCGGACTCCACCTCCTCGAAGGTGAAGCACTGACACCCATGCTGCTTGCGCGACGCTTCACGCTGAACCCCGTTCTAGTCATCTTGTCGCTGGTGTTCTGGTTCTGGATGTGGGGTGTCCTTGGCGCGATTTTGGCCGTTCCATTGCTGGCCATCCTCAAGATCATCTGCGATAGATTACGGCCGCTAAGGGCCCTGGGGCATTTTCTCGAAGGGGAATAGCGGAATTGGCCTCTCGCTTGTAGATCCCGTAGCTGCGGAAGCGCTCGTAGCGGCTCGTATTGCATCGCATGCGGACATGCGCCCGCCGAACAGAATGAAAGTCCGCTTCGGAGTATAAACATCGTGTAACTCGCAAACCGCTAATTGAAGTTTGAGCCATGAATTCCTCCGAGACTGAGCTCAACAAAACACCCGATAACGTCCGAATATTTTGTTGCGGCTGGTCGGACCCAGGCTGGTCACGGGGGCCGCCGACGACGATCCGTCCGGCATCGCGACTTATTCCCAAGCCGGTGCGCAATTTGGTTATGGTCTGCTGTGGACGGGTTTTCTGACGACACCGTTCATGATCGCAATCCAGCTTGTCAGCGCTCAAATCGGCCGGGTGACGGGAAAAGGTATCATCGCCAACGTAAAAGACTTCGCTCCGCGCTGGCTGGTCATATCTCTCGTATCCATGCTGGTGATGGCCAACACGTTCAACATCGCGGCGGATATCGCTGCGATGGGCGAAGCGCTCTCGCTCGTAATCGGTGGCCTTAGCTGACAAAGAGATCGCGTACGTGATCGCTATGGTTGAACTCCGATTGTAACAGTTCGATCGGGCATCGAACAATGCCACCCTCGAATTGCACGAGACATCGATTGAAGGAGACCCGGCTGTACATCGCCGCGAACAGGCCGAATGCGCCTTCGCGCCCGATGTGTGCGGTCTCAACCGCCGAGCCGTTCTCCAGAACGGTCAATAGTGAGAGGACGGCGCCCTGCGGAAAATAGGCGTGCTTGAGAAGCCCTCCCGCATCGCAAACGACCTCACCAAGCTCGAGTACGACCGGCTCCAAGTGGGGCTCGATCCGCGCGCGGCTGTCAGCCTCCATCGCGGTGAGCAACCGATTGCCCCGCGTCTCACCTGTTTGACCTTTGAACATAACTGTCAACGGTAACTCCATTGAGTCATGGTCGGTGTACCCGATGTACCCGAAATGAAATGCGAGTCTGTATAAAATTGACCATCTTTTCGCTGCCGTGGCCCACTCGGAGCGACCGCCTCGGCGACGGTGGGGGCGATGCCGCTCACCTGGTATCCGTGAGAATTTCGATCATCGTACACCGATTGCGATTTCGCGGCGGCACAGATTGGGCAATGCTCGGTTAGACTTTGCTCGTTGACTCATCCCGATCTATCTGGGGTTTCTCATGCAAAACCGCATTTAGCAGCGAATTATGGACTTCTATTTTTCCGTTGTAGCTGATGAGTCCTAGTTTGCGGAATTTGTTCATGAAAAAACTAACGCGGGATCGGGTCGTTCCAATCATCTCTGCCAATGTTTCCTGACTGATATCCACCAAAATAGGCTGCGGGCTGCCTTCCTTTCCGAAATGGGCGAGCAGAAGGAGAAGGCGCGCGAGTCGCCTCTCGCTCGAATTAAACAATTGGTCGATCAAGTCTTCTTCAATCCGACTGTTCCTTGTCAAGAGATACGCCATGAACAGCTCGGAAAATCTTGTTTCCTCGTGAAGGACGGCAATCATCGCTTCCTTCGTTATCGAGGTGATCACGCATTCTTCCATCGCCGTTGTGGTCGCGATGCGTAAGCCAAGCAACATCGTTGTCGGCGCGTCGATCCCCGTCTTCGCCCTCGCGCCAGTCCAGGCACTTTTTAAGCACCTCTGAGAGCCAACTGCGATTGCCGTCCGGCGGCATCGCTGTGAATGCTGGTCGAAAACTGACCCTCGTCGGCGCCGTGTTAACACCCTCTAGCTCATTGATTTCACTGAGGGGAGTTTTCGGGACCCGTGCCGATCGTAGACGGGACCCCCGCGCCGAAACACACGTGGCCGATCAACACCCCGACGATCTGCGGCTCAAAGGCTATGAATGCTCCTTAGGCACCCCGTCGTGGCTCTGTAGCCTGTCGCCGTCGTTTTTCTTTTCGGACCCTTCTTCGCCAGTTTTGACTGTTTTCCCGGACATGTTGCCGGGATTGTAATGGTATTTCCCAGGAGCATTTTCGCCCGGCTGCTTCTCATTCGGATTTTTATTGTTCGGCATGGGACACTCCTATGAACTCTGTAGGACAAGACCTCGAACGGTGTTAAGTTCCGTCGCGTTAAATTCAAACCGCGCCGGTCAGTTCGCGAAGCGAGCCGACGATCTGAGCGGCATGGCTTAGGCAGGAAGTGACTGCCGAGCGGCAAATCTTCTTTGCCAATGTTGAGCAGTCCCGAGGTGGCTGCAATTTTGATCGCCGGCCAGCGGCTCCTAATGGCGGCGGCCGCTTGAGACCATCCATGGAATCCGGCTTTTGAACACGGTCAAGATGACCGTGATGTTCAAGCGACGATCAGGAATTGCGGATCCGGCAAAAGCTCAGGGATGTACGGTTACGGTGATACGCGTCGTGAGCCATTGTGCTGAGCGAAAGCACGGGTGATTTCGGCCCCCATTAGAATGATCTGTGAGGAATAATAGACCCAGATCAACACCACGATGATTGAAGCTGCTGCTCCGTAGGTCGATTCCAGTCCCTGCTTTCCAATATAAAAGCCAATCGCAAATTTACCGATCTCGAAGAAAGTCGTCGTCAGGATTGCTCCGAGCCAGACATCGTACCAATCGATTAGCGTATCAGGCAGCCATTTGAACATCATCGCAAAAAGCAGGGTGATGACCGCAAACGAGACGACCAGGTTGGTGAGATGAAGAACCCACTCGTCGACATAAACAGCCGCATGCTTGCCGATGGCTGCAAGCGCTGTTGTTACCAACAGGGAGACCAAGAGCAAGAAGCCCAGCGCGAGGACTCCGGCGAATGACAGGACGTAGCTCCGAACATAGTACCAAAGACCACTTCCGGAGGTTTGGCGCACTTCCCAGACCGTATTTAGCGCATCCTTCAACTGGACGACGACGCCTATGGCGGAAAACAGCAACGTCCCGGTGCCGAGCAACGTAGCCATAAGGCCCGCTCTGGGTCTGCTGGCATCGATCAACATCGCCTGGATGGCATTGGCGCCGGTTTCGCCCAGCAAGTCTTTGATGGACATCGCGACTTGTCCGCCGACCGCATCGCGGCCAAATAAGAAGCCCGCAATCGCGATCCCTATGACGATCAGCGGACCAATTGAGAAGACGTAATAATAGGCGAGTGCGGCACCTTGACGCGAATTCTTGTGAGCCGACCAACTTTTAGCGGCCTCTTTTAGGACACCCCACAGCACCGGCGTCTATCCTCGGATCATGGAAAGAGATGATGAGGGAGGGTGGACAAATCAGTGTCGTCCTTATTTGAGTGTCGCCTCGGCTTCCAATTCGACCGCCCGAGCGATTATCCGCTCTGAGCTTAGGGGGTCGGCAAGCTGCCTTGCCAACTCTCGATATTTGGCCGCTTGTTTTTTAAGTTCTTCGCGCGTTTCCATTTGGAGCGAACCGTTTCGACCGGAAATGGTTCATCTAAAGCAGCAGGCATGGTCAATTTGTCGCTACCCAAGCTTCCCAACTAGATTTTGATGGTGCACGTCCAAGGTTCCATGAGTCGTTGAGACCGCTTCGCCGATCGCCTTCAAAGCAGAGCTGAATGATCCTTCGGCAACATGTAGATCCGCGCCTGCCAAGGGTGTGCCGGTTTCTGTTCCCAGCAGCGCTAGGATGATGCGTCCATCAGGATTCTTTTTACTTAGTCGGCGAACAGCGTATTGAATCTTGGCGCTCGACGGCCGTTCGACGTAACAGATGCAGACTAGTGAAGTGTCGGCCAATCCAGCGAAAAGAAGCGTGACATCGATAGAGCGTCAGCCTTCTCCGCGACTGCGCCAAATCCACGACGCCTGAGCATTTGAGCAAGAACCAGCGCTGCTGCCTCGTCGAGCTTGCTCGATCCCGGAACGCAAAGGACGGCGCGCGGCGATTTCCATTCGTTCGGCATCGGAGTGGTCTGTTCGTCGGCATGTTCGATCGCAGCAAGCGCGCCGAGATTACCGCCGCTGTCGGACTCTACACCCGTCGTCTCAACATCGTCGTGCGCGTCCAGATCATTCGTCAATTCCGCTACGGTGGCTAAAATTCGATCCAGTCTTTCGTGATCAAGGAGACCTAACCGGCTGTCGGCTGCGGCGAGCCTCAATCCATTCAGTAAAATCGAATCATAGTAGTCTTCAAGCGAGGCATCCTTTAGAAATGCTCGCGCCTGTTCTGCGGCTTCAATAGGGTCGCCGGCGAGCATGCGCTGGTAGACGAGCTGTGGTGGCGTCAGCGGTGGCTGGTCACCAAGCATGATGTCCATGAACTGAAGGCGGTCGACATGCCGGCCGACAAGACGACCGTCGGGACCAATAACGGCGCGGCTACCACTGACGCAAATCGGCCGAACCGACCGGTGCGCGCGACCGATGAAAAGTGGTATCCCGATCACGCCGTCTACAATGCGACCAAGGATCAGCTGAAAGCGATGCCACAGTTCAAGTACAACTAATCAAGCGGACTTGCCGGCGCCAGTTTGACCGCGATGACGGCGTTGCCGTTTTCGAACTCGATGGGCTTGCCCCCCGAACTTCACGGACATCACGACCTTCCGGACTAACAGTCGGTCAGCCCAGCTACCCGACGGCCAGAAACATGCCCTGGAAGCCGGTGAACTTGTAAAATCTAGTGATCTTAAAGCGGCATTGCGGCAGTCTTTACCACAGCCGGTGCAGACGCATTGTTCGTTGATCGATATTCGATGAACAGTTGACCTGCAACTAACATCACTGCCGCGAAAGCTAAAGCGAGCATTGCAGATGCCAACTGAGGAACCTCGTTCATAGTGCGTCGTTCCTGTCGCTTCGTGCCGGTTTATTGAACTATCGAGTCGACGATTCGTTTCCATCAATTCCTGGAAGTTCTGTTCCACGCTTTGAAGCAGCAATGAAAAAAGGGCCCGATTGAGGGCCCCTTTCCATTAGTCACGGTCGTGATGGATTAGCCCTACAGCGAATTTACCCTGATCGCTTGGGAGCGGGATGACAAGATACCCACCAAACTGTCGCCCTCGACATCGTGCGTAGTCCGTCACCGGGCGAGCAGGGAAGGGTACTGCCACGCGCATGTCCAGGCGATCATTGTGGCCATCGACCAATATGCCGAAACAGCGCTTCAGCCTCGATCACGATTGCCGGAATTTTCGTCTGCCCAAGCTGAATGAAGGCTTCGACGCGACCTTGTCCGCAAACGAGATCGTAGCTCGCTGAATCGGTCTCTGCTTTTCTGGGGCTTACCGTAATCGGTCTCTTCAGGCCCACACTCGCAATGCTTTGCACGATCTCTTGGAAGTTTCGTCGGTTCCGAACCCTGGGATTTAAATAACGAATCTGATCAATGGGAATGTTCTTGATCTGCTTCGTTGCAGATTTGCGCTTTGAGGTACTCATGCTGCCTCCCGGAACGTGCTTCTGGCCGCCATCGAATAGAAAAAATCGAGCGAATCGAATCGATATGCGTCTAACGAAAGGGCATTGTCTTCTGCTAGGCGGAGTCGATTGGTATTCATGTCGATGCTGGGAAAGATATAATAGTCTTGGGGCCGCTCGTTTGAGCGGTCCATGCGGACAGCAATTGTAATGTCAGGCACCATGCCGGTATCGAATCGAAGGCGCCAACGCAGCGAGCCATTTTGACTCTCGAAAGAGCGCGCAATCACCAGCGAAGCAGTGAACTCATCATTGATAAATAGGAGCTCACTGACCGGGTCGCAGAAAAGGTGGCCACCGGCATTCTGGAGCTCCGCAGTCACTTCGGCCAGGAGTTTCGGATAAGATTGACGAAGGGTTCTGTTTATCTCAACATATCGGTAATCTCGATCCGGCAAATAACCGATCATCGTATAAGCCCGCAGCAGACTTCCAAATCGCGACCGATACATGCTTGACGAGGACATGTTGTCTCGCTCGTCAATGACGTGACCGGAAAGTGAACCCTCCTCTTCAAGTACCGCTTGCAGCAACGCGAGCAGTTCCGCATCGGAATAATGATTGTCGCGCTGATCGATTATTGTTCGCGCGCGGTCGAATAGCGCCTGATCTACTATTGAAGGAAAGGCTCCCTCCGCGCGAACCCAGGTTTCAACTCGTATTCTGTTATGCGTGATCTTCCCCGGACAGCCTTGCCGCCTGCGGGGAGAGGGAGCGCAAGGCGCATCGCGATCGCGTCGTCAGCCCTCGAATTTGAACGATATCTTGAGCTTGGCGCGGTAGGCCTCGACCTTGCCTGCGGCATCCAGTTGCAGGTCGAGCAGGACGACTTCAGCGACACGAAGATCCCGAAGGGACTTGCCGGCCCTGTCGACCGCCGCCGCGGCGGCCTTTTCCCAGGAGTCCTTGCTGGTACCGATCAACTCGATGACCTTGTAGACGCTTTCAGGCATGTCGTCCTCCCGTTCGGTGTGAGGCAGGACGCAGGTGGTCCTGCGGCCGGGAAGCCTAACACCGGGATATCGGCGCTGAAAGGATGCGGCGCACCATGCCGCTGCCTCCCGTGCGCGACGCGCCGTATGCGGTCATTTGAAGATCAGGTCTAACTCACGCGGGCACCTTACGTCGAATATTTGAACTCAGGCAACGCCTTCAGCTCATCCTTGGTCGCGTTGAACAGCGCATGATCCGGATACCAGGGATCGGGCTTCGAAGCCGTCGCCGTGGCCGGTGCGGTATTCGTGGGCGCAGCACCCGTGGTCGTCGATGTCGCCGGCCGGCTGCCCGGGGCGGGGGCATTCGACGCACCGGTGTAGGCGACCGGCTCGTTGACGAATTTGATCTTGTCAAAGGCCACGGCGACCAGATGTTCGCCGACGCCGAGGAAACCGCCGACGCCGATCACCACCGCCTTGATGTTCCCGTTCTTGTCGGTCAGGAGATCGTTGATCGAGCCGACGCTCTCATTCTTGTCGTTGTAGACGTTGAGGCCGACAATCTTCGAAGTGCGCCAGTCACCCTGGAACGAGGAATCCGATGCCGCCGCCGGCGCCATGTTGGCGCGATCGGTGGTGGTCGTCGGAGTCTGCGCAAACGCAACGGTCGCAAGTAACGCGGACGCGGCCAAGCCAGCCGTCATATATTTTGCTGACATGTGGTTTCTCCCTGATATGAAATTGATGGGGAGGAAACACGCCACTCCGCCAGCTGTTCCAGGCGGCCGGACAGATTTTCAGCGGCCCGCGCGACTCGCGGTTGGCGGGTTCCCCTGAAACGCCGCCGTTCGCTCGCGCGGCAGGCCGACAGCGGCATGGCTGCTCTGCGCAATTTTCAAAGTGCGGTCAGAACCCGCCCCAGTACGGCGCTATTCCGTAATAGCGATGCAGCTCCGCTTCCTGCGAACGATCGCCCCAGTCGAAATCCTTGTCGGCGCGGAACGACGGCGCGCGCCGGAGCTCGTCATCGTCGATATCGAGCTGGTAGGCCTCGATCCCCCGGTTGTAGGTTGGGCGCGCCCACGGCAGCGGAAGCAGGTTGGCTCGCATGCCGAGGAACCCGCCGAAACTGAGGATCGCGTAGGATACCTTGCCGCTGATCTTGTCGATCATCAGCCACTCGATGTGGCCGATCCGGTCGCCGTTCGGCCGTCGCACCGCGGTACCTTCGATCCGGTCGCTCGCGATCAGCTGGTGCGGTTTTGTCATGACATCGGTCATCATCCCCTCCTGTTGGGTTGATGAATCCGGACCACCGTGATGCCCGCGTAGGAGCGGCGCGGGCCGTTTTCAATCCATTCAGGGGTGGCGATCGGCTTGCCGCATTGGGCGCAGGGATTTTCGTGGGGCAAATAGCCGAAATTCATTCTGGCCATGGCGCGTCTCCCCTTTGATTTTTGCCGGATGAAAGCGAATTGGACAGGATTGCTGTCGCGCTGGGGCCGTTTCTTTTGGCCGCCATGACCGCTCCTCGTTCCCGGATGATGCCATGGCGCTGATCTAGCAATGCGTCCCGCAACCGGCTCATTTGGCTGGGGGGAGCCAACAAAGGGACGGCCCCTAGGTTCAAACAAATTGGGTCGCTCACCGCATCGTCCGGATCTGCCACGCGGTGACTCCAAGGAACGCCGCTGGTGCGTTCTTGCTCGGGAAGCTGTCCGGGGGACTGCCAACGCGGAAAACGAAGTCGGTAGCTGGCAAGGATGCCTCGTCAAACGTATTTGTGATCGGGACGGTCGCCCCAGGCCGTACAATCGCTCACAATGAAGCAAAAGCTTACAGGCTACTGTCCACTCTGATAGAGGCCTGCGCCTCTCAGCGGCGCGGGTTGGCTATCTCGAACGAGGAGCAATCCGATGTGTGACTATAGTCTCCACGCTGTAGAAACGCGCCCCGCCCAAGTTGGAGAGACGCTAATTACCACGACGTTCCGCGGGACTTCGACTCGCGGTTTCGCATCCGAA
>NZ_SSNA01000027.1 GCF_004799445.1 Bradyrhizobium sp.
CCGAGCCCAGTGACTCCACTGAGCACCAACAAGGGCATGCTCGTCAGTGTCGCCTGCGTTAGATGATTGGTGCCAACTTGGTCGTAAAGTTTCTTGACGCTGCAACCGGCCGCGTGCGTGACCGTACAGAACGTCGTAACGGACACGCTGCCAGTGCAATATGCGGTGGAGAGATCAGCGTCGCCGGTAGTCTTGGCAACGATCGTGCAGGACGCGGCGCCGGTTGCGGTATCTACGATATCCGCGATGTTTCCCGTGGCTGTGGCATAAGCACCGTTGTACGCGCGCAGCCCGTACCAATTGGTGAACGTGATGATATCGCCGGGGCCGGTATAGCCGCCGCCTCCCGCGATGACGGAGTTGCAACCAGTCCCGCCTTGGTAGCCGAATGCGCGGCTACAGGAGTCCGCCGATGCCGGCGAGACAACCGCAAAGACAATCGCAGCCAGAGCAATCAAGAACGTGAGAAATTTGCGCATCGAAGTCTCCATGACGTCCGGCCCGGAAAGACCCGACGCGGCAAGGGGTGATCGAGAGATCGCCGGACGCCATGGATTGAGAATTTGCAGGCATCCGCGTCGCCACGCTTTCCGGGCGGGCAATGCGGAGATCATGGAAGCTGGGGGAATCGTCGCAACGCACCACGGGGCGGTGGCAATGCTGCTGATCAGCTTCGCAGGTTCTCTGGAACTTTATCGGTCGCCGGGCCTTGTGAGGGCAACCGGCGATGAGCCCATGAGCGACGACCCGGATTTTCCGACGGCCAATCACGCGCTGCAGGTGCTGCGCCAGGCCCGTTTGTCGCGAAATGAGGCCGCGGCAATAATGCTCGGGGATCTGGTCTATGAGATGGCAGGCACAGGCTTGCGGACCCCTGAAATAGAAGAAGCTCATCAGGCGGCGTGGGTTGCGATTTCCGCCTTGGCGAATACTCTCAAAGAAGAAGGGTTTGCCCCGCCTGCCCTTTGGAAGGCCGCGTTTGGAGCGACGGAAAGCTGGATAGAGCTACTCGACTAGCCGTATTTACTGCCGCGGCGTTTGGCGGCAACGACCGTGAGCAACGGCGGCGACGCGGGCTGCGGGGCTGATGCCGACAGTCCGCTGTTCGGGCTTTTCGCGCTTGCCGGTGGCCTTTGCGGCCTCTCCCGCGGAGTCCAGCGCTTCTCGACGCGCCGTTTCTGTTCCTCATCCTCGACCACGACCAGCGCGATCCCGAACGTATTGAGAGCTAAACCAAGACTTGACCAACCTAAATTCTTAATGGGTTCCGGCGCCAACAGTTTGCCAGCGTACCCGGCCGGCCATCCCGCAATCGCGTCGATCGTCTCGTGCGTGAGATGCAGCTCGTCGCGCCTGGCCCGCAACGCCGCCAGCAGTTCGGCCATGGAGCGGATCGGAACGGGCGCCAGCTGCGCGCGTGGCGATTTCTGCCGCGGTGCGGCTGGCCGGGCAGCGGGCGGTCGATCGGGCGGGGGCGCCTTCCTCTTCTCGCAATGAGCGGCGGCCCGCTCGATGTTTGGGGATATGGCCCATCCAAACTTGCCGCGGTGGTGGCGCTCGTTGACGCGGATGCTGGTCTGCTCCGCAATTTCCTCGACGGCATCAAGCGCGTTCGCATCCATCTTGCGGCCTCGCTTGCCGCTAAGAAGCCGGCCGAAGATCCATTTGCTTCAACTGCGGCGGCGCGGCACTCACAATCGGCGCGCCGGTCAGTCCGTCGTCGAGCCGAAGGCTGTCACCGAACCAGGGCGAGGTCGTCAGCCGGGATTTCATCCGGGTGTTGAAAAATTCCAGCACCCTTTCCGCGCCGTAGGTGAGCGGCATAAAAGACGGGTGCGGCCAAGCGGTTGTCTCGATAATTTCGCCGGCCTTGTAGGCGCGCGTGCCGTACTGCCAAACGCCCGAATCGAGAATGGTCCCGAACGGCGGTTCGAAGCGATAGCGGGCTCGCTCTGCCGGGCGCATATCGCGGGTGACCCGATACTTCGGGGTCTCACGTTCCCAATTGAGCGGCGGCGGTTTGTGGAAAGACCAACCCTTGCCGGCGCCCGCCCGGCCAGCGTCGATCAAACGTGAGGCCTCGTGAACGTCTAACGTTTGCTGGCGACCATCGACGTGAAAAATCGTTGTAGTTTTTTCCATGCTCTTTTTCCTTCAATCGAAATCAGCTGCCGGCCTGAGGTGTGTAAACCCACGTGCCGATCACGGTGGCACCGTCATTGAGGATATTGCCGCTGGTTACCTGTCCGCCGGCGCCGGATATCGCCTGCGCAGCGAGCGCCAGCCCTCGGGCGACGATCTGGACTTCCTGAAATTTCTTATCCAGTGCGGGTGACAGGTTGTTGATGGTGATTACCGCAAGCGACATGATGGCGACCTTTCCTATTCAGGGGTTATCGGCGGCGTGCGGCGGCCTGATCCTGTGCCTGACGGCGCTGTTCGAAACTCATCTTGTCGTAACCGGGGATAGTCTCGGGCGCTGCGCGAGGCTGTTGCGCCGGTGCTGGCGAATTGCTGGTGGACTGCGGTGTGGCGGCTGCTGCAGGGGCTTCGGTCGACATTCGCAACGGTCCAATCTGATTATGGGCCAAATCAGGGGTACGTTGCGAACATCTGTGATTTGTTACGTAAAATCAATAAGATTTAGCGGACTCCGGCTCCGCCATTTCCCGCGATTTGCCTTTCACCCAACCAAATGAACTAGCCGGCACCATCGATCGAGGTCGCTGCGTCATGATGACGAGACTTGCCATCGCCGGCTACCGTTCTCTGCGCGACATCACGGTAACCCTCGGTCCACTGAATGTCGTGACCGGGGCCAATGGTAGCGGCAAGTCGAGCCTCTATCGCGCCCTGAAGCTGCTGGCAGACATCGCACAGGGCCGCATCATCCAGTCGCTGGCGACCGAGGGTGGCCTGCAATCGACGTTGTGGGCCGGCCCGGAGGCTGTTTCCCGCGCGATGAAAGCCGCTACAAAACCGGTCCAGGGCCTGGTTCGCAAGAAACCGGTTAGCTTGAAGCTCGGATTTTCAGGAACCGATTACGGCTACGCCATTGATCTCGGCCTGCCACGGCCGGATTCGCGTTCAAAGTTCTCGAGCGACCCCGAGATCAAGGTCGAGAGCCAATGGACCGGCGAACGGCTCGGCCGGGCCAACGCATTTGCTGTCCGCAACGGCCCCAGCGTCCGCATTCGAAGCGACAGCGGCGAATGGCGGCAGGCCTACACGCATCTCGCGTCCTTCGACAGCATGATGACCCATTGCAGCGACCCGCGCGACGCGGTCGAACTGCTGGTGCTGCGGGAACGGATGCGGGACTGGCGATTCTACGATCATTTGCGTACCGACCGTGACGCGCCGGCGCGCAAGCCGCAGGTCGGCACCTACACGCCGGTGCTGGCGAGTGATGGATCGGATCTGGCGGCAGCCGTGCAAACCATCCGCGAAATCGGCGACGCGGAGTAAATGGACGCCGCCATATCAGACGCTTTTCCTGGCGCGAGCGTCGAGGTGGCCAGCACAGACTGATACTTCGAACTCGAAATGTACCAGCACGGCCTGCTCCGGCCGCTCAAGACCTCCGAACTATCGGATGGTACGCTGCGTTACCTCTTGCTCGTCGCAGCCCTGCTCTCGCCGCGGCCACCGGCCTTGATGATCCTCAACGAACCGGAGACGAGCCTGCATCCGGATTTGTTGCCGCCGCTGGCGCGTCTGATCGCGCAAGCATCGAAACGGTCTCAGGCCGTAGTGGTTTCGCATGCCACGGCGCTGGTCACCGCGCTCGGCGCCGACCCCGATTGCACTCAGATCGTGCTGGAGAAGCAACTCGGCGAAACCGTCGTCAGGGACGGCACGCCGCCGGCTTGGAACTGGCCTTCGCGATAATCGCGCCAGTGGCGGTTAGTGCGCCGTGATCCAGGCCCTCGCCTCGCGCTGGGCTATGGCGATCTCGACCTCGGACATCAGTTCGGCGACCTCGCGGCGCATCTGCATGGCATCAGCGCGGCCTTTCACGGCTGCGAGATTGAACCACTTATGCGCGGCGACCAAATTGACCACGCCGGAACGGCCGCTCGCCCAGTACAGGCCGCGCTCGAACAACACGTCCGGGATCGCGCTTGCTTCCACCGCGGTCGCGCTATCCAGATCAATGTACCCCTGAAACATCGGTCATCTCCTTTTTGTTTTTCTTGGCCAGCCCTGCCGAGCGCGGCCCCCGTCCACTTGTAAAACGTCCCGTTATTCCCAACCGCCGTTTGCCGGCTTGTTGGGATGATCATGACCGATCAAATTTGAAGGACAGTTTAAGTATCGCGATGAATGCGACGTAAACGCTTTGCCGGCGCGCAGGCCCGTGAAATCAAGGGAATGCCTGTTTCAAAGGGTTTTCACGGGTTCGCGGAATTCGGTTTACCCTGCCGTTTCGCGAAACGATAACCATCGCGGCAAGGGCCAACGGCCGCGTGCCCTGGGCGCGTCGCAACTCAGCGCGTCGCTCCGCTATTGGCATCACGCCGCGCGACCTGCAAGCGGCGGCCCCGCGATCGATCGCAGTCGGCTCACACACAAAAACCACCGGCCCTCGCGGGGTCATCGATGGTCGCGACGATGAATATGGGGATTGTCGAGGAAAACGCGCCGGGCGCGAGCAGCACCGGCTGGGAACGAGGGCGTCGGCGAACACGTCAGGACCAGATTTCGCTTGGGGCCAGAGGCCCGGCGAAATTGCGGATCCTGGGATCCGCACCGAACGAAGAAAACTTGTTTCTTCTGCCGGACCGTCTTTCGAGCGAGCAAGCTCTTTCGAAATTACGATCCAGCCGTTTGACCTGATGTCTCGCCGACACCCTCTTTCGTCGACCAGAGCCGCTCTTTCAAAATCTGCTTCTAGGAAGCAAACCGTCCGGAAGGCTCGTGTGACGTGCCGGCATCAAGCCGCCGGCAATTTTCTTCAAGCGAGATTTACTTCTTCTTGGCGACCTTGCGGGTCTTCTTCGCAGTCTTCTTCACTGCGCTCTTCGCCTTCTTTGCCTTCTTAGCTTTCTTGGCCATGTTGCCCTCCTAATGTAAGTGAGATGGCTTAATCGCTGCGTGCACTCGGGAATCGAAATGCACTACATCCCGAATACACCAACACACTCAAAAAAACAGTGTCCCGCTTAAGGAAGTGTTGACGCGCATGTATGAAGGCGCGCACCGCGCGTTCATCCACGGCACGACGAACCATTCGCGCGACGATGCGAATAGTGCCCGGGAAGCCGATATCGGCGATTGTCAATGTTACAGGAAATGCCTGCGCCGCAGCCGCTTTCGCAATTCACACGCGCGACAATCGATCCTTCGCCGATGTCGCTGCGCGTCATCGAAGCTGCCCGAAGACGCATTGCGCGGACTCTGAGTCGTGACTTTTGGCAATAAAAAAATTTTCATGCTCACCGGCTTTGCGTCTCATCGGAGCTCGCCAAAACCGGCTTTTTGCGCGAATCGCGTGCGGCTGATTCGCGGAGCGCGTTGCTTCTCTCGCACGATGCATCACCGGCTTATGGTGAATGAATGATGCACGCGCACCGCTTCGGCAGACCAGACGAGCAACGATGCCTGGCATCGCACGGGCCCGATTCAGATGCCGAGCTTGGACTTCAGCAGGTCGTTCACGGTTTGCGGATTGGCCTTGCCGCCGGATGACTTCATCACCTGGCCCACGAACCAGCCGATCAACGCCGGCTTGGCTTTCGCCTGCGCGACCTTGTCGGGATTGGCGGCGATGATGTCATCAACCACCTTTTCGATCGCGCCGAGGTCGGTGACCTGCTTCATGCCGCGCGCCTCGACCAGCGCGCGGGGGTCGCCGCCCTCCTGCCAGACGATCTCGAACAGATCCTTGGCGATCTTGCCGGAGATGGTGCCCTCGCCGATGAGGTCGACGATCGTTCCAAGTTGAACGGCCGACACCGGCGAGCCCGTAATATCACGGCCTTCCTTGTTGAGCCGTCCGAACAGCTCATTGATCACCCAGTTGGCGGCGAGCTTGCCATCGCGCGCCTTGTCGGCGAGATCAGCCAGTACGGTCTCGAAGAAATCGGCGCTCTCGCGTTCGGCCACCAGCACGCTGGCGTCGTAGGGCGACAGGCCGAACCCGGCGATGAAGCGCGCCTTCTTCTGGTCCGGCAGTTCCGGCAGGTCGGCTTTCAGTTCGGCGACATAGGCCTCGCTGAACTCGAGAGGCAGCAAATCGGGATCCGGGAAATAGCGGTAGTCATGCGCCTCCTCCTTGGAGCGCATCGAGCGGGTCTCGCCCTTGTTGGGATCGAACAGCCGGGTCTCCTGGTCGATGACGCCGCCGTCTTCGAGAATCCCGATCTGACGCCGCGCCTCGTATTCGATCGCCTGGCCGATGAAGGCGATCGAGTTCATGTTCTTGATCTCGCAGCGGGTGCCGAGCGGCGTCCCCGGCTTGCGAACGCTGACGTTGACGTCGGCGCGCAAGGACCCCTTCTCCATGTCGCCATCGCAGGTGCCGAGATAGCGCAGGATCGAGCGCAATTTCGTCACATAGGCCTTGGCCTGCTCCGATGAGCGGATGTCCGGCTTGGAGACGATTTCCATCAGCGCGACGCCGGAGCGGTTGAGATCCACGAACGACATCGTCGGGCTCTGGTCGTGCAGCGACTTGCCGGCGTCCTGCTCCAGATGCAGCCGCTCGATGCCAACCGTGACGCTGTCGCCGCCCCCCAGCTCGACCACGACCTCGCCCTCGCCGACAACAGGCGATTTGTACTGGCTGATCTGGTAGCCCTGCGGCAGATCCGGATAGAAATAGTTCTTGCGGTCGAACACCGAGCGCAGATTGATTTTCGCGTTCAGGCCAAGACCAGTACGCACCGCCTGCCTGACGCAGGCTTCGTTGATGACCGGCAGCATGCCCGGCATCGCCGCGTCGACCAGCGAAACATGGGAATTGGGCTCGCCGCCGAATTCCGTCGAAGCCCCGGAAAACAGCTTCGAGTTCGAGGTGACCTGGGCATGGACCTCGAGCCCGATCACCATTTCCCAGTCGCCGGTGGCACCCTTGATCAGTTTTGAGCCCGTCGCGCTCATGCTGCTGCACTCCCGAGCAATACCGAGGCAATCCCCTCCCATTCGGCATCGAGCGAACCGGCCGCAACCGGCTTGCCGGCCCGGCGGTACCAGTAGCCGGCGTTGCCGAGGTCGCCTTCGACCCGATGCAGATAGGCATGGACCCAGGCAGCGTCCGCGGATGGGTCATCCTGGACCAGTCTGTGCGCTGCGTCCCAGCCGCCTTTGGCGGCCCACCACAGCGCCGCGAGCTGCGCGCTCAACTGCGGCGCCAGCGTTGCGCCCGAGAAACTGGCTTTGAACTCGGCCATGTTCACCACCACCTCGCCGGCGTGAAGCGTCCGGCGGCCTGCTCGATCACCTCGCCGAGCGAGAACAATGTCTCTTCATCGAAGGGGCGGCCGATCAGCTGCAGGCCAAGCGGAAGGCCTTGCGAATCCTTGCCGGCGGGAACCGCGATGCCGGGCAGTCCCGCCATGTTCACGGTCACGGTGAAGATGTCGTTGAGATACATCTCGACGGGGTCGGCGCCCTTTTCGCCGATCCCGAAGGCCGCCGATGGCGTCGCCGGCGTCAGGATCGCGTTCACGCCCTTCGCAAAACAATCCTCGAAATCCTTCTTGATCAGCGTGCGGACCTTCTGCGCACGCAAATAATAGGCGTCGTAATAGCCGGCCGAGAGCACGTAGGTGCCGATCATGACGCGACGGCGGACTTCGGCGCCAAAGCCCTCGGCGCGGGTATTCTCGTACAATTCGCCAATGCTGCGGCCGGGCACGCGCAGGCCGTAGCGCACGCCGTCATAGCGCGCCAGGTTGGACGAGGCCTCGGCCGGCGCCACGATGTAATAGGCCGGCAGTGCGTATTTGGTATGCGGCAGCGACACCTCGACCGGTTCCGCGCCGGCCGCCTTCAGCCAGGCCGCGCCTTCGCTCCAGAGCTTTTCGATTTCCGCCGGCATGCCGTCGAGGCGATACTCTTTGGGTATGCCGATCTTCATGCCCTTGACGGATTTTCCGACCGCGGCCTCGTAGTCCGGCACCGCGCGATCGACCGAGGTGGTGTCCTTGGGATCGTGGCCTGCCATCGAACGCATCAGGATCGAGGTGTCGCGCACCGTGCGCCCGATCGGGCCCGCTTGATCGAGCGAGGAGGCAAAGGCGACGATGCCCCAGCGCGAACAGCGCCCATAGGTCGGCTTCATGCCGACGGTCGCGGTGAACGCCGCCGGCTGGCGGATCGATCCGCCGGTGTCGGTCGCGGTCGCGCCCATGCAGAGCAGCGCCGCCACCGCCGAGGCCGAGCCGCCGGACGAGCCGCCAGGCACCAGCGTGGTGTTGGCGCCGTCGCGCCGCCACGGATTGACCACCGGGCCAAAGCACGAGGTCTCGTTCGACGAGCCCATGGCGAACTCGTCGTTGTTGAGCTTGCCGAGCATGACCGCGCCGTCGCGCCAGAGCTGCGATGTCACCGTGGATTCGTAGGTCGGCACGAAATTGCCGAGAATCCTGGAGCATGCGGTGGTCCGCACGTCCTTGGTCGCGAACAGATCCTTGATCCCGAGCGGAATGCCGGCAAGTGGCCCGCCCTGCCCTTTGCCGATCTTTGCATCGGCTTCGCGCGCCATGGCGCGGGCCTGATCCGGCGTTTCCAGCACAAAGGCGTTAAGCGCGCGCGCCGCCTCGATCGCCGAAAGATGCACCTCGGTCAGCTCAAGCGACGTGAACGATTTGTTCGCGAGGCCATCTCGAGCCTCCGCGAGGGTCAGCGATGTCAAATCGGTCATTTATTAACCGGGCTGCAGAAGAAGGGAGATAATGTCTTGTCGCTGGCGGGGTCGTCGCGCAGCTGTTTGCTGCTGGCCTTGTCGGCCGCCTCCAGCGCATCGAGCACGGCGTCAACAGCCTTGTCGGGATCGGCGACCTTGCCCTGGCGCTCCATGGCGTCGAGATAGTTCATGTAGGCCTGATAGGCCTTTTCGTCGTCGCAAAGCATACACATCGGAAGACTCTTATATTTGTTTATTCGACGACTTTCGGCACCAGAAAGAAATGACCCTGGGTTTCCGGCGCGTTCCTGACGATGTCGTCGGCGATCTCGCCATCATTGACCACGTCGGGGCGCTTCTTCATCTCCATCGGCATGACGGAGGTCATGGGTTCGACACCCTCGACGTTGACTTCGCTGAGCTGCTCGACGAAGGCCAGCATCGCGTTCAGTTCGCCCTGCAGATGCGACACTTCCGACTCCTTGACTGCAATCCGCGCGAGATGCGCGATACGGCGAACGGTGGCGGCATCGACCGACATTATATATGGCCTCTGATGGCAAAACTCAGTCCGCCGTATAGCAGAGGGTGGTTTTGCGCCGCAACCGCGAGGGGTGCCTCTTAACCCGCCAAATGGCTCAGCCGTGCCAGCGCCGCGCCGGCCAGCGCCCGGGTCAGCTCCGCCGCCGGCATTTCGCGCCCCAACCGCACCGCCTGGCCAGCCCAGAGATTGGTGAAATCGAGCTTGCCGAGCTTTTCCGAAGCCACCTTCAGAGGCGCCAGGCCCGTCGCGGCATGCGGGAAGGCGGGCGCATCCGGTGAAATCGGACCGATCTCGCGCATCACGCGGTTGGCGACCCCGCGCGCCGGGCGGCCGGTCATGACATTGGTGATGACGGTGGAATCGTCCCGCGCCTGGGCGAGCGCGGTCCGCGCCGGCGCGATCACCTTCGATTCCGGGCAGCGCAGATAGGCGCTGCCGATCTGCACGCCCGCCGCCCCCAGCGCGAAGGCTGCCGCGATGCCACGTCCGTCGGCGATGCCGCCGGCCGCGATCACCGGGATCTTCACGGCATCGACCACCTGCGGCACCAGCGCGAAGGTGCCGGGCTGCTCGGCGATGTTTTCGGTCAGGAACATGCCGCGATGACCGCCGGCCTCGGCGCCCTGCGCGATGACGGCGTCGGCGCCGTGTTCCTCGAGCCAGATCGCCTCCCGCACGACGGTCGCGGACGAGATCACGATGCAGCCGGCGGCCTTGACGCGGCTGAGCAGCGCCGGTTCGGGAAGGCCGAAATGGAAACTGACGATTTCGGGCTTGAGCTCCTCGACCAGTTCGCACATCGCCGCATCGAACGGCGCGCGGTTGGCGGCATTGACCGGCGCCGCCGGGTCGAGCCCCAACTCTCTATAATAAGGTCCGAGCCGCTGCTTCCAGCCAGCCTCGCGCGCGGCATCGGCATTGACCGGCTCATGACAGAAGAAATTCATGTTGACCGGCGCGGAGACCCGCTGGCGAATGATATTGATCTGCTCGCGCGCCTTCTCGACCGACAGCATGGCGCACGGCAGCGAGCCCAGCGCCCCACCCTGCGCCGCCGCGATCACAAGGTCCGCATCCATCACCCCCGCCATTGGCGCCAGCACGATAGGAAACTCGGTTTTGAAAAGGTCGAGAATTCGGCGGTCCGGCCACATGGTCAGCTCATTTCAACTGAGGGGAATTGGCGCGGGCGTCCTTGCCGGCCTCTGCAAGCCTAGCACCTCAGGAGGTCGCCAGCTATGCAATGCCCCGTTGCCTGAGGCTCCAGCGCCGCAGCGCAACGATGGCCCAGATCGCCTCGACCAGCCCAAACGGCCAGGCGCCCTGCAGAAATCCATAGATTGAGCCGAGCGCACAGGCGGCTGAGAAAGCGAGGATGAACCAGCGGCTGCGATCCTCCAGCGCGTAGCTCACCAGCATCGCCGTGACCGCGAACAAACCAAACAATGTCAGCCCGTCCATCGTAATTCTGCCTTTCCCGCTTTGCACCGCTTGCAGCCCGCGTGGTATGCGAACCCCATGCCTGCCCTCATTCTACCGCTGATCGACGCCGCCACGCACTGGCCTGAACGCGGCGCGCTGATCGGCCTCGATCTGGGCACCAAGACCATCGGCGTTGCCGTATCCGATCCCGACCGCCGGCTGGCGACCGGGGTCGAAACCATCCAGCGCAAGGCGTTCAAGGCCGATGCCGCCCGCCTGCTCGCCATCGCGCGCGAGCGCAGCGCCGTGGGCTTCGTGCTCGGCCTGCCGATCAATATGGACGCCAGCGAGGGTCCGCGCGCGCAATCCACCCGCGCCTTCGCGCGCAATTTCTCCAAATTGACCGACCTCGCGATCGCCCTGTGGGACGAACGGCTCTCCACGGTGGCGGTCGAGCGCGAATTGATCGGGATGGACATGAGCCGCGCCCGGCGCGCGGAGGTGATCGACGAACACGCCGCGATCTTCATCCTGCAGGGCGCGCTCGACCGGCTGGCCAACGCGCGCGAGATGCGCTGACATCATCGAAGTTCTAGCTCGCCCCAACGAGCAAGAAGGTCTGCACCACCGCGGCGAGATTGTTGAGGCCGTGCACGATGATCGTGAGCCAGGTCGAATTGAAGCGGTAGCGGAGACAGCCGAGCAGAAGACCGATCGAAAACACCTCGCCGAAGAAGTACCAGTCGTATTGCAGATGCAGCGCAGTCCAGACCAGCGACGACAGGACGATGGCGCCGGCGGGCCGGAGAAACGACTCCGACCAGCCGCGGTAGAGGAAGCCGCGGGCGAACAATTCCTCCGACATCGGCGCCGCGACGCAGAATGCCATCACCAGAAGCCACAGCGCCCCGTCGGCGCGCGCCGATGTCAGGACATCCATCATGAAACCGGGCGCGGATTCGCGTCCCGTCACGCGCGACAGCACCTCCCATCCCCCGACCAGGACAATGAGCGCGCCGACACCGATCGCGATGCTGCGCCATGAGGGCCAGCGCAGCGCCAGATAGTCGGCGAACGGCGTGCGCGACAGGCGTATCGCGAGCCAGAGCGCGGCCAGAACGGCGGGCAGACCCGTGATCACGGAGAGGGAGATCGTCAGGCCGCCGCCCAGCACGTGGATCGCGGAGCCCAAATCGAGCGGCCCTTCCTGCCGGATCATGAACCAGGTCACGACAGCCATTTGCCCCGCGAACATCGCGCCGAACACGACGAGGCCCCACAGCGCGGTGCCCCAGAACTTCCAGATGCGGGGCGAACGCTGGAGGGGGACAGCCGGCGCGAGCGCGGCGGGACTTGCAGGATCGAGGGAATCCATCAACAGGCTTTCAAATTTCAGTTGCCGTCATGCCCGGACTTGATCCGGGCATCCATCACACTTCACAAGATTGCCGGGTCAAGCCCGGCAATGACGCTTTGGTTGGCATCATGGCAGCGCCCGCTCCATCAGACCCCTGACGTCGTCGTGTGACAGATCGGCCGCGCCGTACATGCTGGCGTGATTCCCGGCAAGCCGGGTAGCCGCGAACAATTCCGCGTGACGTGGCGAAACCTGGTTGAGCGCCGCTGCGGCGGCCAACAACGCAAGCTTTTCCACCGCCAGCCGCGCCACGCGCTCGGAGTCGGGCCTTCGGAAGGTCGCCGCGATGAAAGCCGCCGCATCGCCGGCGCCAGCCAGGCCCGCGGTTTCCAGGGCGAGATTTTGCAGGATCGCCGCGGCCGCCTCGACCTCGCGCGACAACGCGCGCAGCACGTCCAGGCACATCACATTGCCCGAGCCTTCCCAGATCGCATTGACGGGCGACTCGCGATAGTGGCGCGCCAAAATGCCCTCCTCGACATAACCGTTGCCGCCGAGACACTCCATCGCCTCGTACAGAAATCCCGGCGCGCTCTTGCAGACCCAGTATTTGATCGCGGGGGTCAGCAACCGCATATAGGCCGCCTCGGCCTGATCGAGCGGCGCGCGGTCGAACGAACGGCACAGCCGCATCACAAGCGCAATCGAGGCCTCGACATGCAATGCCATGTCCGCGAGCACGGTCTGCATCAGCGGCTGGTCGGCGAGGTGTTTCTGGAACACGCTGCGATGCCTGGCGTGATGCAGCGCATGGGCCAAGCCCGACCGCATCAGGCCGGCGGAAGCAATCGCGCAATCCTGCCGCGTCAACTGCACCATCTGGATGATGGTGCGGATGCCCTTGCCCTCATCGCCGACGCGCGTCGCATGGGCGTCGACGAATTCGACCTCGGAAGAGGCGTTGGAGCGGTTGCCGAGCTTGTCCTTCAGCCGCTGGAACTGGATCGCATTGACCGATCCATCCGGCTTGAAGCGCGGCATGAAGAAACAGGTCAGCCCTTCGTCGGCCTGCGCCAGCACCAGGAACGCGTCGCACATCGGCGCCGACATGAACCATTTATGGCCGGTGATGCGATAGTCGTCGCCGTCGCGCTCCGCGCGGGTCTTGTTGGAGCGCACGTCGGTGCCGCCCTGCTTCTCGGTCATGCCCATGCCGAGCGTCATGCCGCGTTTTGCCGACCATGGCGCGAAGGTCGGATCATAGGCGCGCGTGCCGATGACGGGCATGGTCTTCGCGAGCAAATCGGGCTGCGCAGCGAGCGCCGCCACCGAGGCCCGCGTCATGGTGATCGGACACAAATGCCCGGTCTCGACCCCTGCCGCCATATAGAATTTCGCGGCCCGCACGACTTCGGCCGCGCCTCCGGCCGGTTGGCCCAGCGCGTTCCAAGTCGAATTGTGCACCCCGGCATGCGCGCTGCGCGCCATCAATTCGTGATAGGCTGGGTGAAACTCGACTTCGTCGCGGCGGTTGCCCCTGGAATCGAACGTCCGCAGTTTTGGCGTGTTCTCGTTGGCGAGCCGGCCCCGCTCCGCCATGACGGCCGAACCCCAGTGCTGCCCGAACTCGGACAATTCCGCATGCGCGGAGACCCCGCCGTTGGCCGCGACCGCGTCTGATAACGGGCGGTCCAGCGCGAACAGATCGACATCGACAAACGGCGGCGCCTGGTTGAACACCTCGTGGGTCGCGAATGAAACCTTCGTCATGGCCGTTCCTGACTGAAGACGTGATCTTGCAACAACGGAAGTAGGCTATCTCATCCGCGGACTTATCGGGAAATCATACGCGGGGCCGCCTGCGCCCGGCAGCGAAAAATGCCACCATTCCTTGGCATAATTTACAAAACCTTGCCTCGCCATTGCAGCAACCAGCAGATTTCGCCATCGGCGCTGGTCTTTCGTGACGGACCGGGCCGCGGTATGCGCCTTGAGGTCGGAACAATCATAGCCGGTGCCCATATCGACGCTGGCTTCGGGCGCGCGGGCGGCCGCGGGCGCGGTGCAATCGGCGTAAGCCTTGTTGGGATCGAAGGCGCGGGAATTGTCGGCCTTCAGATCGACCAGGGTAAGGTCCACCGCGGCGCCGGTGGAATGGCCGGAGTGCTCGGCGATATAGCCGAGCCGGAACAGATCCTTCTTGGAGAATGCCGGATTATAGCGCCGCTCGGCCGGCGTCTCCTGGCCATTCCGGGCCCACACCACCATATCGTGCACCGCGCGCTCGGGGCGGTAACAATCCAGCACCTTCAAGGACAGGTTTTGGGAGCCAAGTTCCGCCTGGACGCGCTTCAACCTCAGTCCGACGTCACGCTTCACCACGCACTCGGCCGCACCATAGCCTTCGAGCGGCCGGCCGACGAAGTTATTCGCCCCGGCGTAGCGGATGTCCTGACGAATCGTCGGATCGAGGTCGCGGAGGTACACGAAACCGCCGGGCAAGGTCTGCGCGCCCGTCGGCGCTGCGAGCGCCATCGCCGTGAGCAGGACCGCTGCAAGCCATTTCAAACTGCGCATGCCGGATGGTTGGCGATCCAATCGCGGCGACTTTGCGGCGCGCCCGTTTACCGTGCTCCCGACATCTCAGGGGATAACTCGTTGAGCCCCTATTCGCGCTTGCCCCCCGTTGTATCTCTGCCTATAGCTCTCGTTTTAATGACCCCTGCATCGAAATCGACCTTCGTCCTCGGTCACCGGCATCTGCTGGGAATCGAGGGCCTTTCGGCTGCCGATATCACCGGCCTGCTCGACCTCTCCGAGGAATATGTCGAGCTCAACCGCCAGGTCGACAAGAAGCGCACCTCCCTGCGCGGCCGCACCCAGGTCAATCTGTTCTTCGAGGCCTCGACCCGCACCCAGTCCTCATTCGAGTTGGCGGGCAAGCGGCTCGGCGCCGATGTCATGAACATGTCGGTGTCGTCGTCCTCGATCCGGAAGGGCGAGACGCTGATGGACACCGCCGTCACGCTGAACGCTATGCACCCCGATATCCTGGTGGTCAGGCACCATGCGTCCGGCGCCGTGGAACTGTTGGCGCGCAAGGTTGACGGCTCCGTCGTCAACGCCGGCGACGGCGCCCACGAACATCCGACCCAAGCGCTGCTCGATGCGCTGACCATCCGCCGCAACAAGGGCCGTCTCGAGGGATTGGTGATCGCGATCTGCGGTGACGTCATGCATTCGCGCGTGGCGCGTTCCAATATCCTGCTGCTCAATACCATGGGTGCGCGCGTCCGCGTGGTCGCGCCCTCCACGCTGCTGCCGCGCGGTATCGAGCGGATGGGGGTCGAGGTGGCCCGCGACATGCGCGAGGGACTGAACGGCGCCGATATCGTGATGATGCTGCGGCTGCAGCGCGAACGCATGAACGGCTCGTTCGTGCCGTCGAGCCAGGAATACTTTCACTACTTCGGCCTCGACCAGAAGAAATTGGCCTATGCCAAGCCCGACGCGCTGGTGATGCATCCCGGTCCGATGAATCGCGGCGTGGAAATCGACTCGATTGTGGCCGACGGCGCGCAATCGCTGATCCGCGAACAGGTGGAAATGGGAGTGGCGGTGCGGATGGCGGTGCTCGAAGCGCTCGCCCGCAACCTGCCCAACGCGTGAAATCATGCTGACCGATCGCCGCCCCATCCTGCTCGCCAACGCCCGCGTGGTGGATCCCTCGCGCGATTTCGACGGCCCCGGCGACGTCCTGATCGCCGACGGGGTGATCCGCGACTCCAGGCGCGGCATCGGCGCCGCCGGCGTGCCCGAAGGTACCGACATCATCAATTGCGCCGGCAAGATCGTCGCCCCCGGGCTGATCGACATGCGTGCCTTTGTCGGCGAGCCCGGCGCCAGCCATCGCGAAACCTTTGCGTCCGCAAGCCAGGCGGCGGCGACCGGCGGCATCACCACCATCATCTGCCAGCCCGATACGTCGCCGGTCATCGACAATTCCGCGACGGTGGATTTCATCCTGCGGCGGGCCCGCGACACCGCGATCGTCAACATCCACCCGATGGCGGCGCTGACAAAAGGCATGCTCGGCCTGGAGATGACCGAGATCGGCCTGTTGAAGGCCGCGGGCGCGGTGGCCTTCACCGACGCCGACAAGAGCGTCACCAACGCGCAGGTGATGCGGAGGGCGCTGACCTATGCGCGGGATTTCGACGCGCTGATCGTGCATCACACCGAAGACCCCCATCTGGTCGGCGAAGGCGTGATGAACGAGGGCGAATTCGCCACGCGGTTGGGACTGGTCGGCATTCCCAATGCCGCCGAAGCCGTGATGCTGGAGCGCGACATGCGCCTGGTCGCGCTGACCGGCGGCCGCTATCATGCGGGATCGCTGAGCTGCATCGAGTCCCTGGAAATCCTCAAGCGCGCCCGCGAAGCCGGCCTGGAGGTCTCGGCGTCGGTCTCGATCAACCATCTGACGCTGAATGAGAACGACATCGGCCCCTACCGCACCTTCCTGAAACTGTCGCCGCCGCTGCGCACCGAAGACGACCGTCTCGCGCTGGTGGCGGCCGTGGCCTCCGGCCTGATCGACGTGATCATGTCCGACCACAATCCGCAGGACGTCGAGGTCAAGCGGCTGCCGTTCGCGGAAGCCGCCGCCGGCGCCATCGGACTCGAGACCATGCTGCCGGCAGCGCTTCGGCTGATCCATAACGGCGAGACCGATTTCAGGACGCTGATCCGCGCGATGTCGACCCGCCCGGCCGAGCTGTTGGGCCTGCCCGGCGGATCGTTGCGCGCGGGCTCCCCGGCCGACGTGATCGTGATCGATACCGACACGCCCTGGATATTGGACCCCGGCGATCTCAAATCACAATGCAAGAACACGCCGTTCGACGAGGCGAGATTTTCGGGCCGCGTCGTGCGTACCATCATCGGCGGACGCACCGTCTATGAGCATGTCTAAAGCGTTTCCAGGCGAAAGCCTGCCCCGTAAGCGATCCGGGGTGGACACCGCGTCAAGAGAACGCATTAAGAAGAAACTCTGATGCGCGCCAAATTCAGCGGCGCGGGGGGGAGCGGAGATGTCAGCTAGTGCATGGCTGCCGGTGGCATTCGTCCTCGGCTATTTGTTCGGCTCGATTCCCTTCGGGCTGATCCTGACAAGATTGGCGGGGACGCAGGACCTGCGCTCGATCGGCTCCGGCAATATCGGTGCCACCAACGTGCTGCGCACCGGGCGCAAGGGGCTGGCCGCGGCGACCCTGCTGCTCGACATGCTTAAGGGCACCGCCGCCGTCATTATCGCAGGCTTCTACGCCGGCCCCAACGCCGCGATGCTGGCGGCACTCGGCGCCTTTCTCGGCCACCTGTTTCCGGTGTGGCTGAAGTTCAGGGGTGGCAAGGGCGTCGCGGTCTATATCGGTGTGCTGATCGGCCTGTTCTGGCCGGCTGCGGTGGTGTTTTGCGTGCTGTGGCTCGCCACCGCCGTGACCTCGCGCTACTCCTCGCTCTCTGCGCTGGTGGCAAGCTTCGTCACGCCGATCTTTCTGTGGTGGTTCGGCCACCCCGCCCTCGCCTCACTGTTCGCCGTGCTGACGCTGTTGTTGTTCTACATGCACCGCGAAAACATCAGGCGATTGCAGACCGGGACCGAGGGGCGGATCGGGGCGAAGTGAGAGCGAGGACGCTTTATTTCGTCAAGGCCGGGCATGACGCGGAAAGGTCCTCCGCCCACGTTTAAGCCCCCTTCCCCGCGCCCTCAGGTTGATCCATGCTGAGGAAACCCATGGACACTCGATCGCCAACCACAACACACCTGACAGACGCCCAGCGCATCGACTGGCTGCGGCTGATCCGTTCCGACCATGTCGGGCCGCGCACGTTCCGGTCCCTGGTCAATCATTTCGGCAGCGCGCGCACCGCGCTGGAGCGGCTACCGGATCTCTCCCGGCGCGGCGGCGCTTCGCGCCCGGCACGGATCTGCAGCGAGGAAGAGGCGCGCGCGGAGCTTGCCGCCAGCGAGAGACTCGGCGTCCACTTGGTCTCGCCCGGTGAGGATGGTTATCCGCCACGGCTGGCCGTGCTCGACGATGCGCCGCCCTTGCTCGGCGTGCGCGGCCTGCGTGATGCGCTGATGCGGCCGATGATCGCGATCGTCGGCTCGCGCAACGCCTCAGGCGCCGGGCTGAAATTTGCAGGGCAACTGGCGCGCGATCTCAGCGACGCCGGTTTTGTCATCGTCTCGGGACTGGCGCGCGGCATCGATCAAGCGGCCCATCGCGCCAGCATCAATGGCGGCACGGTGGCGATGCATGGCCGGCGGCCATGACAAGGTCTATCCGCCCGAGCACGAGGATTTGTTGACAGCGATCATCGCCACCGGGGCTGCAATTTCCGAAATGCCGCTCGGGCACGTGCCGCGCGCCCGCGATTTTCCGCGGCGCAACCGACTGATCTCGGGCGCGGCGCTCGGCGTCGTCGTGGTGGAGGCCGCCCTTCGCTCGGGATCGCTGATCACCGCGCGGATGGCCGCCGAACAGGGCCGCGAGGTGTTCGCGGTGCCGGGCTCGCCGCTCGATCCGCGCGCCGCCGGCACCAACGACCTGATCAAGCAGGGCGCCACGCTGATCACGGAAGCTTCCGAAATCATCCAGGCCGTCGAACCGATCATGGGCCGGCCGCTCGAGCTGCGCGAGCCGGACGAGGATCCGCTGGCTTCCGAACCCGACACCAGCGAGCGCGCGCGCATCATCGGATTGCTGGGCCCGACCCCGGTTCTGCTCGACGACCTCATCCGGATGGCAGAAGCTTCACCGGCGGTCGTGCGCACCGTGTTGCTCGAGCTTGAACTTGCCGGCCGGCTCGAGCGCCACGGCGGCGGGCTGGTGTCGCTGATCTAGCGAATATGCTGTTCAGCCGGCCTCGTTGCGCCGGTCGAACCGAGCGCGCGCGTCTTCGATTTCGGTCTGATGCTCCCTCGCCCACATGCCCAGCGCTTCCACCGGCTGCCACAACCCGCGTCCGAGATCGGTCAGTTCGTAGTCGACCCGCGGCGGAATCGTCGGGAACACGGTGCGCGTGACCAAGCCGTCGCGCTCCAATCCGCGCAGCGTCAGGGTCAACATTCGCTGCGAGATGCCGCCGACCATGCGCTTGATCTCGTTGAAACGCCGCGGTCCGTTGCCGAGCAGCATGATCACGAACACGCTCCATTTGTCGCCGACCCGGGCCAGGATTGACGCCACGCCGCGGCAGTCGCTGCCGAGGTGCGCGTTGGGCGGCAGGACAGGCACATTGGTGTGCTCAGGTTTCACCGGTGTACTCGGGTTTCAAAAATGTGCGTTCTTGCGCGGCTTGCGGACGGTCACTCATATAGCGCTAGTTACAAACTTATACCAAGGGTGACCTATATGAAACTGCTTCACATCGATTCCAGCGTGCTCGGCCCCCATTCCGTCAGCCGCCAAGTTTCCGCTGCCATCGTCGATCGCCTGCGCAAAGCCACGCCCGACCTCGATATCGTCTATCGCGACCTGAGTTCGACGCCGCTGGCGCATCTATCGGGTTCGCATCTCGCCGCCGCGCAAGGGGCTGCGGGCGACACAGCCCTGCAGCAGGACCTCGCCGCCGGTCAGGCCGTGCTGGAGGAGTTTTTGGCGGCCAATATCGTGGTGTTGGGAGCGCCCATGTACAATTTCACGATCCCGAGCCAGTTCAAGGCCTGGATCGACCGCATTTTGGTGGCGGGCAAGACCTTCAAGTACGGCGCGCAAGGCGCGGAAGGATTGGCGGGCAACAAGCGCGTGATCGTTGCGATCTCGCGTGGTGGATTCTACGGTGCCGGGACGCCGGCGGCCGTCGGCGAACACCTCGAAACCTATCTGCGCTGGGTGTTCGGCTTTATTGGCGTTGCCAACCCCGAATTCATTTCCGCGGACGGAATCCAGATCGGACCGGAACAGCGCGAGAAGGCGCTCGCCAGCGCCCTGCAAGCCGCAACCGATCTCTACGCAGCGTAAATCATAAAGAGATGCAACCCGCTGTCGTCGAACTACGACAGCGGGTTGATGTCGCTAGCGCAAGACACCAACAGCGATCAATACCAGACGCCCTGAACACCCGTGACCACCGCGATCAGGAACGCCAGCAGGCCGATTCCACTAAACAGCAGGATTGGGTCTAGCGGGATCCTGCCCGATTTTCTGGTGGAAGCCGACGTCGTCGCTGACATCGGTGCGAATAGCTGAACGGCTCTGGGCATATCATGCTCTCCAACGTGGCGTTCGAAATCCCGGCCCACCGAGTTGTCTCGCTTGATACGACGAAGGTTCAATACATCCGGTGAGTTCCCGCAAATGCCTGTCGTGATGGAACCGATCAGCACAACCGCGACGCGATTCTTCTTCAGATTGTGCCAACGCCAATGATGACTTCTCGAAGTTCCGGCTATCCACGATAGATCGGCACGCCCGCAGGGAACCCGTCGCATCGCCATCGACGAAGATATCGGCAGCCTGCATGTTCGAAGCGTCGTCTTCTGCGTCGGGCAATCATGAAAGATTGCGCTTGCCGCGGAGCCGGATGCGTTCCTCGGCTTCCATTTGCGTCATCTCGAGCAGACGGGCGAGCATGACAAGCCTGTGCCGCCGCGCCAGCCCGGCCAGGGCCGCGACGGTCTCTGCAATGAAGATAGCGGCCTCATCGGGCCCGCCATCACCGGGCGGCTCGTCGTTTGCCGCGCCCCCAACTTTGCCCGAGGATGCACGCCTCCTCCGGTCCCCTGTCTTGGTCAAGATACATCCATTGCCGTGTATTTTTCCAAGATACCGCCTCCGAGAGCGCAACTCTAGGGCGTATTTCACAACTTTTTAGATAGTGACGGGGAGCCGTCAATCGTGCTTTCAACATCTGTCGATTTGACAGAGGCCTCCTCTGCACCCATGTTCGGATCGAAACGGCCGACGCGAGTCTCGCGGAACCGGCCTTTATTTTTCCCGTAAGCCATTGGAATGACATGAATATCGTCATTGTCGAGTCGCCGGCGAAAGCCAAGACGATCAACAAATATTTGGGGGCCTCCTACGAGGTTCTGGCCTCGTTCGGCCACGTCCGCGACCTCCCGGCCAAGAACGGATCGGTCGATCCCGAGGCCAACTTCCAGATGATCTGGGAGATCGACCCCAAGGCGGCCGGCCGGCTCAATGACATCGCCAAGGCGCTCAAGGGGGCCGACAAGCTGATTCTGGCGACCGACCCCGATCGCGAGGGCGAGGCGATCTCGTGGCACGTGCTCGAGGTGCTGAAGGAGAAGCACGCGATCAAGGACCACACTATCGAGCGCGTGGTGTTCAACGCCATCACCAAGCAGGCGGTGACGGACGCGATGAAGCATCCGCGCCAGATCGATGGCGCGCTGGTGGATGCCTATATGGCGCGCCGCGCGCTGGATTATCTGGTCGGCTTCACGCTCTCGCCGGTCTTGTGGCGCAAATTGCCCGGCGCGCGCTCCGCCGGAAGGGTGCAGTCGGTGGCGCTGCGGCTGGTCTGCGACCGCGAACTCGAAATCGAGAAATTCGTGCCGCGCGAGTACTGGTCGCTGGTGGCGACACTGGCGACCACGCGCGGCGAGACGTTCGAAGCCCGGCTGGTCGGCGCCGACGGCAAGAAGATCCAGCGGCTTGATATCGGCACCGGCGCCGAAGCAGAGGATTTCAAGAAGGCGATCGAGGCCGCCAACTTCACGGTGACGACGGTTGAAGCCAAGCCGGCGCGGCGCAATCCGCAGGCCCCCTTCACCACCTCGACGCTGCAGCAGGAAGCCAGCCGCAAGCTCGGCTTTGCCCCCGCCCACACCATGCGGATCGCGCAGCGGCTCTATGAGGGTATCGATATCGGCGGCGAGACCACCGGCCTCATTACCTATATGCGGACCGACGGCGTGCAGATCGACGGCTCCGCGATCACGCAGGCACGCAAGGTGATCGGCGAGGATTACGGCAACGCCTATGTGCCCGAGGCGCCGCGCCAGTACCAGACCAAGGCCAAGAACGCCCAGGAAGCCCACGAAGCCATCCGCCCCACCGATCTGTCGCGGCGGCCCGCCGACATGCGCCGGCGGCTCGATACCGACCAGGCCAGGCTTTATGAACTGATCTGGATCCGCACCATCGCGAGCCAGATGGAATCGGCCGAGCTGGAACGCACCACCGTCGACATCGCGGCGAAGGCAGGCTCCCGCCTGCTGGAACTGCGCGCCACCGGCCAGGTGATCAAATTCGACGGCTTTCTCGCGCTCTATCAGGAAGGCCGTGACGACGACGGCGACGATGAGGACAGCCGCCGCCTCCCCGCCATGAGCGAAGGCGAAGCGCTAAAGCGGCAGGAGCTTGCGGTCACCCAGCATTTCACCGAACCGCCGCCGCGGTTTTCCGAAGCTTCGCTGGTCAAACGCATGGAGGAGCTCGGCATCGGCCGTCCCTCCACCTATGCCTCGATCCTGCAGGTCCTGAAGGATCGAGGCTACGTCAGGCTCGAGAAAAAGCGCTTGCATGGCGAGGACAAGGGCCGCGTCGTGGTCGCATTCCTGGAAAACTTCTTCGCGCGCTACGTCGAATACGATTTCACCGCAGCACTGGAAGAACAGCTCGACCGCATCTCCAACAACGAGATTTCCTGGCAGCAGGTGCTGAAGGATTTCTGGGGCGACTTCATCGGCGCGGTCAACGAGATCAAGGATCTCAGGGTGACCCAGGTGCTAGATGCGCTCGACGACATGCTGGGGCCGCACATCTATGCGCCGCGCGCGGATGGCGGCGATCCCCGGCAATGCCCGACCTGCGGCACCGGCAAGCTGAACCTCAAGGCCGGAAAATTCGGCGCGTTCGTCGGCTGCACCAATTATCCGGAATGCCGCTACACCCGGCCATTGGCGGCCGACAGCGAAGCCAGCGCCGATCGCATCCTGGGCAAGGATCCCCAGACCGATCGCGACGTCACCGTGAAGGCCGGACGGTTCGGGCCTTACATCCAGCTTGGCGAGCAAAAGGATTATGCCGAAGGCGAAAAGCCGAAGCGCGCCGGCATTCCCAAGAACATTTCGCCGTCCGATATCGAGCTCGATCTGGCGCTGAAGCTATTGTCGCTGCCGCGTGAAATCGGCAAGCATCCCGAAACCGGCGAGCCGATCACCGCGGGGCTGGGCCGCTTTGGCCCGTTCGTGCGCCATGAGAAGACCTATGCCAGCCTCGAAGCCGGCGATGAGGTATTCGACATCGGGCTGAACCGCGCGGTGACGCTGATCGCCGAGAAGATCGCAAAGGGCCCCAGCGGCCGCCGCTTCGGCGCCGATCCCGGCAAGCCATTGGGCGATCATCCGACGCTCGGCGGCGTCGCGGTCAAGAGCGGACGCTACGGCGCCTATGTCACGGCCGGTGGCGTCAACGCCACGATCCCCAGCGACAAGACCCAGGACACCATCACGCTCGAAGAAGCGATCGCGCTGATCGACGAGCGCGTGGCGAAGGGCGGCGGCAAGCCCAAGCGCGGCGCCAAAAAAGCCAAAGTGGCAAAGCCCGCCAAGGCGGAGGCAGATGCGAAGGCACCAAATCCGGCCAAGAAGGTCGCCGCGAAGAAATCCGCGGCAAAGCCGAAGTCGGAAGCCGTCAGCAAGGCGCGTGCGCCGGTGACGGCCAAGACCTCGCCGTCGAAGGCCGCAAAACCCGTCGCCAAGAAGAGCGCCGGCAAGGCAAGCGGATAGCGTGGCAAAGCAACGCGACAAGGGTTTTCCAGAGCGGGACGCCATCGTCGCCTTCATCCGCGCGCAGCCGGGAGAAGTCGGAACCCGAGAGATCGCGCGGCAATTCGGCCTCAAAAATGCCGACCGCGCCGCGCTGAAACAGATCCTGCGCGAACTCGCCGACGAAGGCGTCGTCCAAAAGCGCGGCAAGACGATCCGCGAGCCGGCTGCCCTGCCGGCAACCGTGATGGCCGACGTCACCGGCCGCGACAGCGACGGCGAGTTGATCGCAACGCCAGCCGAATGGGACGAGGTGGAAAGCGGCGAACCGCCGAAAATCCGCATTCATGTTCCACGGCGGCCAGTGCCGGGCACCGCAGCAGGCGTCGGCGACCGCGCGCTGCTGCGTGTCGAGAAGCTCGAAGAGCGCGACCGCGAAGGTACGATCTATCGCGGACGGATCATCAAGGTCGTCGATCATGCCAAGACCCGCGTGCTCGGAATCTTCCGCGCCCTTCCCGGCGGCGGCGGGCGCCTGATCCCGGTCGACAAGAAGCAGGCTGGCCGCGAATTGAACATCGCCAAGGCCGACACCAATAGCGCCGAGGATGGCGATCTCGTCAGCGTCGATCTCGTGCGTTCGCGCGGCTATGGCCTTGCCTCCGGCAAGGTCAAGGAGCGGCTGGGATCGCTGGCTTCCGAAAAGGCGGTCAGCCTGATCGCCATTCATTCCCACGAAATCCCGCAGGCATTTTCGCCGGCCGCCCTGCGCGAGGCCGAGGAAGCAAGGCCCGCGACGCTGAAGGGCCGCGAGGACTGGCGCGACCTTCCGCTGGTCACCATCGATCCGCCCGACGCCAAGGACCACGACGACGCGGTTCACGCCGAACCCGATGCTGATCCGAACAACAAGGGCGGCTACATCGTCAATGTCGCGATCGCCGACGTCGCGTTCTATGTGCGGCCGGGGTCGGCGCTCGACCGCGACGCGCTGACGCGCGGCAATTCGGTTTATTTTCCCGACCGCGTGGTGCCGATGCTGCCGGAACGCATCTCGAATGATCTCTGCTCGCTGGTGCCGGGCGAGCCGCGCGGCGCGCTGGCGGTGCGGATGGTGATCGGCAATGACGGCCGCAAGCGCTCGCACAGTTTTCACCGCATCCTGATGCGCTCGGCGGCGAAGCTGAATTACGCGCAGGCGCAGGCGGCGATCGATGGACGGCCGGATGATACGACAGGCCCCCTGCTCGATCCGATCCTCAAACCGCTCTACGACGCCTACGCCGTCGTCAAGCGCGCGCGCGACGAGCGCGATCCGCTCGATCTCGACATTCCCGAGCGCAAGATCCTGCTTAAATCCGACGGTACGGTGGATCGCGTCGTTGTCCCGGAGCGGCTCGACGCGCACAAGCTTATCGAAGAATTTATGATCCTGGCCAACGTCGCCGCGGCCGAAATGCTTGAAAAGAAGTCGCTGCCGCTTATCTACCGGGTGCACGATGAACCGACGCTTGAGAAGGTTCATAATCTTCAGGAATTCCTGAAAACCCTCGATCTGCCGTTCGCCAAAAGTGGCGCGCTGCGCCCCTCTTTATTCAATCGCGTGCTGGCGCAGGTCAGGGGACACGATTCCGAACCGCTGGTGAATGAAGTGGTGTTGCGCTCACAGGCCCAGGCCGAATATTCAGCGGAGAATTACGGCCATTTCGGCCTGAACCTGCGGCGCTATGCGCATTTCACCTCGCCTATCAGGCGATATGCAGACCTGATCGTGCACCGCGCGCTGATCCGTGGTCTCGGCCTCGGCGAAGGCGCGCTGCCCGAAACCGAGACGGTGGAAACGCTGACCGAGGTTGCCGCGCAGATTTCCGTCACCGAACGCCGCGCCATGAAAGCGGAGCGTGAAACCGCCGACCGCCTGATCGCGCATTTTCTCGCCGACCGGATCGGCGCCACCTTTCAGGGCCGCATCTCCGGCGTCACCCGCGCCGGGCTTTTCGTCAAGCTCAGCGATACCGGCGCCGACGGGCTGATCCCGATCCGCACGCTCGGGACCGAATACTTCAACTATGACGAAACGCGTCATGCGTTGGTCGGCTCGCGCAGCGGTGCCATGCACCGGTTGGGGGACGTCGTCGACGTTCGTCTGGTAGAAGCAGCTCCTGTCGCGGGCGCTTTGCGGTTTGAACTGTTGTCGGAAGGCAGCGTCGCTCCGCGCGGACGCAAGCGGCCGGATGCTTCCAGGCCGCAGGCCAAAGCCCATCCGGGACGCAGCCCGCGCAAGAAGGATCGCAAGCCGGATAAAGCCAGATCCGGCAAATCGAAGAAAGGCAAGTCATGGAAACCGTGAGCGCGCACCCAATCGTCTGGAGCCGGGATACCGGGGCAACCGAGAAGCGCGATGTGTGGACTGCGCTGAAGCGCGGATTCCGCGGCCGCTGCCCCCGCTGCGGCGAAGGCAAGCTGTTCCGCGCCTTCCTCAAGGTCGATGATCACTGTTCGGTCTGCAAACTCGATTTCACGCCGCATCGCGCCGACGATCTGCCGGCCTATCTGGTCATCGTCATCGTCGGCCATATCGTGGTGCCGCTGGCGCTGTTCATCGAGACCAATTATTCGCCCCCGGTGGCGCTGCAACTGGCGATCTATCTGCCGCTGACCTTGTTTGCCTCGTTGGCGCTGCTGCAGCCGGTGAAGGGCGCGGTGGTCGGGATGCAATGGGCGCTGCGGATGCACGGATTTGACGAACTGAACCCGGAGCCCTAGAGCGATCGCACCAACAAAAAAGTAAATGGGCGGCGGCGCGCGATGAGCGAAACCGGGAATACGCAGAAGGAAGCCGACCATTTCCCCTATCGCCGCCCGGTCGACGCCGCCACGCTGATCCTGGTCGATCGCGCCAGCGCCGTGCCGAAGGTCCTGGTCGGCAGACGCCACGACAAGGTGGTGTTCATGCCCGGCAAATTCGTGTTTCCCGGCGGCCGCGTCGACAGCACCGACAACCGCGTGCCGGTGGCGGCGCCGATTCCGAAGGCGCTTGAAGCGAACCTGCTGAAGGGAAGCCCGAAGATCACGCCCTCGCGCGCACGCGCCCTGGCAGTCGCCGCGATCCGCGAGGCCTGCGAGGAGACCGGCCTCTGTCTTGGACGCAGGGGCAACGGCGCGGCGCCCGCACTTGAGGGGCCGTGGAAGCCGTTCGCCGAGGCTGGGCTGTTGCCCGACCCGTCCGGGCTGTTCCTGATCGCGCGCGCGATCACCCCTCCCGGCCGCGTGCGGCGCTTCGACACCCGGTTCTTCACCGCCGACGCCTCCGCCATTGCCCATCGCGTCGAGGGCGTCATCCATACCGATGCCGAACTGGTCGAACTGGTCTGGGTCGAGATCGGATCGAAGCCGCTCGCCGACCTGCATCCCATGACCAAAAACGTGCTGAACGAGCTGGAAAAACGCCTCGCCACCGGGGCGCTGCGCCACGACGCAGACGTGCCGTTTTTCCATTTCTACGGCGGCAAGATGCAGAAGGACGTCTTGGGGGCGTAGCTTCCGCTCTCGCACGTCATTGCGAAGCGCAAACAGGTCGCGCGAATGCGCGCCCGATGACAGGCTCCGCGTCGAACCCGGAATCTCAAGATTCCGGGTTCGCTCATTTCATTCGCGCCCCGGAATGACGGCCGTGTCGGCAGCTTGCCTAAAAACAAAATAATCTTCTGCTTGTCGCACAATGGCGCGACCGGGCGTCATGCCTATCTCTCCCCTAACCACAACCAGCACGGACATGGGGCAATGACAAAACGGCAACTCAAGCTCGGCGCCTTCATGCGGCCGGTCAGCATTCACACCGGCGCGTGGCGCTATCCCGGTGCATGGCCGGACGCCAATTTCAATTTCGACCATATCAAGCAGCTGATCCGAAAGCTCGAGGCCGGCAAATTCGACGCCTTCTTCATGGCCGACCATCTGGCCGTGCTGAACATGCCGATCGATGCGCTCAAGCGCAGCCACACCGTGACCTCGTTCGAGCCGTTCACGCTGTTGTCGGCGCTGTCGGCGGTCACCGAACGCATCGGACTGATCGCCACCGGCTCGACCACTTTTGACGAGCCCTATCATGTCGCCCGCCGCTTTGCTTCGCTTGATCACATCTCGGGCGGCCGCGCCGGGTGGAACATCGTCACCACGTCAAATCCGGACGCGGCGCTGAATTTCGGCCTCGAAGAGCATATGGAACACGCCGAGCGCTACAAGCGGGCGCGCGAATTCTATGATGTGGTGACGGGCCTGTGGGACTCCTTCGCCGACGACGCTTTTGCCAGAGACGTCGAGGCGGGCCTCTATTTCAATCCCGCCAGGATGCACGTGCTCAATCACAAGGGGAAGTACTTCTCGGTGCGCGGTCCGCTCAACATCGCCCGCCCGGTACAGGGTTGGCCGGTGATCGTCCAGGCCGGGGCGTCCGACGACGGCCGGCAGCTAGCAGCGGAAACCGCCGAGGCAGTGTTCACCGGCGGCGGCAGCCTCGGCGACGGGCAAAAGCTTTACGCCGATATCAAGGGCCGCATGGACAGGCTTGGCCGCGACCGCGAAAGCCTGAAGATTCTGCCCGGCGCCTTTGTCGTGGTTGGCGACAGCCTCGAGGAGGCAAAGGCGAAACGCGCCCTGCTCGACAGCAGGGTGCATTACGACAGCGCCATCGCGTCGCTCTCGGTGATGCTGGGGACTGATACCTCCGGCTTCGACCCCGATGGCCAGCTGCCGCCGATCCCCGAGACCAACGCCTCCAAAAGTGGCCGCCAGCGCCTCGTCGACCTCGCCGCGCGCGACAAGCTCACCGTGCGCCAGCTCGCGCAGCGCGTCGGCGGCTATGGCGGGCTGTCGTTTGTCGGCACACCCCGGATCATCGCCGACCAGATGGAAGAATGGCTGACCAGCTTTGGCTGCGACGGTTTCAATATCATGTTCCCGTTCCTGCCCGCCGGCCTCGACGATTTCGTCGACAAAGTGGTGCCGGAGCTGCAGGGACGCGGGATTTTCCGGAAGGAATATGAGGGCCGCACGCTGCGGGAGAATCTCGGCCTGCCGCGGCCGAAAAACCGGTTCTTTGAGGGTTAATCGCAGGAATCCGGGATCAATTCGGTCCCGAAATCCTTGACTTTGGGCGGATCGAGGCTAGGTTGCGCGGCGAATGCGCCCCCTGATGGGCCGGCGTCCGATTCCAGACATCAAGGGTTTTGCACATGGCCAAAGCGGTCACCATCAAGGTCAAGCTCGTTTCCTCGGCGGACACCGGCTTTTATTACGTCGCCAAGAAGAATTCGCGCACCATGACCGACAAGCTGGTCAAGAAGAAGTACGATCCCGTCGCGCGCAAGCACGTCGAATTCCGCGAGTCCAAGATCAAGTAAGCTTCACAGACGCTGCCGGCGATTTGAGCGGGGCCTTTTGGGCCCCGTTTTTGATTCGGTCGTGGTTCAATTGCCGTCGACGGCAACGGCGATTTGCTGCAGATCAATGCGAAAGAGGGGCACCGGACTAATCTGCACAATACTTTGTGGAGATAATCCATGTTCAAAATTTCGCTTCTGGTATGGATCGTGCTGGGAACCGCGCTGGCGGGCGCCGCGGTGATCGCGGTCCTCGCCTTCCCGGGCCTCGCCGATCAGGCGATGAAGAATATCCCGCGCGCGGTCCTGATCGGCTTCACCCTCGCGATGCCGCTGTCATATCTGGTTGCCAGAAAAATCGGCACTTCACCCGCTCGATAATTCTCAGATACCGCAGTGCTTGTCTAACTGGCCCGCACCAAAGGCGGCTCGCTCGGGCGTACCAGCGCGAACGCCACCTGGATGATTCCCGCCGCAAGACCCACTGCGACGCCGATCCGCCAGGCCAAGGCATACGAGCCGAGCGCGTCATAAATCAGCCCGCCGCCATAGGCCCCGAGGAAACTGCCGAGCTGGTGGCTCATGAAGGCGAGCCCCTGGATCATCGCCTGCCATTTCAGCCCGAACATCTCGGCAACCGCGCCCGCCACCAGCGGCCCGACGCCGAGCCAGAGGAATCCCATGACCGCGCCGAACAGCAGCGTGGTCGCCGGTGACGGCGGCAGCATGAAGTACCAGCCGAGCGCCAGCGACCGAAAGATGTAGATGCCGCCCAGCAGCGCCAGCTTGTTCCAGCGGCCGCCGGCCCAGCCGAAGAACAGACTGCCCAGCACGTTGAAGCCGCCGATCACGCCCAGTGTCTGCGCGCTCAGCATCGGATCCATGCCGCAGAGCGCGAGATAGGACGGCAGATGCGTGGTGATGAAGACGAGCTGCATGCCGCAGACGAAATACGCTGCTGTCATCACCACGAACGAGGGGTTGCCGAACGCTACTTTCACCGCCACCGCGGCCGAGCTATTGCCGATCTCGTCGGCCGCCGGTCGCGGCAGCGGAATCCGGTCGACCTTGCCGGCGAACCAGGCCGCTGGCAGCAGCGCCAGCGACAGGATGACAAAGCCGGCAAGGCCGGTTCGCCAGCCGTAATCCTGATTGAGGATCTGCCCCATCGGCGCCGCCATCAGCGCGCCGAGCGATCCCGCTGCCGAAACCATCCCCAGCACGATGCTGCGCACGGCCGCAGGGACCGCACGCGCGGCCACCGACATCGCGATAGCCGCGGCAGTACATGCCAGCGACATCCCGATCAGCACGCCCGCTCCCAGCATGACGCTGAGAAACCCTTGCGCGCCGGCCATCAGCGACAGGCCGGCAATATACAGAAGCGCACCGGCCAGCATGATCGCGCGAAAGCCGTAGCGCACGGTGAACGCGCCGGCGAGCGGCTGCAGGAATCCCCAGGCCAGATTCTGCACGGCGATAGCCAGCGTGAAATCGGAAACCGATATGCCGACGTCATGGGTCAAAGGCTGCAGAAAGATGCCGAGCGATTGGCGCAAGCCCATGCTCAGGCTGAGCATCAGCGAAGCACCGATCAGGATGGGGAGCGTGGGACGGAGCAGCCGCAGCAGGGACATGTTCTTGTTCTTTCTTGTCGATCGCGGCCCCGCAAAGACCGCGCATGTCGAATCGGCATTATTACACCGACCTGTGTAATGAATACGTCCGCAGGCGATATTGTCAAGATTGGCGCGGCGCGATTTCTGACACAGCCGCCGGCTGTCTCAAATGCCATATTTCCCTCATTTCAAGACACGAGGCTGAGGCCGCTGAAAAGATCGGGGGATCGACATGGCTTCGTCGTCCGTGCATGGGGGACGCACGGCGTGGGCTCGCAGTTCTGGAAGATGCGGCTTAAGGGACGACGCCTTGGAACGCCGGCAAGGTCAGGCGGCGTTCGCCACCACGCGGTTACGGCCGTCATGCTTGGCGCGGTAGAGCGCGGTATCGGCGCGCTTGAGCACGTCAGCAACAGCCTCGCCCTTGCGTTCAAGGGTCGTCAGGCCGATCGAGATCGTGACCTCGATGCGTTTTGTACCCTTGTTGACCGCAAACGGCTCGCCGGCGATCGAACGCCGCAACCGTTCCGCCACCATGCCCGCGACGTGCAAGTCGGTTTCCGGCATCACAATGACAAATTCCTCGCCGCCATAGCGGCAGGCGAGATCGATGCCGCGGATCGACTTGCGAACCCGCACCGCGAATTCGCGCAACACATCGTCGCCGGCGTCGTGGCCGTAATTATCGTTGATCGATTTGAAGAAATCGATGTCGAGCATCATCAGCGCCAGCGGCTTGCCGCGGCTCGAGGCTTGCTCGGCGAGCGTGCCCAGATGGCTCTCCATGTAGCGGCGGTTATGCAGGCCGGTCAGCGCATCGGTGATCGCCATCTCGATGGAGTTCTGCACATTGTCGCGCAGATGGTCGGTATAGCGTCGTTTTCGAATCTGGGTACGCGCGCGGGCGAGCAACTCGTTCTTGTCGACCGGGCGCAGCAGATAGTCATTGACGCCGATCTCGAGGCCGCGGAGCAACCGCGTGTTGTTGTCGGCGTCGGCGATGGCGAGGATGGGCACGTGCCGGGTCCGCTCCAGCGAGCGCGCCTGGCTGCAGAGCCGCAGGCCGTCGAAATTATCAAGGCCGAGCGAGACGATCAGCAGATCGTAATCGCCGTCGGCGGCGTGAAACAGCGCTTCCGAAGGATTGGTCTCGACATCGACGGTATGCTCGGTGCTGAGCACCGGCGCCAGCCGCTCATAGGACGAGGGCCGGTCGTCGACCAAGAGGATGCGACCGCCCTTCCCGGTGTCGGCCACGGCGCTGCGCTCGGGCGCCTGCACGCCGATCTCAAGCGAGGTGATGGCGCGCATGCGCAGCTCATCGGTCATCATCTTCAGCCGTGTCAGCGAACGCACCCGCGCGATCAGCACGACGTCGGACACCGGCTTGGTCAGGAAATCGTCGGCGCCGGCTTCGAGCCCGCGGACGCGATCGGCCGGGCTGTCCAGCGCCGTCACCATCACCACCGGAATGAAATGCGTCGCCGGATTGGACTTCAGGCGCCGGCAAACCTCAAAACCGTCGAGGTCAGGCATCATGACGTCGAGCAGAATGATGTCGCATTCGGCACGCGCGCAGACCGCCAGCGCCTCCGCACCGTTGGACGCGGTCAGGACATCGAAATACTCGGCCGAAAGCCGCGCTTCCAACAGCTTGACGTTGGCGGGGACGTCGTCGACGACCAGAATGCGCGCGGACATCTTACTCTCCCTATCCGATGAACCGTCGGACGGTTTCAATAAACTTGCCGACCGAGATCGGCTTGGACAGATACGCCTCGCAGCCGCCTTCGCGGATGCGCTCCTCGTCGCCCTTCATCGCGAATGCGGTGACCGCGACGACCGGAATCGAACGCAACTCCGGGTCATCCTTGATCCACCGCGTCACTTCGAGACCGGAGACCTGGGGAAGCTGGATATCCATCAGGACGAGATCGGGGCGAAGCTTGCGCACAAGATCGAGCGCCTCGAAACCGTTGCTGGTGCCGGAAGTCTGATAGCCATGCGCCTCGAGCAGATCGCGAAAGAGCTTCATATTGAGCTCGTTGTCCTCCACGATCAGGACGGTTTTTGCCATCCCGCCCCTCCAATCCCCGCGATACAGGCCCGGCAGGCGGTGCACGGACGCCGCCGCCAAGGGTGCCAAAAAGTGAAATCAAACTAGCGCCAGATTCGCTCTAACCCGTTAAGCCCGAGTGCGATCTTTATGCGAAGTGGTTTCCACTTGCTTGAACACGTTGCGCAGACTCGGGCATGATCGTTCCAAAATAGAGACCATAAGTTACGGAAAGGCAAACACACCAGTTGAGAAAACCCACTCAGAACCCCCGGGAAGTAGCTGAAATCGTTGCAATTCAGGCGCTTTCCTTTGTCGCCGGCGACGCCGAGCGCCTGGGCCTGTTCCTGGCCGAAAGCGGGATCGGCCCGGAGACCCTGCGAACCGCCGCCGCCGATCCGCAGTTTCTCGCAAGCGTGCTCGATTTCGTGATGCGCGATGACGCGACCGTGAAAGCGTTCGCCGCCGCCTCGCAGCTTCACCCCACCAACATTGCCGCGGCTCGCCAGGCGCTGAACGATCCCCAATGGGAGCGCGACGTACCGTGACGCCGGTGCGGCGAGTTTGAAGTTCTCGTCAGACTCGCGGTAACCTCATTGCAGGAACTTCCAACTCGCCGCACCGGCAAGAATATTGTTCGCTGGCGCTGGCGTTGATTTCGAGGTTCGCAAAAGGTGGCGGGTCGAATGGGTGCGAACTTCGAAATCGGAGCACCGTCCGCGCCAGCATCGATGCAGGGGCCGATCTGCTTCTGCCGGGACTGCCTCGGTGACCAGGACAACGCCGCCGGGCGATGCGGCGAATGCGGCTCGCCTCGCCTCGTTCGTCACCCCGCGTTGCCGTCGCTCACCCTCGCCCACATCGATTGCGACGCGTTCTACGCGACCGTGGAAAAGCGCGACAACCCGGAGCTCGCCGACAAGCCCGTCATCATCGGCGGCGGCAAGCGTGGCGTGGTCTCCGCGGCGTGCTACATCTCCCGCACCTTCGGCGTCCGCTCGGCCATGCCGATGTTCAAAGCCTTGGCGCTGTGCCCCGCTGCGATCGTGATTTCGCCCGACATGGCCAAATATGTCAGGGTCGGCCGCGAGGTGCGCCGCGCGATGCAGGCGCTGACGCCGCTGGTCGAACCGCTTTCGATCGACGAGGCGTTCCTGGATCTCGGCGGCACCCAGCGCGTTCATGGCATGATCCCGGCCAAGGTACTGGCGCGTTTCGCCCGCGAGGTCGAACGCGATATCGGCATCACGGTTTCCGTCGGTCTGTCCTGCAACAAGTTTCTCGCCAAGATCGCGTCCGACATGGACAAGCCACGCGGCTTTGCCGCGCTCGACCAGGATGAGGCGCGTGCGATGCTGGCGGACAAGCCGGTCGGTTTCATCTTCGGCGTCGGGCCTGCGACCCAGGAACGGCTGATCCAGCGCGGCTTTCGCACCATCGCCGATCTGCAGCGTGCCGACGAGAGCGAACTGATGAAGCAGTTCGCCGCGGAGGGCCGCAGGTTGTGGCGGCTGGCGCGCGGCATCGACGATCGTCGCGTGGTGCCCGATCGCGGCGCCAAAACCATTTCCAACGAGACCACCTTCGAGAACGACATCCGCGATTTTGCGACCCTCGAAAAGACGCTGTGGCGGCTCTCGGAGAAGGTGTCGTCGCGGCTCAAGAGCAGCGAATTGGCGGGATCGACCATCACGCTGAAGCTGAAGTCCGCCGATTTCCGGCAGCGCACCCGCTCGCAATCGATCCATGCTCCCACCCAGCTGGCGGCGAAGATTTTCGCGATATCCAGGGAAATGCTGGCGAAGGAGATCGACGGCACCGCGTTCCGCCTGATGGGCGCCGGTGTCAGCGCGCTTCGCCCGGGTTCGCAGGCCCACGACACCGACATGCTGGATCGCCGCTCGGCGGACGCCGAACGCGCGATCGACGGTCTGCGCAAGAAATTCGGCGAGGCCGCCGTGATCAGGGGCATCGCCTATGAAGGGCCGGAGAAGCCGGACTGACATGGTCGGCAGCGGGCCGACGGCTCCCCGTCATTGCGAGCCAACGGGTCGCGCGAATGCCTCGCGTTGCTCCTCGCAATGACGGCGCGGGGCTGGCGCCGTCACTTACACGGCTTGGAATCCTTGACGTCCAACTTTCCCAGGGCGCCGGAAATCACAAAGTCATTGTAGTCGAGCACCAGCGCCCGCGAGACACCGTTCTCGAACAGCTCGAACGACATCGCATAGACCGGCGTCTGCTCGCCGTCATTGGCCTTCGCGTCGCGATCGTAATAGCTGACCGTGACCGGCCACCGCGTCATCGATTTCATGACGCCACTTTCGGTGGAAGGGTCCGGTACTGCGATGGTCCGGTCTCCCGGTATCGGCTGCCCGATCACGGAAAGGGTGTTGTAGACCTTTTCGCCGTTGTCCGAGCCGTCGTAGACCGACAGCTCGAGCACCGATTTTCCGTCCTTCGCCGCGGCGATGATGCGCTGGATCTGTTCGGTCGGAAACACCGTCGAGCCGTCGAGCGTGAACGTCTTGGTTTGGGGCTGCTTCAATTTGACCGTGATGTGATCGCCGGTCCGCTCCGCCACTCCATCGACCGGGCTTGAGTCGGTGTCGTTCATGCGCGAATCGATCTTGAATCGATAACTTTTGCCTTGGCCGTCTTCCCACGACGTCGAGCGCAGATCGCTCAGCGTCACCTTGCCCTCGCCGCTGTCCATCTCGGACACCTGCCTGAATTCGGAAGTGTAGCCTTCGCAGGCGTTGCCGGAGAAATCATAGAGAATGCGTCCCCGCGCGCTGTTGATCGAATTGGAACCACGCGACTTCAGCAGGTTGAGCTCGTAGAGCGCCTGATGCGGGAGAAACGCGCCGCTTGCCGCGGCGTCGGCCTTACCGGCGGCAACCCCGGTTGCCATCGCGACCACGGCAACCGTCCGCGCCAGTGATCCGACATCACGGGGCAAAATCCGGAATGAGCGAGCCATGTTTTTTCCTCAGGCCAGATCATGATCCGGTTGGATTGAACCGGATCACGATCTCATCTCTTTGTTTGAGCACGATCTTTTCGGAAAACCGGTTCCCACCTTTTCGGATCATGCTCTGGGTTTCGTCACATTATTCACCGCGCCATTGCGCCGCAACTGCGGCCACATCACGGAAAAGTATGATTTGCAGCCGGATTGCCATGTTTTCAGCTTTTTCGCCACCGATCTGCCCTCGCTTGCAAGTGACGGCACGATGCGCGAAATAAAGCGGCCCCCGATCAGGTGTACGTCGGGTGCTGGTCAAACCAAACGGGGACGAGACATGGCGGGTACGGTCGAACAGAAACTTGCGGCACAGGGCATCGTCTTGCATGAGCCGCCGAGCCCGGTGGCGAATTACGTCGGTTTCGTGCGCACCGGAAACCTGCTGTTCGTGTCCGGACAGGTTTGCGTCAACCCGGATGGCAAGCTGATCGCCAAGGGCAAGCTGGGCGCCGGCGTCACCGTGGAGCAAGGTAGCGCCGCCGCGCGCGGTTGCGCCATCAACCTCTTGGCGCAGATCAAGGCCGCGCTCGGCGACCTCGACAAGGTGGTTCGGGTGGTTCGCCTCGGCGGTTTTGTCAATTCCGCCCCGGATTTTCTCGATGGGCCGAAAGTGCTCAACGGCGCCTCCGATCTGATGGTCGCGGCCTTCGGTGACAAGGGCCGCCATGCCCGCACCACGGTCGGCGTCGCTTCGCTGCCGTCAGACGCGGCGGTCGAGGTCGAAGGGGTGTTCGAAGTCTCTTAGAGCGGAGCTGCGCGGGTGCGCGCACCCGACTGGCTGACGGCACGGCCGGTGGCCCATCGCGGCCTGCACGACCGCGCGCGCGGCATCATCGAGAACATGCCGGGCGCGGCGCTTGCCGCGATCGATGGCAATTTCGCCATCGAATGCGATATCCAGCTCACCGCCGACGGCGAGGCCATGGTGCATCATGACGACGCGCTGGGCCGCCTCGCCGAAGGCTCCGGCGCCCTGCTCGGCTTGACCTCGCAAGCACTCAAGGCGGTCACGTTCAGGGACACCCCGGAACGCATGATGTCGCTCGGCGATCTCTGTGCGCTGGTCGGAGGTCGCGTCCCGATCGTGATCGAGCTGAAGAGCCATTTTGACGGCGACCGCAAACTGGTGAGGCGGATGGCAGAGGTGCTCAGCACCTATGCCGGACTGGTGGCGGCCATGTCATTCGACCCGGATCAGGTGACGGCGCTGCGCGAGACGATGCCGGAGCTTCCCCGCGGCATTGTTGCCCAACGGCTCTACAGCGAAGCCGACTGGCCGGAGGCCACAATGGCGCAGCGGAACGGCATGCTGCATCTGAAGCACGCGTTCCACACAAGGCCGCATTTCGTGGCTTATTGGGTGAATGATTTGCCAGCGCCGGCGCCCTGGATCGCGCGCCACGTTTTCGGCCTGCCGCTCCTGACCTGGACGGTGCGGACACCGCAGCAGCGCGAGCGCGCCGTCCGCTACGCCGATCAGATGATCTTTGAAGATTTCCGGCCGTAAGATCCCCCGGCGTCAAGCCCTTCAAATCGGCGGAACCCGCGCCCTTGAAGTCGAAAGCGCAATGCCCGATCTTTGGTAGCATGGTCACCATCTGCGATGGCTGATCGTGGCGCGTGACCGGTTCAAATCATCGATGGATTCATCCGAAATAACCCTCGAAGCCGTGTCGTCCATCAGCCAGATCCCGGCTGAGGATTGGGATGCCTGTGCCAATCCGCATCCAGATCCCGGCAGCCTCGATGGCCTGGACACATTGGCCTTGCCTGGCTCCCCCAGCGACTCCTGCACTGGCTTAAAGCCACCCTATAACCCCTTTGTTTCGCATGCCTTTTTCTCGGCCCTGGAGGCGTCCGGGTCGGCCTGCGCGCGGACCGGCTGGGGACCACGCCATTTGCTCGCCCGGCGCGAAGGCGTGATCGCCGGAATCGTGCCCTGCTACCTCAAATCGCACTCGCAGGGCGAATACGTGTTCGATCGCGGCTGGGCCGACGCCTATGAGCGCGCCGGCGGGCGCTATTACCCGAAGTTGCAGGCCTCGGTTCCCTTTACACCGGCAACCGGCCCTCGCCTGCTGATCCGCGAAGGCGTCGACAAGGATGAAATCGCAACCGCCCTGGCAAGCGGCCTGGTCGCACTGTGCGAGGCGACCAATGCCTCGTCGGCTCACGTCACCTTTGCGCGCGAGGCGGAATGGAAATTCCTGGCCCAATTCGGATTCCTGCAGCGGACCGACCAGCAGTTCCACTGGCACAACCAGGATTACCGGAGTTTTGACGATTTCCTCGCCACCCTCAATTCGCGCCATCGCAAGGCGATCAAGCGGGAACGGCGCGACGCCTTGGCCAACGGCATCACAATCCACGCGCTCAACGGCGGCGACATCACCGAGGACGCCTGGGACGCGTTCTTTGCCTTCTACATGGAGACCGGTTCGCGCAAATGGGGCCGGCCCTACCTGACCCGCGCCTTCTTCTCGCTGATCGGCGAGACCATGGCCAATGACGTGCTGCTGATCATGGCGAGGCGCAACAACCGCTGGATCGCCGGCGCCATCAATTTCATCGGTTCCGACACGCTGTTCGGCCGCAACTGGGGCGCGATCGAGCACCATCCCTTCCTGCATTTCGAGGTCTGTTACTATCAGGCGATCGATTTCGCGATTTCGCGCGGCCTGAAAATCGTCGAGGCCGGCGCCCAGGGCGAACACAAGATCGCCCGCGGATACTTGCCGCAAACCACTTATTCGGCGCATTACATCGCCGATCCCGGCCTGCGCCGCGCGATCGAGGAGTATCTGCGGCGTGAACGCGCCTATGTGGCGGAGGCCGCGCGCGAACTCACCGAAGCCGCACCGTTTCGCAAGAACGCCGACGAGCCAGCCAGCGAGTAGAACCAGATTCAGGAGCCGCCATGCCCGCCTATGACGCCAACAACCCCTTCGCCAAGATCCTGCGCGGCGAATTCCCTTGCTATAAGGTGTATGAGGACGACCACACGCTGGCGTTTCTCGACATCATGCCGCGTTGTCCCGGACATACGCTGGTGATCCCGAAAGCGCCGGCACGGAACATCCTCGATATTGCGGCGGAAGATTTCGCCCATGTCGCGCGCACCTCCCACAGAATCGCGCGCGCCGCGATGACCGCGTTTGCGGCCGATGGCCTCACCGTGCAGCAATTCAGCGAACATGCCGGCGGCCAGGTGGTGTTTCACCTGCACATGCACGTGATGCCGCGCCACGATGGCGTGGCGCTATTGCCGCCGGCGAGCCGCAAGGAAGACGCCAAGGTGCTGGAGGAGAATGCGGCGAAGCTGGCGGCGGCGCTGAAGTAAAATCGTCCGCGCGCTTCCTTACCAATGCTGCGCTATCCAACCACATTCGTCATTCCGGGATGCGCCTCTTGGCGCAGGCCCGGAATCCATACTCCCGATAGTGGTTATGGATTCCGGGCTCGCGACTTCGTCGCGCCCCGGAATGACAGAAACACTATTCTCCCTCCGAATCCCCTCGCTTCTGCGCCGCCAGCGGCGAGAATTCGCAGCGGTCGGGCTTGAGATCGAGCAACGGCGTTTGGTCGAGGCAATCGAGCCCTCGCACCAGCACGGTCGAGCCCTCGATGCCGACCAGCTTGACGATCGACGTGCCGATCGGATTCGGCCGCACCGGCGAGCGCAGCGAGAACGTGCCGCGGGTCGACTTGTTGTTCTTCGGGCTTTGCAGCACGAGATTGCGCGGCGATTGATGCAGCCAGTAGATCACTTCGAGATTTGAGTAGAAATCGACGCCCTTCAGCGCCGGCACCCATGGCTCGAAAATCTCGAGCCGGCAGACCGGACCGTCATGGCTTCCTTGCCTCGGCGTATCCTCGCGCGAGGTCCAGGGCGTGCGGATGCGGCCGATGAAGACGAGGCCGGCGTCGCGGGCCGGCGGCATCTCGACGGCGAGTTCGCCCTCCCGAATTTCTCTCTCTCCAACCATGCTTCAATCCAATGAAATGTGCCGCGTCTTGATTACATCGGCCCACCGCGCTCGGTCGGCATCGATGAATTCCGTGATGGCAGCCCTGCTGCGCGGTCGTAGCACCGAATAGCCGATCTTCTCCAGTGAGGCGCGGAACGCGTCGTTGTTCATTGCCCGGTCGAGGCTGGCCTCCAGGATTTGCGCCACGCTATCCGGCACCTTGGCGGGCGCCACGACGCCGAACCAGACGCTGACGAGGTAATCTGGATAGCCGCTCTCGGCAATGGTCGGAATATCAGGAAGATCGGAATTCCTGCGCGCCGAACTGACGCCCAGCGCCCGCAGCATTCCGGATCGCACCGGCGGGAGCGCCGTTCCCAGCGAGTCAAACATGAGCTGGATGTTACCCGCCAGGAGGTCGGTCAGCGCCGGCCCGGCACCTTTATAGGGCACATGGGTCATCTCGATGCCGGCCATTTGCCTGAACATCTCACCGGCAAGGTGAATGGTACCTCCCGTCCCAGCCGAGCCGAACGAGAGCTTGCCGGGATTTTGCTTGGCGTAGGCGACAAATTCCGCCACCGTCCTTGCCGGCACGGAGGGGTGGACTTCCATCACCACCGGCACCTCGGTGATCAGCGCCAGCACGCGAAAATCCCGAACCGGATCGTAGGACAGTTTCTTGTACAGCAACGGATTTTGCACGATCATCGAACCGGCCACGATCAAGAGGGTGTGACCGTCGGCGTCGGCGCGCGCCACCGTTTCGGCGCCGATCGCGCCCTGGGCCCCCGGCTTGTTCTCGACAAAAGCCGCCTGCCCGAGATCCCGGCCAAGAAAGTCAGCCACCAGCCGGCCGAGAACATCGGTCGGACCGCCCGCGGCATAGGGAACCACAACCCTGATCGAACGCGCCGGAAATTCGGCGGCGTTGCTGCTTGCCGTGGCGGCAAGCGCCGTGACGCTGACAAGCCAGGCGATCAAGGCCGACCTTGCGGGCAATTTCATGCCGTTTCCCCCATGGCGCGTTTTTTCACACAGTACCGGAATGCGGATTGGCTGCAATTCGTCAAACCGCCCGTGGCGATGCGCTTGTCAGCCGAGCCACCCGCCTAAGACGACCTTTGTCATGCGCCGTCACCCCCTGACATTCATGTTTCGCAACACCAGACAGGCGCCGCCGGCGCGCCGGATGCGGTTGCAAAGATCGTCGGCGGCGGGGCGTGTGTCGGCGCCGATCCGCACCTGATAGAACGTGCGGGTACCCCGGCTGCGGAACAACGAACTGAGCAGGCTTGGATCCTGGTCGCCGATCACGGCGCGCAACCGCGTCATCGCGCGTGAATACATTGCCAGCGCGCGGTCGCGGTTGAAGCCGGCCGCGAGCTGCACGCCCCACGGCCGGTCGGCACCAAGCTCTATATGTTGTTCGAGCTCGGTGACAAACGGATTGGGCGCGTGCTTGAGCAGCGCCATCATCTCACGGCAACCGGCATTCGGCGCGCGATCGGGCACCCTGCCATTCTTGCCGGTGGCCGCCCATTGGTCGATCGTGGTGCCGGTAATGGCAACGACGTAATTGCGTGTCTCCTGCGGCATCGCGCCGGTGCCCGCGAGCCATTCCTGCGCTCGCCGCGGTCCGGCATTGTAGGCGGCCGCGGCCAGCCCGAGATTGCCGAACTGGTTGCGCAATTCGCTGAGGAATTCGGCGGATTTCGGCAGCGCCTGCACCGGATCGAACGGATCGAGCAAACGACGCTCGCTCGCGGTGCCCGGCATGAATTGGGCGATGCCTTGGGCGCGCTGGCCGAGGCGCGTGAGGGGACCCACGGCATCGGACTGGAAACGGCTCTCCTGCCAGATCACGCGCGCGAAGAACTCAAGCGGCAAGTCGTTGGCCTTCGCCGCCGCCTCGATCATCAGGCACACGGCCTCCCTTGTATCGGCCTCCCGCGCGGCCGCCGCCGGCTTCTGTATGGTACCCTTGCTTGTATCGTTGGGGGTAGCGAGCTCTTCCACGCTCGGCGTCGCGATCCCAACGCCGGTTTGCCCCGGCGCCGCCTCCTCCGCGGCCGCCACCGGCGAGATGAGCGTCACGACCGCAGCGCAAAGTGCTGCACGCGCTGCCTTGGGCATTTGCATGGCGGTTCTGTCCTCGGCTAGACCGTGCTTGACACGGGGAACCGGCAGCCTAGCTATTTTGCAATGATGGCACGTCTATGGGAACGTGAGGATATGACGGCAGCTTCGGACGACCAGCTTGGCTTTGCGCCTGAGGACGACGCGCCGATTCCGTATATGGCGCGGACCCGGGAATATTACGCGGCGATCGGCTATACCACGCCCTATCGCTGGGCCCATTATATCGATGCGCCGTTCCAGCCTCTGCGCAAGCCGCTGGCCCAATCCCGCATCGCCATCGTCACGACGGCGGCACCCTTCGATCCCGCCAAGGGCGATCAAGGTCCCGGCGCCAAATACAATGGCGGCGCCAAATTCTATTCGGTCTACGACGGCGATACCTCGAAGCCGCACGATTTGCGGATTTCGCACATCGCCTATGACCGTGTGCACACTTCGGCCGACGACAGCGGCACCTGGTTTCCGCTGCCGCAATTGCGGCGACTTGAGCGCGAGCGACGGATCGGCGAAGTCGCGCCGCGTTTCTTCGGCGCACCGACCAACCGCAGCCATCGCGTCACGATCGAAACCGATGCGCCCGAAATTCTCTCCCGCTGCCAAGCCGACAAGGTCGACGCCGCGGTGCTGGTGCCGAACTGCCCGGTCTGCCACCAGACCGTCAGCCTGGTCGCCCGGCATCTGGAGGCCAACGGCATTTCCACGGTCGTGATGGGCTGCGCCAAAGACATCGTCGAGCATGCCGCGGTGCCGCGGTTTCTGTTTTCGGATTTTCCGCTCGGCAATTCCGCCGGCAAGCCGCAGGATGTGGGCTCGCAGGCATTTACCCTTGAGCTCGCGCTGCGGCTGCTGGAAGCCGCGCCGGCGGCGCAAACCACGGTGCAATCGCCGTTGCGCTGGCGTGCGGATGCCGCCTGGAAGCGCGATTATAACAATGTTGCGGCCCTGAGCGCCGAGGAGCTGGCGCGGCGACGGCGCGAGTTCGACGCGCAGAAGGAAATCGCGCGCGGCCTGCGCGAAACTGCGGCCTAAGGCCCCCCGATCGTCCAAAACCCCGTCAATTTCGGCTCTCCCGGACCAATATCGGTTTACGTTAACGGCGCTTTTTGCCCTCTTTTTGCCCTCTGCGGGCTTCCGCAGGCAGCAAAGCCGCGTAAAAGTCTGCCTCTTTATTGGGAGTTTTTCGATGCCGGACCGACGCCAGAGCCCGCGCGACAAGGTTATTTATGGCGGGGTCGCCGAGATCGGCGAGCATGGCGCATCCAGAGACTGCGTCGTGCGCAACATCTCCGAAAACGGCGCCCATCTGGAATTCAGCAACGACGTCAGGCTCCCGAAAGAGCAGATCCTGCTGACCATCGCACGCAAGGGCCGCTCCGTCCTCGCCAGGATCATCTGGTGGCGCGACAATTTCGTCGGCGTCGCGTTCAATTCGGAATCTTCCTCCGAACTGCCCGGCTCCGACCTTGCGGAACGGCTGCGCAAGAGTGAAAAGAAAAAACGCCAGCTGCAGCGCCGCATCAAACAGCTCCTGGAAGGCTGAGCGCCGCTATACGCCAGTCCAGCGCAAGCGGCTCTTGTCGAGCTGATCTGCCATGCCCATAATCGCCCGTCTTCGAACAGGAAGCTCGGGAAAACCATGCGTGCATTCTCACTGATCTTGTTCGCCGCGCTGACCTGCTTCGTCAGCGAGACCGTGTCGGCGCAGACCGCGGACCGCACCATCGACGAGATCAAGACCGAGACGCTCGCGCGTGCCCAGACCGGGGCCTATCCGGTGTTGGGCATCCAGCCCGTTGACGCCAGCGATGCCCTCGGCCGCATCCGCACCCGAGATCCCGACGAATGGGCCGCGGCCTGGAGCGCCGTCGCCGACGGCTACATGGCAAAAGCGAAGGCGGCGAGCGATCCGAAGGAGGCTGACGCGAACTTCGTCCGCGCTTGGCGGCTTTATTATTTCGGCCAATGGCCGGCGCCGACTTCCGCCGGCAAGCAGGCTGCGTATCAGCGGACCATCGATGCCTATCTGCAGCATGCCCGGTTTTTCGATCCGCCGCTCGAAGTCGTGCGCATTCCCTTTGAAGGCAAGGAAATCGTCGGCTACCTGCGGCTGCCTGCCAATGCCAAGCGCCCGGTGCCGCTGGTATTGGCCATTTCGGGCCTGGACAGCCGCAAGGAAACCGTCGCCGAAACCTATGCGGCGGCGCTTTCCGAAGGCATCGGGTTCTTCGCGGTCGACAGTCCCGGCACCGGGCAGGCGCCGCGCAAGGCGGACGAGACCTCCGATCAGACGTATTCGCGCGTGCTCGATTATCTCGCGACACGGCCGGAGATCGACAAGAATCGCATCCTCGTGCACGGCCAGAGCTTCGGCGCGTACTGGGCCGCGAAGCTGGCGCACACCGAGGCCAAACGCCTAGCGGGCGCCGTTACCCAATCCCCGCCGATCCACCGCACCTTCCAGCCGGATTTCTTTCGAAGCCGGATGTACACCCGCGAATATCTGTTCGACCTGCTTCCGGCCAGTCTGTTCGTGTACGGTCTGAAATCGGCCGACGAGCTGATCGCATTCCTGCCCAAAATGTCCCTGCAGGCGCAGGACTTGCTCGGCAAGCCGACCGCGCCGATCCTGGTGGTCGGTGGAACGCGGGATACACAAGTGCCCATTGACGATCTCGAACTGCTCATCAACAGCGGCAGCGGGCCGCGCGAGGCCTGGATCAATCCGGCTGGCGGGCATATGGGCCGCACCGCCGGTACGTGGCCGGATCCGGTGATCTTTCGCCAGGTCATTCTGCCCTGGGAAGTGCGGCGTCTGAACCAGAAGCCTGACGCGCCATAGACCGAACCGACCGTCCTGCCGCGGCAATACGCGACCGATGGCAGTGCCACACCGGCGTCCATTCGTGATCAAGTTGCGGCGCCTAGGTTACCGCAGCGGACGACCGCCCAACATCCCTCTGGCCACGCGACCGCTATGCTATAAGCTTGCGGCCGGATTGGCCGGCCTGCCCGGCCGCCGGACGGCAACAAAAAAAGACCCTTGGAGGAATCCCCATGTCAGCAGCTCCGACGAGCCGCGTCTTGCTCAATCGCCGCATCCTTCTGCGCGCGGGCGCCGGCATGGCCGGCATTCTCGCCACCGGCCGCGCGCCCGCATTCGCGCAAGCGTCGCCGAAGAAACTGGTATTCGCGCACATCAATGCGGTGCCGGAATCGGCCGCGGTCGCCTTCGACTGGATGGCGAAGGAGCTGACCGCGCGGTCAAACGGCGCGCTCGAGATGCAGTTCTTCGGCAAGACCCTGATCCCGCAGGAGCTGGAGATCATGAACGCGGTCAAATCCGGCAGCATCGCAATGGGCAGCCCGGCCGGCGCCGCCGCCACCGTGTTTCCGGAAATGGGCGCCCTGCTCGTGCCCTATCTGGTGAAGGATTACACCTCGGCCTACGCCATGCTGAACGGGCGGATCGGCGACACGCTCAGCCGGGAGATTGAGGACAAGTACAAGCTCAAGGTGCTCTGCTATTTCGATTACGGCTTCCGTCATTTCTGGACCGCGAAGAAGCCGATCGTCGAACCGAAAGACCTCCGCGGTCTGAAGATCCGCGTGCAGCAGGCGAAGATTTTCGGCGACACCATCAACGGGCTCGGCGGCAACGCCGTGCCGATGGCGTATGGCGAGGTTGTCACCGCCGCCAAGCAGGGCGTGATCGACGGCGGCGATCTGCCGATCGTCAACATGAAGGCGCTGAAGATCTACGAGGTGTCGAAATACGCCTCCCTCACCTATCACAATTACGGCCCGACCAATGCGGTGATGAATCTCGAAATCTGGAATGGGCTGACGGCCGACCAGCAGAAGCTGGTCATGGATCTTGCCCGCGCCGCGCAGGAAAAGATCCGCGAGGCGACCGAGTCAGTCGACAATTTCGCCAAAGCCAAGGAAACGCTCGAGCCGCTCGGCATGACCGTGGTCGAAGCCAATGTCGAGGAGTTCCGGAAAGTCGCGCAACAGAAGATATGGCCGGCCTATAAAAGCCAGTACGGCGCCTTGTGGGACGCGATCGAAGGCTTCAAGGTTTGAGTAACTGCGGGGCCGAAGCCGGCCCCTCGCCGCCCATCATTGCCGGAATTCCATTGCGCATGCTGCGTCTGCTCTCAGCCGTCCCGAAATTCACGGTCACGGCGCTGATCGTCCTTGCCATCGTCAACCTCCTGGTCGGCGTCATCCTGCGCTATTTCGTCGGCGCCATCGCCGACTGGCTCGACGTCGACCCGGTGCCCTTCACCTGGGTTGAGGAAGTGGGCGAACTCTCGCTGGCTTGGCTGACGCTGATAGGTGCTGCAATCGGCATCCAGTCGCGCTCACACTTCGCGCTCGCGGTGTTCGTGCATCGGCTGCCGGAGACCGCGCAGCTCTGGATCCACCGCTTCAATCACGCGCTCATCGTCGGGGTCGGCCTGCTCGTGGCGTGGTACGGCTTCAAGCTCTGCCTGCTCAACCGCACGCTGGCGACGCCGGGGCTTCAGATCAATCTCGCCTGGCTCTACGCGTCCTCGGTGGTCGGCGGCATCCTGATCGCGATGTATGGTTTCGCGATGATGGTCTCGCCGCTGCCGCAACGCGATCCCCAGCACTGAGGCGGACCATTCATGCTGCTTGCGACCGTCGCCGCCGTCTTCGTTGTCCTGATCCTGCTCTCGATGCCGATCGTGTTCGCGCTCGGCGTCGCCGGCATCGCGGGACTGTGGATCGGCGGCTATCCGATGCAGCAGCTTTCCTCGGCGTTGGTGTCGGGATCGCAGAGCTGGGTGCTGCTCGCCATCCCTGCCTTCGTGTTCGCCGGCAATCTGATGGAACGCTGCGGCATGAGCCACGCGCTGGTGGAGCTGGCGCGAGCCTTGATCGGCTGGGTCAAGGGCGGGCTCGGCATGTCGGTGATCGTGGTGGCGTATTTCTTCTCCGACATCTGCGGATCGAAGATGGCCGAGGTCTCCGCCCTCGGCTCGGCGCTGATGCCGCCGTTGACCAGGGCCGGCTACGACCGGCGCGATTCAGCCTCGCTGATCGCGGCCGGCACCGCGATGGGCATGCTGGTGCCGCCGGCGATCTTCATGATCGTGATCGCACAGGTCACCAATACCTCGGCGGTCGCGCTGTTCGTCGCCGGCTTCGTTCCGGCCATGGTGATCATGCTGTGCCTGATGGCGGTGGTTTATATCCGCGCGCGGCAGAACGATTGGCCGGTCGATTCCAGGCCAAGCCTCAAGCGCCTCGGTCACGCCGCGCTGCACGCCGCGGTGCCGATGGTGGTGCCGTTCGTGATACTGGCCGGCTTCATCCTCGGCATCATCACCGCCACCGAGGCCGGCGCCGTGGTTGCGGGTTATGCGTTTCTCGCCGCCAGACTCTACTATCGCAACGTCTCCTGGCGCGAGATGGGCAGAATTGCCTATGACAGCGCGATCCTCACCGCCGCAGTGGTGTTCCTGCTCGCGGTCGCTTCGGTCTATCAATATCTGATGGGCGTGAGCGGCGTGCCGCAATTGCTCGGCCAGCTGCTGGGGCCGCTGAAAACGCATCCGTGGCTGTTTCTGATCGGAACCGCCGTCATGAGCTGCCTGTTCGGCATGGTGCTGGAGGGGCTGCCCGCCGCGGTCGTGCTGATCCCGGTGGTGTTTCCGATCGCCGAGGCGATGGGCATCGACCCGATCCATTTCAACATCGTGCAGACCGCAGCCGTCGGCATCGGCCTGTTCCTGCCGCCGATGGGCGTCGGGCTATTGATGGCGCTGCGCTTCGCAAAGCTGAATGTCGGCCAGCACTTCCGCACCTATGTGCCGTACATGCTGGCATTGTTCGCCGGGCTCTTGCTGATCATCTGCATCCCCGAGATCAGCCTGACGCTGCCGAGGCTCGCGGGGTTGATCAGGTAAAGCACGCCGCGATGCCGTCGCCATCAACACCGATGGCGAACGCCATCCTTGCCCAGAAAGGTGCCAGACGACGGGTCATAGGAACGATACGATCGACAATAGGCAAGGTCGCGGGCGGGCCCGAAATAGATCTGGGATGGATAGGGTACGGCCGAGCGCCTCGGATTGCTCTCCAGGAATCCAGCGGCTCCGATCGTTGCGAAAATTGGATCGGGGGCGAAATTCCCCGGGAAAACGCCATTGCTCGGGAAGTCGCGGTCGTCGTTGCGGCTGTCATAATAAAAGCTACTGGTATTGCCGTAGCGGAGGGTGCGCTCGCCATAATTCTGGGCGGAAGCGGGCGCCGCGGCAGCGAATGCGGTTAAAGCCGCAACCAGCAGGCATTTTCCTAACTTTATCGAGGTGACCGGCTGATGCATCATGGTCTGATCATCTCCCAATCGCCTTTCCATCCCTCGAGCCTTCCCTTTCGAAACTGCAGATAGAGCCCGTCGCTGCGGGTCGATAGTGCGCTTCCCTTGACGTTCGGTATTGCCAGAAGCAGCTCGTCCCCGGGACGGCCGCGAACGTAGTTCAGCGGTACGCCCAAAGCTTGCGAAGCCTGCTCAGCGTTCATGCCGAAATTCAGCGGGGCACCATTGGTCCGCTGCAGAGGTTGCTGACTCCAGGCAGGCGCCAAAGTGACGCTCGCAACCACAATCCATGAGGCCACGGCGTTGACCATCAACCTTTTCGGAGAAAATTTGGAGCGCACCGACATTCTAGACCATCCAGGACCTGCAGCGCAGCCAAAGTCACTCCAAGGTATTTTTCCAAGCGCCAAGTGGTTTTAGAACGCTCGGGCGGGCCGATCAATGTCTTTAGTGGGTTGTTCGAGGCTCCGAGGGATATGCCTATCAACGTTGGTGCATCGACGGCAAGGCCTTGGCGCGGATGGGCGCCACCGGACGGCGCGCCTCGCCGGCCTCCAGCGTGAAACGCTGATCGAGCGCGTACCAGGGCGCTGAAAAGCCCAGCTCGGGCGAGGGTTCGTCGTGGCGTATGTAGTTGCCGATCAGCGCCCGCGTGACGCCGAACTGCACATCCGAATCAATATGCTCGTCGTCGGGCGCATAGACTTGCGAGATCAGCGTCTTGAAGCCCGGCTTGTAGACCATGAAATGCAGATGCGCGGGCCGGAAGTTGTGGCGGCGGGTGACCCGCACCAGTTCTCCGACCGGTCCGTCGACCGGAATAGGATAGCCCGCAGGCATGACGCTGCGGAAATCAAAGCGCCCGGCTTCGTCGGAAATAAAACGCCCGCGCAAATTCATCTCGGCCTGCCCGGGATCCTGGTTCTCATAGAGTCCCTCCGGCGAGGAATGCCAGACATCGATTTCGGCGCCCGCGACGGCACGCCCGTTCCCGTCCTGGAGGGAAGCGCGAACGACAAGTCCCGGACCGGGCGTCGGTGAGCGCACCAGCGTATCGCCGCTTGCGCTCAGCGGCTGATCGTCCCGCCAGAATGGCCCCAGCAGATTGGCCTGGGTCTCGGTCTGGCCGTTGTTGCCGTTATTGAGCAGACAGACCAGCGACGACACGCCCAGTGAGCCCGCCATCAACACCACCTCGTTGTGCGAAGGAGTTGTCTTCTGTCCCATCGCCACGATGACCCTGACCGCCTCCTGAAACTCGCGCTCGGTCAGGCGCACCTCGCGCACAAACCCGTGCAGGTGGCGCACCAGCGCCAGCAATATCTCGCGCAGGCGCGGATCCTCCGTCCGCGAGACAGCTGCTACGACCGCGTCCGTCACCATGGCCTGATTTTCGATGATCATTTGCGTCCCCTGCTGTCGCGCCGTGATCGCACCCACATGCAGCGCCGCATGACGTCTTTATGTCGGGACCATGCGGCAGCCAAGACATCGCGCAACAAAAAAGCCGGCGGTCTTGCGACGCGCCGGCTCTCCAATTCGCAATATCAACTAATCAAGCCTTGACCAGCGGGCCTCGCGAGGCCGGGCCCTTCGACCCGCCGCTTGGACCACTCGGTTTCGGCTTGCGCGGCACGGTGCGCTTGCGCGCGCCGGGCAGCTTTTCCGGCTTCGGGGTGACCGGCCCTTCGACGAATTCGAAGCCGATCTTTTCCTGCGCAGGATCGGCTGCTGCCTCGTCCTTGACCAGCACGACACGGACGTGACCGCCGCCCTTCAGCTTGCCGAACAGCACCTCGTCGGCCAGCGGCTTCTTGATGTGCTCCTGGATCACGCGCGCCATCGGCCGCGCGCCCATCTGCTCATCATAGCCATGCTGCACCAGCCATGCCTTGGCCGGTTCCGACAATTCGATGGTGACGTCGCGATCGGCGAGCTGGGCCTCGAGCTGCAGTACGAACTTCTCCACCACCATGCCGATCACGTCGGCATTGAGGTGCGCGAACGAGACGATGGCGTCGAGCCGGTTGCGGAATTCCGGCGCGAACTGCCGGTTGATCGCTTCGTGATCGTCGCCTTCCCGCTTGTTGCGGGTGAAGCCGAAGGCCTGGCGCGCGAGGTCGGCGGCGCCCGCATTGGTGGTCATGATCAGGATCACGTTGCGGAAATTGACCTGCTTGCCGTTATGGTCGGTCAGCCGGCCATGATCCATGATCTGCAGCAGCACGTTGTACAGGTCCGGATGCGCCTTCTCGATTTCGTCGAGCAACACCACGCAATGCGGATGCTGGTCGACGCCGTCGGTGAGCAGCCCGCCCTGGTCGAAGCCGACATAGCCGGGAGGCGCGCCGATCAGGCGCGACACGGTATGCCGCTCCATATATTCGGACATGTCGAAGCGAATCAGCTCGACGCCCAGCGACGCTGCCAGCTGCTTTGCGACCTCGGTCTTGCCGACGCCGGTCGGACCCGAGAACAGATAACTGCCGATCGGCTTCTCCGGCTCGCGCAGGCCGGCCCGCGCCAGCTTGATCGAGGCCGACAGCGCTTCGATTGCCTTGTCCTGGCCAAACACCACGCGTTTCAAGGTCTGTTCGAGATGCTTCAAGACCTCGGCATCGTCCTTCGACACGCTCTTGGGCGGAATCCGCGCCATGGTCGCGATCGTGGTTTCGATCTCCTTGATGCCGATGATCTTCTTGCGCTTGTTCTCGGCGACCAGCATCTGCGCCGCGCCGGACTCATCGATCACGTCGATTGCCTTGTCCGGCAGCTTGCGGTCATGGATGTAGCGCGACGACAATTGCACCGCGGCCTCGATCGCCTCGTTGGTATATTTCAGCCGGTGGTAGTCCTCGAAATAGGGCTTCAGGCCCTTGAGGATCGCAATCGCGTCCTCTACCGTCGGCTCGTTGATGTCGATCTTCTGGAACCGGCGCACCAGCGCGCGGTCCTTCTCGAAGTGCTGGCGATATTCCTTGTAGGTGGTCGAGCCCATGCAGCGGATGGTGCCCGATGCCAATGCCGGCTTGAGCAGATTGGAAGCATCCATCGCGCCGCCGGAAGTCGCGCCCGCACCGATCACGGTGTGGATCTCATCAATAAACAGGATGGCGTTCGGATGCGCCTCGAGTTCCTTGAGCACCTGCTTCAGCCGCTCCTCGAAGTCGCCGCGATAGCGGGTACCGGCCAGCAGCGTGCCCATGTCCAGCGAGAACACGGTAGCCGCCGCCAACACCTCCGGCACTTCGCTGTCGACGATACGCTTGGCCAGCCCTTCCGCAATCGCGGTCTTGCCGACACCGGCTTCACCGACGAACAGCGGGTTGTTCTTCTGCCGACGGCACAGCACCTGGATGGCGCGATTGATCTCGGAATTTCGTCCGATCACCGGATCGATCTTGCCGTCACGGGCCTTCTTGTTGAGGTTCACGCAGTAGGTATCGAGCGCCTCGCCCTTCTTCTTGGAATCCTCGTTGCCTTTGGTCTCGGTCTCTTCATCGACACCGCGGACGGGACGCGCTTCCGATACCCCGGGCCGCTTGGCGATGCCGTGGCTGATGTAATTGACCGCGTCGTAACGGGTCATATCCTGCTCCTGCAGGAAATAGGCGGCGTGGCTCTCGCGCTCGGCGAAGATCGCGATCAGAACGTTGGCGCCGGTGACCTCTTCGCGACCTGACGACTGGACGTGAATCACCGCGCGCTGAATCACCCGCTGAAAGCCCGCGGTCGGCTTGGCGTCGTCGGCACCGTCGGTGACCAGGTTTTCAAACTCGGTCTCGAGATAGTTGACGAGACTGGTGCGCAGCTTGTCGAGATCGACGCTGCAGGCGCGCATGACGGCTGCCGCATCCGAGTCATCGATCAGCGACAGCAGAAGGTGTTCGAGCGTCGCATATTGATGATGACGCTCGTTTGCAATCGCCAGCGCTCGATGCAGGGATTGTTCTAGGCTTTGGGAAAAAGTCGGCATCGCGTCCTCTGTGGCCCCCGCCATCATGATCGTCGTTTCCTGGTCAGGCAACAACAACCTTTGTCATATATAGTCATATCCGATCATGGCGAAAGACCGGTTCCCGCGACAGGGTTACCTGCACGCTCACGTGATTTCGCAGGTTACCCGTGTTTATCCGGGTCCACCCGTGTCTGACAGCACGGCTCTGACGACCTGCCGATGCAAAACCCGTTCCGAACTTCGGCGGGTCGCACGTGTCGTCACTTCTTTTCCATCACGCATTGCAGGGGATGCTGGTGCTTGCGTGCAAAATCCATCACCTGGGTCACCTTGGTCTCGGCGATTTCATAGGTGAATATCCCGCACTCCCCGATCCCGTGATGATGGACGTGCAGCATGATCTTGGTCGCGGCCTCGACATCCTTCTGGAAGAATTTCTCCAGGACGTGAACGACGAATTCCATTGGCGTGTAATCGTCGTTCAGTATCAGCACGCGATAGAGATTGGGCCGTTTTGTCTTCGGTTTGACTTTGGCGATAACGGACGTCGCGGGACCGCCGGTTCCACCAGCGCGGTTCTCATCGTTGCCCATTCGGGGAGCAGATGTACCGACCGGCGGCACGGACGGATCAGGTCTGGTAATTAATTGCAACATGGCACAGGCGTTCGAAGTCCCCACGAGAGGCTGCATAGCGGCCGAGCCGACGTGCTCCGATGGGAGCGATCGAACAACCCCGGACACCTCTCCAAATCGCCGCTCCCGGCCGGTCTGACCCATCAGCTGGATCGGTGCCAAGAATATGGGTCTACCTTCGGTTCGCCGCAAGCGCGCAGATATCGACCAAATGCAGCTTGCGACGGACCCGATTCCCGGATTAGCGCTCCCCAAAGGTTAATCAATCCGGGCGGGTTTGACAAAGCGCTGGACCGGCTTTTCAAGAATTTCGGCGGACTATGAAGGCCGATTCGCCATCGGCGGGACGATTGACCCGATTTTTGGCGGCGGATCTCGCGCCAGCCGCGTTCGACCGCGGCGGCGGCGGAGCCGGTCGCGAAATTTTTATCCCCGGCAATAAGGAAAGCCCCGGTCACGGCCTCCGGCACGTCGCCGCGAGCGCTATTGATGTTGCAGCGCGCCCCGACGTCGGGACGTTCCAGGACAAGAAAAAGCCCGGCGGTAATCGCCGGGCTCTTGAATTTCGAAAACGGAGCCGCCGTTAGTGGGTGGCAGCCGGCGTAAACTTCGCGACGATGCCTTCCAGCGGCTTGAAGGTCTGCTTGGCCAGATCGGTATAAAGCCCAGCGATCTTCTGGGATTCCGCCACGAACGTCTCATAGGCGGACTTGGCGAATTCGGTCTGCGCTTCGATCGCCTTGTCCATCGACTTCACGCCGGACAGTTTTTCAACGAACGACTTGGTGTCCTCAAAAGACTTCTTGGTGTAGTCGCCATAGGCGGTTGCGATGGCTTGAAAACCGTTCTGAAGCGTCGCTGCGGAAGCAGCGACGGTCTCAAGATGCTCTTTTCCGTACTGCTGAATGTCTTCAATCTTGACCATGGTGGAGTTCCTTTCCCAGACTGATGTCGAATCGATCTGCCGGGAGGTCCCGGCCCCCAGACAAATCTTTATATAGTGCGCTGCACAAAAAAGTCAATGAATTTGTGCATTGCACAAATTTCTGGGATTTCCGTCGAATACCGGGGTTTCACGCAAGCCTTTCTTAAGGTTTTGGAAACCCCGGCCACCTAACCTGATTCCGAGGCCTTGTTCGGTTCCGGGCGGGCATCCGAAATCTGTTTGAGCACAGCGCGTTAGCCAGAACAGCGGACTGATCGGCCGGCCGAGCGGAATAAGCACCCAAAGCCGGTATCTGAACAGGGAAACGGCGCCGGCCGTTGGGCATAATTTGGCCTCACGAACCGGTGATCAAGGCAGAAATTGGGACGGGGAAGTTCATGCTTCGCACAACCTTGGCTTCCTCGCGTGTTTTGCGGGTTTGCGTCTTTGGGTTCGTCGCCGCCACCGCCGCGGCCGCTTTCACCACCGATACCGCCGAGGCGCGCCGCTATTACAGGCACCATCATTATGTGCGCCACCACCAAGAGGCGCGTGAGAGCTACAGCCCGGCGTTCTCCTCCATCATCGTAGACGGCAACTCCGGCGCCACCCTTTCTTCGAATAATCCCGACGGCAGCCGCCATCCCGCCTCGCTCACCAAGATCATGACGCTTTATCTGCTGTTCGAGCGCCTCGATGCCGGCAAGATTAAGCTCGACACCGAAATGCCGGTGTCCGAGTTCGCGTCCGAGCAGGCGCCAACCAAACTCGGATTGCGCCCCGGCCAGACCATCCGCGTCGAAGACGCCATCAAGGGGCTGGTGACGCGCTCGGCCAACGACGCCGCGGTCGTGATCGCGGAAGCGATTGCCGGCGATGAAGAAGAATTCGCCAAGCTGATGACCCGCAAGGCGCGGGCGCTTGGCATGACCAAGACCGTCTATCGCAATGCTTCCGGTTTGCCGGACGATGACCAGGTGACGACGGCGCGCGATCAGTCGACGCTGGGCCGCGCCATCCAGGACCGCTTTCCGCGCTATTATCGCTACTTCTCGACGTTGGCGTTCAACTACCACGGCCATTCGATCAGCAACCACAATCATCTGCTGGGCACCGTCGAGGGCGTCGACGGAATCAAGACCGGCTACACCCGCGCGTCCGGATTCAATCTGGTGACATCGATGCACCGGGGTAACCGGCATCTGGTGGGCGTGGTCATGGGAGGCCGCAGCGGCGGCTCGCGCGATGCCATCATGCGCAGCCTGCTTGCGGAAAATCTCGAGCGAGCCTCGACCAAGCGTACAGTCGCCGCGATCGTCGAACGCAATCCTGCCGATGCCAATGCCGATGTTGCGGAAGCCGAGGCCGCCACGCAGCCCGTGCAGATGGTCCAGGGCGCTGTGCAGGTCGCGCCGGTTGCGGCCGAGCCGGCCGCGCCGCCAGCCTCTCGTTCGGCGGCACCGGCATCGCGAACGGTGATCTCCGCAGCGGCGGCTGTGCCGCAGCCCAAGTCCGATCCCGCGCCGTTTACCAACGGCGTGATTCAAACCCAGCCGATCGCGGCGATCCCCGGTTCGTCCGAGCCGATGAAGCCGGTCAAGGTGAAGACGGTCCAGATCAAAGCCGGACAGGTCAAGCTGGCCTCAGCCGGTCCGGCGCCGCCGGCCACCCCCGTCACCAGTGCCATACCGGCCCGTGCGGACGTGCCGGAGACATCGAGCGCGGTCGTCGCCAAAGCTGAAACCGGCAAGGCCGAAACGGCAAAGGCCGATACCGGCAAGACCGAAGTGGCCAGGATCGAAGCAGCCAGGACTGAAATGCCGCCGCAGCCGGCGAATCACGGCACCGGAAACGGTCTGCTTGGCGTCTTGCCGGCATCGAGTATGCCGGCCCCCGCCGCTTCGCAGGCCATGGCTTACGCCGATCCCTCCCCCCGCGCCCAACCGCAGCCGCAGACCATTCAGCAAAACGGTGCCATCAAACCAGAGGTTACCCACACCGGATGGATCATTCAGGTTGGCGCGCTGGAGAGCGAAAGCGAAGCACGGCAGCGTATCGATGCCGCGCGCAGTCAGGCCCACGGCCTGCTCAACAAGGCTGACCCGTTCACCGAACCGGTGGTCGCCAAAGGCGACAGAAAGCTGTTCCGGGCCCGCTTTGCCGGCCTCGACCGCGATCAGGCGGAAGCCGTATGTCGGGCGCTGAAGCGCAGCGACATTTCCTGCATCACGGTTCGAAACTGATCGACCCCTCCGTCCTGCCGGCTCCCGGGTGAAACCGGGGCCTTTGCAAACCTCTCGTCAAGATTTTGCGGTTAAACCTGCAGGGATGAATGATCGACCACGCCGGACAACGGCGGGCGGCGACGGGGCGTCAACCGGAGAAGCAAGCAGAAGCGGCTCGCAGCCAGCGTTTGGTGGCGTTGCCGGAGTTAACTGTGATGCGTACGAAGCAAAACTTCCTTGGCCTCGTTTACACGGGCGGCGAGGTACGTCGGCCCCCCCTGGTCGGGATGCAGTTTCTTCATCAGCGCACGGTGCGCCCGGCCGATCTCGTCGCGCCCCGCCCCCGGCTTCAGGCCAAGGATCTGATAGGCCTCCTCGTCCGTCATTTTGCCGCTCGCCGCCGAGCGGCCCTGCCCCCTTGCCGCGTCAGCCTGCGCGTCCTGACGCCAGGCGGGAAACCTGCGGTCCAGATAGCTTTCAAGTAACGGCACGCTTTCGGCATCCAGGCCCGGAATCATCGCGATCAACTGCGGCAAGTCGAATTCCTCAAGGGAATGGCCGGCATTCGGCCCGGCCACTATCTGGCCGGAAAGGCTGCCGCTGTCGTGATCGAGCGTCATCTCGAAAAACTGGGAGCGGACGCGCGATGTCTGTCCCGCCGAGCGTTGTCCGCGTGAGCCTCCGAACAGCCCGCCGATCGTACTGAATCCCGACGCGCCGAACGGGGACCAGCCCAATAATCCAGCGCCAAAGATGCCGAGCGGCACGGCGACCGCGAGTTCGCCCTTGATGCCGGTAAAAGCAGCGACCGCGAGCGCCACCACGCCGCCGCTGATCTTGACGGCGCGGGCAAGCACAACCGGATTGGCTGCGCGAAACATTTGCAGCAGCGAGTAGAGTAAAATAACGGCGACGACGCCGGCGATCAGGGTGGGCATGGCTTCAATATAGTGGGATCAACGGCAAAATACATCGCGGTGATGACTGCCCGGCCGAGCCGAGATCACGAAAAGCTCGTTGGCATTGGCAGCCCGAGGCCAATATTCTTTGGGTTCAACCGCAGCCGGATAGCGATGGAGCGCGAAAATGGCAGCGCAGGGATTGACGACCATCAGGAGCAGCCACGGGCCGCAAGAGACCATGAACAGGCTTGAGGCGGCGGTAAAGGCAAAGGGCATGACGGTGTTTGCCCGGATCGATCATGCCGCCGGCGCATCGGCGGTGGGTCTGCCGCTGCACCCGACCGAGGTCCTGATCTTTGGAAATGCCAAGGGCGGCACACCGCTGATGCAATCGGTCCAGACCATCGGGATCGACCTGCCGCTGAAGGCGCTGGTTTGGCGGGACGCATCCGGCGATACTTGGCTTTCCTACAATGATCCGGCGTGGCTGGCGCAACGACACGGACTGGGCGGGACCGAAGCCCCGATCGGCAACCTCACGGCCGCGCTGGATGCGGTCGCGAAAGCCGCGGCGGTGGGGTAACTCCCGACCTCCCGCTTCAAGCCGCCCACCGCATGGAGATCAATCGCGATCACTTCATCTGGCCAAGCAGTTTGGCCGCGCCGCTTCCGGTTTTCGACAGCCGCAGCAGCGCCTCGCGCCCGCCGGCCGCATAGGCCGCGGCGGCGCGGAGCAATTCGCGCAGTTGCGCCGCAGCACCTGGATCGAACCGGCACCACGCGCCACCGGTGAGGCGCGCGATTTCCCGGAACGCCTGTTCGGCGACGCTGTCCTCTCCCTCCTGAAACATGAACACCGGCACCTTGAGCAGACCGAGTTCGCCCGCTTTGACGCAGAGGTCGTCAACCCTCTCCTCCATGGCATCGCCGACGAACACCACCGCCCGCACCCCGGAGCCGACGGCCTCGCGTCGGGCTTCCGACAGCACCTTGCCGATCTGGGTATTGCCGCCGCGGCAATCGATCTTGCCCATCAGCTTCGCCAGTTGCGCGCTGTCGGAAATCCATCCGGTGGCGCGGCATTCATTGAGGCCGCGATAATAGACAAGGCGGATATCGAGACTGCCCAGCGCCGCCGCCTCATGAAACATGTCAGCCTGCAACGCGCAGGCCATATCCCATGTCGGCTGCCGGCTCATGGTGGCATCGAGCGCGAACACCAGCCGGCCCCTGCTGCCCGCCGCATGTGGCGACATCGCTTTCGCCCTGGCGACGAAGGCGGCGATGTCTTCCGAAGCGGACGGCCTCGTCTCCGGCAACGAACCGGCCTTGCGGCGGAGTTCGTCGGCAGATTTCGGTTTGATCGGTTCGCCGGACATGAATGCTCGCAGGTGGCTGCAAGCCTTATGTGGGCCGTGATCCCTGACCGGTCAATGCATTGAGGCGGTCAGGCTGAACGCCCAGCAATAGTCGTCAGTTCTGGGCGACCGGCGCGTAGGGCGCAACCGGCCCGGCATCGGTCATCGCTGGCGGCACTTTGACGTCCACCGGCCTGAGCGGGCTATCGTCGTCGAGGAATTTATCGAGCATCCCCTGGATCGACGCCTTTGCCTCGTCCGGACCGGTATCGCGCATGTCGTTATGCTGGAACGCAGTGCGGACGACCGTAATTCCGGCCTTCTCGCACACATCATCGGCGGGAATGACGCCGGGATCAGGCTTGAAGACGGGGTCCTTCGAGCGGAACGACAGAATCTTGAATCGGCCGTCGGTCATAAACGGCACGCGCAGATTGTCGAGCGTCACCACCTTCTTGATTTGGTCGGGATACATCTTGGCGAAGTACATCGAGATGTCACCGCCGTTGGAATGACCTACCATAGTCAGGTGGTCGTAGTCCGCGTTCGGCTGGACTTTTTTCAGCTCATCGATCGCAAAGCGGATGTTGGCGACCCCGCGATGGTACTGCGGCAGGCGGCCGACATAGAGCTCCCCGACCTTCGTCACCAAGGGCGCATCGGTCTCCAGGTCGTGCTGGATGCTGGCCACCATGTAACCGCGGGCGGCAAAGGCGTTTGCCAGGAACGAGTATTCGGTGAATTTGACGGTGTTGCCGTGATTGAGGATAGCCACCGGCAATTTGATCATGCCGGCATTGGCCTGCAATTCCTTGTCGCGCCGCACGGCGACGTCGATCTCGACCGGGCGGTTGCCGCGCGATGCGTCAGTGAACATCAACGTCTCGTGCCGAATCGCCCACCTGCTTGCGGTGAAGTAAGCGACCGCAACCAGTGCAGAAAGCGAAACAAGAACGGCAATTCCACGTTTCATATTCGTCCTCGGCTCAACGTCTCAATTGTCCGAATTTCACTGGCGAGACTCTGTGGTCTGCATACTTCCCAGTATAAGTCACACCGACGTGACAGGAAGACCAAATATTGTGACTTTGTCGCCTGATCATTGTGCGGTGCACCCGATTGTTGTGCAAAGTACCGTTCAAGATCTTTCCGGACCGGAACTACCATGGGACGCCAGATATCAAGGGCCGGTTCAAAACTTCGGTAAAGGTCCGGTAAAACAAGGGTCTGAAAAAAGGGGCAACCTGCGCTCGTGCGTTGTCCCCGGGAACGAGCCGCCGCCGCGCCAATAAGCCCGGAAGGCGGACTGCCCTGACAGTAACTTCTTACCGCTGGTTCTCAGGCGCCCAGGATGTCGTGGATCTCGAGCGGCTTGTCGACCTGGCTGAACCACTCGGCGCGGCTGGCCGCGCGGCGACGTCCGCGCTCATCGAGCGGCAGTTTCAGCTGGCGCAGCAAGCTGGTGACTTCCTCGCGCGCCGTCACATGGCCCATGTTCGGGCGGGTGCCGAGCGTCGCCTCGTCGAGGTCGTCGAGCGCGGTCAGGCCGCGCGGAAAGAATTCGCGGTAAACCACACGTTCGGCAAAGCCGTCGATCGCGCGGAAACCGAGCCGCAGCGACAATTCGTTGAGCCCATCGGCAACCAACTGCTTGTTGCGCGATCCGAGCATCGACAATCGATTGCGAACGACGATCCAGTCGGTGCTGGCGCCATCGACCTGGCGGCGCTTGCGCCGCGTATCGCGCACCATCTCCGCATAATGGCTCTCGCCGGTCACCGAATAGGTCGCGGGGTCCACGGTTCCGAGAACGTCGAAATCGAGGAAGCTGTCGTTGATCGGCGTCACCAGCGTATCGGCCATCGAGTGCGCCAGCCGCATCAGATAACTGTCGGAACCGGGGGTATCGATCACGATAAAATCAAAGGTCCGCTCGACCGCGCTCACCGCGTCCGCGAATTGCTCGAATTCGGACGACTCGTTGTCGGCGATCTGCATGGTCTGGCCGAGCTTGATGCAGCGGTGCACGGGAAGCTCGAGGCCGAGCCCGGTGCGGTTTGCCCAGGCGCGCCGGTTGTCGATGTAATGCGTGAAGCTTTGCTGGCGGCAATCGAGATCGATGGTGGCGACGCGCTGGCCGGCTTTCATCAGGGCGACAGCGATATGCAGGGCGGTGGTGGATTTACCTGAGCCGCCCTTCTCGTTGCCCAGAACAACCACATGGGCCGAGCCGGATTGACCCTGACTAGTCTGCACCAACATGCTTCGACCCCCTTTCGATATCTTCAAATTACGCGCGACCGCGGTCAAGTTAAATGCGTATCCGCTTTTTCGAATCGCTGACCGTCTGCCTTAATCATGAATCGCACGCGTGGCGCGCCCGCAACAGCCCGCACGATTTGGCGGCGGCCATCACGACCGGCCTTCCAATCGGGCCGTTGCCTGATTGGCGGCAAGGCGTCGGCCTTGATAAGGTCGGCGTTCCCGCCCCAGACTCAAGACGCCGCCGACTCCCCGACCTCACAGACCGAGCCCCGATGCCGAAAAGCCCCCTGATCGTCCGCACGGTCCCCGCGCTACGCCGCGCTCTCGATGGCCTTCGTGCGAGAAAGGCCTCGATCGCGCTGGTGCCAACCATGGGAGCACTCCATGACGGTCATGTGTCGCTGGTGCGATTGGCGAAGCGCCGCGCCCGCAGGGTCGTCGTATCGATCTTCGTTAACCCCACCCAGTTCGCGCCCTCGGAGGATTTCGGATCGTACCCGCGGACCTGGAAAGCCGATGTCGCCAGGCTAGCGGCCGAGGACGTCGACCTGATCTGGAACCCCGACGTCAAGACGATGTACCCCGACGGCTTTGCCACCCGGATTCTGACCGAAGGACCGGCGATCGCCGGGCTCGAGGACCGCTTCCGGCCGCATTTCTTCGGCGGCGTCACCACCGTGGTCGGCAAGCTGTTTACCCAGGTCAGGCCGGATTCCGCGATTTTCGGCGAAAAGGATTTCCAGCAATTGCGGGTGGTGACGCGGATGGCTGATGATCTCGACCTCGGCGTCAGGGTGATCGGCTCCAGGACCGTGCGCGAACGCGACGGGCTCGCGATGTCTTCGCGCAACGTCTATCTGTCGCCTGAGGAGCGCCGGGCCGCGCCGGTTCTTTTTGCTGCCATGAAAGAGAGCGCCCGCCGCCTGCGTGCGGGCGATCAGTTCGAACCGGTGATGGCCGGCGGCATTGAACTGATCACCGGCGCCGGGTTCACGGTGGACTATTTCGAGGTCCGACACGCCGAAACGCTCGCACCGATCGCCTCGGCAATGGACGGACCGCTGCGGATCCTGGTTGCCGCAAAGATCGGAAAGACCCGCCTGATCGACAACATCGGGGTCTGAAGTCTGCTTCCGACGCCGTAAGCGCGACGCTTAGAGCAGACCGAGGTCGCGCAATTCGCGGCGCATCGGTTCGGGCATCGCAGCGACACTGGCGGCGGCGGCCTTGCCGAGGTCAGGCGGCGCGGCATCTTCGGTGAAATAGCGCCAGCCCTGGAACGCCCGCATCGGCCGCGGCGATACCGCGATCACCTTGGGCTGCATCACCAGCCGACATCGCCCGATACCGTCCCGATCGCGGAACGGTTCAATCGCGATGAGTTTCTCGCGGGCAGCGATTTCACCGCGGATGACCCAGTAAAGCGAGCCCCCCGCGAGCAGCTCCTCGACGCGCTTCGGCGTCATTCGGGTGATGTGAATATGGTGCGGTGGCAGGCCTTTTTTCCTGGCGGCCTGGATGCGTTCGGCGACCCAGCCCTTGAGTTCCTTCACAGACTCGCAGCCGACGGCAAGCTTGATGAGATGAAGCGGCATATTCCTGACGTTAGCGATCCGGGCTGGCTTTTGAAAGGATCAATCGTTCGAAGCTGCGGGAGCGGCTGCCGCTGGCGCGATCGAGACCGGCGCGGATGGGCGCGCGGGCTTCGGCGCCGGCTGCTTTTTTGCCGCCGCCAGGGCGGGCGCCGTCGCCGGGGTCGGGCGTGGCGCGGGCAATGGCGCGTTGGCGGCCGGCGCGGTCGCCCGCGGTGTCGATGAGGTCGAAGCCACGCCGGGCTCCGGCGTCATGATGCTGACCGGCGGGGTCGAGGCCGCGGTCGGAAAGTCGGCGTTGGTGGGTTTGCCCGTCGGCACCCCCGGGACCAGGGCTGCGACCGGCGCTGCCGCTGGCGGCGCATTCCAGGTCGGCGCGTAACGCGAGACCAGGCCATCGTAGACCCGCTCATCCATGTTGGCCACGATCTGATGGCGATCGGTCAGCGCCTGGAAAGCCGCGCAGTCCGACGGCGTACAATGCTCGCGCACGGCAAGCGCATACGCCATCAGCCCGTACCGGTCGCGCTCAATCGCGTGGCGCAGCGCCTGCAGCTCCGGTGTCATGTTCTTGTTGGCGGCCGCCACGTCACCGAATGCCGTCAACCGGGTAATTTGCATGGCCGCGTAGGATAACGCCGCGGCGGCCGACTCGGCGGAGCCGAACAACGCCTTCTCGCACGCGGCCAGAACCGCCTCTCCGGCCAGATCGTCGACACAGGACAATGCCGGCAGGGTAGCGATCATCAGCGGAGGTGACCGGCTCTCCGCGGTCGTGCCCGGGCTGCCCGAACCGAAACCACGGATCGTCGCCGCCGCCGCGATACCCGCGGCCAGCAACGTGATGACCGTCAGCGCGCCGTTGGCCACCGATTTCTCGGCGCGCAACAGCGCAATGATGACGATTACCCCGAAGAATCCCGCCGCGGCCAGCGTCAGCCACATCGGAAAGGTCGGCGAACGCCAGATCTGATCGAGCGAGGTGACCCAGGCCCAGTTCATGCGCGATGTCCCTCAACGCAGCATAAAACGCATTCGGCGAAGGTGGACGCCGATTCTCTCGCGCTCAGCTTCTCGCAGAATGATTCCGCGAACGGGGCCTTTTGACGGCGGGCGGAACGGAGAGCTATTTCACCCGGCCGTGCGCTTAATTTTCAGGAAACGGCGAGCTGACTTTCCTTGGCCACCCGTTCGAACGCTTCGGTCGAGCTTTTGATTCTGTACTGGCAATCGTCGCCGTCGGTCGGAAGCAACCGGATCACCTCATAGGTTCCGCTCGCGGCGGGACGTGCGACATTGCTGGCCGTAAAGTAGACAGTCTCACCCACGTTGTATTTATGCTTCAACGCCCTCTCCATTACGCAAAAACGTCGGCGCCGCCCACGGTCCCGCTTGCGTCAACCGACTGAAAAACAGCGGCTGTATAGCACGGCGTGGGTCTTTTTGACCAGTTACATCAGCACATGGCAAATACGATGATTTTGCAGGTTTTTCAGGGGGATAAACGCCGAATCGCGGGTTCCGGAACCGGACGCGTGCTGGTCGGCAAAGCCAAGCCCCCGCGCCGGCCAAGACGGCGGTTATAAGGGCGCGATGGGCAGCGCCTCGGCCGAAAGGCGCCGAGGCGGAACCGGCAGCCCGAAATCAGCCAAATGGATCTTCAGGCGGTATGCGGCAGCTTGCCGTCGGGACTGGCGTGGTCGACCGCCTTGGGAAGTTGCTGCGCCAAGATCTGGGTGATCTGATCGACCGGAATATTGTACTTTGCGGCCAATTGCCTGACGGTGTCGCTGCCCAGCACCTGCTGCAATTGCTCGGCCGTGATCGGCAGGTTTTGACCGTTGCCGATCCAGGACTTGACCTGATCGCCGAGACCCGCCTGCTGCAATTTGGCAACGATCGCGGAAAGGCCGCCCTGACTGCCATTGCCGAGCACTTCGCTCAGCACGACAGGAAGCACGGCGCTCTCTATCTGGCCGAGTGCGCCCTTGAACGCGGGTGAATTTTCCAATGAATCGAAAATACCCATGGTCATACCCTTTCGCTGACTGCGCGACGTCGGTCTGAAATTCAGATCGCTTTCGCAGCCTGCCGTCAAGACACGATGCGGCCGAAATCCGCAACTCACAGGGCTTAGACTGTCTCAAATTTGTCAATCACCAGAGTTTCGGCGAGCCCCGCGCTGGTCCATTCCTGAAACGCCGGCAACGCCATCATCGTATCCATGTAACGCTGCACCTTGGGCGTCACCGCGATCGCGTAGCTGCGAAAACGATGCACCACCGGCGCGTACATGGCGTCTGCCCCGCCGAAGGCGCCGAACAGATACGGCCCGGATTTGCCAAAACGCTCGCAGCACTCGGTCCAGATCTCTTGAACGCGCGCGATGTTGGCGCGGGCGTCGGCCGACAGTTCGATGGCACCCACCGGCCGACGCAGGTTCATGCCGCACTCGTTACGCAGCGCCGCGAAACCCGAATGCATTTCCGCCGAAATCGAACGCGCATGCGCCCGGTGCGCCTGCTCTTCGGGCCACAGCCGGAGTTCAGGAAACCGCTCGGCGAGGTATTCGATAATAGCCAGCGAATCCCAGACCGTGACGTCGCCATCGATCAGCACCGGCACCTTGCCCGAGCGCGTAAAGCCAAGAATCCGCTTCTTGTCGGCGTCGCCGGTGTAGAGCGGAATGAAAACCTCCTCGAAGGCGATGCTGTTGGCGCGGAGCGCCAGCCACGGCCGCATCGACCACGATGAATAATTCTTGTTACCGATCACGAGCTTCAACGACATGCGAAACATCCCTTCTTGCGATGGCATTGTGCCATGGCGCGCGGCGCGCATTCAAGGCGTGCCTGCACCGATCGCGCCGGTTGCCGCGATCAACCAGGCATGGCAGCATTTACGGGGTTGGAGGGGGCCGAAGCATGCGCGCGTATCTGGTCGATATTCTGGCGGTCGGCTTCTTCATCCTGGAGTGGACGGTCTACGCGCTCACGCTGGAGCATTCCGCATACGGACGCGACAGTCTGTCCGCCCGCATGCATGTCTACCGCGAGGTGTGGGTCCGCCGCATGCTCGAACGCGAAGCCCGCATGGTCGACATGCAGATCATGGCATCGCTGCAAAACGGCACTGCCTTTTTTGCGTCCACCAGCCTGCTCGCGGTCGGCGGCGCGCTGGCGCTGCTGCGTTCAACCAACGAGGCGCTGGCGGTGCTCGGTGCGCTACCGATCGATCTCAGCCCTTCGCCCGCGCTCTGGGAAA
>NZ_SSNA01000028.1 GCF_004799445.1 Bradyrhizobium sp.
CGCACGCTTGGGAGGGATTTGCACGTCCCCCACGGGTCGTCAGCTGACAGAACATTCAACCTATTGAATCTGTTCAGTATTTTTTGGGGAATGGTGTAACGGTAGCACAACAGACTCTGACTCTGTTTGTCTAGGTTCGAATCCTAGTTCCCCAGCCACCAATAAGTTTCTGAGATCGTTGTATTTTTTCGAATAACCCGTCCCCAACGGGCTTAATTTATGTCGCGCGGCCACCATTGATTCTAAAGGGTTATTGTCTACTGGTGTCTCGACGCGACACGTGCGCGACATAGGCCGCTTGAAAAGCTTGGTGGGCGCACCGCGGCTCGAACCTGGGCCCCGATGATTAAGAGTCCCTGCGCAGGCGGCCGAACAGTATCAGAAACCTTTACGATGATCGTTGGTCACCAAGGCGAACCCGGGGAGCCCTATTTCCGGGTAGGACTTCCGTGATGCCGTTGTTCGATATGAAAAGCGCCGCGAGCACTGTCCGATTGCTGATCTCAAGCTTCTGATAGATGTGATGAAGGTGCACCTTGATGGTGCCGTCGGCGATATTCAACCGGCGCCCAATTTCCTTGTTCGACAATCCCTCAGACACCAAAGACATGATCTGGCGCTCGCGGTCTGTCATCACAGTCAGCACGTTCTCCGCGATTGCGATATTCGCACGCTCCAGAGGCAGCGCCCTATCGGAAGATGGCAATGGCAACAGCCTCTGACCGTCCGCGACACGCCGTAAAGACCGCACGAGTATTTCGAGCGCCACATCCTTTCGGATGACACCGTAGGCACCCGCGGCGGCCGACATTACCAGTCCACAGTCTTCAACGGATGTGGTGAAAAAAACCAACCTCGAGGAGAGGCTCTCGGAGTTGGCGATGCTGAGGATTTCGAGCCCGGTCAGTCCAGGCAGCGAGATGTCGAGGATGGCGATGTCCGGCATCAAACTCCGTATCGCTTCGATGCAGTTCGGACCGTCACGGCAACACGCAACAACCTTGAAACCGCTTCGCGCATCGAGAACGCTCGTCAAACCTCGCAGAACAACAGGATGGCTGTCCGCGATCACAACGGTGATGCAACGCATGGCCTGTCCTCAGCCTGTCCCCCCGGGTTTAATTCTTTCGCGCCCGGTATCCCCCTATAACCCATCTCAGGACGGCACGCACTCATTACCGTCTTCGCTCAAGCAACCGGCTTGCGGTCTGGCCGAATTGCGCCGCATCAATCGCAACGACCCGACAGCGACGATCGACGGCTATATGCGACAAACCATGTCGGTCGACATCTTCAGCACCTATAACTAAAGGTATATAGGGATATCGGGGGTTTGGCTCTAATATTCATGAAAGTTTCATAAATGTATTCATCTAAGCCCCAAACCGGAGCTTTCTAAATTTTATTACGAGACATCATCGCCGAATACGGAGGGGCGCCTCGGACTGAAGAAACCCAAATAATTTCGACACCAAGACTTCCGACGAATCACACGTTTCTAATCTAATGCCCGTTTTATAGGCGAAACGGGAACGTCGGAGTTTGGCTGCCTGGTGTCAGTATGCGTAAAGACGGGAGGGTCACCATGCGATGGCGACAGACTTTTGCTACCATTCTCGTTGGGAAGAGCATCTTACTCAGAGAAGGGATTGCCAGAATCCTGCATGCGGCAAATTTTCGCATCCTTGCCTCGGTGGCACGCGTCGAGGATTTTCTCCCACGCAAAATCCAACAAGGCCGACCGCTGTTTCTCGTTATTCATACCGGCGATGACTTTGATGCCGCGGTCGAACAAATCGAACTGTTCAGAGACCAGCACCCAGGCGGGCGCATCGCTATCGTGGCCGACCACTATCGGCTAGTCGAGATGGTTTCAGCATTTCGGGCAGGCGCCAACGGCTATTTTGCCGACGTCCTGACCTGTGACGTATTCATCAAGTCCATCGAACTGATGATGATGGGTGAAACAATTTTCCCGCCTGCATTTCTGTCATCCGTTCTTGTTGCCGAAAGCGACCATCTCAGCGAGCCGGTACCGCCCGACGAAACCAGCCAGGCGGTACTCGGAACAGCAGAGCACACGATCGTGCCACAGCTTTCGCCGCGGGAAACGTCAATCCTGCACTGCCTGATCGAGGGCGACTCCAACAAATTCATCGCGCGAAAGATCGATATCGCTGAGGCGACGGTGAAGGTCCACGTCAAGGCGATCCTGCGCAAGATCCGGGTCCAGAACCGGACCCAGGCGGCGATTTGGGGGATGAACAACGGGTTACTGAAACGACCGGCAAACGATAGTTCCTCGCCCTCGACCTCCGATGTGGGCAGCAAGCAGCTTCCAAAGCCCGTCGAGGTGCTGTGCGAAAACACGCTAGTCGAGGCATCGGTACCGCTAGACGCGATCGAGCACCATGCAAACAACGTTGACGTGCCTCACATCGACCGCCTGATCCGCAAGGGCATCAACCGAAGGACCAACGGCGCGGCCCGGAATGGCAGATAGCCGGCAGTCGCGCCGTTCCGGCGCCTTTCTTCACCGACGGCAGGATTTGAAAGTGAGCAAGTCACGACGATTGATGGTCACTGGATTGCTGTGCATTCTGCCCGTGCTCTTGCCGACCCATGGCGCGGCACAGGCCTACGAGGCGTTGACGAAGACGCGCACCGTCGTGACGCCGTCAATGCCCTATCCCGGTTATCTTCAAGCGGTGACTGACCCGGCCTTTGGGACCTTCTTCACGCGCGTGACGGACCCGGGCCAGACAATGCTGCCGGGGATATCTTGCAAGTCGACCCATTGTACACATCGCTATTCCAGTTCACAGGCGTGGAACGCGGATCAGAGCCTGTTGCTGATCGCCAACGGTTGTTCCGGCTTCTGTTTCCTGGACGGATCGACCTATGTCCCGCTTTTTCACCGCACCGTTCCCAATGAATGCGAGTGGCACCCGGTCGATCCGGCACTGATGATCTGCGTGTCGGGCAATGAAATCTACACCTGGAACCCACGGTTAGACATCAGGGGCGCGGTCTATGCTTTCACTGAGTACAAGGGTCTGCAATTCGGCCCCTACAAAGGCAATCCATCCAAAGATGGAACCAGGCTGGTAGTGCGTGCAACAAACAGCCAGGGTGAGCTTGTGGCTTTCGCTTACGATATCTCGGCACAGCGGAAATATCCGGATATCAAGCTGGCGAATTTGTCCGGTCGCAACGGATATTGCACAATCTCGCCCTCCGGACGCTACGTGTTTTGCGCCAATACGACGTTCGACGGGACCGACACCGCCTACGTCTTCACGACGGAGGGCGTGCAGCTGCAACACTGGACCGAACACCATCGGCCAGGCCATGGCGACATAACCACCGATACCGATGGCAGCGATGTGTATGTCGGTATCAGCAAGGCAAGCCCGGACAAATTTCACATCATCAAACGCCGGCTCGACGACGGTGCCGTTACCGATCTTGCGCCTTATGGCCACGGCCAGCACGCTTCGATCCGCAACATCAATCGTCCTGGCTGGGTTTTCGTAACCTACACCGGCACATATTCCGAAGTCGCCGGACACCTCGACGAAGCACCGCTTTATCAGGAAGTCATCGCTTTGCGGATCGACGGCAGCGGCGAGCTACGGCGGGTGATCCAGACGCGTGACGTCAAATACGATTACTGGAGCGAATCCCATGCCTCGCCTTCCCCCGACGCCTCGCAAATCATCTGGTCGAGCAACTGGGGCAATCCCGGCGGCCCGGTCGCTGACTTCGTCGCGCGCCTGTCGTGGCCGGAGCCAACGACGGTGGGATCATCAACGCGGCAATAACTGAACGTGACAGCAGGAGAGTGCGCCATGCTCAACGTCCGATCGGCCTTTAGGGAGTCGGCCTTGTTCGCCGAATGCACCTCGCGCCTTGGCAAGGCGCGCAATGCGAGATCATTCGTGCTTGCCGCCGCTCTTCTGTGCTCAATCACGCCAGCAAAGGCCGAGTATAGGCTGCATGTGGGAGACGTGATCGAGATCTCCGTGGCCAGGCTCCCCGAACTCAAGCAACGCGTTCCCGTTCAACTGGACGGAACCATTTCGTTCCCGCTGCTGGGAACGCTGCCGGTCGCGAACCTGTCGCCGGCGGAAGCGCAAGCCAAGGTGCAGGCCATGCTCGCGGCGAAGGTCTTTCGGCAGCGAGCGCCGGACGGGCACGAGAACTCGGTGACGATCGAACCCGATGAGGTCACCGCAACTGTCGTCGAATACCGTCCAATCTACGTCAATGGAGATGTCTCCAAACCCGGCGAACAAGCCTATCGTCCGCTCATGACCGTACGGCAGGCCATCACCCTATCGGGCGGTTACGACGTCATTCGGCTAAGAATGAACAACCCGATCCTCGAAGCCGCAGATCTGCAGGCCGAGTACGAGTCGCTTTGGACCGAATTTGCCAGGGAACAGGCGCACGTATGGCGCCTCCAGCAGGAACTGGGACAGCAGGCCACGGTTGAGCGAAAGGCCTTGCTCGATGTGCCGGTTGCCCGGTCGATGGCACTGGCGATTGTCAACGTCGAGGCTGATCAGCTCAAGACCCGTCAGGAGGACGCGGAGGCTGAAAGAACGTTCTTTAAGCGCGGGATCGTTCAGGCCGACGAACAAATCCAGGTCCTTTCGGAGCAGCTGAAGACCGAAGAGCAGGGAACCCAGGCCGATGCCGAAGAGCTGGAGCGAGCCAAGGAACTTTTCAACCGGGGCACGTTGACCATGCTCCGCGTCAGCGACGCACGTCGAGCTGCGCTGCTTTCGTCCACCCGGAAGCTGCAGACCACGGCCCAATTGATGCAGACGAGGCGCCAACGGGATGATTTTTCGCGGCAGATCGAGCGGCTCGACGGCCAACGCAGGAGCGATATACTCAAGGAACTGCAGGAGGCTACCCTGGCGCTCAGCCGAATCCGGTTCAAGCTGCAGAGCACCGGCGAAAAGCTTCAATACACCGCCTTCGCCAAGTCACAGCTTGCACGCGGCTTTGGCTCCAAGCCCGCGATCACAATTGTCAGGAACGGCGCCAGCGGCAGCGAAAATCTGGTCGCGAACGAGGATTTCGAACTTCAGCCTGGTGATGTCGTCGAGATTGCGTTGCGGGTTGCTCCCGTCGCGGATCCGGGCAGTCAATAGTATCGACCACCGCCCCGTCGGGCCAGGGCTTACCTCAAGTCAAGGCCTCCCTCACGTCAAGCCTTGCTCAAGTCAAGGCTTGCGGACGCTCCGTCGCTATCTCTCTCGCAACACTTCCTGATTGTATCGCATCAGGGGCGAAAGCAGGTAGCTGATGATCCGTCGCGAGCCGGTCTTGATCTCGACCGTCACCGCCATCCCGGGCGAGAGCTGGACGGGCCGCCCCTCGACCTCCATCACGCTCCGGTCGAGGTTGACGCGCGCAGCATAGAGCAGTTCCTGCCCCCTGGGTTCACTCGACGCGCTTTCCGCGCCGGCGGACTGGTCGTTCGCCCGGTCCTCGTGTCTGTCTCGCGTGATGGCATCGCGCGAAATGCTGAGCACTCGGCCATCCAGCAGCCCGTAGCGGGTGAAGTTGAAGGTATCGATCTTGATCGCAACGCTTTGTCCGGGGACGATGAAGCCGATATCGCGGTTCAACACCATCGCCTCGATCTCGAGATTTGCGTCGAGCGGCACCAGGGCTGCGAGCGTTTGAGCCGGGGTAACGATCCCTCCGATCGTGTGCACCGCCAGTTGTTGCACGACGCCGTCAACCGGTGCGGTGAGAATCTGCTGCTTCGCCTTCTGTTCTCCCTTGATCACGTCCTGGGCAAGACCGCCGGCCCGTTGTTCGGCTTTCGCGAGATTATCGTAGAGCGTGTGACGGTACTCCGCTTCGACTTTGAACTTGGCTTGAGTGAGCCCAGCTGCCGCGGCCTCGGCCTCGCGCAGCCGGCTTTGCTGAACAAGGACGTCATGCTGCTGGCCGACAAGGTCCTGAAACTCGGTGAGATAGATGATCTTGGTGCCGATCGCCTTGTCGTAGAGATATTTTCGGACGTCCACCCGCTCCTGTAGCAGCGGGATCGTTGCGTTGAATTTGGCGATCGTCGCCGCGATTGTTTCGCGTTCCGCGTCCTTCTGCGCCAGTTGTCGGTCGATCTCCGCCAGCTTCGCGGCATGTTCCGCCTTCTGGCTTGCCAGAAACTGACGATGCATCTCGACCAGCCGCTGGCTGGCGCCCGCAGGCGGCGTGAGGTCGGCGGCCGGATTGATGTCCGCGGCAATTGCCGCGCGTAAGCGCGCAATGTCGAGCTCGGCCGAAATCAAATCACTTTTCACATGTTCAAGTTCGGCGGCACTGATAGTTGGATCCAGTTCGATCAGCACGTCCCCCGCCTTGACCGTTGTGCCATCGCGAACATGAATCGCGCGCACTACTCCCGTTTCGGCTGGCTGGATCACCTTGGTCCGGCCATTCACAACGATCTTTCCGGGTGCGGTGGCTACGACATCGACCTTGCCCAGCGATGCCCACGCCAGCGCTGCGCAGAACAGCAGGACAATGGTCAAGCCGACGGCGCGGCCGATCGGTGACGGCGGCGTCTCCACCACCTCGAGCGCGGCCGGAAGAAAAGCCGTCTCGTATTCGCGCCGCTGTCGCGGCCGGCTCGGAAACTGGATGATTTTCCTGACGGCCGTCATTACCCGCCCGCCTGCAGCAAGTGGAGGTTTGCATACCGCCCGTTTGAACGGATCAATTCGTCGTGGGTGCCGTCCTCCACGAGGCGTCCACGCTCGATCGTCAGGATACGGTTGGCCCGGCGTACCGCCGAAAGCCGATGGGCGATAACAAAAACGGTACGGCGTTCGCAGATCCGGTCCATATTGTCCTGGATGATCCGCTCACTCTCGTAGTCGAGCGCGCTGGTGGCCTCATCGAAAATCAGAATGCGGGGATCGGTCACCAGGGCACGGGCGATAGCGATGCGTTGCCGTTGACCGCCCGAGAGGCTGCATCCTCGCTCACCGACGATTGTGTCGTAGCCCTCGGGAAGTTCGAGAATGAACTGATGCGCGCCGGCAAGGTTGGCGGCGTCGACGATCCGTTGCATGGACATGGCCGGATCAGCAAGCGCTATATTCTCGGCGACGGATCGATTGAAAAGGATGTCCTCCTGCAGAACAATGCCAACCTGTCGGCGTAGCCAGGCGGCATCGGTCAATGCGAGATCGACACCGTCGACGAGGACACGCCCGGTCTCCGGCACGTAGAGGCGCTCGAGAAGTTTCGCCAGCGTGCTCTTGCCAGATCCCGACGGGCCGACGACACCAACAATCTGCCCGGCCGGAACATGAAAACTGACGTCGTGCAGGATTTCCGAGCCATCGACGCGATAGCGAAACCCGACATGGTCAAACGTGACAGCCCCGCGAATCGGCGGCAGCACGGCGCGGCCGACGTTGATCATCGGCTCCGGACGAGTATTGAGGATGTCCCCGAGCCTCTCGACCGAGAGGCGGGCTTGATGAAAGTCCTGCCATATCTGGGCAATGCGCAAGACCGGCATACTCACGCGATTGGCCAGCATGTTGAATGCCACAAGCTCGCCGACAGTGAGGCTGCCTTCGATCACCAGCTTTGCACCGAAAAAAAGCACGGCGACGGTGACCAGATGGTTCACCAGTTGCACCGCCTGGCTCGTGACATTACCGAGGCTGATGACGCGGAAGCTTGCGGAAACGTAACCGGCAAGCTGCTCCTCCCAACGCCGATTCATCTGCGGCTCAACCGCCATCGCTTTCAACGTCTGGACGCCGGTGATGGTCTCCACCAGGAATGCCTGGTTCTCTGCACCCCGGCGAAACTTTTCGGCCAGCCGGTCGCGGAAAAGCGGGGTGGCGACCGCTGAGATGCCGATATAGAACGGGAATGCGCCGAGAACGACGAACGTCAGCGCGGGAGAGTAGACCAGCATCACCGCAAGGAAAACGACCGTAAACAGAAGATCGATGACGAAAGTCAGCGCCGAACTCGTCAGGAAGTTGCGGATATTCTCAAGCTCCTGGACGCGGGCAACAGAATCGCCGACACGGCGGGTCTGAAAATAGGTTAGCGGCAGCGCCACCAGATGACGATACAGGCGCGCGCCAAGCTCGACGTCGATGCGGTTGGTGGTGTGGGAAAAAAGGTGGGTACGCAAGGTGCCAAGCGTTGCCTCGAACACCGCGATCACCGCAAGACCGATGACCAAAACCTCGAGCGTGCTCAATCCGCGATGCACGAGAACCTTGTCGATAACGACCTGGAAGAACAGCGGACTGACAAGCGCGAAGACCTGAAGGAAGAAGGAAGCGATCAGCACCTCGCTCAGCAGGTATCGATACTTCTGGATGGCGCCAAGGAACCAGGTGATGTCGAACCGCCGTGACAGATCGGAGAGCGACGCGCGACGTGCCATCAGGACCAGACGACCGTCCCAAAGCGTCTCGAATTCGGCACGGGTCAGCTTGAACGGACGGGGCTCCGAGAGACGTTGCACCAGGACTTCGTCACCCTCCGCCTTGCCAAGCAGGAGAAAGCCGCCATCATGGAGGGCCGCGACCGCCGGCAAGGGCGTGCGCGCAAGACGTACCCAGTTCGTGTTGATCGTGCGCGCTTTAAGTCCAAAATCCCTTGCGCATCGCAGCATCTCCGTGATGCCCACGCTCCGCGTGCCCAAACGGTGGCGGAGCTGCTCCTCCTCGGCCGCAACGCCATGCAGCCTGAGCAGCAAGACAAGGACGAAAAGCCCGGTTTCTTCTTGCGACGTCATTTGCTGTCTTCCCTGTACGCCAACATGCCCGAAATCGATCTATCCGTTCCACCTGATTGCATTGTCTTCAGTCGTTAGAGGTCAGCCCTGCGGTTTAGTCAGGAACTCCTTCTCGCCGCCGAGCCACGCTTGCTGCGAAGCCATCCACGGGGCCATGCCCGGCGCATCGTGGCGGGATCCGGCTGCCATATATTGCTCGAGCAGCCCTGCGAGGGTCGTGTAGGCCGATGACGCCAAACCGGCTGGCGATGGGCCGCCGGGTGATTTGAAGTCCGACAGCGCAATCGCCGGGGGATTAGTAACGACAATCGATGAGCCACCGGCTGTTGCGGCCGGTGGGTCCGTGACCGTGAGAGTTTGAGAAGCTGAGCTCGCCGCCTCTCCGGACGTCGTATTGCTTGCCGTGACCGTCAGATTGGCAACCGGATGACCCGTGCCCGTGTAGCTCGAGGACAGTGTGAGCCCGGTGAGAGGTGTCCCTGCTGCGGAAGCACTCTCTGTAATGGTCCAGTTATAGGTGCCGTTCGATTGCAACTGCCGGCTGACGTTATCCCCGCTTGGCGCCGTTATCCGTTCGTAACTCGGCACGCCATTGATCTTGACCGACACTCTGTCGTCGGAATCGACGGGCGTTGCCGTAATTCCAAGCGATACCGAACCGCCGGCCATCACCGTGAGCGAAGTGCTTGCGATCGCCAGCGCGGGAGGCTCAGCGACCTTCTCCTCATCGACCGTCAAGGCGTGGCTAGCCTGCGGTGCTGGATTGCCGGCCTTATCCGCGACATTGGCGGTCACGGTGTAGCTGCCATCGGCCAGAGCCGTGGCCTGTGCGCTCGTCACCCTGACGGACCAAGCATTGTTCTGGTCTGTCGTGGCGTAACTGTCCACGACGCTATTTGCGCCATTGAGGATATTGACAGTAACGGCCTGGCCGTTCTCGGCACCGCTCGCAGTCCCGCTGATGGTGAAGCCCGACGAGGCTTTTGTGGCATTGATAACGTTGTTGCTGGCGATCGTGTTGATGGCGATCGCTGGCGGCGTGGTGTCGATCTGCAATACGCCGGCCGGATTGTAGTTGGTGGCGGCAGACAAATTGGCGTTGTTGGCCGCCGCGTCCTGGATCGTCGCCCCGTTCGGATTGAGGGAGGACACGACGAGGTCAGATGTATTCTGCCCGACAGCCACCGTGTAGCTGAAGGTCAAGGCTGAGGAGCCGGAACCGCCGACATAGGCCGCCGTCCCGCTATCATTGAGCGCAAGTGTCGGCGAGCCGCCAGTGGTGTTGACCGTCACGGGCGCGCTGAAATTGACCGTCAAGGTCATCGCCTTGCTGGCGTTCAGGTCGCCAACGCCATTGGTGATCCCGGTGCCGGAGGTCACGATCGAGCTCACCGAGGGCCCTGACGATGGTGATGTGGTTATGAGGATGCCGGTCGCTCCGTCCGCGGTGGCCTGGAAGGTCGTGCCGCCGAGATTCGAGGTCTGGAAGTCCAGGCTCGCCACCTGGTTGGCGCTGTTCGACACCTGCAGCACGCCCGTCGAGGCGTTGTAGTTGAGTGTCACGCTTGCCGAGGAAAAGGTCTTGAGATCGATCTTGTCGCCCGGGACGAAGTGTTGCAGCTGCGGTCCCGCATAGGATGCGGTCCCGACATTGGTGCCGAACAATGCGGCATTGTCGATGATCAGTTCGCTGCTGCTGCCCTGGAAATTGACCTGCGTAGCCGTGCCGGTGTCCGCGGCGACTTCAAGCGTGGCGCCGCTGCCGAGTTGGAAGAGACCGGTGCTGCTCGGATCAATAGCCGTCGAGACGTTGAGCGAGCCGGCGATGCTGATTGTGCCGTTTAAGATATTGGCACCATTGAGCGTCCAGGTCGCGCCGGCATCGACAGCCAGGACCTGGAAGTGGTTGAACGAGCCAGTGCCCACTCCGCCGATCGAACCCGTGCCGCTGGCGAGTTCCAGCGTGCTGGTGCCGCTGCCGCCGGTCACACCGCCCACGAACACCGCGCCGGGGTCGACCACGAGCCGATTGGTGGCGCTGCCCGCGAAGTCGATGGCATAACTCCCGCCGGAGATCGTGCCGGCGTTGGTCACCGTGCCGGAACCACCCGTGAGGAAAACGCCGAAGGTGCTGCCCGAGATGGTAGCGCCGGCGAGGTTCGTGATGCTGCCGCCGCCCTCGATATCGGCGCCGGCGCCGGCCGTCGCGCTGATGCTGCCGGCATTGCTGAGCGTCGCGGCGCCTGCCTGCGCAGAGACGCCGGCGACTTGGCCCGTGATCTTACCGGAGATGGTGTTCGTGACGCTGCCGCCGGCCTCGAGGCCGACCCCGTGAGCGCCCGAGATGCTGCCGCTGTTGCTCAGCGTCCCCGAAGCACCGCTGGCGAAGACGCCGAACGCACCGCCCGAGATCGACCCGCCGGAATTGTTCGTGATGCCGCCGCCACCCGCAAGATCGACACCCGCACCGCTGGCATTCGCCGCATTGATGCTGCCGCTGTTGGTGACCGTTCCTGACGCGCCCGATCCGACATAGACACCGTTGCTGCCGCCCGTGATCGATGCGCCCGCGTTGTTGATGACGCTGCCACCTTTCACGAGTTCGACGCCACCGTATTTCGCACTCGCAATGCTGCCCTGGTTCGTGACATTGCCGGCGGCTCCGTTAACGAAGACCCCGAACGAATTGCCGGAGATTGACCCGGTCGAGTTGTTCGTGACGCTGCCGCCATCGGCGAGGTCGATGCCGGCGCTACCGGTCCCGCTGGCGCTGATGATGCCGCTGTTGGTGACCGTACCTGCTGCTCGGTATTTGACATAGACGCCACCGTTGGCACCCGAAATGGATGCGCCGGCCGCATTCGTGACTGTACCGCCATGCCCGAGAACGACACCGTCATAGGTCGCCCCCGAGATGCTGCCGTAGTTCGCAAGCGTGTTGGAACCGCCCTCCAGAAAGGCGCCGAACTTGTTTCCTGTGATGGTCCCGGTAGAGGTGTTGGTGGCGTTGCCGCCGTTCTCCAGATAGATGCCGGTGCCGTCCACTCCCGTCCCAGTAATAAAGCCCGCGTTCGTGATCGTCCCAGGATTGGTCTCGAAGAAGACGCCGACGCCCAGTGCCGAAATGGACCCGGTGGCAGCGTTCGATAGACTGCCGCCGCCCGCGATCAGCACCCCGTGATGGTTGGGTCCCGAAATGCTGCCCGCATTCGTGACCGTACCGACACCGCCGGTGATGAAAATGCCGGCCCCGAGGGTGCCGAGGCCGGAAATGGAAGCGCCTGAGGCATTCGTCACGCTGCCGCCGGCGAAGAGAGCGACGCCGTCGTCGACCGTCGCGGTGATGCTGCCGGAGTTCGAAACCGTCCCGAT
>NZ_SSNA01000029.1 GCF_004799445.1 Bradyrhizobium sp.
CTTTGTGCGCAGCAAAAAGCAGGTTTAGCCATGGATCGCATTCGTATCGTCGGCGGCAGCCAGCTCAATGGCACCATTCCGATTTCCGGCGCGAAGAATGCAGCGCTGCCGCTGATGATCGCGGGCCTGCTCACCGAGCAGACACTTGTTCTCGACAATGTGCCGCGGCTTGCCGACGTCGCGCAACTGCAGCGTATTCTCGGCAATCACGGCGTCGACATCATGTCGGCCGGCAAGCGGCCCGGCGATCATGAATATCAGGGCCAGACCCTGCACATCTCGGCCGCCAATATCATCGATACCACCGCGCCTTATGATTTGGTGTCGCGGATGCGCGCCAGTTTCTGGGTGATCGCGCCGCTGCTGGCGCGGATGCATGAGGCCAAGGTGTCGCTGCCCGGCGGCTGCGCCATCGGCACCCGGCCGGTCGACCTCCTGATCATGGCGCTGGAGAAACTCGGCGCCGAGATCGCCATCGACGGCGGCTACGTGATCGCGAAGGCGCCGGGCGGCCTGAAGGGCGCCGCAATCGACTTTCCCAAGGTGACGGTCAGCGGCACCCATGTTGCCCTGATGGCGGCGACGCTCGCCAAGGGCACTACCGTCATCAGCAACGCCGCCTGCGAGCCGGAGGTTCTCGACGTCGCCGACTGCCTGAACAAGATGGGGGCACGCGTCTCTGGCGCCGGTACGCCGCGCATCGTGATCGAAGGCGTGAGCAAGCTTCATGGCGCGCGGCACACCGTGCTTCCCGACCGAATCGAGACCGGCACCTATGCGATGGCCGTGGCGATGACCGGGGGCGATGTTCAGCTCCGCGGCGCGCGGCCGGAATTGCTGCAATCGGCGCTCGATGTGCTGACGCAGGCCGGCGCCGTTGTCACGGTCAACAACGAGGGCATCCGCGTCGCCCGCAACGGCGCGGGCATCCGCCCGGTGAGGGTTTCGACCGCGCCGTTTCCGGGCTTTCCCACCGATCTGCAGGCGCAGCTGATGGCGCTGATGATTTGCGCCAAGGGCTCCTCGCACATCACCGAAACCATCTTCGAGAACCGCTTCATGCATGTGCAGGAACTGGCGCGGTTCGGCGCGCGGATTCATCTCGACGGCGAGACCGCCACCATCCATGGCATCGCCAAACTGCGCGGGGCGCCGGTGATGGCGACCGACCTGCGCGCGTCGGTATCACTGGTGATCGCGGGCCTTGCCGCCGAAGGCGAGACCATGGTCAACCGCGTCTACCATCTTGACCGCGGGTTTGAGCGGCTCGAGGAAAAGCTCTCGGCGTGCGGCGCGTCTATCGAGCGTATCAGCGATTGAACTTGATCGCAGATTCCCCACGCGCAAGACAAAGGTGATGCGGTGACGGACCGGCTCAAATTGATAGCGCTTGATGCCGAGGACCTTGCCGTGATTTCCGCGCATGTGCAGGACGCCCGCGTGCAGACCTCCGACATCATCTGGCGGCAACGCGAAAAGCGGCTGGTGGTCGGCATGAACCGGCTGGATTGGGAACAGACGCTGGCCGGAGAAACCGCCCCGCGCCGTCTGATCGCGGCGCTGCGCTTTGATCGCGTGTTGTCCTGCAAGTCGCGCAATATCAATCCGGGGGGGCCGGAAGCGGTACTGGAGCTGCTTGGAATCGAGTTTCACCCGACCGAGGCGCCCGGCGGCAGCGCGGTGCTGCTGTTCAGCGGTGGCGAGGCGCTCCGGCTGGACGTCGAATGTCTGGAGTGCGAGCTGTCCGATCTTGGCGTGGACGATCTCGGTGCCAGCGATCTCGGCGAAGGCGCGCAACCGCCGGGGCTGGATGCCTAGCAGCAGTCAAGCAAAGGGTTGACGGCGATTTGCCGCCGCGCCATTGAGCAGAGGGCCTTTTACTTCGGGACCTTCGCCGGAAAGCCACCATGCCTGTTCGATTAGACCGCAGCAGCGCCGACTTCACCAAGCGATTCGGTGATTTTCTTGCGATGAAGCGCGAGGTATCCGCCGATATCGAGGCCGCCACCCGCGTCATTGTCGATGACGTGGCGGATCGCGGCGATCTGGCGCTGATCGAGGCGACACGCAGGTTCGACCGCCTCGATCTCGATCCCTCTCGCCTGCGCGTCAGCGCCGAAGAGGTCGCGGCGGCGGTGAAGGCCTGCGATGTCGGCACCCTCGATGCGCTCAAATTCGCCCGCGACCGGATCGAGATCTTCCATCGCCGGCAATTGCCCGCGGACGACCGCTTCACCGACGCGCTCGGCGTCGAACTCGGCTGGCGCTGGAGCGCCATCGAATCGGTCGGCCTCTACGTTCCCGGCGGCACCGCCGCCTATCCGTCCTCGGTGCTGATGAATGCGGTGCCGGCCAGCGTCGCCGGCGTCGGCCGCGTGGTGATGGTGGTGCCGTCGCCTGACGGCAAGCTCAATCCGCTGGTGCTGGCGGCAGCCGATCTCGGCGGCGTGTCCGAAATCTACCGGGTCGGCGGCGCGCAGGCGGTGGCGGCGCTGGCCTATGGCACCGCGACCATCGCACCGGTTGCCAAGATCGTCGGCCCCGGCAACGCCTATGTGGCGGCCGCCAAGCGGCTGGTGTTCGGCAAGGTCGGCATCGACATGATCGCCGGTCCCTCGGAGGTGCTTGTCATCGCCGATCGCACCGGCAATGCCGGCTGGATCGCGGCCGATCTGCTGGCGCAGGCCGAACACGACGTCAACGCCCAGTCGATCCTGATCACCGACGACGCGGCGCTCGCCGCCGAGGTCGAACGCGCGGTCGAGGCACAACTCGTGACCTTGCCGCGCGCCGATATCGCGCGGGCCTCGTGGAATGATTTTGGCGCTGTCATTCTGGTCAAGAGCATTGGCGAGTCCGTCAGCCTGGCGAATGCGATTGCCGCCGAGCATCTGGAAATCATGACCGAGGATCCGGAAAGCGTCGCGGCGCAAATCCGCAATGCCGGCGCGATCTTCCTCGGGCCCCATACGCCCGAAGCGATCGGCGACTATGTCGGCGGCTCCAACCATGTGTTGCCGACGGCGCGTTCGGCGCGGTTCTCCTCCGGCCTGGGGGTGCTTGACTTCATGAAGCGAACCTCGATCCTGAAATGCGGACCGGACCAGCTGCGGGCGCTCGGGCCGGCGGCGATGACGCTGGGCAAGGCTGAGGGTCTCGATGCCCATGCGCGCTCCGTCGGACGGCGTCTCAATTTGTCATGACCAAGCCGCCCCCAGAGGACGATTCGCACAATCGCATCGTCGCGGTGACGCTCGATGAGGAATCGATCGGGCGTTCCGGTCCCGACGTCGAACATGAGCGCGCGATCGCCATCTACGACCTGGTTGAAAAGAACCTGTTCGCGCCGGAGGGCTTCGATAACGGGCCGTTTGCGCTGCATATCGGCATGACCGGCAACCGGCTCGTGTTCGACATCCGCCGTGAAGATGGCACGCCCGTCGTGGCGCATCTGTTGTCGCTGACGCCGTTCCGGCGGATCGTGAAAGACTACTTCATGATCTGCGACAGTTACTATCAGGCGATCCGCACCGCGACCCCCGACAAGATCGAGGCCATCGACATGGGCCGCCGTGGCATTCATGACGAAGGCTCGCTCACGCTGCAGGAGCGGCTGCAAGGCAAGGTGCGGGTCGATTTCGAAACCGCCCGCCGGCTGTTCACGCTGATCTGCGTGCTGCACTGGAAGGGCTGAGCCGCATGATCCCGAAAAGTGGACACCGGTTTTCGGGCGCGACAAACGCGGAACGCGTTTGCGCGGAGATCATGCGCAAGACCAGCCGCATGATCCCGAAAAGTGGATGCCGGTTTTCGGGCCAGATCATGCGCAAGACCAAAGCAGCCTAAGCGATGGCGTCTCCGCGCCTGCGCACTCCGCAAGCTGTGCTGTTCGCATGTGGCTTGAACAGCGTGCGCTCGCCGATGGCCGAAAGCCTGCTGCAGCAGATGTTTCCGCACGCGTTTTATGTGAAATCCGCAGGCGTCAGGAAGGGCGAGCTCGATCCGTTCGCGGTCGCGGTGATGGCCGAGCTCGGCCAGGATATCTCCGGCCACAAGCCGACGACGTTCGAGGAACTGGACGATTGGGAGGGGCTCAACTTCGACCTCATCATCACCCTGTCACCCGAAGCGCATCACAAGGCGCTGGAACTGACGCGCACGCTTGCGGCCGATGTGGAATATTGGCCGACGCACGATCCCGCCGGAGCCGAAGGCAATCGCGAGCAGAAGCTGCAGGCCTATCGCGAGGTCTGTGACGAACTGCTGCTGCGCATCCGCAAGCGGTTTTCGAAGGTCGGCGCGGCGAGCGGATAAAGCACTCACGCCGTGGTCCCTGCGCTGGCCGGCGCGACAAGGAATTTTGGTGTCTCCACAATAGCTTGTTGCCCGGTTGTGGAATGGGATGCCTTCCGATAGGTTCCGCGCGCATTCAGGTCCGAATCCCTCCCGCCGACAAAAATCCGCATGCTAGGCCGCCCCAAATTCGTTCTTGCTTCCGGTTCGCCGCGACGTCTCGGCCTGCTCAACCAGGCCGGCATCGAACCCGATGCGCTACGACCCGCAGATGTCGACGAGACCCCGAAGCGGGGCGAGTTGCCGCGGGCCTGCGCCAACCGGCTGGCCCGCGCCAAGGCCGATGCCGCGCTCAAATCGGTGCAACTCGACGACGAATTGCGTGGCGCCTTCATTCTCGCCGCCGACACGGTGGTCGCTGTCGGCCGTCGCATCTTGCCGAAGGCCAATCTGGTCGATGAAGCCTCGCAATGCCTGCGGCTATTGTCGGGGCGCAACCATCGGGTCTACACCGCGATCTGCCTGGTGACCCCCAAGGAGGCGCTTCGCCAGCGCCTGATCGAAACGCGCGTGCGCTTCAAGCGGTTGAGCGAGGACGACATCCAAGCCTATATCGGTTCCGGCGAATGGCGTGGCAAGGCTGGCGGCTACGCGGTGCAGGGCATCGCCGGATCGTTCGTGGTCAAGATGGTCGGCTCGTACACCAATATCGTCGGATTGCCGCTGTATGAAACGATCGCGCTGCTCGGCGGCGAGGGGTTTCCGGTTCGCTTTGGCTGGTTGAATGCCAGTTAAGCCGCCAGCCGAAGCCGGTTCCGGCAAGGAAGGCGCCAAGCCGTGCCCGATCTGCGGCAAACCGGCCGCGGAGGCGTCCCGGCCGTTCTGTTCGGAGCGCTGCCGGGATGTCGACCTGAACCGCTGGCTGTCGAATTCCTACGCGATCCCCGGCCGCAAGGACGAGGACGAAGCGGACGATTAGCGATATTCGTGTGTTTTCGGGCTGTTAGCGTCATTTTAAGTGGCTGCCCGTCGTCCCATCTTCGGCCTGCGGGCTACGCCGGGCATACGCCCGATCCCATGGCTGCGCCACGCGTGGCCCGAAGGGCGAAGCGTGGTGGACACAGCTTCCCGGCCTGACTATAAACCGCCGCTCCCAGGCCTTCGCGGCTGGAAGTGCCCAGGTAGCTCAGTTGGTAGAGCATGCGACTGAAAATCGCAGTGTCGGTGGTTCGATCCCGCCCCTGGGCACCATTCCGCTTTTAAGCACTTGTTTTAAAAGCAAATAAGCAAAATCAATGGCTTGACGCTACCCGCCTGGTACAAAAGGCTGGTACAATGCCCCTTGCAATGTCACGTCCCTGGAAACATCCCAACAGTGGTGTCTTCTGGCTCCGAAAAGGGGTGCCGGAAGATTTGCGCAAGATTGTTGGCAAGCGCGAGGAGAAGCGCAGCCTGCAGACGCGTGACCAGCGCCAAAACAAATTGACGATGGCTTGCGGTGACATCCCCCTCGACCTCTCGCTCTCGATCAAGAAAAGACTGGTCGGGATCAAGATCGTCTTGGCGAAAGCCGAGTGTCCGTCAGACCAAGCTGGCGCACAAATCGGCCAATTACCTTCGTGCCATTTCCCCCGCGTTTTCCGAATTTGTCAGGCGATAGCGCCGCGAAGAGCGGTCCAGACTTCGCCTTGGCCGCGAATTTCAAAAACCCAGTTTCAATGAGGGCGGGATGCAAAGGAATAATGCGCTCCGACCCGCTCGTCTTCAACGAGCCAGCTTCAGGATCGAGTTTCATGCACCAGATATTGTCGATCTGGATGATGTCTTCCGATCGCAACTGGCAAATCTCAGAAATCCTGGCCCCAGAGTAAGCCCCGATCCAAGGTACCCACCTCCGAACAGGATCCCTTTCAGCTAGCGCGGCTTGGAGGATCGCCGTCCGGCGTGGTGGCGTATAACGCGAGGTCGAACGCGGTGCCATCAAGGAGGAAGCGGCTTTCGCGCCGGCCTGGCGAATGTTCGAACGCGATGTGCTCGACGGTATAGACGAACTCGGGGAGCAATCGGCGGAACACGGCGGTTGCGAGGTCAAGGTCGAGGGCCAACGGTCCAAACAGGTTGAACGTGAGCGGCATCGATGAAAGAGCATTTGCGAAAAGACGCTCTTCGTCGATGGCGGCGCCCTCTTCGCGCAGGAGTAGCTCGCGCAGGACGAGGTGATGAATGGCTGGGGTGAGGAAGTTCTTTCCCGCGTCGGCGGCGTCTGGGTGGAGATTGGACGCGAAGCCGATAACTGTGGCTGTTCCTCCTTCCTGCCGAACCGTCGTGTCCGTGGGGATATTGTGGTCCTTTAACCACAAACACTGCAGCAACCTGGCAGCGCGACGGAAGCGCGTGTCGAAGGTGCAGAAAACATTGTTGCGTTTGAGTACATCGTCCGGGACAAGTGGGATGCGGGGGAGCGATGAAGCCGGGTATCTGGATGCGC
>NZ_SSNA01000003.1 GCF_004799445.1 Bradyrhizobium sp.
ATCGGCGTGCCGACGTCGGAAGCGACCCGCGCGGATGCGATACGCTGCGGCATCGCCCTGACCACGCTCGACGAGGTCGACCGGCTCGACCTGACCGTCGATGGCGCCGACGAAATCGACCCCTCGCTCAACCTCATCAAGGGCGGCGGCGGTGCGTTGCTGCGGGAAAAGATCGTGGCCGCTGCCTCCGACCGCATGATCGTCATCGCCGACGACTCCAAATGGGTCGAGGCGCTCGGGCGTTTTCCCCTGCCGATCGAGGTCATTCCGTTCGGACTGCGCGCGACGCAACGTGCGATTGGAGAGGCGTTTGCCGAATGCGGCGTTTCCGGGCCAATGGTGGTCCGAAAGGGCAAGGACGGTCACGTTTTCGTCACCGATGAAGGCCACTGGATCGTCGATGCCCGTTTGGGGCGTATATCCGATGCGCCGAAGCTGGCCGGATCGCTGGCCTCGATTCCGGGAGTGGTCGAACACGGGCTGTTCATCGGCCTCGCCAGCATCGTGATGTTGGCCGGCTCTGAGGGAATTCGCGTTATTGAGCGGCGCTGACGCCGCAATCGAGGAGAAATCGCAGATGAAGAGCCTATCAAGAATCCTGTCCGCCGCCGGCCTTGCGCTGGGGCTGGCTCTGGCCGCCGTTCCGGCCGGGGCGCAACAGCCCGCGGCCCAACCGCCGGCCCCGCTCAAGCCGGCCTCGCCAGCGGCGATCGCGGCGGCGAAGGACCTGCTGAACCTGAAAGGTGTCAGCGGGATCTATGCAGCCGCGGTCCCCAATATCGTTCAGCGGGCCAAGGACCAGCTGCTGGCGAACAATCTGAACTACCAGAAAGACCTGAACGAGGTCGCCGCCGTCATCGCCCAGTCGCTGGCGGGTCGTGAGAAGGAGATCGGCGAGCAAATGGCCAAGATTTACGCCAGCGACTTTACCGAGCAGGAATTGAAGGACCTCAACGCTTTCTACAAGACGCCGGTCGGTCAGAAGCTGCTCGTGCAGGAGCCGAAATCCGTTCAGACCAGCATGGCCTATATGCAGCAGTGGGCGCAGAATTTTAGCGAAACGGTGCTCACTGAATTTCGTTCGGAAATGAAAAAGCGGGGCAAGCCGTTATCGTGATTTGCGTCGACCGGGGCTGAGATGGCTGAGTTCGATACCGATCTGTTCGTCATCGGCGGAGGCTCGGGCGGCGTTCGCGCGGCCCGGATCGCAGCGGGCCACGGAGCCCGGGTCGTGATCGCCGAGGAGTACCGCATGGGCGGTACCTGCGTGATCCGCGGCTGCGTGCCGAAAAAGCTGCTGGTCTATGCCTCGCACATCCATCAGGAGATCGAGGACGCGGCGGGCTTTGGCTGGACCATAGCTTCGGCGACCTTCGACTGGCCGACCTTGATCGCCAACAAGGACAGGGAGATCGCACGGCTTGAGGCGGCCTATACGGCCAACGTGGAAAAGGCCGGCGCGCGGGTGGTCAAGACGCGCGCGGTGTTCGAGGACGCCCATACGCTTCGGCTCGGGACCGGCGAGACGGTCCGGTCGAAAGTCGTGCTGATCGCCACCGGTGGCGCGCCGAACCACGGCCATGCCATTCCCGGCATCGAGCACGTGATTTCGTCGAACGAGGTATTCCATTTGAAGGCGCTGCCGCGGCGCATCGTGATCCAGGGCGGCGGTTATATCGCGCTGGAATTCGCCTGCATCTTTGCCGGCTTCGGCTCCGACGTGACGCTGGTCTATCGCGGCGACAACGTGCTGCGCGGATTCGACGATGACGTCCGCGCCCATGTCCGCAGCGAGATGGAAAAAGACGGCATCACGATTCTGACCGGCTGCACCGTCAACAAGGTCGACAAACACGGCAGGGAATTCACCTCGCATCTGTCGAACGGCTCGAGCATTGCGTCCGACCAGGTGATGTTCGCGATCGGCCGGCATCCGAATGTCGCCGGCCTCGGGCTTGATAAGGCCGGCGTCGCCATCAACCCCGGCAATGGCGGGATCGCCGTCGACGGTTTTTCGAAGACCTCGGTGCCGCATGTCTACGCCATCGGCGACGTCACCCACCGCATCAACCTGACGCCGGTCGCGATCCGCGAGGGTCACGCCTTTGCCGATACCGTGTTCGGCAAGCGGCACGTCGAGGTCGATCATGCCGACATTCCAACCGCGGTGTTTTGCCAGCCCGAGGTCGGCACCGTCGGCCTGACCGAAGCGCAGGCGCGCGCAAAATTCAGCCACGTCGATATCTACAAGGCCAATTTCAGGCCGATGAAGGCGACCATGTCGGGCCGCGACACCAGGGTCCTGATGAAGCTGGTTGTCGACGCCACCATTGATCGCGTCGTCGGCTGTCACATCGTCGGCGACGCTGCGGCCGAAATGGTGCAGGTGCTGGGCATCGCCATCAAGATGAAGGCGACCAAGGCCGATTTCGATTCAACCATGGCCCTGCATCCGACCGCGGCGGAAGAACTGGTGACGATGCGCACACCGAGTGCGCGATATGTCAGGGAAGCGGCGGAGTAACCGCCGGGGAGCCGTGTCCCCCGCGGCTTGATCGCCGGGGATGATGACGGTGGCAGGCGCCGATGATGTCAGCCGCAAGCGGACCGGATCAATTGGCAGGAAGCGGCGCGCCTGCGGTGCGCACCAGCCTGTCCGCCTTTTGCAGGACGTAGTGGTTCTCCGGTTGCTCTTTTGCAAAAAAGCTGACCGCCACAAAGAGCGCGCAGAACATCAACCCTACCAGCATGACCCTGCGGTGGGTGCTTTTGTCGGCGTTGTGGAATGACGAGGACATGCAAGAGCCATAACGCTTCAGGCTCGGCGCGCAACCTCGGTCGATCTTTAACCTTGCTTATGAAGGTTACTCATTGGCGCAATTTTAGCTGAAGTGAATCGATCATCCGTCAGGCAGTCCGGCGTCAGGTCTGCGCGGCTGATTCCGATCCGGGTTAGGGTCGCCGGAACGACGAGGAGGGGGACGCGCTATCCCGTTGCCTCCATCCATTCCGCAGCACCGCGCCAGAGGGTGTCGCGATGCTCGGGGCGAAAGAAGCCGAGATGGCCGATCGCGGTCGCGCCGGCGTCGGCGGGAGTGATGGTCAGAATTTCGGGATTGGTCGATGTAAATCCCGAACAAAGAAGTTCGACCGCCGGCCGCGTCGCCCAGGGATCGTCGGAGAGACACAGCGAGCGCAGCGGGCCCTTGTATCTGGCGAAGTTCGAGAGCGCCTTCAGATCACGGTCGTCGAACAAATAGCGTTTGTGCATGACCCAGCGCACCCACTGCTCGAATACGCCCTTCGGCAGGTCCTCGCCGATCCCGCTCCAGCCCGGCGCGTAGCCCAATAGCCGGGTGAGGGGGGTGCCGACAAAATTCAGCAGGGCAAAGACGCGATAGCGTTCCGGCGAGGCCATCAGCCGCCAGTATCCGGCCTGGGCAGCGATCAGCAGCGCGCGCGAGACTTCGCCGTTGTTGGCAAGCAGTCCAAGCGCCTGGCCGCCGAAGGAATGGCCGACATAGCTGAGCGGCAGATCGTGGTAGCGCTCGCGCATCCACGCCACGGCGGCGGCGACATCGAGCGCGGCCCAGTCCGACATCGAGGCCTTGAAGCCGACCAGCGATTTGGGCTGATTGTAGCCGACCAGCGATTTCTGCCTGCTGTCGCCGATGCCGCGGTAGTCATAGGTCAGGACGGCGCAGCCGCGCCGCGCGAGATAGCCGGCGAATCCCCTGTAGATCTTGCGCGGCACGGCGGTGGCGGAATTGATCAGGATGGCATGGCGCTTGGCCCCGCGCGGCAGGAACAGCGTCGCCCCCAGCACATAGCCATCCGCGGCGGGAAGGGTGATGTCGTCGATGAAAACGTCGTCCTGCCCGGCCTCTGCCACCGCGATTTCCCCTGGGTTGTCGCGAGCGTCCAGCAAACGCGAATTCGGCTTTGGTCGCAAGGGCTTGTCTCAAGGTGCGGAAATCCAACTGGCGGTTCCTCACCAGCCTGTGTATAAGGCGGCCCTTCGCTGCCCCCGACCCGGCTACGCGTGGCTTCGCCGGGCTCTCCAGTGTTGGTCCGCCGAAGCTTTAGCGAAGGCGGGTAAGTGGCGGTTTTTGCTCAGGAGTTGACGTCATGTCCGAGCGGTGGACACCCGACAGCTGGCGCACCAAGCCGGTGCAGCAAGTGCCAGACTATCCCGATGCGAAGGCATTGGCGGATGTCGAGGCGCAGCTGGCGACATTTCCGCCGCTGGTTTTTGCAGGTGAGGCGCGCAACCTGAAGAAGGCGCTGGCGCGCGTGGCCGCCGGCGAGGCGTTCCTGCTGCAGGGCGGCGACTGCGCCGAGAGCTTCGCCGAGCATGGCGCCAACAATATCCGCGATTTCTTCCGCGTGCTGCTGCAGATGGCGGTGGTGCTGACCTATGCCGGCGCCGTGCCGGTGGTGAAGGTCGGCCGCATCGCCGGACAATTTGCAAAACCGCGCTCCTCGCCGACCGAGAAAATCAACGGCGTCGAGCTGCCGAGCTACCGCGGCGACATCGTCAACGACATCGCGTTCACGGCGCAGGCGCGCACCCCCGATCCGCAGCGCCAGCTGATGGCGTATCGCCAGTCGGCGGCGACGCTCAACCTGCTGCGCGCCTTCGCCACCGGCGGCTTTGCCAATCTCGGCAGCGTGCACCAGTGGATGCTCGGCTTCCTGAAGGATTCCCCGCAGTCGCGGCGTTACAAGGAGTTGGCGGATCGCATCTCGGATGCGCTGAACTTCATGCGCGCCTGCGGCCTCGATCTCGAGAGCCACCCGGAGCTGCGCGCCACCGATTTCTACACCAGCCACGAAGCGTTGCTGCTCGGCTACGAGCAGGCCTTCACGCGGGTCGATTCCACGACCGGCGACTGGTACGCGACATCGGGCCACATGATCTGGATCGGCGACCGCACCCGCCAGCTCGATCACGGCCATGTCGAATATTTCCGCGGCATCAAAAATCCGATCGGATTGAAGTGTGGGCCTTCGCTCAAGCCGGACGAATTGCTGCGGCTGATCGAGGTGCTCAATCCGGACAATGAACCCGGACGCCTCACGCTGATCAACCGCTTCGGTTCGGACAAGATCGCCGATCATCTGCCGCAGCTGATCCGCGCCGTGCAGCGCGAAGGCCGCGTGGTGGTCTGGTCTTGCGATCCGATGCACGGCAACACCATCGCCTCGACCTCGGGCTACAAGACCCGGCCGTTCGACCGCATCCTGTCGGAGGTCAAGTCGTTCTTCCTGATCCACGCCGCGGAGGGCAGCCATGCCGGCGGCGTCCATCTGGAGATGACCGGTCAGGACGTCACCGAGTGCATCGGCGGCGCCCGCGCCATCACCGATGAGGATCTCAACGACCGCTATCACACGGTCTGCGATCCCCGGCTCAATGCCGAGCAGTCGATCGACATGGCTTTCCTGATCGCCGAATTGCTCAAGCAGGAACGCGCCGACAAGGTCAAGCCGATGCCGGCCGCGGCGGGACTGTAAGAATTGCTGCGGTTATGGCGGGCCACGGTCAATACGCGTAACGGCCTCGCCTTTGCGATTCGCTCGGAACAGGCCGTTCGCGAGGAGCTTGCCGCGCTGGCGCTCTCTTTGCCGCTGGCGTGGCTGATCGGTATGACCACGATGCGTCGCATCGAGCTGATCGCCGCCGTCGTTCTGGTGCTGGTGGTTGAACTGCTCAACACCGCGATCGAGAAGCTGGCCGACCGGTTGACCACCGATCATGATCCGCAGATCGGGCGGGTCAAGGATATGGGCTCGGCGGCCGTGGGCGTCGCGATGGTCATGGCTGGCCTGTTCTGGCTGTTTTCCCTCGCCGAACGCATGGGCGCGATCTGAAGCATGCAATTGCAGTTTGCCCGCGCCCAAGGCACCATCGCTCAATGAGCGGACCTGTCCTCAAATTCGCGATCACGCTGGCCCAGCTGAACCCGACGGTCGGCGACGTCGCCGGCAATACCGCCAAGGCGCGCGCGGCGCGCGGGCAAGCGCGCGCCGATGGCGCCGATCTCGTCGTCCTGCCGGAATTGTTCATTGCCGGCTATCCGCCCGAAGACCTGGTCCTGAAGCCGGCGTTTCAGTCGGCCTGCCGCGCCGCGATCGAGGAGCTTGCCCGCGAAACAGCCGACGGCGGTCCCGCCATGCTGATCGGCAGTCCCTGGGTCGAGGACGGCAAACTCTACAACGCCTGCGCCTTGCTGGATGAGGGCCGCATCGCCGCCATCCGGTTCAAGGTCAACCTGCCGAACTACGGCGTATTCGACGAAAAGCGGGTGTTCGCGCGGGGGCCCGCCGCCGGCCCGGTCCCGATCCGCGGCGTCCGGGTCGGAGTGCCGATCTGCGAGGATACCTGGCTGGAGGAGTCGGAGGATTACGAGAATGTCGTCGAATGTCTCGCCGAGACCGGCGCGGAAATTCTGGTGGTGCCGAACGGCTCGCCTTACGCGCGCGACAAGAGCGATATCCGGCTGTCGATTTCGGTGGCGCGGGTCACCGAGAGCGGGCTTCCGCTGATTTATCTCAACCAGGTCGGCGGCCAGGACGAACTGGTATTCGACGGCGCCTCGTTTGCCCTCAACGCCGATCTCTCGGTGGCGGCGCAGTTGCCGGCTTTCGAGGAAAACATCACGACGCTGCGCTGGACCAAGAGCGAGGGCGGCTGGCGCTGTACCGGGCCTGTTGCGTCCGTCGTCGAGGGCGACAAGGGCGACTACGCCGCCTGTGTGCTGGGCTTGCGTGACTATGTCGGAAAGAACGGATTTCCCGGCGTGCTGCTCGGGATATCCGGCGGCATCGATTCCGCGCTGTGCGCGGCGATCGCGGTCGATGCGCTGGGCGCCGAGCGCGTGCGCGGCGTGATGCTGCCGTTTCGTTTTACCGCGCAGGTATCGCTCGATGACGCGGCAAAGCTCGCTGGCCATCTCGGCATCCGCTACGAGGTGCTGCCGATCGCCAAGGCGGTCAATGGCTTTGAGGACATCTTGTCCGGCACCTTCGCCGGCCTGCCGCGCGATATAACGGAAGAAAATCTGCAGGCGCGCACGCGCGGCACGCTGTTGATGGCGATCTCCAACAAGACCGGCGCGATGGTGGTCACCACCGGCAACAAGTCGGAAATGTCGGTCGGTTACGCCACGCTCTATGGCGACATGAACGGTGGCTACAATCCGATCAAGGATATCTACAAGACCGAGGTTTTTCGGCTGTCGGGCTTGCGCAATTCGTGGAAGCCGGAGGGCGCGCTCGGGCCTTCGGGAGAAGTCATTCCGCCCGACATCATCACGCGCCCGCCGACCGCCGAGTTGCGCGAAAACCAGACCGATCAGGACTCGCTGCCGCCCTACGACATGCTGGATGCCATCCTGGAGCGGCTGGTCGAGCGTGAGGAGCCGCTGGCGACGATCGTCGCGGCGGGTTTCGATCGCGAGATCGTGGCGCGGATCGATCGCCTGCTCAACATTGCCGAATACAAGCGGCGTCAGGCGGCCCCCGGCGTCAAGGTGACGCGGCGGAATTTCGGGCGCGATCGCCGTTATCCCATCACCAACAAGTTTCGCGATACCGGCAAATCGCTG
>NZ_SSNA01000030.1 GCF_004799445.1 Bradyrhizobium sp.
CACGTCGACTTCACCATCGAAGTCGAGCGCAGCTTGCGCGTGCTTGACGGCGCGGTGTGCGTGCTCGATTCCAACCAGGGCGTCGAGCCGCAAACCGAAACGGTCTGGCGCCAGGGCGACAAGTACCGGGTTCCGCGCATCGTCTTCGCCAACAAGATGGACAAGACCGGCGCCGATTTCTACAAGTGCCTGGACGATATCGTCGACCGCCTCGGCGCCAAGCCGATCGCGATCCAGTTGCCGATCGGCTCGGAAAACAATTTCAAGGGTCTGATTGATCTCGTCCGCATGAAGGGCGTGGTCTGGGAAGACGAGGCGCTCGGCGCCAATTTCAAGGACATCGATATTCCCGCCGACCTTGCCGACAAGGCCAAGGAATATCGCGAGAAATTGCTGGAGGCCGCGGTCGAGCTCGATGACGAGGTTCTCGCCGCCTACCTCGACGGCAACGAGCCCGATGAGCCGACCCTGAAGCGCATGATCCGCAAGGCCGTGCTGACCGGCGCGTTCTTTCCGGTGCTGTGCGGCTCGGCCTTCAAGAACAAGGGCGTGCAGCCGTTGCTCGACGCGGTGGTGGACTATCTGCCGTCGCCGGTCGACGTGCCCGCCATCAAGGGCGTCGATGAGGACGGCAACGAGGTCGTTCGGCTGCCGAACGACAAGGAGCCACTGGCGCTGCTCGCGTTCAAGATCATGGACGACCCTTTCGTAGGCACCATCACATTCTGCCGCATTTATTCCGGCACGCTGTTGTCGGGCACCGGCGTCATCAACTCGACCCGCGACCGCAAGGAACGTATCGGCCGCATGTTGCTGATGCATGCCAACAACCGTGAAGACATCAAGGAAGCCTTTGCCGGCGACATCGTGGCGCTGGCGGGCCTCAAGGAAGCCCGCACCGGTGACACCCTGTGCGATTCGAACAAGCCGGTGATTCTGGAAAAGATGGAATTCCCGGAGCCCGTGATCGAAATCGCGATCGAGCCGAAGTCGAAGGCCGACCAGGAAAAGCTCGGCGTCGCGCTGGCGAAGCTTGCCGCGGAAGATCCGTCGTTCCGGGTCTCGACCGATCTGGAATCCGGCCAGACCATTCTCAAGGGCATGGGCGAACTCCATCTCGACATCAAGGTCGACATCCTGCGCCGGACCTACAAGGTCGATGCCAATATCGGCGCGCCGCAGGTGGCGTTCCGTGAGCGCATCACCAAGCGCGCTGAGGTCAAGTACACCCACAAGAAGCAGACCGGCGGTACCGGTCAGTTTGCCGAAGTGTCGATCGTGGTCGAGCCGAATGAGCCCGGCAAGGGTTTCGAGTTCGAATCCAAGGTGGTCGGCGGCGCGGTGCCGAAGGAATTCATCCCCGGCGTCGAAAAGGGCCTCAACAGCGTGTTGGGCTCCGGCGTGGTCGCCGGCTTCCCGGTGGTCGACGTCAAGGTTCAGCTCGTCGACGGCAAGTACCACGACGTCGACTCTTCGGCGCTGGCCTTCGAAATCGCATCGCGCGCGGCCTTCCGCGAAGCCTTGCAAAAGGGCAAGTCGGTCCTGCTCGAGCCGATCATGAAGGTCGAGGTCGTGACGCCGGAGGATTACACCGGCTCGGTCATCGGCGATCTGAATTCGCGGCGCGGCCAGATCCAGGGTCAAGACATGCGCGGCAACGCCAACGTCATCAATGCGATGGTGCCGCTCATGAACATGTTCGGTTACGTGAATAACCTGCGCTCGATGAGCCAGGGTCGCGCGACCTTTACGATGCAGTTCGATCACTACGCGGAAGCACCGGCGAACGTGTCGGCGGAAGTCCAGAAGAAGTTTGCCTGATTGTCGTTAGCGGCAGTTAACGACTGAACGGAGAGAGTCATGGCCAAAGCAAAGTTTGAACGTAATAAACCGCATTGCAACATCGGAACGATCGGTCACGTCGACCACGGCAAGACGTCGCTGACGGCGGCGATCACCAAGGTGCTGGCGGAGACCGGCGGTGCGACGTTCACCGCGTACGACCAGATCGACAAGGCGCCGGAAGAGAAGGCGCGCGGCATCACGATTTCGACCGCGCACGTCGAATATGAGACGAAGAACCGGCACTACGCGCACGTCGATTGCCCGGGCCATGCCGACTATGTGAAGAACATGATCACTGGTGCGGCGCAGATGGATGGTGCGATCCTGGTGGTGTCGGCGGCCGACGGCCCGATGCCGCAGACCCGCGAACACATCCTGCTTGCCAAGCAGGTTGGCGTTCCCGCGATGGTCGTGTTCCTCAACAAGTGCGACATGGTCGACGATCCGGAACTGCTCGAACTTGTCGAGCTGGAAGTCCGCGAGCTGCTGTCGAAGTACGATTTTCCGGGCGACAAGATCCCGATCATCAAGGGCTCGGCGCTGGCAGCGCTGGAAGACAAGGACAGGAAGCTCGGCCACGACGCGATCCTGGAGCTGATGGCGGCGGTGGACAGCTACATTCCGCAGCCGGAGCGTCCGATCGACCAGCCGTTCCTGATGCCGGTGGAAGACGTGTTCTCGATCTCGGGCCGCGGCACCGTGGTCACCGGGCGCGTCGAGCGCGGCATCGTCAAGGTCGGCGAGGAAATCGAGATCGTCGGTCTGCGCGATACGCAGAAGACCATCGTCACCGGCGTTGAAATGTTCCGCAAGCTGCTCGACCAGGGCCAGGCCGGCGACAACATCGGCGCGCTGCTGCGCGGCACCAAGCGCGAGGAAGTCGAGCGCGGTCAGGTGCTGTGCAAGCCGGGTTCGGTGAAGCCGCATACCAAGTTCAAGGCCGAGGCTTACATCCTCACCAAGGAAGAGGGCGGACGTCACACCCCGTTCTTCACCAACTACCGTCCGCAGTTCTACTTCCGCACCACCGACGTGACCGGCGTGGTGCATCTGCCCGAAGGCACTGAGATGGTGATGCCGGGCGACAACATCGCGATGGAAGTGCACCTGATCGTGCCGATCGCGATGGAAGAAAAGCTGCGCTTCGCGATCCGTGAAGGCGGCCGCACCGTCGGTGCCGGCGTCGTCGCAAGCATCATCGAGTAAGCGAACGAATAGGGAGTAGCGGGCCGATCTGTTCGCTACTCGCCATTCGCAAATTCGACGACAAAGAAAGACAACGGCAATGAACGGCCAGAATATTCGCATACGCCTCAAGGCGTTCGACCATCGAATTCTCGATTCGTCGACGCGTGAGATCGTGAACACGGCGAAACGGACCGGTGCTCAGGTTCGCGGACCCATTCCGCTGCCGACCCGCATCGAGAAGTTCACCGTCAACCGTTCGCCGCATGTCGACAAGAAGAGCCGCGAGCAATTCGAGATGCGCACGCACAAGCGCCTTCTCGACATTGTCGACCCGACACCGCAGACCGTGGACGCGCTGATGAAGCTCGACCTGGCCGCCGGCGTCGACGTCGAAATCAAGCTCTAACCTTTAGCTCCCGTCCGAACGATAGCGGACAGAAAGAACAGGAAGCACGCCGATGCGCTCCGGAGTGATCGCACAAAAGGTCGGGATGACGCGGGTCTTTACGGAGACCGGCGAACATATCCCTGTGACCGTGCTGAAGCTGGGCAATTGCCAGGTGTTGGGTCACCGCACGACCGAGAAGAACGGTTATGTGGCGCTGCAGCTCGGATCGGGCACCCGCAAGACCGTCTATCTGCCGAAGGCCGAACGCGGCCAGTTCGCGGTCGCCAAGGTCGAGCCGAAGCGCAAGGTCACCGAGTTCCGCGTGTCGGAAGACGCGCTGATCCCGGTCGGCGCCGAAATTCAGGCTGATCATTTCGTGGTCGGTCAGTTCGTCGACGTCACCGGCACCTCGGTCGGCAAGGGTTTCGCCGGCGGCATGAAGCGCTGGAATTTCGGCGGCCTTCGCGCCACCCACGGTGTGTCGGTATCGCATCGTTCGATCGGTTCGACCGGCGGACGCCAGGATCCCGGCAAGACCTTCAAGAACAAGAAGATGCCCGGTCACATGGGCGTCGATCGCATCACCACGCTCAATCTGCGCGTGGTGCAGACCGACGTCGCGCGCGGCCTGATCCTGGTCGAGGGCGCCGTTCCCGGCTCCAAGGGTGGATGGATCGCTGTGCGCGATGCCGTGAAGAAGGCGTTGCCGAAAGACGCGCCGAAGCCCGGCAAGTTCCGTCTGGCCGATGGCGGCGGCGAGCAGGCTGCGGCTGCGCCGGCCGAGCAGGAGGGCGTGTGAGATGGAATTGAAAGTCACAACGCTTGAAGGCAAGGCGGCTGGTTCGGTTCAGCTTTCCGATGCGATTTTCGGTCTGGAGCCGCGCAAGGATATCATCCAGCGCTGCGTCAACTGGCAGCTGGCGAAGCGTCAGGCCGGGACCCACAAGACGCAAGGGCGCGCCGATGTCTGGCGCACCGGCAAGAAGATGTACAAGCAGAAGGGCACCGGCGGCGCACGTCACGGCTCGGCCCGGGTACCGCAGTTCCGCGGCGGCGGCCGTGCTTTCGGCCCGGTGGTCCGCTCCCATGCGTTCGCTCTGCCGAAGAAGGTTCGCGCGCTGGCGCTGCGTCATGCGCTCTCGGCCAAGGCCAGGGACGGCGGCCTGATCGTGATTGAATCGGCAACGCTCGAGGCCGCCAAGACCAAGGCGCTGATCGGACACTTCTCCGGTCTCGGCCTGACCAACGCGCTGATCATTGACGGCGCCGAGCTGCACAACGGGTTCGCCACCGCCGCCCGCAACATTCCGAACATCGACGTGCTGCCGATCCAGGGCATCAACGTCTATGACATTCTGCGTCGTCAGAAGCTGGTGCTGACCAAAGCGGCGCTCGATGCGTTGGAGGCGCGCTTCAAATGAAGAATATCGACCCGCGCCACTACGACATCATCGTTGCTCCCGTCGTCACTGAAAAGGCGACGATGGCCTCCGAACACAACAAGGTCGTGTTCAAGGTCGCGGGCAAGGCCACCAAGCCGCAGATCAAGGAAGCCGTCGAGAAGCTGTTCGACGTCAAGGTCAAGAGCGTGAACACGCTGGTGCGCAAGGGCAAGACCAAGGTGTTCCGCGGTCAGTTCGGCTCGCAGTCGGACGTGAAGCGCGCGATCGTGACCCTCGAAGAGGGCCACCGCATCGACGTCACCACCGGGTTATAAGGCGATACGACGATGGCATTGAAAACATACAACCCCACGACACCAGGCCAGCGCCAGCTGGTGATGGTCGATCGTTCGGCGCTCTACAAGGGCAAGCCGGTCAAGGCGCTGACCGAGGGCAAGCACTCCTCGGGCGGCCGCAACAACACCGGACGCATGGTCGTGCGCTTTCGCGGCGGCGGCCACAAGCAGTCGTATCGTATCGTCGATTTCAAGCGCACCAAGGTCGATATGCCGGCGACCGTCGAGCGGCTGGAATACGATCCGAATCGTACCGCCTTCATCGCGCTGGTGAAATATACCGACGGCACCCAGGCCTATATCCTGGCGCCGCAGCGTCTGGCGGTCGGCGACACCGTGGTCGCTGGCAACTATGTCGACGTCAAGCCGGGCAACGTCATGCCGCTCGGCAACATGCCGATCGGCACCATCATTCACAATGTGGAATTGAAGATCGGCAAGGGTGGTCAGCTCGCACGTTCCGCCGGCACCTATGCACAGCTCGTTGGCCGCGATCAGGACTACGTCATCGTCCGTTTGAACTCCGGCGAGCAGCGCCTGGTTCACGGCCGCTGCACCGGCACCATCGGCGCAGTGTCGAATCCGGACCACATGAACATCTCGATCGGCAAGGCCGGCCGCAATCGCTGGCTCGGCCGCAAGCCCCATAACCGCGGCGTCTCCATGAACCCGGTCGACCATCCGCACGGCGGCGGCGAAGGCCGCACCTCGGGTGGCCGCCATCCGGTGACGCCGTGGGGCAAGCCGACCAAGGGCAAGAAGACACGTTCGAACAAATCGACCAACAGATTCATTCTCATCAGCCGCCACAAGCGGAAGAAGTAAGGAACGCCGGACATGGTTCGTTCAGTCTGGAAAGGCCCGTTCGTCGAAGGCTCGCTGCTCAAGAAGGCAGACGTCGCGCGTGCGTCCGGCCGTCATGACGTTATCAAGATCTGGAGCCGCCGCTCGACCATCCTGCCGCAGTTCGTCGGCCTGGTGTTCGGCGTCTACAACGGCCAGAAGCATGTGCCGGTATCGGTCAACGAGGAAATGGTGGGTCACAAGTTCGGCGAGTTCTCGCCGACCCGGACCTTCCACGGCCATTCTGGCGACAAGAAAGCCAAGAAGGCTTGAGGACTAAGCGATGAGCAAACCAAAGCGCGAACGGAGCCTCCCGGATAACGAGGCCAAGGCGATCGCCCGGATGCTGCGGGTGAGCCCGCAGAAGCTGAACTTGGTCGCGCAATTGATCCGCGGCAGGAAGGCTTCGGCGGCGCTTGCGGATCTGCAGTTTTCGCGCAAGCGGATTGCGGTCGACGTCAAGAAGTGCCTGGAATCGGCGATCGCCAACGCCGAGAACAATCATGATCTCGATGTCGATGATCTGGTGGTCGCCGAGGCGCATGTCGGCAACGGCATCGTGATGAAACGTTTCGCACCGCGCGGCCGTGGCCGTTCGGGCCGTGTCTTTAAACCGTTCTCGCAGCTGACGATCGTTGTTCGTCAGGTCGAGGCCGAGGCGAGCGCTTAAACAGGGCGCGGGAGAATACGATGGGTCAGAAGATCAATCCAATCGGACTGCGTCTTGGCATCAACCGGACGTGGGATTCCCGTTGGTTCGCCGGCAAGAACGAATACGGCAAGCTGCTGCACGAGGATGTCAAGATCCGCGAGATCCTGCACAAGGAACTGAAGCAGGCGGCGGTCGCCAGGATCGTGATCGAACGTCCGCACAAGAAGTGCCGGGTGACGATCCACTCGGCGCGTCCCGGTGTCGTGATCGGCAAGAAGGGCGCCGATATCGACAAGCTACGCAAGCGCGTCGCCGATATCACGGATTCCGACGTCGTCATCAACATCGTCGAGATCCGCAAGCCCGAGCTCGACGCCACGCTGGTCGCCGAATCCATCGCGCAGCAGCTCGAGCGCCGCGTTGCCTTCCGCCGCGCCATGAAGCGCGCGGTGCAGTCGGCGATGCGCCTGGGTGCCGAGGGCATCCGCATCAACTGCTCGGGTCGTCTCGGCGGCGCCGAAATCGCGCGCATGGAGTGGTACCGCGAAGGTCGCGTGCCGTTGCATACGCTGCGCGCCGACATCGACTATGGGGTTGCGACCGCGTTCACGACGTTTGGTACCTGCGGCGTCAAGGTCTGGATCTTCAAGGGCGAAATCCTCGAGCACGATCCGATGGCCCAGGACAAGAAGATGGCCGAAGGCGACAATACGCGGCCCCGCCGCGACGCTGCCTAAGCGAAATAGAGAAGGTTTGAGGGCGCAAAGCCATGATGCAACCAAAGAAAACGAAGTTCCGGAAGGCGCATAAGGGCCGGATCCACGGCACCGCGACTTCGGGCGCGACGTTGTCGTTCGGTCAGTTCGGTTTGAAGGCGATGGCGCCCGAGCGCATCACCGCGCGTCAGATCGAGGCCGCCCGCCGCGCGCTGACCCGTCACATGAAGCGCGCCGGCCGGGTCTGGATCCGCATCTTCCCGGACGTGCCGGTGTCGAAGAAGCCCGCCGAGGTGCGGATGGGCTCCGGCAAGGGTACGCCTGAATTGTGGGTGGCGCGGGTGAAACCCGGCCGCGTGATTTTCGAAATCGACGGCGTGACCGTGCAGACCGCGAAAGAAGCGCTGACGCTCGCCGCCGCCAAACTGCCGATCAAGACGCGCTTCGTAGCGCGCATTGCGGAATAGGGAAGTGGTCATGGCCGAGATGAAAACCGCCGATATCCGCGCGATGAGCCCCGATCAGATGGACGACGCCGTCCTCAATCTGAAGAAGGAGCGCTTCAATCTGCGTTTCCAGCGCGCCACCGGGCAGCTGGAAAATACGTCGCGGCTGCGGGAAGCCCGCCGCGACATCGCCCGCATCAAGACCATTGCCGCGCAGCAGCGCGCGAAGAAGAAGTAGGGGGCTGACAATGCCGAAACGTACGCTTCAAGGCGTGGTCGTCAGCGACAAGCAGGCCAAGACGGTCGTGGTGCGCGTCGATCGCCGCTTCACCCATCCGATCTACAAGAAGACGATCCGCCGCTCGAAAAACTATCATGCGCACGACGAGAACAACCAGTTCAAGCCGGGCGACACGGTGTGGATCGAGGAGAGCAAGCCGATCTCGAAATTGAAGCGCTGGACCGTGGTCCGGGGCGAACAGCAGAAAAAAACGGCCTGAGGTCGGCCTGGCTTCGGCCGGATATGACGTTCGGGAAATTTTAGGCGCAACTTCGCGCATCAGAAAGAGGACGAGGTGCATCAATGATTCAGATGCAGACCAACCTCGACGTGGCCGATAATTCAGGCGCACGCCGTGTCATGTGCATCAAGGTGCTTGGGGGCTCCAAGCGCCGCTATGCCACCGTGGGCGACGTTATTGTCGTGTCGATCAAGGAAGCGATTCCGCGCGGCAAGGTGAAGAAGGGCGACGTCATGAAGGCGGTCGTGGTGCGGGTCCGCAAGGACATCCGCCGCGCCGACGGTTCGGTCATCCGGTTCGATCGCAACGCCGCGGTTCTGATCAACAACCAGTCGGAGCCGGTCGGCACCCGCATCTTCGGGCCCGTCCCGCGCGAGCTGCGCGCCAAGAACCACATGAAGATCATCTCGCTCGCGCCGGAGGTGCTGTGATGGCTGCCAAGATCCGGAAGGGTGACAAGGTCGTCGTGCTGTCCGGCCGCGACAAGGGTCGCACTGGCGAGGTGTTCGAGGTACGTCCGACCGAGAGCAAGGCGCTGGTCCGCGGGGTCAACCTCGTCAAGCGCCACCAGAAACAGACCCAGGCCCAGGAGGGCGGCATCATCTCGAAAGAGTCGCCGATCCATCTGTCCAACATCGCGATCGTCGGCAAGGACGGCAAGCCGACCCGCGTGGGTTTCAAGGTTCAGGCGGATGGCAAGAAAGTACGCATCGCCAAACGCTCGGGAGCAGAGATCGATGGCTGAGACCGCATACGTTCCGCGTTTACGCGAACAGTTCGACAAGGAAATCCGCGGCAAACTGACCGAACAGTTCGGCTATGCCAATATCATGCAGGTGCCGCGGCTGGACAAGGTCGTGCTCAACATGGGCGTCGGCGAAGCCGTCAACGACCGCAAGAAGGCCGAACTGGCCGCGACCGATCTGTCGCTGATCGCCGGCCAGAAGGCGGTCGTGACTTACTCGCGCGTCGCCATTGCGACCTTCAAGCTGCGTGAAAACCAGCCGATCGGCTGCAAGGTTACGCTGCGCAAGGCCAAGATGTACGAGTTCATCGACCGCCTCGTGAACGTGGCACTGCCCCGCGTGCGCGACTTCCGCGGCCTTAATCCGAAGAGCTTCGACGGCCGCGGCAACTATTCGCTCGGCATCAAGGAGCACATCATTTTCCCCGAAATCGACTTCGACAAGATGGGGGAGACGTGGGGCATGGACATCACGGTGTGCACCACCGCGGGCACCGACGACGAAGCAAGGGCATTGTTGACCGCATTCAATTTCCCGTTCCGGCAGTGAGACGCTGACAAAAAGCCTCTCAAACGCGGAAACCCAGGAGCCAAGCATGGCAAAGAAGAGTTCGATCGAGAAGAACAACCGGCGCAAGCGGATGACCAAGAACGCAGCGCCCCGGCGCGCGAAGCTGAAGGCCATCATCGCCGACAAGACCAAGCCGATGGAAGAGCGGTTTGCGGCGACGCTGAAGCTCGCCGAGATGCCGCGCAATTCGTCGGCGACCCGGATCCGCAATCGCTGCGAGATTACCGGACGTCCGCGCTCGGTCTATCGCAAGAACAAGCTTTCCCGCATCGCGCTGCGTGAACTCGGCTCCAAGGGCCTGGTTCCCGGGCTCGTAAAGTCGAGCTGGTAAGGGGGTCGGACATGTCAACACACGATCCGATCAGCGATCTCATCACCCGCATCCGCAACGCACAGATGCGCGCCAAGCCCAAGGTTTCGACCCCGGGCTCGAAGATGCGCGCCAATGTGCTCGAAGTGCTCAAGGCCGAAGGCTATATCCGCGGCTATGCCAGCGTCGAGCATGCCTCGGGGCGCAGCGAGCTTGAGATCGAACTGAAATATTTCGACGGCGAGCCTGTGATCCGCGAGATCGAGCGGGTGTCGAAGCCGGGGCGGCGGGTTTATGCCTCGGTGAAGAACCTGCCGCGCGTGAACAACGGTCTCGGCATTTCGGTGTTATCGACGCCGAAGGGAATCATGGCTGACCACGAAGCGCGCGACGCGAATGTGGGCGGCGAAATTCTCTTCACGGTGTTCTGAGGAAGGGACTTAGACCATGTCACGTATTGGCAAGCGGCCTGTGACGGTTCCGTCGGGCGTTACCGCGACCGTCGAGGGACAGACCGTGAAAATGAAGGGGCCGAAGGGCCAGCTTCAGTTCGTCGTCCATGACGACGTCGAAGTGAAGTTTGAAAACGGCGCGGTCACCGTGGCGCCGAGGGTCAAGACCAACCGCGCGCAGGCGATGTACGGCACGGCGCGCGCGCAGGTGGCCAACCTGGTCGCCGGCGTGACCAAGGGTTTCGAGAAGAAGCTCGAAATCACCGGCGTCGGCTACCGCGCCGCGCTGCAGGGCAAGAACCTGCAGCTCGCGCTCGGCTACAGCCACGACGTCGTCTATGCGATCCCGGAAGGGATCGCGATCACGGTGCCGAAGCCGACCGAGATCACCATCACCGGCAACGACAGCCAGCGCGTCGGCCAGGTCGCCGCCGAGATCCGCAGCTACCGTCCGCCGGAGCCCTACAAGGGCAAGGGCGTGAAATACGCCAACGAATTCATCTTCCGCAAGGAAGGCAAGAAGAAGTAACGGAGCCGGTCATGTCGAGACTCAAGATTACGAATGCCCGGCGCAAGCAACGCGTGCGGCTGTCGTTGCGCCGCTCCGCCGGCGGTCGCCCGCGTCTGTCGGTGTTCCGCTCGTCGAAGCACATCTACGCCCAGGTCATCGACGACCTCAAGGGCGAGACGCTCGCCTCCGCCTCATCGCTGGAGAAGGCGATGCGCGAGAGCGGCAAGACCGGGGCGGACATCGACGCGGCAAAAGCCGTCGGCAAGTTGCTGGCGGAACGTGCCGTGAAAAACGGCGTCACCGAGGTGGTATTCGATCGCGGCGGCTATCTCTATCACGGGCGCGTCAAGGCGCTCGCGGACGCCGCGCGCGAAAGCGGATTGAGCTTCTAGTTGGATTTAACGGACACGAGTTCAGGGGCTCTTTGGCCTCTCGAGGCAAGTCTTTCAAGGATCGGAAAACACCATGGCAGGTGAACGCGAACGCGGTGGCGGCCACAGGGGCGGCCGGGAAGAACGCGACAGCGAGTTCGTCGACAAGCTCGTCCACATCAATCGTGTGGCGAAGGTCGTCAAGGGCGGCAAGCGCTTCGGCTTTGCGGCGCTGGTCGTGATCGGCGACCAGAAGGGCCGGGTCGGTTTCGGCCACGGCAAGGCGCGCGAAGTTCCCGAGGCGATCCGCAAGGCGACCGAATCGGCCAAGCGCAATCTGACCCGGGTGGCGCTGCGCGAAGGCCGCACGCTGCATCACGATATCGCCGGCCGGCACGGCGCGGGACGGGTTTACCTGCGGGCGGCGCCGGCGGGTACCGGCATCATCGCCGGTGGTCCGATGCGCGCGGTGTTCGAGACGCTCGGGATCCAGGATGTGGTGGCCAAGTCGATCGGCTCCTCCAACCCCTACAACATGGTTCGCGCCACCTTCGACGCGCTGAAGCATCAGGATTCGCCGCGTTCGGTTGCGGCGCGCCGCAACATCAAGGTTTCGACGCTGCAGTCGCGCCGGGTCGGCGGCGATGCCGAGGTGGTTGCGGAATAAAGAGGTCATGATCCGGAAAACTGGATACCGGTTTTCCGAAAAGACCATGCCCAACTGAAGACTCTGGAGTTATGACGATGGCCAAGGCCGCAAAGACGATCAAGGTCGAACAGACCCACAGCGCGATCCGCCGCCACCACTCGCAGCGCGAGACGCTGATCGGCCTCAAGCTCAACAAGATCGGCCGGACCACCGAGCTGCAGGATACGCCTGCAATTCGCGGCATGATCGCAAAGGTTCAACATCTCGTCCGCATCGTCGGCGAGAAGTAAGACAGGAAGCGAACGATGAAGCTCAGCGATATCGCCGACAATGCCGGCTCGCGCAAGAAGCGCATGCGCGTCGGCCGCGGCATCGGTTCCGGCAAGGGCAAGCAGGCCGGCCGCGGCGGCAAGGGCCAGACCGCGCGCTCAGGCGTGCGCATCAAGGGCTTCGAAGGCGGCCAGATGCCGCTGCATCGGCGCCTGCCGAAGCGCGGCTTCAACAACATCTTCCGGCTCGAATTCGCCGAGATCAATCTCGACCGCATTCAGGATGCGGTCGATGCCAAGCTGCTCGACGCCAAGGCCACCATCAACGCCGAATCGCTGGTGAAGGCCCGCGTGATCCGGCGCGCCAGGGACGGCGTGCGGCTGCTTGGTCGCGGTGAGCTCAAGGTCAAGCTGAATATCGAGGTTCACGGCGCTTCGAAACCCGCCATCGCGGCGGTCGAAAAGGCCGGCGGCACGGTGAAGATCCTGGCCCCGGCGAAGAAGGACGAAGGCGAAGCGGCGTAACATCTGCGTCATCGTCCGCCTCCAGCGGGCAATCTGCACGACAGGGCGATGGACTTATCGAAGCCGAGCACCAAATAAAAGCCCGGCGTCCGCCGAAGGCCCCGTGGTTGCGGAGCCTGACGGCGCAAGGGGCGCGCGGGGAGAAAGCCAGATATGGTCTCAGCAGCGGAACAATTAGCGGCAAACCTCAATTTCGGCGCGCTGGCCAAAGCCGACGAATTGAAGAAGCGGATCTGGTTTACCCTGGGGGCGCTGCTGGTTTACCGGCTCGGCACCTACATCCCGCTGCCCGGCATCGATCCCAACATCTGGGAGCAGGTGTTCAAATCCCAGGCCGGCGGCATTCTCGGCATGTTCAACATGTTCGCCGGCGGCGGCATTCACCGCATGGCGATCTTTGCGCTCAATATCATGCCGTATATTTCGGCCTCGATCATCATTCAGCTCCTGACCACGGTTTCGCCGCAGCTCGAAGCACTGAAGAAGGAAGGCGAGGCCGGCCGCAAGACGCTGAACCAGTACACCCGCTATCTCACGGTGATTCTCGCCGCGTTCCAGTCCTATGGCATCGCGGTCGGACTTGAGGGTGCCGGCAACGTCGTCAGCGACCCCGGCCTGTTCTTCCGTCTCTCGACCGCGATCACGCTGACCGGCGGCACCATGTTCCTGATGTGGCTCGGCGAGCAGATCACCTCGCGCGGCATCGGCAACGGCATTTCGCTGATCATTCTTGCCGGTATCGTCGCGGAATTGCCCTCGGCGCTCGCCAACATGCTGGAACTCGGCCGTCAGGGCGCGCTGTCCACCGGCCTGATCCTGGTTGTGATCGTGATGGCGGTCGCGGTGATCGCGTTCATCGTGTTCATGGAGCGCGCGCAGCGGCGGCTCTTGATCCAGTATCCGAAGCGCCAGGTCGGCAACAAGATGTTCGAGGGCCAGTCCTCGCATCTGCCGCTCAAGCTGAATACGTCAGGCGTGATTCCGCCGATCTTCGCTTCCTCGCTGCTGTTGCTGCCGACCACGGTCGCCAATTTCAACGCCGGCCGGGGTCCGGAATGGTTTCAATGGATCAACACGCAGCTCAGCCACGGCCGTCCGCTGTTCTTGATTCTCTACTTGGCGCTGATCGTGTTCTTCGCGTTCTTCTACACCGCGATCGTGTTCAACCCGACCGAGACCGCCGATAACCTCAAGAAGCATGGCGGCTTCATTCCCGGCATCCGGCCGGGCGAGCGCACCGCCGAATATATCGATTACGTGCTGTCGCGCATTACGGTGCTGGGCGCGGTCTACCTCGCGATTGTCTGCCTGATCCCGGAGATTCTGATTTCCTACGCCTCGGTGCCATTCTATTTTGGCGGAACTTCGCTGTTGATTGTGGTCAGCGTGACCATGGATACCGTGGCGCAGGTTCAGGGATATCTGCTCGCCCACCAGTATGAAGGGCTGATCAGGAAGTCGAAGCTGAGGGGGCGTCGCCGCTGACGCTGCGACCTGTGCGTGGCGTCGCTTTCGCGATCCACGTCCGGCGCTGAACATAATTGGCGCTGTTGATTTTGAATCTTGGTGTGCGGTTCAACGCTCACCGAGCCGGGGGGCGAACGCATATGAGACTGATTCTTCTGGGCCCGCCAGGATCGGGCAAGGGCACCCAGGCCCAACGGCTGATTCATCGTTACGGTATCGTCCAGCTTTCGACCGGCGAGATGCTGCGTGCCGCGGTGGCGGCGCAGACCCCGGTCGGCCTCAAGGCCAAGGACATCATGGCCTCCGGCGGTTTGGTGCCGGACGATATCGTGATCGGAATCATCTCCGATCGGCTGGACCAGCCGGACGCGGCCAAAGGCTTTATCCTCGACGGCTTCCCGCGCACCGTGCCGCAGGCCGAGGCGCTGGATGAGCTGCTGAAGAAGAAGCACATCAAGCTCGACGCCGTGATCGAGCTTCGCGTCAATGAAAGCGCGCTGCTGCAGCGGGTCGAAACCAGGGTCGCGGAGATGCGTGCGCGCGGCGAAGAAGTGCGGGTCGACGACACCTCGGAGGTGCTGACGAAACGGCTGGCGAGCTACCGCGCGCTGACCGAGCCGCTGATCCACTATTATTCGGAACGCCGCAAATTGCTGACGGTCGATGGCATGATGACCATCGAACATGTGACGCGGGAGATTAACCGGATCCTCGCGGCCATCGGCGCGGTGGACGCCAAAGCCTCCCAGAAGGCAGACAAAGCCATGCCGGCGGCAACGGCCGCCCGGCCGGCGGTCCGAAAGGCGCCCAAGTCTTCCCGGCGCGCCGCTGCCCCCAAAAAGGCGGCCAAGGCGGTCAAGGCAGCCAGCAAGGGCGGGAAGGCCGGGAAACCGGCCTCCAGGGGCGCAAAAAGCTCCTCTCGCAAGCCGTCACCGGGTTCCAAGAGGCGTCCTGCGGGGAAGACCAGGAAAACCGTAAAAAAGGTCACGAAAAAGCGAGCTAAAGCATAGAGACGGTTGACGAAACCAAGTTGAATCCTTTAATAAGCCGGTATCCAGTCGGATAGTTTTCAGACGATGCCGGGCCCCGAGACAGTCAAGGGGAAGGGCGTCGTGTTCGCGTTTGTGGACACCCGCCCGAGATAGCAAAAAATGGCCGGCCTGCGAGGGATCGGCGATAGGAGAGAAGTCCGTGGCCCGTATTGCCGGTGTGAATATCCCGACCAACAAGCGCGTGCTGATCGCGCTCCAGTACATCCATGGCATCGGCCAGAAGAATGCCGCCGAGATCATGGAGAAGGTCAAGATTCCCGATGATCGCCGGGTCAATCAGCTGAGCGATCAGGAAGTGCTGCAAATCCGCGAAGTGATCGACCGCGACTATATGGTCGAAGGCGATCTGCGTCGCGAGACCGGCATGAACATCAAGCGTTTGATGGATCTCGGCTGCTATCGCGGCCTGCGCCATCGCCGCGGGCTGCCGGTGCGCGGTCAGCGCACCCATACCAACGCGCGCACGCGCAAGGGGCCGGCCAAGTCGATCGCCGGCAAGAAGAAGTAATTTGACGAATAGCGAATAGGCAGCGGCGAATAGTTTCCATTCGCTGCTCACATTTTCCGGTGTAGCCGCTGGCATTACGGCGGCGTTTGAGATCGTTAGGAAAGGTTCTGGAATGGGCAAGGAAGCCACCCGCGTACGCCGCCGTGAGCGCAAGAACATTGCTTCCGGCGTGGCGCACGTGAATTCGTCGTTCAACAACACGACCATCACCATCACCGATGCGCAGGGCAACACCATTGCCTGGTCGTCGGCGGGAACGATGGGCTTCAAGGGTTCGCGCAAGTCGACCCCCTATGCCGCGCAGGTCGCGGCCGAGGACGTCTCCAAGAAGGCGCAGGAACACGGCATGCGCACCCTGGAGGTTGAAGTTGCCGGCCCGGGTTCGGGCCGCGAATCGGCGCTTCGTGCGCTGCAGGCGGCGGGCTTCACCGTTACTTCGATCCGCGACGTGACGACGATCCCGCACAATGGCTGCCGTCCGCGCAAGCGCCGGCGGGTTTGATGCTTTGAGTGCGGGCGGCTTAAGCCGCCTGCGAGACGTTTTGAGAAGAATTGCAAGCCGCGGACTGATCCGCAGGTCTCCAACGCCAGTGATTTCGTTGGCAAATCAGCTGGCCCATGGGTGAAACAGTGACGATCCAGAAAAATTGGCAAGAACTTATCCGGCCGAACAAGCTGCAGGTAACTCCGGGCACCGACCCGATCCGTTTCGCGACGCTGGTCGCCGAGCCGCTCGAGCGCGGCTTCGGACAGACGCTGGGCAACGCGTTGCGCCGCATCCTGCTGTCGTCGCTGCAGGGCGCCGCGGTGCAGTCGGTGCACATCGACGGCGTGCTGCATGAGTTCTCCTCGATCGCTGGCGTTCGCGAGGACGTCACCGACATCGTGCTGAACATCAAGGACATCTCGATCAAGATGCAGGGCGAAGGCCCCAAGCGCATGGTCGTGAAGAAGCAGGGCCCGGGCGTTGTGACCGCCGGCGACATCCAGACGGTCGGCGATGTCACCGTGCTCAATCCGGACCTGCAGATCTGCACCCTCGACGAGGGCGCGGAGATCCGCATGGAATTCACGGTCGCGTCCGGCAAGGGCTATGTCGCCGCCGAGCGCAATCGTCCCGAGGACGCGCCGATCGGCCTGATCCCGGTCGACAGCCTGTTCTCCCCGGTGCGCAAGGTCTCCTACAAGGTCGAGAACACCCGCGAGGGCCAGATCCTCGACTATGACAAGCTGACGATGACGATCGAGACCAACGGCGCGATCTCGCCGGACGACGCGGTGGCCTATGCCGCCCGCATCCTGCAGGATCAGCTCAACGTGTTCGTCAATTTCGAGGAGCCCCGCAAGGAAGTGGCGCAGGAGATCATTCCCGATCTCGCCTTCAATCCCGCCTTCCTCAAGAAGGTCGACGAGCTCGAATTGTCGGTGCGTTCGGCCAACTGCCTGAAGAACGACAACATCGTCTACATCGGCGACCTCGTGCAGAAGTCGGAAGCGGAAATGCTCCGTACCCCGAACTTCGGCCGCAAGTCGCTGAACGAGATCAAGGAAGTGCTGGCCCAGATGGGTCTGCACCTCGGCATGGAAGTGCCGGGCTGGCCGCCGGAGAATATCGACGAGCTCGCCAAGCGCTTCGAGGATCACTACTGAGAACGATCACCGCCGTGGCCGGGCGAAAGCGCGAAACCGCGCCTTCGCGCGAAATTTCCGGACCATGGCATCTTGGGCGAACGCAGGCGGCCCACCTGAGCCAATTGTCCGACGCGCCGTCGCGACAGAATAAATATTGAGGAACATACCATGCGTCACGGCAAGGTTCATCGGAAGCTCAACCGCACCGCCGAGCATCGGCGTGCGATGTTCGCCAATATGTGCGCGGCGCTGATCAAGCACGAGCAGATCGTCACCACGTTGCCGAAGGCCAAGGAACTGCGCCCGATCGTGGAGAAGCTGGTCACGCTGGGCAAAAAGGGCGGTCTCGCCATGCGCCGGCAGGCGATCAGCGAGATGCGTGACCAGGACCAGGTCCGCAAGCTCTTCGACACGCTGGCGACCCGCTACAAGGACCGCCAGGGCGGCTATACCCGCATTATCAAGGCCGGCTTCCGCTATGGCGACAACGCGCCGATGGCGGTGATCGAATTCGTCGACCGCGACGTCGACGCCAAGGGCCTCGATTCCGGCCCGGTGCAGGAAAAGGCCGCGGAAGCCGCATAAGCCTGATTTCGGACTTCTCTTCAAAAGCGGCGTCTTCGGGCGCCGTTTTTATTTTTGTCGTCCCCGCGAAAGCGGGGAACCCATCATCACCGGCCCATCGATTTTGAAGAGCTGGGCGACGATCGCTTCAACAACAAAGACCTTTGGTTATGGGTCCCTGCTTTCACAGGGACGACATTGAATATTGCGCTGGTACTCTGCGCTCCCGATATCTCCGTCATCGGTGATGGAGGTGTCTGATGAATATCGATCTCAAGGGAAAGACGGCGCTGGTGACGGGGTCGACGTCCGGCATCGGGTACGCCATCGCCAGGGGCCTCGCCGCCGCGGGGGCCGACGTGGTGATCAATGGCCGGGGCCAGGCCAGGGTCGACGCCGCCGTGGCCGCGATGGCCAAGGCGGCGCCCGGAACCAGGGTCCGGGGCATTGCCGCCGACGTCTCCACGGCGGCCGGATGCAAGGCGCTGGCCGCCGCGCTGCCCGAGGTCGACATCCTCATCAACAATGCCGGGATATTCGAACCCAAAGGCTTCTTCGATATTCCCGACGAGGACTGGAGCCGTTTCTTCGAGGTCAACGTGATGTCGGGCGTGCGGTTGGCGCGCGTCTACCTGCCGGGCATGCTGAAGCGCAATTGGGGCCGCATCGTTTTCATCTCCTCCGAATCCGCGCTGAATATACCCAGCGAAATGATCCATTATGGAATGACCAAGACCGCGCAGCTCGCGGTCTCGCGCGGCCTTGCCGAGATGACCCGCGGCACCGCCGTGACCGTCAATGCGGTGCTGCCGGGCCCGACCATGTCGGAGGGCGTCGAAGCCTTCGTCAAGGACCTAGCGAAGCAAAACGGCCAGTCGGTGGAAGCCGCAGCCTCGCAATTCATCAAGCAGTTTCGCCCGACCTCTTTGTTGCAGCGGTTTGCGAGCGTCGAGGAGATCGCCAACATGGTGGTCTACGTCGCCTCAAAAGAGGCGTCCGCCACCAATGGCGCAGCGCTTCGCGCCGAAGGCGGCATCGTCCAGACCATTGCGTGATCATGGTTGAGGACGTGCCGGCAGCGTGAAACCGTCATTGCGAGCCAACGGGTCGCGCGAACGCGCGCCCGATGACAGGCTCAGCGAAGCAATCCATTGCCGGAATACGACAGTTATGGATTGCTTCGTCGCTCCGCTCCTCGCAATGACGGCTATACTGCCTCTTCTAGCTACCAGCCCTCCAGCACGATCTTGCCGCGCGACTTTCCGGATTCCAGCAGCGCGTGCGCCCGCTTGAGGTTGGCGGCGTTGATCCCGCCAAAGCTCTGGTCGAGCGTGGTGCGCAGCACGCCTTTGTCGAGGAGGTCGGCGACGTCGTTGAGCAGGTGGTGTTGGCCGATCATGTCTGGGGTCTGGAACGACGAGCGGGTAAACATCGACTCCCAGTGAATCGAGATCGCCTTGCCCTTGAAGGCGCTGACGTTGAATTCCGGGGGATCGTCGATCAATCCATATTTGCCCTGCGGAGCCATCAGTTCGGCAATCGCCTTGTAGTGCTGGTCGGTATAAGTGAGGCTTGCGACCAGGGCAACCGGCGGGACTTTCAGTTTTTCGATCTGCTCCTTCATCGGCTCGGCGTGATCGACGACGGTATGGGCGCCGAGATCGAGGCACCATTGCTGCGATTCCGCTCGCGACGCCGTTGCCACGACGGTGAGGCCGGTGAGGCGGCGCGCCAGCTGGATCAGGATCGAGCCGACGCCGCCGGCACCACCGATGATCAGCAGCGTGCGTGGATCGACGCTTTTTCCGGGCACGGCACCGAGGCGGTCGAACAGCAATTCCCAGGCGGTGATCGAGGTGAGGGGAAGAGCGGCGGCCTGCGCGAACGACAGCGTCTTCGGTTTGCGCCCGACGATACGCTCATCGACCACATGGAACTCCGAATTGGTGCCTTGCCGCAGGATCGAGCCGGCGTAGAACACTTCATCGTCCGGCTTGAACAGCGTCACGTCGGGGCCGACCGCATCGACGATCCCGGCGGCATCGTAGCCCAGGATCTTGGTTTCGCCCTCGGGCGGGCTGGCACGCTTGCGCACCTTGTAATCGACCGGATTGGCGGAGATCGCCCTGACGGCGACGCGGATGTCGCGGCCCTTCGGTTCCGGCTTTGCGGCCTCGAAATCGATCAGGGCATCAGTGGCCTCGATGGGAAGGGACTTCTTGTATCCGACGGCCTTCATCTGGCGGTTCTCCCTGTGATTGCGGCAACGACGAGCCGGTCTACCCCGCTACCTGTTGCCGAACGGCTGGAATTGCAAGGTTTGAGCGGAAAGGCGGACCAATTGCGAAGTCGAATCAGGTCCATAACCGGCCGGGCTGACCCTTCCATGACTTCTATTCGCAACCCGGCAAGCCTATATTGGTCTTACAATCCCAGGGAATCTTTTCATGATGGCGGTTCGCTTTTTCACGGCTTTGCTGGTCCTGTTGGTCGCGGCCCCGGCCATGTCACAGGACCGGCGCGTGCCGGCCTCGGCGGCGGAATTGAAGCTGTCTTACGCACCGATCGTGCAGCGCGTGCAGCCGGCCGTCGTCAACGTCTATGCCGCCAAGGTGGTTCAGAACCGCAACCCGCTGCTCGACGACCCGATCTTCCGCCGCTTCTTCGGCGTGCCCGGCCAGCAGCCCGAACAGATGCAGCGATCGCTCGGATCGGGTGTCATGGTGGACCCGTCCGGTCTGGTGGTGACCAACGTTCATGTCATCGACGGCGCCGACGAGGTCAAGGTATCGCTCGCCGACAAGCGGGAATTCGAAGCCGAGATCGTTCTCAAGGACCCCCGCACCGATCTGGCGGTATTGCGGCTCAAGGGCGTGCACGAGAAATTCCCGACGCTCGATTTTGCCAACTCCGATGAACTCCTGGTCGGCGACGTCGTGCTCGCGATCGGCAATCCCTTCGGTGTCGGGCAGACCGTCACCCACGGCATCATCTCGGCGCTGGCGCGCACGCAAGTCGGCATCACCGACTATCAATTCTTCATTCAGACCGACGCTGCGATCAACCCGGGCAATTCAGGCGGCGCCCTGGTCGACATGACCGGCAAGCTCGCCGGCATCAACACCGCGATCTTCTCGCGCTCCGGCGGATCGCAGGGCATCGGTTTTGCGATCCCGGCCAATATGGTGCGCGTCGTGGTGGCTTCGGCGAAGGGCGGCGGCAAGGCCGTCAAACGTCCCTGGCTTGGCGCGCGCCTGCAGGCGGTGACGCCGGAGATCGCCGAAACGCTCGGGCTCAAGCTGCCGAGCGGCGCCCTGGTCGCCGGCGTGGTCGCCGACAGTCCGGCGGCGCGGGCCGGGCTGAAGCTGTCCGACCTGATCGTCGCGATCGACGGGCAGGCGGTCGACGATCCCAATGCCTTCGATTACCGGTTTGCGACGCGTCCGCTCGGTGGGGCGGCGCAGATCGACGTGCAGCGCGCCGGCAGGGCGGTGAAGCTGATGGTGCCGCTGGAGACCGCGCCCGATACCGGTCGCAACGAAATCGTCTTGACGACGCGCTCGCCGTTCCAGGGGGCGAAAGTTGCGAACATCTCGCCTGCGGTCGCCGATGAGCTGCACCTGGATGCGGACTCAGAAGGGGTCGTGGTGACCGATCTGGCCGATGGCGGAACCGCCGCCAAGGTTGGTTTCCAGAAGGGCGATATCATCATGGCTGTCAACAATCAGAAAATTCTCAAAACCAGCGACATCGAAAAAGCGACGCGCGAATCCTCTCGGGTCTGGCGGATCACGCTGGTGCGCGGCGGCCAGCAGATCAACGTCACGCTGGGCGGATGAGCCCGAAACAACCACGCGAGGGCGCCAACCTGTTCGTCGCCGCGGGGATGGAGCAGGATGCGCCGCATCCGCTGCCCGACAGATTGCGTCCGCGAACGCTGTCGGAGGTCGTCGGGCAGGATCACATCCTGGGGCCGGATGGCGCGCTGACGCGGATGCTGGCGACGCGCACGCTGGGTTCGCTGATCTTCTGGGGACCGCCGGGCACCGGCAAGACCACGGTGGCGCGGCTGCTGGCGGATGCCACCGACCTGCATTTCGAGCAGCTTTCGGCGGTATTTTCCGGGGTTGCGGATCTGAAGAAGGCGTTCGATGCGGCGCGCGCCCGGCGCCAGACGGGCAAGGGAACACTCTTGTTCGTCGACGAGGTGCACCGGTTCAATCGCGCCCAGCAGGATTCGTTTCTGCCGGTCATGGAAGACGGCACCGTGGTGCTGGTCGGTGCCACCACCGAAAATCCCTCGTTCGAGCTCAACGCCGCTTTATTGTCGCGAGCCCGCGTTCTGGTGTTTCATTCGCTCGACGCGGCCGCGATCGAAAAGCTGTTCGTTCATGCCGAGAGGATCGAGGGCAGGACACTGCCGCTCGACGACGAAGCCCGCGCCGTGCTGGTGCGGATGGCCGACGGCGATGGCCGCGCCGCGCTGACGCTTGCCGAAGAAGTCTGGCGCGCCGCGCGTCAGGACGAGATATTCAACGCCGCGCAGCTGCAGGAGATTTTGCAGCGCCGCGCGCCGATCTACGACAAATCGGCCGACGGACACTACAACCTGATCTCGGCGCTGCATAAGGCGGTGCGCGGCTCCGATCCGGATGCCGCGCTGTACTATCTCGCCCGCATGATGGACGCCGGCGAAGACCCGCTGTTTCTGGCCCGGCGCGTGGTCCGCATGGCGGTCGAGGACATTGGTCTGGCCGATCCGCAGGCGCTGGTGATCGCCAACGCCGCCAAGGACGCCTTCGATTTCCTCGGCTCTCCCGAGGGCGAACTCGCGATCGCGCAGGCCGTCATCTACCTTGCCACCGCGCCGAAATCGAACGCCGCCTACAAAGCGTTCGGGGCTGCGATGCGCGCGGCCAGGGAGGGCGGCTCGCTGCTGCCGCCCAAGCATATTCTGAATTCGCCGACCAAATTGATGAAGTCGGAAGGCTACGGCGACGGCTATCAATACGACCACGACGCGTCGGAAGGCTTTTCGGGGCAGGACTATTTTCCGGAAGCGCTGGGACGCCAGACCTTCTACGATCCGCCCGATCGCGGCTTCGAGCGCGAGATCCGCAAGCGGCTGGATTATTGGGCGAAGCTGCGCAGGGAGCGCAAATGAGCAACATGCGTAACGGTTGTTCCATGCTTTCGGCCACGTTCCCGCTCGCCTGTTTCAGGCTAGCGTGTAGAGCGATTGCATTGCTGCTGGTGCTCATATCGATTGAGCCGGCGCTTGCCGAAACGGTTGAAGTTGCGCCGGGTGTGAGGGTGACTAAGAAAGTCTATTCGGCGCCGGCCAACGAACAGCCATTTTATGGCTTCGCCGAAAAATCTGCTGCGATGCGGGAAGCCGACGAGCGCTTTCTGACGAGCATTGTTCAGTTAACCGGGTCGCGCGAAAAGGCGTTCCACGCGACGACGCTGCGCGGCTGGAGGGCATTGGGTTCGGGCAATGCTTCTGAGGCGGCGCGGCGCTTCAACGAAGCGTTTCTCTTGATGCCGGAGGAAAGCGAAGTCTATCACGGCCTTGCCGCGGTAGCGCAGACCCGTTTCAACGATATCGAATTCGCAGAAGAATTGTTCGAGGTCGCGCGAAAGCAGCCCAATCCGCTGAAGACACTCAACGCGGATTATGGGAGGGTTCTTCTGATCGCCAAACGGCCGCATGAGGCGCAGTCGGTGCTGGAGCAGGCCGTCAAAGACACTCCGGATTTCGGCGACGCGTGGACCAATCTTGCCTGGGCGCGGCTTCAAAATGGTGACTCCGCTGCTGCCTGCGCCGCGGCGAACGAAGCCGGCAAACAGCATCCTTCCAGCAATGCCAGTGCGGATCTCGCAGCTCTGAGAAGTGGAACACAATGCAAATGAGTGCTGTCATCCACCTCGAATCCATGTGGCCGAGCGGCTCTATAACGGGCGGCATGTACAGGAAAACCGAACCATGAGCCGTCGCGTCAAAAGACCCCTGAAGGCCAGGGGCGATCGCCCGAAGGGCGCGCGCCCTTATCGGGGCTCGCAGGCCGAGCGGCCGCAGGCGTATCGTCCCGGCGGCAAGCCGCCGGAGCGCTTTTCCGCGCCGCGCGCCGCCAAGCCGGCGCCCTTCGTCCCCGAGCCCGAAAAAATTGTCGCCGAGCCGCCGCCGCTGCCGACCAAAGTTCAGACCGTGGTGGTGACGGCGGACGAGAACAACATGCGCGTCGACCGTTTTCTGGAAGCGCGCTTTCCCGGACTGTCGTTCTCCCACATCCAGCGCATCGTTCGCAAAGGCGAGCTGCGCGTCAACGGCAAGCGCGCCGACAGCAAGGACCGGCTGGAGGAGGGCCAGAGCGTCCGCATTCCGCCGCTGAAGCTCGATGCTCCCAAGAGCACAGATCCGCTCTCGGAAGCCGCGACCAAGACGTTGTCTGCGCTCAAGGACATGATCCTGTTTGAGGATGCCGACGTCATGGTGCTGAACAAGCCGGCTGGCCTGGCGGTGCAGGGCGGTTCCGGCACCACACGGCACGTCGACCAGATGCTGGAAGCGATGCGCGACGCCAAGGGACAAAAGCCCCGTTTGGTACACCGGCTCGACAAGGACACGGCGGGCTGTCTTGTGGTCGCCAAGACGCGTTTCGCCGCGACCGCGCTGACCGGATCGTTCCGCCATCGCTCGGCGCGCAAGATCTACTGGGCGCTGGTGGCCGGCGTGCCGAAACCGAAGCAGGGGCGCATCTCGACCTATCTTGCCAAGGAAGAGGGCGAGGAAGACACCATCATGCGGATCGCCGCGCATGGCGACGAGGGCGCCAGCCATGCCGTGACTTACTATGCCGTGGTGGAGACGTCGGCGCAGAAGCTCGCCTGGGTGTCGTTGAAACCGGTCACCGGGCGGACCCATCAGTTGCGCGCGCACATGGCGCATATCGATCATGCCATCGTCGGCGATCCCAAATATTTCAACAAGGAAAACTGGCAATTGCCGGGCGGTTTGCAGAAACGGCTTCACCTGCTGGCGCGGCGGATCGTGATTCCGCATCCGCGCGGCGGCGTGATCGACGTGACCGCGCCGCTGCCGCCGCACATGCTGCAATCGTGGAACCTGCTCGGCCTCGAGGCCGACCGGTTCGACCCGATCGAGAACGCGCCGGAGGAATGACGGCGGTCGCGGCATCGACGCGTCGCCGCCCGATATCGCCGGAGCGCAGCAAGAACTGTCAAAGCGAGGTTATATCGATCGGCTATCGTTCGGTTCGACGCATCGTGCCTCACCACATGGCGCGGTCGACGTGCAACATTCAAGGCTCCGCCCATGATCGGGAATTGGCTCCGCACTGTGCTTTCCGTTTTGCTTCTCTGCGGGGCTGCCTTTTGCAACGCTGCCGCAAATGCGCAGACACTCGTTCTCACGGGTGGCAGCGTCTACGCTTCGCCTGACGCCGCCGCTCTCCCCGATGCGGTCGTTGTCACCTCGGGTGGCGTCATCAGCGCGGTCGGCCGCCGCGGCGAAGTCGAGATCCCGAAAGACGCGCGCGTCATCGATTGCAGCGGAAAGACCGTCGTTGCTGGTTTCTGGAACAGTCACGTCCATTTCACGCAACCAGTTTGGAAAACCGCCGCCGACGGGCCGGCCGCACCACTCACGGCACACATGCAGGAGATGCTGACGCAATGGGGGTTCACCACGGTGTGGGACCTGGGCTCCGACCCGGCCGACTCGCTGTCGCTGCGCCGCCGCGTCAATGCGGGCGAAGTGCTCGGTCCCAACATTTTCCTGCTCGGCAGCATCTTTCCCAAGGACGGTCATCCCGCCTATCTCCCCGCCGAAATGAAGCTGCCGGAGATTGCCGAGCCGGATGCAGCCGCGCAATTGGCGCGGTCCTATCTGGCCATGGGGTTGGACGGCATAAAACTCTTCACCGGTTCCTTCAAGGGCGATGACAAGCCGGTGGTGAACATGGACGTTGCGGTTGCCAAGGCCGCGGTCGATGTGGCGCATGCGCAAGGCAAGCCGGTGTTCGCGCATCCACAAAACAAGACGGGTGTGGACACGGTGATCGCTGCCGGCGTTGACGTGATGGCACACACCGCCCCGGCCCCGGGATATCCTCGATATACCGACGAGCAACTCGCGCGGTTTAAATCGCAAGGCACCGCATTGATTCCGACGCTCTCGCTTTTTACAACCGTCGTTCTCGATCCCGGCGTGACCGCCCAAATAACCGCCGTAACCGTCAATCAGCTCAGGCAATTTGCAGAGAATGGCGGTGTCGTTCTGTTTGGTACCGACGTCGGCTTCACCGAAATCTATGACACTTCACTCGAATACCAGCTGATGCACCGGGCACTTTCGGAACGACAAGTGCTCGCCTCGCTGACGACGAACCCGGCTCTGTACTTCAAGGCCGCGAATAAAGGCAGGATCGAAAAAGGATTTGACGGCGATTTCGTCGTTCTTGACGGCGATCCCATTGCCGACGTCGATAACCTCGCGAAAGTCGCCTACACCATCCGCGCTGGCCAGATCATCTATCAGAAACCGTGAAAGGCTGCTGCCGGGCGGCGCTCGACCGGTTCAGCCCGGCCGGTACTGCCTGAAGAATAATTTAACTTGCGGTTTGTCCGGGCGATCACGACATAGCGCCCATGAAACGGTTCTTGGTCATGGCCTGTGTGGTCGCCGCGGCGCTGGTCGCGGCCGACGTCGTGTTCGCGCAGGTTCTTATTCCGCCGGGCGGGTCAAAGTTCAATCCGCCGCTGCCGCCACCTCCGCCGCCGCCAAAAATCGAGGTTCCGGTGGTGCCGCAGATGGATGCGCCGCCGCGCCAGAGCTATGTGCCGGCGGCGCCCGCTCCGTCGTTCGGCGACCGCATCACGACGTGCCTGAGCGATGCTGCCGGGGCCGGGCTTGGCCCGAGCGATCGCGCGGAATATTCCCGCAACTGCGCCAACAGATAGTCCCGATCCAGGGTAAGCAAAGTAGCTGGCTTTGGCTGTTCAACCATAGGCCGCGAGGTGGCGTTGCCGTCCGACCAGCACGCTCACCAGAAGCAGGTTGAGAATGTTGGCGCCGATGCCGACGCCGAATGCGGGCGCATAAAATCCGAGATGGTCGTAGAGCAGGCCGGCGAGCCAGCTGCCGGCGGCCATGCCCCCGCCGCTGAACAGCAACAGTGTCGGGATTCTCCAATAGGCTTCCGATGCCGGAAACAGTTCACGCACCGTCAAGACATAAGCCGGGATGATGCCGGAAAAGCCGAGCCCGAAAGCGGCGGCCACCATAAACAGGCCGGCTTCATTCTGCGTCAACAGAAAGGCCGTCATCGAGGCGGCCTGCCAGGCCGATCCGATCAGGACGGTCGCAAGACCGCCGATCCGATCGGAGATCATACCCCAGATTTGCCGGCTCAGGAACGCGGTGCCGAGCAACACCGACAGCATCAGGGCGCCCATCGACCGGCTGATACCGAGATCGCTGCAAAATGCCACCAGATGGCCCTGTGGCATCGCCATCGGAATGCAACACAGCACGGCCGCGGCGCACATTGCCGCGAACACGGCATTGGGCGGCCAGCCGAGGACACGCACTTTATTCGCGCTGGCTCCGGACGGCGCCGCCGGATGAATCAGTTCGGGTGGCGCGCGAAAATAAATCGCCGCCAGCGGCACGACACAAACGATCTCGGCGAGCGCATACCACAGCATCGCCTGTCGCCAGCCGAAATGGCCGATCGCCTGCTCGAATACCGGCGGCCACATCGCGCCGGCGAGATAGGTTCCGCTCGAGATCAGCGCCAGCGCCGAGCCACGCCGGCGGTCGAACCAGCGGCTGACATAAATGTACAGGGGAGCATTGATGCCGCCGATCCCGATCAAACCGATGAACAACCCGTGGCCGATCCATAGCGGCCAGGGCGGTCCGAGGGTCGAAATCGAAAGGCCAAGGCCGATCATCAACGAGCCGAAGATGACCGTCCAGCGCGTACCGACCCGATCGGCGACTCGGGCCATGATGATTCCGCCCGCGCCGGAGCCGAGCCACGCCAGCGCACTGGCGAGCGCGGGAACCGAGCGCGCCCCGCCCACCTCGCTGGCGATGTCCTTGAGCGCTACCACGGTAAGCCAGGCGCCGCCGAACGACATCCCAAGGATGAAGAGCGCTACGGAGGCGACGGCCCAGGAGGCCTTGGTCTCAACGGAAACTGGGGATTGCAACATGAGAGGAGAACTCGGCCGACGAATCCCTTTTACAGGCCGCGCGGAATTTCACCACCCACATCCACGTCGGGCTGCTCCACGTGCTGCATCGCGTCAAAATGCGTGAAGTGCCGCCGGTGGAAATCCCTCCCGGACATTCCAGGCGATGGTCTGTGCGGGATAACGCGATTTGTCGCCAGGCTCACATCTGGCTTGCGTGTCAGCACCTTTGAGGATGGTCAGGTCTTATGGCTCAAGTTGAAAGGTGACCCCCGCGTTTGCTGCCAATCTTCTGATTAAGGCGTCTCCCATCGCCGAGGCGCTGGTCCAAATCCCGCCCGGCGTCTCACTCCGCGAAATATCACGCACCAAGCATACCGCGCTTTCACCCAGCATGCGCGAGGTGGACCCAGCGCCCGGGTCCATGTCGCCCCTCACATTGGCGCGAATGATCCGCCCATCCGCCGCCTCGCCGATGAACAGGATATCGTAGCATCCGCCCTCCCGCTCAGCCCTCGACGGGCCTTCGCCGGGCTTCGGCGGATTGCCTTTGACCATGTAAAAGCCAGGCGCCCCAACTCCGCTTCCGTTCGGGCCGTCAGCCATGCTCATCTCGTCGTACCTGAAGTCCTTTCCCCACGGATGGCCCAAGAGGAAATTGGATCGATGCACTACCTTGGTGTCTATTGCCGCCATCATGAACGGCACAACCCAAGAGCCGGTGACGGCGTCTTCATAAGCCTTGCTACCGTCCGGCTGCTCGGGACCCTTGAAACCAGGGGTCAATGCAAAGGGATCGGCAAGCACAGACAAGATTTGTGGACTCGCCCGCATCGCGGCCATGATCGCCATGCCGGTTGCCAAGGATCCTCCCGACTGTCCGCCGCCGATGCCGCGCTCCAGACGCCGTAGCCGTCCGCGTACGCGGGCGACCGGAGATCCGAGCCTGGCTTGGGCCTCCGATTGCAAGAAATAGACTCCGAGGTCGAAAGGAATAGAATCGAAGCCGCAGCAAAAGACGATCCGCGCGCCAGAATTCCTGGCGAGCACTTCGTGGACCAGCATGTCGTGGATCCAATTGGACTCGCCGCTGATATCCAAATAGTCGGTGCCCTCGGCAGCGCAGGCCGCCACCAACCCGCTTCCGTGAACCTGATAAGGTCCGGCCGTCGTGATAATCGCCTTGGACCGCCGCGCCATAGCTGTCAGCGACGCGGGGTCCGAAGAATCGGCGATGACGAGGGGAAAGTTTGCGGGTGCTCCAATCTCGCTACGCACCTCATCCAGCTTCGCGGGGTTGCGTCCGGCAATGGCCCATTTGAGATCGCCGGTTGCGCCATAGATTTTCAATAAATGCTCTGCCACAAGCCTCCCTGTGAAGCCAGTCGCCCCGTAGACGATGATCTCGAAATCCCGGTCCATTCGTTCCTCTCAAAACGCGTCGCCAACGCGCACCGCCCATAGGGCATCCGCATCACTTTCCGGGAAGCCGGGACCGATCATTTTCGACGGTCAGCGCGCCGGCATCGCCAAGCAGGCTTGCCGCCTGGTCACATCACGGCTGACGCCATTTTTCGTGCGTTCAAATGTTGAATGAGCGCGACGGCGTCGGCAGGCGGCCTACGCTCGATGCGTCGATATTCTCGACCGTCTGCGGTGCGCGAAACCAGATCGCCGTCGTAGAGCGCGCGCCGCAACAGGGCATGATCGCCAAACAAATGCCTGGACTTGAGAATCTCGTTGATCTGCCCCTCAGCAAAAATCTCGCCGGCCGGTATGGTTGCCCAAAGGCCCCACAGGCAGAGGCTTTGATCACTGGCCTTTGCCGGCCAGCGGATCAGGCGGCCTTTAGGGTCAAAGTGTCGGGCCGCGCGCTCCACTTTAAGGTGGTCCACAGGATCGGCCGCAGGTGGGGCGGCAAGGCGATCTTGCGCAGCGGCTTGTGCACGAAAGTGCTGGTAGTTTCGGCACCCGGCCGAGCGGGCGAGCATGTTAAGTATTTCGACATGCCCCGGCAGCCGGTCGACGGTCGTAAGCTGCCCTCGCAGAGATCGCGCGAGCGCGGAAATATCATCCGTAGCAAACGGAAAGGAGGTTCTGGACATCGCTTATCCTCAACATTGGCCGCTCCATATTGGACTGTCGCGGTCGCCGTCTTACGACTCGGCACTGGATAAGGTGTCAGTCTTAAGTGAATATTTGCAGGTTTAGCTCCCCGGAAGGGGCGGCGACGCCTAGGTTGACTGCAGACCTTTGTCAAAAAATACGACATCGATGCCTTGAGATCAAGAGGAGCAATCTCGACTTTTGGGATCATGAATTGCCGCGGCGCAGCTCGACCACTAGCCAAGCTGGCGAAGGGGCTACACCGGGACGAGCGATTTCCGCTTCGGGTCATTCGCGTCAGCTTGGGCCGCGGCAGGTCCGGTAAGGGGGTAATCCCGGAAACGCCGGTAACCGGTAACAAGTCCGCGTCCTAGTCCCGATACTGCGCGAGAAACGCGCGCAGCGAATCATGCGGACTCTCGACGTCGTAAATCACCCAGCCATCGTGATCGTTCACCAGAATGAAATTCATGGTGATGGCGCGGCCGCGGTTGTCGAAGGCCACCGCGACATAGGTCTTGTCGAATTGCTTGCGCAGCACGGAGATCGAGATCGCGCCGAGCTTCCATGTCGGGCTTTGCACCAGGAAATCGTATGGCGGCTTGCTTGACGCACGCCAGGCCTCGCGCAGGCTCGGATCGAAGAATCGGTCCGCCGTGGCGGCATCGCGCGGCAGTCCGCTGGAGAGCTCGGACGACCGGTCGCCATAATAGGCGTAGACATTGCGCACCAGCGATTCCGGCGAACGGAATCCGGCTTGCACAGTCGGGACAGGGCCGGCGAGCAGAACAAGACAGGCCAGCGGAACCAGGATCGCTGTCCGGACCCTCGCTGTCGCCCGCGAGCTCGCTTTATTTGCAGCCATCCTTGTCGTACCCTGCGCACAGATATCACCGACGCATGAAAGCCGAAAACCGTAAAATGCGTGAGCTGTTCGATGAAGTAGCCGGAAAATCCCCGCTTGACCCGCAGGAGGCGGTGCGGCGCACGACGCGCGGGCCGCAGCGCAAGCGCTTCTATGCCGGTGCCGGCGTTGCCGAGGGGAAAAGCGGATTCTTGGTCACGCTCGATGGCAAGCCGATCAAGACGCCCTCCGGCCACCAGGTGATGGCGCCGGCGCGTTCGATCGCACACGCCATCGCGGCGGAATGGAATGCGCAAGGTGACACCATCAATCCCTTGACCATGCCGCTGACGCGCTTTGCCAACAGCGTCGTCGAAGGGGTAACCGGCAAGGTCGATGCGGTTGCCGACGACATCGCGAAATATCTGGGGTCCGATCTGTTGTTCTACCGCGCCGGCCATCCCGAGGCGCTGGTCGCGCGCGAAGCCGCGCATTGGGATCCCATCCTGTTCTGGGCCGCGGATACGCTGGGCGCCCATTTCATCCTTGCCGAAGGACTGGTACACGTCCGTCAGCCGGATTCCGCGGTCGCCGCGGCGCGGGCAGCGCTGCCGTCGGATGCGTGGTCGATCGCGGCCATGCATGTGGTTACGACATTGACCGGCTCGGCGCTGCTGGCATTGGCGCTGTTGCGTGGCGTCCTCGATCAGGACCAGGTCTGGGCCGCGGCCCATGTCGATGAGGACTGGAACATCGAAAAATGGGGCGTCGACGAGGAGGTGGCCGCACGGCGCGCCGCGCGGCTGGTCGATTTCAGGGCCGTCGCCGGCATCCTGAAAGCCTTGGATCAGAGCGCATGATCCGCCAAAGTGTGAGCGGTTTGGCGACAAGATCATGCGCCAATTCAATATTTGAGCGCGATCTCCGGACAAACGAAGGCGTTTGTCCGGCAAAACCGGTACCCACTTTTGCTGATCGCGCTCGGCGGTTAACGACAGGTTTACGACACGCGGGTAGCTTCGACCGGGCCTGACCCGGTGAAGCTTATGTCGATCGTGATCACGCCGAACGTTAAGCCGGTCGCCGCGCAAGCGGTGACGACGGCGGATATTGTGCTGCAGCCCGGCAGCGTGATCAGCGCCCGGGTGCTGCAGATCCTTGGCAACGACCAGGTCCAGATTTCGATCGGCGGCCAGCCGATCGACGTCACGTCGCAGGTCCCGCTGCAGGCCGGCCAGACGCTGCAGCTTCAGGTTTCGCAGACCGCCAGTGGCATAGGCCTCGCGATCGTCAGCCAGCAGGGCGGCGCTGCCGCCGGCCAGGCTGCCGCCGGCGCGACCGCGACACTGGATTCCGTGACGTTGGCGCCCAACGCGGCAGCCATCGCGGCCCTCGCGCCAACAGGGGCGCCGGTGGCGAGCAATCCGCTCACCGCGCTGGAGACGCTGGCGGTCGCGCTCGCTGCCCAGACCGCGGCGACGCAGCAGACTTCGCTGGCACCGCTGTTTGCCAATCTCGGCGCCGCCGCCGGATTGGCGGGCCTGCCGCCGCAGGTCCAGCAGGCCGTGGCCCAGGTGCTGGCGCAGCAGACCAGCCTCGATCCAAACCTCAGCGGCGGCGACATCCAGCACGCCTTCCAGAATTCCGGGCTGTTTCTGGAAGCCTCATTGGCATCCGGATCGGTATCGCCGTCGACGCCGGATCTGAAGGCCGCCCTGATCGTGCTGCGGCAGGTGCTGACGACATCGCTTGCCAGCGTGGCGGCGGGGACATCGCCGGGGATCCCCGGCACGCCGGCTGCGGCGGCAACGTCGCTGACGGCGCAGCAGGCCACGACGCCGGCGGCGGTGGCGCAAGCCGCGACGGCGGTGGAAGCGCTGGCGCAGCAAGCTGCGACAGCATTGGGGGCAGTAGCGGCAACGCTGGTCCAGCCGGGGACGACACCGGCAACCGTGGTGCTGGCGCAGGCCGCACAGCCATCCATTCAATTGTCCGAACAGACCGTCACCATTGTTGCCGGGCCGGAAACGCCGGCGATCGTATCGCCCCCGATCGCGCCGTCGCTCGCCTCGGCAACCACCGCATCCCTGGCTTCGACCCAGGCTGCGCCGCTCGCGGTCGCCCAGGAAATTCTCGACCTCAGCGCGGCAAACGCGATTCTTTCGCCCGCATCGACCCCGGCCGACGCCGCGGCGCGGGCAGCGGTAAGCAGTGCCGCGCTCAATTTGCTGCAAGAGGCGGTCCAGGCCGGCCCGCTGGCGGGCAGTCCACCCCGGCTTGTGTTTGAAAACGGCCAGATGCTGTCGCTGATGCCGGCGGTGACCGGCGCGCGCACGCCGGCGATCGATGACCCCGAATTTGCGCGCACCAACCTGCCGCCGCCGCCGATCAATGGCGCATTGCCCTCGGCCCAGCCGGTGATGCCTGCGACGCTGGTAGCGCACGCGCCGGTCGAAGCGACGCTGCAGCATTTGCTCACCGACACCGACGGCGCGATCGCGCGGCAGACGCTGCTGCAGGTCGCCTCGTTGCCGGGCCAGACCGATACGACCGCGGGAAGGCTCGACCCCTCGGTGCCACGGTGGAATTTCGAAATTCCGTTCGTGACGCCGCAGGGCACCGCGATGGCGCAGTTCGAGATATCGCGCGACGGCGGCGGTCGCGAGGTCGGTGCCGCCAAGCCGGTGTGGCGGGCGCGGTTCTCGCTCGACGTCGAACCCGCCGGTCCGGTCCACGCGCAGGTCTCGCTGAGCGGCGAGCGGACGTCGGTGCGGATGTGGGCGGAGCGGCCGGCGACCGCGGCGCAATTGCGCGCTGGCGTGTCGCAGCTCAGCCAGGCCCTGAGCCGCGCCGAGCTGCAGCCCGGCGATATCGTGGTCCGCGACGGTGCGCCGCTGCAGCCGGCCTCGGCGCCCGCGGGGCATTTTCTGGACCGCGCGCTATGAGCGTGAAAACAAAAAACCAACTCGCGGTGGCGCTGCATTACGACAGGACGGGTGCGCCCCGTGTCGTCGCCAAGGGCAACGGAAGTCTCGGCCGCAAGATCATCGAGGTCGCCAAGGCCAACAACATCCCGATCGAGGAGAACGAGGTGCTGGCGGGGGCGCTCTCCAACGTCGAGATCGGCGACGAGATTCCGGCGGAGCTCTACAAGGCGGTGGCGGAAGTTCTGATCTTCGTGCTGCGGCTGTCGGGACGAATTCGCTAGAGATTGATTGATCGCTGGTGAGGCGTCGCCTCGACTTCGCGTCATCGGGAACCGCTCCCTCTCCCATGGGGAGAGGGTTGGGGTGAGGGGGTACGGTCTATCGTTAGGCTTTAACCCTCACCCGAATTGCTTCGCAATTCGACCTCTCCCAATGGGAGAGGTGACCGAGCATGCGGTACGCCGCAATCCCAATTCCGCTACCGGCCTTCTTCGCGCTCAATCTGGATGTCCGCGAGCCGCGCCATATCGCCGACCGCATGAATCTGACGCGAGCCTGCCTGGCCGATATCGGCGCGATCTGAATGGCCGATATCGGTTTGCTCCCGCTGGCGCGGGCGACACGGCTGGATTAGCATCCGGGATTGCCCAAGAAACGCCCGGAGGAAATCATGAAATCTGAAGTCTTGTTATCATCGCTGGTGATCGCCGCGGCCGGCGGCTGGTTCGCCGCCACCATGTTCGCCGCGCCTGCGACCGGCAAGGAGCCGCGCTTTCCGCAACTCACCATGGATCAGCTCAGCGACGCGCAGAAGCCGCTCGGCGAGCAGATCATGAAGGTTTCCAGCGTCGGCCTCGGCGGGCCGTACAACCCGATGATACGCAGTCCGGTGCTGGGGCAGCGGCTGTACGACCTGTTCTATTATCTGCGCTGGCAGACCTCGGTCCCGACCAAGCTCAACGAGTTCGCGATCCTGATCATCGGGCGGCAATGGAAGTCGCAGGTCGAGTGGTATGCGCACGCGCCGCTGGCGGCCAAAGCCGGTCTCAACGCCGATATCATCGCCGAGCTGAAGGCGGGCAAGCGGCCGTCGAACATGGCCGAGGATGAGGCCGTCGTGTTCGATTTCGTCACCGAGCTCACCACCACGCAGAAGGTCTCCGACGAAACCTATGCGCGGGCCAAGAAGGTGTTCAACGACCAGCAGATCGTCGACCTCACCGCGGTGGCCGGCAATTACGTCATGGTGGCGATGATGCTGGCGATGGCCGAAGAGACCGTGCCGCCCGGCAAGGAGCCGCCGTTCAAGGTCGGGGAGAAGTAGGGGGGAATGACGGAAGCATTCCCGTCATTGCGAGGAGCAACGCGACGAAGCAATCCAGACCATGGGTTGCTTCGCTACGCTCGCAACGACGGTGTTAACCGCCTGCGGATCTCGTAACCAGCGTCAAACTGGGCTCGTGTCCGGTCCGACCTTGGCCTCCTTGCCGATGCGGCCGAGATGGGTGAAGCCGAATCCGGCGAAATATTTCAGGCCGTAGCCGAGCGTGCGGTCGAACCCGATATGCGCCAGCCAGATCATCGCGATCGAAAGCGTCAGCGGCGAGGCCAGCGCAAATCCCGATGTCATCAGCGCCATCGGCGCCATGTAGCTGTGCGCGGCGTTGTAGACGATCGCGCCCGTCCTCGGGCCCGCGAGATAGCCCAGGAAGCTGAGATCGGGCGCCAGGAACAGGACGGCGTAGATCCACCAGTATCCGCCCCAGACCGCGTATAACAGCGTCATCCCGGCAAACAGCGTCAGCCCCTCGAGGCGGAGCAGCGTGCGCGGTCCCCCCGACACGGTGCCTGTGATGGGCTGGCTTGCGGTATCGGCCATCGGTTTTGCTCCCGGTTCAATGCCCGGATATATCGCGCGCCCGGCAGGGTTGCCAGAGGGCCGGGAAGGGCGTTTCCCGCCGGCAATAGGCCGTGTTAGAACCAAAGCGTTTTCAAGCGAAGTGGAGACCGGTTCGCGTCAAGAAAACGCGTCAAAACTAAAGACCAAATCGGGCAGGAATTACAGACATGAAAGACATCCTGGATACCCTCGAGGAACGCCGCGCCGGCGCGAGATTGGGCGGCGGCGAGAAGCGCATCGAGGCGCAGCACGCCCGTGGCAAGCTGACCGCGCGCGAGCGCATCGAGCTTCTGCTCGACAAGGGCAGTTTTGAGGAGTTCGACATGTTCGTCGAACACCGCTCGACTGAATTCGGCATGGAGAAGACCAAGGTGCCGGGCGACGGCGTTGTCACCGGCTGGGGCACCGTCAACGGCCGCAAGACCTTTGTGTTCGCCAAGGATTTCACCGTGTTCGGCGGCTCGCTGTCGGAAACCCACGCGCAGAAGATCGTCAAGATCCAGGACATGGCGATGAAGGCGCGGGCGCCGATCATCGGGCTCTATGATGCCGGCGGCGCGCGCATCCAGGAGGGCGTCGCCGCACTCGCCGGCTATTCCTATGTGTTCCGCCGCAACGTCATTGCGTCCGGCGTGATCCCGCAGATTTCCGTCATCATGGGGCCGTGCGCCGGCGGCGACGTCTATTCGCCGGCCATGACCGACTTCATCTTCATGGTGAAGAACACCAGCTACATGTTCGTCACCGGGCCCGACGTGGTGAAGACCGTCACCAACGAGGTCGTCACCGCCGAGGAACTCGGCGGCGCGTCCGTGCACGCCACGCGCTCCTCGATCGCCGACGGCGCGTTCGAGAACGACGTCGAGGCGCTGTTGCAGATGCGCCGGCTGATCGATTTCCTGCCTGCCAACAACACCGACGGCGTGCCGGAATGGCCGAGCTTTGACGACATCGGCCGGGTCGACATGTCCTTGGACACATTGATCCCCGATCATCCGAACAAGCCCTACGACATGAAGGAATTGATCCTGAAGGTCGTGGACGAGGGCGATTTCTTCGAAATTTCCGAGGCGTTTGCCAAGAACATCGTCACCGGATTCGGCCGCATCGCCGGGCGCACCGTCGGCTTCGTCGCCAACCAGCCGATGGTGCTGGCGGGCGTGCTCGACAGCGATGCTTCGCGCAAGGCCGCGCGGTTCGTGCGGTTTTGCGATGCCTTCAACATTCCGATCGTCACCTTCGTCGACGTGCCCGGATTTTTGCCGGGCACCGCCCAGGAATATGGCGGCCTGATCAAACACGGCGCCAAACTGCTGTTCGCCTATTCGCAATGCACGGTGCCGCTGGTGACCGTCATCACGCGCAAGGCCTATGGCGGCGCGTTCGACGTGATGGCGTCGAAGGAAATCGGCGCCGACATGAACTACGCCTGGCCGACCGCGCAGATCGCCGTGATGGGCGCCAAGGGCGCGGTCGAAATCATCTTCCGCAGCGATATCGGCGACACCGACAAGATCGCCACCCGCACCAAGGAATATGAGGACCGCTTCCTGTCACCCTTCATCGCCGCCGAGCGCGGCTATATCGACGACGTCATCATGCCGCACTCGACGCGGCGGCGGATTGCAAGGGCACTCGCGATGCTGAAAGACAAGCATGTCGAGATGCCCGTGAAGAAGCACGACAATTTGCCGTTGTAGGTATGGCGAAAAGGAAAAAAGTGGAACCGGAAATTAAGGCAGAAGCGACTGCAAAAGCGGAAATTAGTGCCAAGATAATCCGGCAGCGAAAACACTCCATAACGGAAGTGATTCCGCCTGATGTGACTCGGGCAAGGGCTAGTGCTTGGCTGGATATTCTTTCTCCAATCACAGAATGGGCTGGCTTGAAGGGTGATGCGCTTCGGTATCAACGGCAACAGCTCCGAATCCAACAAGATGAGGCCCTGGACCGGCTGGCAGAGATTGTTAGAAGGAAGATGAGATCAAGGGACGTTTCGACCCCGCTGCCGCCGAAGATTGTAGTTCCGGCTTTGGAAGCTGCGTCGCTTGAAAGTCCAAGTTCGCCGTTAATCGAATGGTGGGCGAATTTGCTAGTAAGCGGTGCTGCCGGGACAGAGATTAGACCATATCTCATTAACCTGATGAAGGCGATTGGTCCTCAGGAAGTAGAATGTCTGAACAAAATTTGGACCGGGCTGTCTTCAAAGAAGGATTACATTTCAGGCGACTTCAATCTGCCGCTTCGTGCCGCGTTTAAGTTAAAGCGATGGCTGGAGGTCGAACTCGTTAAGATCAAGGGGCGAACGTTTACATCTGACGACTATCTGACAACATTCTTGGGCATCTTTGAAAAACTCACTAAGCGTAGTGAGAAAGCGGGTGTTCCAGCTAGAATGGAATTATCGCAAGAAAGGTCAACGGCGGACCGGGGACACAGACTTTCGTTTAGCTGTTATTCAAAACTGATGGATAATGCTATTCCGATTGAAGTTTGTTTGGCTCTTAAGTTATTGGAAGAGCATGAACAAACGTTTGAACCGGATTTTCGGGCTAATGATATAACTATCCCGAATGAGTTTGAGAGAACTATCGGCTTAAGGATCATTGTTCCTTCAAATCTTGGACTAGAATTCTTGTCAGTTTGTGATCCAGCTCGATAGTGCATCGGGCGGAATAGAGTAGCGTCATCCGCCGCTCTCTGTCTGCGTCGGTGGCGGGTGACGGCTTCGCCTAACCCCACCCTACAAGCCGGTTGAACCAGCTCTCCCATCGCTTACAATCCGCGCCAAAGTGGAGCCGTGCCATGACCACGCTGTTCGCCTTTCTGCACCATCTCAGCGCCTTCACGCTGGTGTCGGCGCTGGCGATCGAGTTCGCGCTGATCCGCTCCGAACTGACGGTGTCCTCGGCGCGCCGGCTGCAGGTCACCGACCTCGTGCTTGGCATTTCGGCGGGCGCTCTGTTCATCGTCGGGCTGTTGCGGGTGTTCTTGTTCGAGAAGGGCGCCAGTTACTACTTTCACAGCCATGCGTTCCTGACCAAGTTCTCGCTGTTCATCATCGTCGGATTGCTGTCGATCATTCCGACCATGGAATTCCTGTCCTGGCGCGGCGCGATCAAGGCCGGACAGGCGCCGGTGATGGAGGCGAACAAACGCAAGCGCGTCACCGCGGTGATCCATGCCGAACTTGCGGCCGTCGTCATCATTCTGCTGTGCGCCGCCATCATGGCGCGCGGCGGCTGGGTGTAGGCGGTCGCGGCAACCGTCGTCCCTGCGAAAGCAGGGACCCATAACCACCAGCGCCTAGGTTATGCGAGGCTTGGACACCGAATCTTTTTCCCTTCGTCCTTCAGGGCGTATGGGTCCCCGCTTTCGCGGGGACGACCGGAGAGTTTGTGATGTCTGAACGCGGAGTTCAGCGAGCATTCATCTCGAATCGGCAAAACTCCCCCCATCGCAAACGAGATGCAAGGGAGGGAAGTCATGGAACGCCGGCACTTTCTAAGACTCACCGTTGGATTTGTTGCAGGCGCGGCCGCGCTCGCGGCGAGCGCGCAGGCCGCACCGTTGCCGCCGATCGTGGCGGGACAGCCCCCTGTGCCCTCGCGTGACGAGGCCGTCGAACCCGCCGTGATTTCGCAAGACGAGGTCAATCACCTCAAGCCTGAACCGATCCGCTGGGGCCACCATTGGCACCATCGTCATCGTCACTGGGGCTGGCGCCGCCATCATTGGCATCGCCGCCACTGGGGCTGGCATCGCCACCACTGGCACCGTCATCGCTGGTGAGCCGGGTCCGACTGTCATCCTCGCGTAATCTGAAAGCGTATTTTCGTCACCTCCCAACAGGAAAGGAAAAGTCCATGAAGTTTCTTGCTGCCTCCGCCTTCGCCATCGGTCTCAGCCTTGCCGCGATGACGGCATCGCAGGCGATGCCGTTGGCGCCGCTCGACCAGGCCGCCTCGGCCGACACCATCCGTGTCGCCGGCGGCTGCGGACCGGGCTGGCATCGCGGGCCCTATGGCGGCTGCCGTCCGATGTACAATTGCCCGCCCGGCTGGCATTCCGGACCGTTCGGCCGCCATTGCTTCCGCAACTGGTAGGATTTTCGAAGGCAGGGACCGCAACAGCAGCGCATGATCCTTTGCGGGTCGTGCGCGTCCCTGCGTCGCGTTTCCGTTTGACCGCGCAGGAGATCAGGGCGCGGCGATTTCAGCGCGTGGAATCTCTCAAGCCGCCGTGCGGAAACGAATTTTCCAGATCGTCGGGGCGCCGACGAAATACCAGGCGGCGAGACCGAGGTCGCAGACGGCGCATCCAATCGAGGAACTCGCCTCGAACGGAATGATCGGGTTTCCATAAAGATGGTGCGCGATGTCCCAGCAGGTGTGCAGCGCCCAGCCGATGGCGATCGCCCGATAGTTATCCAGTCCGCGATAGGCCAGCAGGGTCATCACAGCGCAGAAGCCGAACTCCCAGAGCCCGAATCCGCCGCTGAGGTAGGCGGCTCCAGCGCCCGCCAGAAATATCGCGCCAAACCGCTGCCGCGCCGGCTCGGGAATCATTGAGCATAAGGCGCCGAAGGCGGCCGACACCAGCAGCGGAGAGACCAGCATCGTTGCCGTGAGATCGAGTTGCGACTGAGGCGACATGGGCACACCTTCATGCTTTTCGGCACGGCCGTTCGATGGTGGGGGGATCAGACCTCGCTAAGTATCTTCTCGATCGACGCCAGCCGCGATTTCATCTCGGCAAAATCCGACTGCAGCGCGGACAGCGACGCGGCACTCGCCGATTGCGCGGTCGTGGCAAGCTCGGCGAGCTTCCGATAGGCATCCTGATTGTCCGCCAGCGCTCTGGTTTGCCGCGCGGCCGAGAAATATTTCATGCCGAAGACGAACACGATCGCGAGCAGCACGAGCGCGGTCAGAATCGAAAAGACGGTGGAATGGTCGGTCATTCTTGGTCTCCGTTTCAGTCGGGTTTGGCGTTTGGCGGTGTCAGCGTCTTGACGGCTTCAACGATCGTCGAAGGCCGCAGGTCGATGGCGAAATCGGTGGCGGCGAAATAGTTGAGCGCTTTTCCGTCGTCGGAGAGTTCGAGTTGGCTGAACACCAGTCCGGCATCCTCCAGCTTCTGCAAATGCAGATGCAGCAGGGGACGGCTGATGCCGATCTCGCGCGCGAGCCGGCTCACATAATTGCGTCCGCCGGCCTTCAGCGTGGCGATGATCCGCAGCCGGTGAGGATTGGCCAGCGCAGCCAGCACGGCCAGCATGTTGTCACCCGTCCTCACCTGAAGCGCTCCTATTTCATATGTAAGAAATACCTTACATATGAAACACCGCTCGTCAACAGGTCGTTTGCCGCCGCCGGCGCGGCGGGCTTGCGGGCAGAATTTACGCTGTCAGTCGGGCCCTGATCGCGGGCCGGATGGGCCTATTTCGCGAGAAACGCCAGCATCAGCTCGTTGAATTTGGCGGGCGCGTCGAGGAACACCAGATGCCCGGCATTTGGGATTACCTCGGCCTGCGCATTGGGCATCTTGGCCGCGAGCGCTTTGGCAAGATCGGCGTTCTGGCCCATCTTCGGCCGTAACGCCTCCGGCGCATTCGGCCGGCCCGGCGCGTTGTGGTCGTCGGCGCCCATGATGAACAGCGTCGGTCCGGTAATCAGCGGAATTTCGTGCACCACCGGCTCGCGGTAGATCATTTGCCCCGAGCTGACGAAGGCGCGCAGCCAGCGCGGATATTCCGCGGAGCCCTTGATGTTGAAACGCGCGTCGATGAACGGCGTGATCTGGTCCGGCGGTATCTTCGGTGAATAATTGGTCTCGAGCTGCTTGCGATAGCCCTCGGCGGTGAGCTTGTCCTCATTCTCCAGGATCTTCTCGGTCGGCGTCGGCGGCACATACAGCCGGTAATCCTCCAGGCCGATCGGGGCGGCGAGCAGGAGATGGTTGATCCGGTCCGGAAAAGCGCGCGCGATTCGAACACCGAGCATCCCGCCCAGCGAATGCGCAACGATGTCGGCCTTGGCGATTCCCAGATGGTCGAGCAGCGCCATGGTGTTGCGCGCCAAATTGTCGAAATGCAGCTCGCCCGTTGGCTTGGAGGATTTGCCGAAACCGATCTGGTCCGGCACCACCACGCGGAAACCTGCATCGTTCAGGGTCTTGATGACGGGCGCCCAGTAGCTCGCCGGAAAATTGCGGCCGTGCAGCAGCACCACGACGCGGCCATTTGGCGCCGCGGGGGCCACATCCATATAGGCCATCCGGACCGGCTCGCCGTCGTTGACCAGCGGCAGGAGGTTCACCGGGTAGGGATAGGGGAAGCCCTCTAGCCCAATGCCGTAGGGCTCGCGCTGTTCCGCGGCTTGCGCCGGGATGGTGGCGAGTAGGACGGCGTAAAGCGCAGCCGCGAATTTCCGCATCAAATCCGCTCCACCAGCCGGCTTGGCCCGCGGACTACTTCGCGGTGCCATCACATTTTCGATTAGTGACTTTGCAGAAATCGCCGCGATTGGCGCCGGCGGTGCTGCGACAACGCGCGAGAGCTTCATCGTCCGCCTGATTCTGCGTATCTCCAACCGCCCAACCGGCCCCTGGCGTCCCATCCTTGGGGTCAAGCGCTACCGCCGCGCATTTGTTACTAAATGTGGAAACAACCTTGCATCGCGCCCGCGCCTTAGCAAAGTTGTTATCGGGCATACTGCCTGAGGCAAGCCGCTCCGGACCTTTTTTACATGCCCCCAATGCGGAGGCTCCGGCCGCGTCCCCATTTGGATCGTTGGCGCTAATAGCGAAAGCGTAGCCGCGGATAACTCCGCCGGGCGCGATACCCTCGGCGACGGCTCCCGCAGAGTTTGCTCGATCACCGGCCACAAGAATTGCAGCAAACGCAAGTAGCGACACTACGCCCCGGCCCATTTGAACTCCCGCCCATAGCAGACACGTCAAGTGTAAGCCTTTGCCGGGCCGCCGAACAGGGCCTCGAAGCGCTTCTCGCCGTTGCGGCTGAAATTGACCACGCGGCTGCCCGGCGCGGCATCGCGCGCGGCCCATTTCAGTTCGGTGAAGCGCGTCATCAAGGCCGCGCCGAGCGTGCCGGCGAGATGATGGCGCCGCTCGCTCCAGTCGAGGCAGGCCTTGCATACCGGGCGGCGCGGATGGGCGAGGGCTTCGGGGCCGATCTGCAAGGCCCTGGTCAGGAAACGCTGGCCTTCGGCGGTCAATTCGATGTCGTGCTTGTGCTGGCGAACCAGCTTCTGTCGCTTCATGCTGTCGAGCATCTGCACGCCGAGATCGCCAGCGAGGTGGTCGTAGCAAATCCGCGCCCGGCGCAGCGCCGGATCCTTCGGCCCGGTGCGGACGCGCATGTGGCCGGCGCGGGCGGCGAGCCCCGCAAGACCTTCGAGCACGCCGGCGACGTCGGGATCGCTGAGGCGGTAATAGCGGTGGCGGCCCTGCTTCTCCTGTTCGATCAGGCCGCCGCTCTCAAGCTTGGAAAGATGCGAACTGGCGGTCTGCGGTGTGATGCCGGCCTCCTGCGCAAGTTCGCTCGCGGTCAGCGCGCGGCCGCTCATCATCGCCGTCAGCATGTTGGCGCGGGCGGGGTCGCCGACCAGCGAAGCGACCATGGCGATGTCGGGACCTACTTTCATCCTTCGATGATAGACGAAGCATTCACGTCGGGCAAGGGAGTATTGTGTGCCTGACTCAGGGTGCTCATGGCTCGTCATTGCGAGCGAAGCGAAGCAATCCATCTTGCCGCGGAAAGAAAGAATGGATTGCTTCGTCGCTTCGCTCCTCGCAATGACGGCTGGCTCTGAGACGACACAAACATCCGGAGGTTCACATGGCCATCACCGTCTTTATCCGTTACCAGCTCGATCCGTACAAGCGCGCGACGTTCGAGGAATACGCCAGGCGCTGGATTGCCGTCATTCCGAAATGCGGCGGTGATCTCATCGGCTACTGGATGCCGCATGAGGGCACCAACAACATCGCGTTCGCGCTGATTTCCTTTGCAAATCTCGCGGCCTATGAAACCTACCGGGCGCGGCTGCGCGCGGATCCGGAAGGCATTGCCACCTTCAAATTCGCCGAAGAGCACAAATTCATCCTGAGCGAGGAGCGGACGTTTTTGCGCAAGGTGGATGCGTAGCGCGCACTGGCGCGGCCTGGCGGGCGTGGCTATGGTCGCGGCCCAACAAGCCGTCAAGGAAGGGAGAGAAATCATGCCGGTCACTTTAGCCGACAAGCGCGCGACATTCCGCAAGCTGCACGAGACGGGGTGCTTCGTGCTGCCCAACCCCTTCGATGTCGGCAGCGCGAAGGCGCTGCAGCAGCTCGGCTTCAAGGCATTGGCATCGACCAGCGCGGGCTTTGCCTGGACCGTCGGCAAGGCCGACAACCGGGTGACGCTCGACGAGGTCTGCGCGCATCTCACCGCGCTGTGCGCCGCGGTCGATCTGCCGGTCAACGCCGATTTCGAGGGCGGCTTCGCGCACAAGCCGGAGAAGGTCGCGGCCCATGTCGCCCGCGGGGTCCAGACCGGCGTTGCCGGCTTGTCGATCGAGGATTCCACCGGCGATGCGGCCAAGCCACTTTACGAACGCGCGTTTGCGATCGAGCGCATCAAGGCGGCGCGTTCGGCCATCGATGCCGATCGCAGCGGGGTTTTGCTGACCGGCCGCTGCGAGGGTTTTCTGGTCGGACAGACCGACCTGAACATGGTGATCGACCGGTTGTGCGCCTATGCGGACGCCGGTGCCGATTGTCTCTATGCGCCGGGCATCAAAACCAAGGAGCAGATATCGGCGGTGGTGAAGGCGGTGAGCCCCAAGCCGGTCAATCTCCTGATCGGAGCGTCCGGCCTGTCGGTAGCGGAAGCCGCCGATCTCGGCGTCCGGCGGATCAGCGTCGGCGGTTCGCTGGCGCGCACCGCCTGGGCCGGCTTCATGCGCGCGGCGCGCGAGATGGCGGAGCAGGGAACCTTCACCGAACTGGCCAAGGGTTTTCCCGGCGGCGAGCTGAACAAGATGTTCGGCTGATGCGATGACGGCGCGCCCGCATGACGGACAGCTGGATGTCCGTCATGCGCTCAGCGCATCGACGCGAAAATGCGCTTACTTGCTGGCCGGCGCGTTGGTGGTCGGGCCGGTCGGAGCCTGAGGCGGCGGGGTTTGCGCAGGTGCCGCGCCCGTGGTCGTTCCCGGAGCGGTGTTGGTGCGCGGAGTGACATCCCGCATCCCCGGAGGCGCCACGGGCGGCGTGGTATTCTGGGTTATCGCCGGCGCGGCGTTCTGGGCGGTCGACGCGGTGCCGGGCTGATGCATCGACGAGTTGTTCAGCCCGTAGAACACCGCACCCAGCACCAAGGCGATGCCGACCGCGAAAAGCGCGATCCTGCCGCCGCTGGCGGGACCTTCGGCCAGTTCGGGATCGACTTGCAGTTCGTTGTCGAGGCGGGCCGCGGGACGAAGATCGTCGTCGCGGGAATTGGCGCGTGAGGGATTGTTGGGACGATAGAGGTCGTTGGAACGATAGGGATCGTCCGGATGGGGTTGCTGGGCCATGACGTGCTCCTCCGTTGTGGCGCGACAACGGCCGCTGGCTGCGGAGGTTCCCGAACCGTCCCGACTTTCTGATTGGGACAAGCTGCCTCGCGTCCATTTTTCGATTTGTTCAGATGGAACCCGCCACGGCTGCGTGCCCCGGATGCAGCGCAGCGCGCCGCTTTGGCGGCGGGATGCGCTGCTGATCCGGGGTCCAACGATTCGGGCTTTGGTGCGGGTCCCGGCTCTGCGGAGCAGCGTCAAAGACGCTGCGCCGCGTCCGGGACACACTGAATCGCTAGTCGCGCCGCGCCTTTGCCACCTGCGCCGGCGTCACCAGCGCTGCGGCGTTGCCCCAGGAATTGCGGATGTAATTCGTCACATCGGCAATCTGCTGGTCCGACCATTGCTTGGCGTAAGCCGGCATCGACCCCTTGTTGGGCGCGCGCGGCGTGGTGATCGTTTGGGCGCCGTCGAGGATGATGCGAAGCGTGCTGTTGGGATTGGCGGATTGCAAATTCGCATTGCCCGGCAGCGGCGGATAGATGCGCGGCGCGCCGCTGCCGTCGGCCTCGTGGCAGGCGACGCAGGCGGCCTTGTACAGCTTTTCGCCCTCCGCCAACTGCGCCGGCGCCAGCGCCACGGCGGGTTCGGGCGTGCCGGGCGGAAGATCCTTCAGATAGATCGCGATCGCCCGGACGTCGGCATCGCTCATTCGCGAAGTCGAATTGAGCACGACATCGGCCATCGGCCCGCTGGCATGGCTGTGTCCGTTGCGGCCGCTCTGCAGATATTCGGCGATGTCGTCAGCGCTCCACGATTTGAGCCCGCTGCGCTCGGCGCCGTCGAGCCGCGGCGCAAACCAGCCGTCGACCGGGCCGCCGCCAAACATCCGGCCGCGCTTCTCGGCGCCGAAGAAATTCCTGGGCGTGTGGCAGGCGCCGCAATGCGCCGCGCCCTCGACCAGATAGCCGCCGCGATTCCATTCCACGCTCTTGTTCTGGTCAGGCTCGAAGATGCCGGGGCGGAAAAAGGCAAAATTCCAGACGCGCATCAGCACGCGGTAGTTCAGCGGCCAACGCAATTGCGGCGGCGGTGGCGTGTTTCTGACCGGCGGCAGCGTATCGAGATAGGCCCGGATCGCCAGGATGTCGGGTCTTATGAGCTTGGTGAAATGCGGGTAGGGGAACGCCGGAAAATAGCGAGAGCCGTCAGGTGCTATGCCGTAACGGAACGCGCGAACGAAGTCCTCATCGCTCCAGGCGCCCAGACCGGTATCACGATCCGGGGTGAGGTTTGCCGAATAAACGCCGCCGAACGGGGTACCGATGCGCTTGCCGCCGGCAAAGGGTTTTGCGGGATCGGCGGTATGGCACGTCGCGCAATCGGCGGCATCCGTCAGCGCCCTGCCGCGCGCGATCGTCTCCACCGACGGCTCGGCCTGGGCCGCGCCCAAGAACGCACTGCACAAAACCAGGATCGCGAGAATCGCCCGTGTTCCATCATGCCGTCCCTGCATCAATCCATCTCCCCTTGGCGGCAGTATAGCCGGAAACTTCGCCGAGAGCCTCACGTCGTTTCGCGACAGCGTTTCGCCGCGACACAACCCGAATACCGCAGGCGGCCTCGCCGGCACGAAATTGCGTTCTGCTTCCCCGGGTCTCCGCACCCCAGATTTGTGATGCGGGGGGCGCGAAAACCGACATAGACTGGCTTTGGCAATTGGCGTCATTAGCTAAAAACAGCCGGCAGAGCCAAGGCTTAAGATAAGGCCGAAGAGGGTGGAATGGGAATCAACCAAGGTCCGATCAGTCTCGATCAGAAGTACACCCAGGGGTCCGGCCACGTCTTCCTGACCGGGATTCAGGCGCTGGTTCGCCTGCCGATGGCGCAGATCAGGCGCGATCGCGCCAACGGTCTCAACACCGCGGGTTTTGTGACCGGCTACCGGGGTTCGCCGCTCGGCGGCTATGACCAGCAACTGGTCGCGGCGCGAAAACACCTCGAGCAGTACAACGTCAAATTCCAGCCCGGCGTGAATGAAGACCTCGCCGCCACCGCGATCTGGGGCTCGCAACAGCTCAACCTTTCGCCCGGTGCCCGGCACGATGGCGTGGTCGGGATCTGGTACGGCAAGGGCCCCGGCGTCGATCGCTGCGGCGACGTGTTCCGCCACGGCAACGCCGCGGGCTCGGCGAAAAACGGCGGTGTGCTGTGCCTTGCCGGCGACGATCATGGCGCGAAATCCTCCACCGTGCCGCATCAGTCGGACCACGCCTTCATCTCGGCGCTGATGCCTTATCTCTATCCCTCCAGCATCCATGAAATGATCGAGATGGGGCTGCTCGGGATCGCGATGTCGCGCTATTCCGGCTGCTGGGTCGGCATGAAGGTGATCACCGAGACGGTGGAGACCACGGCCGAGATCGATCTCACCGACGAGATGAAGCCCTTTGTCATTCCGGCTGATTTCGAGATGCCGCCGGGCGGCCTCAATTTGCGCTGGCCCGACGACCGCTACGACCAGGACCGCCGCTTGCAGGACTACAAGGGGTTTGCCGCGATCGCCTTTGCGCGCGCCAACAAGGTCAACCGCATCACCATGGATTCGCCGAACGCCCGCTTCGGCATCATGGCGTCGGGCAAGAGCTACGAGGACATCCGCCAGGCCCTGCGCGAACTCGGCGTCACGCCGGAAGTGGCGGCCAAGATCGGGCTTAGGCTCTACAAGATCGGCATGCCCTGGCCCCTGGAGCCGCAGGGCGTGCGCGAATTCGCTGTGGGCCTCGAGGAAATCCTCATCATCGAGGAACGCCGCGAGATCGTCGAGAATCAAGTCAAGCAGGAACTGTTCAACTGGCGCGACGATGTCCGCCCGCGCATCGTCGGCAAGATGGACGAGCACGACAAGCGCTTCCTGCCTTTCGCCGAGGAATTGAGCGTGGCCTCGCTGGCAAGCTCGCTGACCGAGCGGTTGCTGCGGCTGAACCTCAACCCGGAAATCGCAAGCATGTTGCGCGCCAAAGCCGACTGGTTCAACGGCCGGCAGGCCAGCCAGATGCAGGCGGTGTCGCCGATCACCCGCACGCCGTATTTCTGCTCGGGCTGTCCGCACAACACCTCGACCAAGGTGCCCGAGGGCAGCCGCGCCTTCGCCGGCATCGGTTGCCACTTCATGGCGCTGTGGATGGACCGCAATACCGAAACCTTCACCCATATGGGCGGGGAGGGCGTGCCGTGGGTGGGGGTCGCACCCTTCACCAACGAGGAGCACGTCTTCGCCAACCTCGGCGACGGCACCTATTTCCATTCCGGCAGTCTGGCGATCCGCCAAGCGATCGCTTCCAAGGCCAATATCACCTACAAGATCCTCTACAACGACGCGACCGCGATGACCGGCGGCCAGCATGTCGACGGCGACCTCTCGCCGCAGCAGATCACCTTCCAGCTGCACTCCGAAGGCATCCGCGACATTTATCTGGTGTCGGAGAACCCCGCCGCCTATCCGGCGTCCGACATCGCGCCGGGCACCAAGACCGCCCATCGCGACGATCTCGACGCTGTCATGAAGACGCTGCGCCAGGTCAAGGGTGCCACCGCGATCGTCTTCGTGCAGACCTGTGCTGCGGAAAAACGCCGCCGCCGCAAGCGCGGCACGCTGGAGGATCCGCCGCGCCGCGTGCTGATCAATTCCGCGGTCTGCGAAGGCTGCGGCGATTGCTCGGTGCAATCGAACTGCATCTCGGTAGAGCCGCTGGAGACCGCGCTGGGGCGCAAGCGCACCATCAACCAATCGACCTGCAACAAGGACTATTCCTGCGTGAAGGGCTTTTGCCCGTCCTTCGTCACCGTCGATGGCGGCAAGCTGCGCAGCCGCGCGCCGGCCGACCTCGGCAATATCGGCGATCTGCCCGAGCCCGCCTCGCGGCCTTCGCTGCAGCGGCCCTATAACGTCGCCATTGGCGGCGTCGGCGGCACCGGCGTTTTGACCATCGGCGCGCTGCTCGGCATGGCCGCCCATATCGAGGGCAAGGCCAGCATGATCCTCGACATGTCGGGCCTCGCGCAAAAGGGCGGCGCGGTGCTCAGCCACGTCCGGCTGTCCGAACACACCGCCGACGTGACCTGTTCGCGGATCGTTACCGGCACCGCCGACCTCGTGATCGCCGCCGACGAGGTCGTCGCCGCCGCCAAGGAAACCATGACGCTGTGCGAATCCAGCCGGACCCACGGCGTCATCAACAGTCACGTGATTCCGACCGCCGATTTCATTCTCAACCGCGATTTCAATTTCCAGAGCCGCCAGGTCAATCACGTGCTGGAAACCGCCTTGCGCAAGGATTCGTCGTTCCTCGATTTCACCAAGCCCGCCGAAACCCTGCTTGGCGATTCCATCGCCACCAACATGATGATGATGGGCTATGCCTATCAGAAGGGATTGCTGCCGCTGTCGGCGGGCTCGATCGAGCAGGCGATCGGGGTCAACGCCGTCGCGGTCAAGATGAACACGCAGGCGTTCCGGCTCGGGCGCCTGGCGGCGGCCGATCCGGCGCGCCTTCTGGCCATGATGAAGGGCCAGGACGAGACCGTCGCGCCGAAGACGCTGGAGGCGATGTCGCTCGACGAGATCATCGCCCACCGCAGCGCGCTGTTGAGCGACTATCAGAACGAAAAGCTCGCCACGCGCTACCGCGATCTGGTGACGCGGGTGCGCGACGCCGCGCTCAATGGCGGTTTCGGTGACGAACTGCCGCGTGCGGTCGCCATCAACTACGCCAAGCTATTGGCCTACAAGGATGAATACGAAGTGGCCCGGCTTTATACCGACGGCGGGTTCGAGAAACAGCTTCGCGATCAGTTCGAGGGCGACTTCAAGATCAGCATCCATCTCGCGCCGCCGATCATGGGCGGCGGCACCGACGGGCAGGGGCGGCCGAAGAAGCGCGCGTTCGGCGCCTGGATGATGCCGGTGTTTCGGCTACTGGCGAAACTGCGCAGCCTGCGCGGCACCGCATTCGACATATTCGGCTACACTGCCCATCGCGGGCTCGAACGCGACCTGATCGCCGGCTATGAGAAGGATGTCGCCCACATCCTGTCGGTGCTGTCGCCGCTGACGCTGGACAC
>NZ_SSNA01000031.1 GCF_004799445.1 Bradyrhizobium sp.
GATTTGCGAGCGGCTCGATGAAACCGCCCGAATTGGCCGAGGCCGAACGGCAATTCGCCGCCATGACCATTGAAAACGCGCGCCGCTTGCTGAGGTTCTGGCAAGTGCGATCTTGATCGTCATCAATTGACTTCCGAACTGATCCGTCCTGCATGCCTCTGCCATTGAGGGGACCGCACCTCTTACCTTTCAATATCCTCCAGCCGATACGCCTCGACCTGCGCCTTGAGCCGATCGAGCGAGGCCACCGGCGCGGCACGGTCGACGAGATATTTTCCTTCCGCCAGCCAGGAAAGCACCTCCAGATCGACCGCCGGCGAAGGGTGAATCACGTCCGCATAATTGTTCAGGTCATGGGTCACTTCGCTCACGCTGCGGAAATCATGGAGGCGGACATTCGAAAATGCCGCCAGCCGTCGGCAGAAATACGCGGAAAACTTAAAGACGCTGTTCAGCGTCCCCGGCGAGGCATCGCGCATCGCGACCCATTGCAGGATCGAATAAGGCGGCAGGTAGATGTCGAACCTCACGTCCGGATGGCTCGCGATCAGACCAATCGCGTCGCGCTCGAAAACCCGGACCTTCATGTCGTAGTCGGTGTCATCAGCCAGATATTTGCGGCGAACCGGATCGGTGATGTGCCTGAAGGCGGTGATCGCCCTTTTTTCGTTGTAGGCCGCGGCGACGTCGAAATCCGGCCGCAGGGCATTGATGTCATCGACGCTTGAAATCGGAAACTTGAATATCGCGTCACTGGTCAACCGCGCCACCACCGGCTGGAGCGGCGGAATCGATCGGGCCATGATCCACGCCGACTCGCGGGCCATGCGGCCGCTCAGAAGATAGCCTGCGACGCCCCTGGCGTTCCCCCGGTAGAGGTCGGCCGGCAGATAGACATTCGAATCGATGTCCGGCACGTCATGGAAGATCCAGTCGTCGACCTCCCAGAGCACCCGCCCGGGATGACGCTCGAGCGCCGCCGCGAGCACGAAAACCTGTTCCCGTGAGCTTGAGCCGTTCAACGCCAGCTTCAGTGACTTCACGCCGAGTGTCCGGTCGATGTCGCTCTGCCGCAAGTGGATCGCGAGCGAGGTGCCCATGAATACGGTATCGAAGTCCTGACTGCGGATCAGTCCGGCGTCCTGCAGGCGGCTGTCCTGCGAATACATCGCGGCGAAGAAATGCGCCGGCCTGAAAAATTGCAGCGGGTCGACCGTGAAATTGAGCGCGGCTGCGGCGACGACGATAAGGCCGCTGGCGCCGAGAAGCCGAACCAAATTTCTCGCGGACCCGTTCATCAGAACCTGAAATAGATGAATTCGCTGTGCTGCTGGATTCCGAGAATCCCGAACGCCAGCACCGCCGCGCTGGCATAGATGAATGCCGTGCGCTTTGGCCGCGAGGCAAGCCCCTCGCCGACGGTTCGGTTGGCGTGATCATAGCCCATGATCTCTTGCGTGTTCGGCGCAAACCAGGCGATCGCGGCATAGACCATGATGAAGACGGCGTCGATCGTCTCGGCGCTGCCGAATGCGACCTGCGTGGGATCGGCCATCTTCGACAGCACGAACAGCGCCGATGTCATGCTGTCGGCGCGAAAGAACACCCAGGCGACGACGACCGCGAGAAACGTCAGCGTAAACGCCGCGGTATCGGCAAGGCGTTTGAAACGTGGCGCGATCGCCGGGCCATGATTGGCCCACAGATGATTGATGCAGAGGTAGATACCGTGTAGCGCGCCCCAAATGACAAACGTCCAGGCCGCGCCGTGCCAAAGGCCGCCGAGCCCCATCGTGACCATCAGGTTTACATAGCGCAAGGTCGGTCCATGCCGGTTGCCGCCGAGCGGAATATAGAGATAGTCGCGCAGGAACTGCGACAGCGTCATGTGCCAGCGCCGCCAGAAATCGATGATGTTGCGGGCCTTGTACGGTGAATTGAAATTGATCGGCAGGAAGATGCCGAACATCAGCGATATTCCGATCGCCATGTCCGAATAGCCGGAGAAATCGAAATAAAGCTGGAAGGTGTAGGCCAGCGCGCCAATCCAGGCCTGATCGAACGACGGGGTGACCGGACCGAAAGCCAGCGAGACCAGCGGCTGGATGCCATCGGCGAGCGCGGTCTTCTTGAACAGGCCGACCCCGAAAATGATCAGGCCGCACAGGATCAAATGCGGATTCGGCCGTTTCGACGAAGCGGCTTCGAACTGCGGGATCATGTCCTGGTGATGCAGGATCGGCCCCGCGATCAGATGCGGGAAATAGGTGACGAACAGCGCGTAATGCGGCCACGCGTAATGCGCGACCTTGCCCCTGTAGGCGTCGACCAGGAACGCGATCTGGGTGAAGGTATAGAAGGAAATTCCGACCGGGAGCAGAAGGTTCACCGTGAAGCCGGTCGAGAGCAGGGCATCGAGGTTGGCGGCAACGAAGCCGGCATATTTGAAGATGCCGAGCCCCAGGAGATCGCAGCTCACGCCGGCCGCCAGCACCGCCCGCCGCGGCAGGGCGCGCAGACGTCGCGTGATCAGCAACAGGCCGATCAGGTAGTTGAACGCGACCGACGCCAGCAGCAACAGCACGAACTGCCAGTTGCTCACCGAGTAGAAGGCGAGCGACGCCAGCGCCAGCCAGATCACCGGCGCCAGATTGCCGGCCCGGCCGAGCGCGAAATAACCGAGCAAAACCACCGGCAGGAACAAAAAAATGAATGGATAGGAGTTGAAAAGCATCAGGCTTTCTCGGGCGTACCGAAAAAGCCTAACCATACAAGCGGGCGATCAACAAGGCGCGCGGCTCTGGCGCCCGCGCGGCATATCTGGCAATCCGCTGGCGAGAACCGATATGACATGGTCGGCGGCCCGATCCCGCGCGCACGACCGGAACCGAGTGACAGACCGATGGACAAAAAGAGTTCCCCGACCCCGCCAGTCGCGCCGTGCCGCGCCCATTCCTTCACCGCCCACGGCATCACCATTGTCGACGATTACGCCTGGCTGAAGGATGACAATTGGCAGGAGGTGCTGCGCGACCCCTCGATCCTGGATGCGGATATCCGCAAATACCTGGAGGCGGAGAACGATTATACCGAAAGCCTGCTCGGCCACACCGCTGCCTTGCAGAAGACGCTGGTCAAGGAAATGCGCGGGCGCATCAAGGAGGATGATTCCAGCGTGCCCTCGCCGGATGGTGCTTACGCCTATATGCGAAAATTCCGCGAGGGCGGCCAGCACGAGATGTTCGGACGCTGCCCGCGTGACGGCGGCGCGACCGAGATCATCCTCGACGGCGACGAACTCGCCGCGAGCCACGACTACTTCAGGTTCGGCGGCGCCCGGCATTCGCCGGATCACCGGCTCGAGGCCTGGAGCGCCGATGTCAAGGGTTCGGAATATTTTACCATTCGCGTGCGCGACTGGAAAACCAAGACCGACCTCGACGATCTCGTCGAGGAAACCGACGGCGCGGTGGTATGGAGCATCGACGCCACCGCCTTCTTCTACGTCAAGCTCGACGACAACCACCGCCCGATGCAGGTCTGGCGTCATCGCCTGGGGACGCCGCAGGCCGACGATCTTTTGGTCTACGAGGAACAGGATTCCGGCTGGTTCACGCACATCCATGAAAGCTCGAGCGGCCGGTTTTGCGTGATCGCCGGCGGCGACCATGAAACCTCCGAGCAGCGCCTGATCGATCTGGCCGATCCCGACGCGCCGCCGCGGCTGGTCGCGGGCCGTGAGACCGGCGTGCAGTATTCTCTCGCCGATCGCGGCGAGGAGTTGTTCATCCTCACCAATGCCGATAGCGCCATCGACTTCAAGATCGTCACGGCGCCGCTGAAATCGCCGGCGCGCGCGAACTGGCGCGACCTGATCCCCTATCGCGAAGGCATTTACATTCTCGATGTCGAACTCTTTTCCGGACACATGGTGCGGCTAGAACGCGCCAATGCGCTGCCCGCCATCATCATCCGCGATCTCGCGAGCGGCGAGGAGCACGCTATCGCCTTCGACGAGACCGCCTACTCGCTCGACACCATGGGCTCCTACGAATTCGAGACCACGAACTTGCGCTTTTCCTATTCGTCGATGACGACGCCTTCCGAGGTCTATGATTACGACATGGCGAAGCGGACGCGGCTATTGCGCAAGCGCCAGGAAATCCCGTCCGGCCACAATCCCGCCGACTACGTCACGACCCGCATCATGGCGACCTCGCCTGACGGCGCCGAGGTGCCGGTGTCGATCCTGCATCGCCATGATCTCAAGCGCGACGGCACCGCGCCGCTGTTGCTGTACGGCTACGGCTCCTACGGCATGGCGATGCCGGCGTCGTTCTCGGCCAACCGGCTGTCGCTGGTCGATCGCGGCTTTGTCTATGCGAGCGCCCATATCAGGGGCGGCGCCGACAAGGGTTGGGGCTGGTATCTCGACGGCAAGCGCGAAAAGAAGACCAACAGCTTCGACGACTTCGCGGCTTCCGCGCGCGCGCTGATCGCGGCCAGGTACACCGGCGAAAAGCGCATCGTCGGCCATGGCGGCAGCGCGGGCGGCATGCTGATGGGCGCGGTCGCCAACCGCGCCGGCGAATTGTTCGCCGGCATCGTCGCCGAAGTGCCGTTCGTCGACGTCCTCAACACCATGCTCGACGACACCCTGCCGCTGACGCCGCCGGAATGGCCGGAATGGGGCAACCCGATCGAAAGCGAAACCGCCTTCAAGACCATTTTATCTTACTCACCTTACGACAACGTCGCGGCGAAGGATTACCCGGCCATTCTGGCGATGGCCGGATTGACCGATCCGCGCGTCACCTATTGGGAACCGGCAAAATGGATCGCGCGGCTGCGCGCGACCATGACCGGCGGCGGTCCGGTTTTGTTGCGCACCAATATGGGCGCCGGCCATGGCGGCGCATCGGGCCGCTTCAACCGGCTCGACGAAGTCGCGATTGCCTATGCGTTTGCGCTCTGGGCAGTGGGATTGGCGGACAAGGGCGAGGTGTGAGTTTCCCGCGTCCCGGACGCGGCACGCGCAAACACAGTTAGTCGTCGTCCCCGCGAAAGCGGGACCCATAACCACCGATCCATCTTGCCGGCAAGACGGCTGCCCCAACATCACGCAAAACGGAGAGGCCTGTGGTTATGGGTCCCGGATCGCGCTCGCTATGCTCGCTTGTCCGGGACGACGCAGATTTATCACCTTCCCTTTTCCTTCCGCCACGCCGCGAAATCGACCAGCGTCTGCTCGTCGGTGGCGGGATAGAGGCCGAGGATCGAGCGGCCGTTGCGGACCTGCTCGGTGACGAAATCCTCGAACACCGTCATCTCGAAGGCTTCATTGGCAATCTCGTCGGCGAGATGCGCGGGGATCACGATCACCCCGTCGCTGTCACCCAAAATGACGTCGCCGGGAAACACCGGTGCGTCGCTGCATCCGATCGGCCCGTTGATTTCGATCGCCTGGTGCAGCGTGAGATTGGTCGGCGCGCTCGGCCGGTGGTGAAAGGCGGGAAAGCCGAGCTTGGCGATCTCGGCGGCGTCGCGGAATCCGCCGTCGGTGACCACGCCGGCGACGCCGCGCTGCATCAGCCGTGTCACCAGGATCGCGCCGGCCGAGGCGGCGCGGGCGTCCTTGCGGCTGTCCATCACCAGCACCGCGCCGGGCGGGCACTCCTCCACCGCCTTGCGCTGCGGATGGGCGCGATCGCGAAACACGTCGATCTTGTTGAGATCCTCGCGCGCCGGCATGTAGCGCAGGGTGAAGGCCTCGCCGACCAGCGTTGGCTGATCGGCGCTCAGGGGATGCACGTCCTGGATCATCTGGATACGAAAGCCGCGCTTGAACAGCGCGGTGGCCACCGTGGCGGTGGAAACGGTCTTGAGCTTGTTGCGGGTGGCGTCGCTGAGTTTTGACATGGTTCTGTTCCGGCTTGTTGTCATTCCGGGGCGATGCGGAGCATCGAACCCGGAATGACGGTGTTAATAAATCGACGGCTCGCCGACCGGCGCGCCGAACGCGGTTTCGAGGAAATCGAAGTCGCAGCCCTCATGGGCCTGCCGGATGTGGCGGGTGAACATCCAGCCATAGCCGCGCTCGAAGCGGGTCTCGGGCTGCTTCCATTCGGCGCGGCGTTTTGCCAGCTCCGCCTCGGACACATCGAGATTGATGCTGCGGGCAGCGACATCCAGCGTGATCCTGTCGCCGTTCTTCACCAGCGCCAGCGGCCCGCCGATATAGGATTCCGGCGACACATGCAGGATGCAGGCGCCGTAACTGGTGCCGCTCATGCGCGCATCCGACAGCCGTACCATGTCGCGCACGCCCTGCTTCACCAGTTTGGTCGGGATCGGCAGCATGCCCCATTCCGGCATCCCCGGCCCGCCCTGCGGACCGGCATTACGCAGGATCAGCACGTGATCGGCTGACACCTCGAGATTGGGATCGTCGGTCGCCTTCTTCATCGAGGGGTAATCGTCGAACACCAGGGCCTGCCCGGTATGCTTGAGGAATCGCGGCTCGCAGGCGCTGGGCTTGATGACGCAGCCGTCGGGCGCGAGATTGCCCTTCAGCACGGCCAGCGCGCCCTCGGCATAGATCGGATTCTCGATCGTTCGGATGACGTCGTCATTATAGACTTCGGCGGTCGCGATATTCTCGCCGAGAGTCTTTCCCGTGACCGTCAGGCAATCCAGATGCAGACGATCCCTGATCCGGCTCATCAGGCCGGGCAATCCGCCGGCGTAATAGAAATCCTCCATCAGATATTTGTCGCCGCTCGGCCGCACATTGGCGATCACCGGCACCTTGCGGCTGGCCTTCTCGAAATCGTCGAGCCCGATGTCCGCACCGGCGCGGCGGGCCTGGGCGATCAGATGGATGATCGCATTGGTGGAGCAGCCCATCGCCATCGCCACTAGGATCGCGTTTTCGAACGCCTTGCGCGTCTGAATCTTCTTCGGCGTCAGATCTTCCCAGACCATCCCGACAACGCGGCGGCCGCATTCCGACGCCATGCGGATATGGCCCGAGTCCGCGGCCGGAATCGAGGAGGCGCCCGGCAGCGTCATGCCGATCGATTCGGCGATCGCGGTCATGGTCGAGGCGGTGCCCATGGTCATGCAGGTGCCGTAGCTGCGGGCGATGCCGGCCTCGACATCGACCCAGTCCTTGTCGGAAATCTTTCCGGCGCGGCGCTCGTCCCAGTATTTCCAGGCATCGGACCCCGAGCCCAGCGTCTTGCCTTTCCAGTTGCCGCGCAGCATTGGTCCTGCCGGCAGATAGATCGCGGGCAAATTCATGCTGGTGGCGCCGAGCAGCAGCGCCGGCGTGGTCTTGTCGCAGCCGCCCATCAGCACCACCCCGTCGACGGGGTGGCCGCGCAACAGTTCCTCGGCGTCCATCGCCAGCAGATTGCGGTAGAGCATGGTGGTCGGCTTCAGGAAGGATTCCGACAGCGACAGCGCCGGCAACTCCATCGGGAAACCGCCGGCCATCAGAATGCCGCGCTTGACGTCGTCGACGCGGGCTTTGAAATGCATGTGGCAGGGCTGCGCATCCGACCAGGTATTGAGGATCGCGATCACCGGACGGCCTTTCCACTCCTCCGGCGCATAGCCCATTTGCATGGCGCGCGAGCGATGGCCGAAGGCCCTGAGATCGTCGGGCGCAAACCAGCGGGCGCTGCGCAGCGTTTCCGCAACTTTCTTGTTGTTTTCCGTCATGGTGACACCTGTTCGAGACCCTGGCTCTGGTCATCTCACAGGCGATCCATGCGGAGCAAGCCCTGCGCGGATCGATCGCGGGAATTTTGTCGCGGCCCACTTTCGCGATTCGTGCGTCCCGCCTTCAAGCCGGGAGATTCGCCGTCAGCGCCTGCCTGAGCCGTTCCGCCAGCTCCGCCTTGCGGTAGGGCTTGATCAGGATGATGGATTTCGCCGAGAGGTGGCCCTGCTGGGCCAGCATCTCCAGGGCGTAGCCGGAACTAAAGACAACGGGCAAACCCGGCCGGATCTGGCGAGCCAGATCAGCGAGATCCCAACCGCTCATGCCGCCGGGCATGACAATATCCGTGAACAGCAGGTCGACGTCGGGATTGGCCCTGAGCTTCAACAGCGCGTCATGGCCGTTGACCGCGGCGACAACGCCATAGCCGAGGCTTTCGATGCGCTGGATCACCGAAGAGCGAACGAAGGGATCGTCTTCCGCCACCAGGATCGTTTCATGGCCGCGCGGGACGGACTCCTCTTCAGCGGAGATTTGATCGAGGGGCTCCTGTCCGCTCGCGGCGACGTTGGGCAGATAGATCCGGACGGTCGTTCCAAGCCCTGCTTCGCTGTAGATCGAAACGTACCCGTTCGACTGCTTGGCAAAGCCGTAGACCATGCTCAGGCCGAGGCCACTGCCCTTGCCGACCTCCTTTGTCGTATAAAACGGCTCGAAGGCGCGTGCGGCGACTTCCGCCGTCATCCCGACACCGTCATCGGTCACCGCGATCATGGCGTATTCGCCGGCCTCGATCTCCGGATGAAGGCTCTGGTAGTGATCGTCGAGCGAGGCGACGCCGGTGCTCAAGGTCAAATGTCCACCGTCGGGCATGGCATCCTGCGCGTTGAGGGCGAGGTTCAGCACCGAGGACTCCAGTTGCGCGCGATCGGCGAAGGCCAGGATCGGTTCGGGGTTCGGGGCGATCTCGATTTCGATGTTTTCGCGCAGCGTCCGCCGCAGCAGCTTGTGCATCGATTCGAGCAGCTCATGGCAATCCACCGCGCGCGGTTGCAGCAATTGCCGGCGGCTGAATGCCAATAGCCTCTGCGTCAGCTCCGCGCCGCGTTCGCCGGCCTGGCATATGTCGCCCGCGATCCGCTGCAGATCCTGCCGGGACTTCAGCTGTTCGCCCAGATGTTCGGCGTTGCCGACGATGACGGTGAGCAGATTGTTGAAGTCGTGCGCGATGCCGCCCGAGAGCTGCCCCACCATCTCCATTTTCTGCGCCTGTCGAAGCTGTTCCTCGGTCTGCTTGCGCCCGGTCAGATCGTGGATAATGCCGACGAAGATCGACTCGCCGTCCTGCTTGGCTTCCCCGACCGACAAATCCATCGGGAACGTCGAGCCATCCTTGCGCAGGCCAATGACTTCCCGGCCGATGCCGATGATCTTGCGCTCACCGGTTCGCAGGAAGTTCCTGATATAGTCATCATGATGCAAACTGTAGGTTTGCGGCATCAGCATCTTGACGTTTTCGTGGAAGACCTCTTCGGCGCGATACCCGAACAGCCTTTCACAGGCCGGATTGAACAGAAGGATGCGACCGCGCGCATCGATCAGGATAAATCCGTCGACCGCGGTCTCCACCACGGCCGTCAGGCGCGCCATGCTCTCGCGCAGGGCCTGCTGGGCCTGGCGGAATTGCTGGAGCAAATGCTCGGAATCGCGGCCCTTCATTTCTTGTTCCCTGAGCGCTTCCCGCGCCTGACGAAGTTCGAACGGGGAAGGGATCGTCAGCAGTTCCGGCAACAGCGGCCACAGCATCCCGGCGGTGACGATGGACGCCACCGCGGTAGCGGCCTTGACGAGGCCTTCGATGCCGTAGACCGGCACCCACAGGGTATAGATCGATAGAATATGCGTCAGGCCGCAAGCCAGGATGAAAAAGGCGAACGACCAGTAGACCCATCCGAATTTGAGGTCGCGGCGCTTGGTCACGAAAATCGCCAGCGCAAACGGGATCGAGAAATAGGCCAGCGCGATCAGCGCGTCGGAAACCACGTGCAACCATATCAGCTCGGGCTCCCACAACAGACAGATACCGTGCGGAGAATACATCGACGAATCCAGGATTCGCTCAAGGAAGGCCCACATGCTGGCTACCGCGTTGTTTGAGGGGATCAAGGGCGGTCCGCCGCGCCAATGACGGTCAGGATACTGGCTCAATTAGCGTCAGAATCGACGATGGCAGCCTAGCGTTGGCCATATTCGCCCGCAATCGCGATACACGTCCCGGTTGATCCAGCTATGCCCGGCATCGGGCATATGACGGCGCTCGACCGATCGGTTCCATCAACAACATCACCGGCCAATTTTCGAGGAAATGCTTGCGCTGAAGCCGCATCGGATTCACAACTTCTCATTGACTCGCGGAAGACCAGCCATGGCAAGAATCCTGATCATCGATGATGACCGCGCCGTGCAGGCGACGATCCGGCTGTTGCTGGAGCGGGCCGGCCACAGTGTCGTCGTCGCCAGCGATGGCCGCAACGGGATCGCGATATTCGAGACCGGAGAGTTCGATCTGCTGTTTCTCGATATCTTCATGCCGGGCATGGACGGGTTCGAAACCATGCGGGTGGTGCATCAACAGCAGCCGCTTGTCCCGATCATCGTGATCTCGGGCAACCCCATCGCTTCGGGTTCCGGCGCGGACTTCCTGACCATGGCGACCAGGCTTGGCGCGGTCTCCAGCTTGCAAAAGCCCTTCAAGCCGGCCGCGCTATTGGCGGCGGTTGCGGGTTGTCTTGACGCCGCAAAGAGTCCATCGTCCGCCGTCACTGTCGGTGACGTCGCTCCCGGACCCTGATGCGGGGATTGCGTCGCTGGCGCCGCCGATCTGCAAGCCGGGACGTCACGGACATGGCGCGAATGCGACGATGACGCTGACCACCAGACTGGCCATCGCGATGAGCCTCCTGGTCGCGGTCGCGGTATCGGCCGTCGGATGGCTGAGCTATCGCAACCTGGAGCAGGTGATACTGCCGCGCGTTCTCGATCGGGTCGAGGCGCATTCGCGGCAGGTCGCTTTCGATCTGCAATCCTACGTCGGCGGCGCGCGCGGCGATATTGCCACCTTTCGATCCGAGACAGCCCTGGTCGGGCTGGTTCGCGCGCATTTCGCGGCCGGGGGCATCGATCCCGTTGACGGCCTTTCCGAGAAGACATGGCGAGAGCGGATCGCCGAGCGTCTATTGGCCGAACTCGAAGCCAAGCCCGCCTATGCGCAGTTTCGCGTGATCGGCATCGCGGATGGCGGCCGCGAAATCGTCCGCGCCGACCGCTCCGGGCCGGGCGGCGCCGTCCGGCTGGTTCCCGATGCGCAATTGCAGCGAAAGGGCGATCGGCCATACTTCAGGGAGACCATCGGCCTGCGGGCCAACGAAATATACGTCTCGGCACTGGATCTCAATCAGGAGAACGGTGTCATCGAAACCCCTCATGTGCCGACCATCCGCGTTGCCACCCCGCTGCCGGGATCCGACGGCAAGCTGTTCGGCATCATCATCATCAATGTCGACATGCGACCGGCGCTCGAGCGCGTGCGGTCGTCGCCGCGGCTAGGCGGCGAGATCTATGCCGTCGACAAAGAAGGCGACTATCTCGTCAACCCTGATCGTGGGCGCGAATTCGGCTCGCAACTGGGGGCCCCGACCAATTGGCGCGCCGACTTCCCGGACCTGACACCCGCGGCCGGCGCAACACAAAGCATTGCGCGTATCGTTCGGGATCAGGCTGGGCAATTGGGCGGGGTCGTGCTCGCGCCCGTCCTTCTGGCCGACAAGGAATGGGTCGGAGCGATCGAAACCGTTCCAAATGCGACCTTCATGGCGGCTCCCGCGATCATCCGGCAATCCACCCTGCTGGTCGGGGCGATCGCGGTATTGTGCGCCGCGGCGCTGGCGGTGCTTATCGCACGGTCGTTGACCGGGCCGATCCGCCGTTTGACGGCGGCCGTCGAAGGAGCCGGCAGCAACATTCCGATAGCGGTGCCGGTTGATGCACGCAGCGAAACCAGCGTGCTGGCGCGGGCATTTGCGCGCGTGATGGGCGAGGCGAATGCCAAGACCGCCGCGCTGGAGCGCGAGGTGCAGGAACATCGCCGCACCGAAGCCGCGCGCGACCATTACGCGGCGCGTGAGCGAATTTTCAGCGCCGCCGTGGAATCGTCCAGCGATTCCGTCGTGACCTACTCCCTCGACGGCATCATATCCGGCTGGAACCCGGCGGCGGAGCGTTTGTACGGATATACCGCGGCGGAAACGGTGGGCAGGAATATCGATAGCCTCGTGCCCCCCGACCGATTGCGCGAGACCCATGACATCCTGCGCAGGACGGGTTGCGGCGAGGCCGTCGAGCCGTTCGAAACCGTGCGAAGGCGCAAGGATGGCAGTGCGGTCGAAATTTCGCTCGGCGCATCGCCGATCAAGGCCCCGTCGGGGGCGATCATCGGGGCAGCCACGACGGCCCGCGACATCTCCGAAAGCCGCAGGACCCAGCACGCGCTGCGCCAGCAGATCGAGGAGCGCCGCCGCATCTTCGAGACCTCCCAGGATCTGATCCTGGTCACCGACCCCAAGGGCGTGCTGGTCCAGGTCAGCCCCAGTTCGCAAACCATCCTTGGATACGCGCCCGAGGAGATGATCGGTCACAGCGCGATCGACTTCATCCTTGGCGAGGATCTCGACAATACCCGCGAGGAAATGCGCGCAGCGCGGCGCGGCCAGAACACCCGGAACTTCGATTCACGCTACGTCCACAGGGATGGACGAATCGTGACGCTGTCCTGGATGGGGACCTGGTCAGAGCCGGTCAAGCGGCATTTCTTCATCGGCCGCGACATGACCGACAGCCGGCGGGCGCAAGATGCATTGCGTGAAAGCGAGCAACTGGCGCGCGGCATCATCGATACCGCGCTCGATGCGTTCGTCCAGATCGACGAGAGCGGCAGCATCCTCAACTGGAATTGGCAGGCCGAGAAGATTTTCGGCTGGCCGCGCCAGGATGCGCTTGGAAAGAATCTCATCGAACTGATTATCGCCGGAACGGACCGCGATGATCTTACGGCCGCCCTGCAGCGCTTCCTGCGCTCCGGGCAGGACCAGATCCTCGGGCGCCGCCGTGAAATGACGGCCCGCCGTCGCGACGGAAAGGAATTCACGGCGGAGTTGAGCGTCACCGCGCTGAAAACGCGGGAGGGTTTTGTTTTCAACGGATTCTTCCGCGACCTCACCGACAAGATCGCGGCCGAGGACCGCATTCGTCAGGCCGAAAAAATGGAAGCCGTCGGCCAGCTTACCGGCGGGATCGCACATGACTTCAACAATATCCTGACGGTCATCACCGGAACGATCGAGATCCTCGCCGAAGCGGTCGAGAAGGAGCCGCAACTGTCGGCCATCACCAGGATGATCGACGAAGCCGCCTCGCGCGGCGCGGATCTGACCCAGCATCTTCTGGCATTTGCCCGCAAGCAGCCGCTCCAGCCGCGGGAGATCGACGTCAACATGCTGGTGATCGACACCGCCAAATTGCTGCGGCCGACGCTCGGGGAGCAGATCGAAATCGAAACGGTGTTCGAAAACGAAACCTGCTTCGCCACCGTCGATCCCAACCAGCTCGCCACCGCCATCCTCAATCTTGCGCTCAATGCCCGTGACGCCATGCCGGGCGGCGGCAAGCTCATCCTTGAGACCGGCTCGGTCTACCTCGATGATAACTACGCGAGCCAGCACGGTGACGTGCGGCCCGGCCCCTATGCCTTGATCGCGGTCAGCGACACCGGAACCGGCATCTCCGCCGCCATCATCGACAAAGTCTTCAACCCGTTCTTTACCTCAAAGGGCCCCGGCAAGGGTACCGGCCTCGGCCTGAGCATGGTCTATGGCTTCGTCAAGCAATCGGCAGGGCACGTCAAGATCTATAGCGAGGAAGGCCACGGGACCACGGTCCGGATGTACCTGCCGCCCGGCACCGGAGCAACGGTTGCAGCCGACAGCGATGCGCCGACCGTCGCGCAGGGCGGCCACGAAACCATTCTGGTCGTGGAGGACGACAAGCTGGTGCGGGACTATGTGCTGACGCAACTGCGTTCGCTGGGTTATGTCACGCTGGAGGCGGCAAACGGCGCGGAAGCCGTGGCGCTGGTCGACGCAGGTCATCAATTCGATCTGCTTTTCACCGACGTGATCATGCCCGGCGCGATGAATGGCCGGCAGCTTGCCGACGAGATTGCAAGGCGCCGGCCCGGACTGAAGGTGCTGTTTACTTCGGGCTACACCGAAAATGCGATCATCCATCACGGCCGGCTCGACACCGACGTCCTGCTGCTGGCCAAGCCGTATCGCAAATCGGAAATGGCGGTGATGGTCCGGACCGCGCTCTCCGGCTGAACGCCGAAAGACGCCGGCTCAGGAAGCGCGCGAGGCGGTCATCACAATCCTGATCAGGTCGGCCGCGTTCCTTGCGCCGAACTTTTTCATGATGTTCGCGCGGTGATCCTCGATCGTGCGCGGGCTGATTCCCAGATGGCGTCCGGCCTCCTTGTTGGAGGCGCCGGATGCGAACTGCTCAAGCACTTCGCGCTCGCGCCGGGTCAACGGTTCGCGGCCGGGAAAATGCAGCGATGCGATTCTTGATGCGGAATCATCCGCCTGACGGCGCGCATAGGCCGCGATCGCCTCGTCCAGCCGGGTGACGATTTCGCTGCCCCGGAACGGCTTTTCGATGAAATCCAGCGCGCCGTTCTTGATTGCGCTGACCGCCATGGCGATGTCGCCCTGCCCGGAGATCATGAAAATCGGCGCCGGATAGTCCTCGCCGCGCAGCTCCTTCAGGATATCGAGGCCCGATGCGCCGGGAATATTCACATCGAGCAGAATGCAGGCGGGAGTCCGGCCGCGCGCGACCGCCAGCAGCGCAGCGCCGTCGGCAAAGCAGATGACCTGATAACCTGCGGCCGACAGAACCATCGAAAGCGTTTCACGGACAGCGGGATCATCGTCGACGACGAATATCTCACCTCGGGTGGGCGGTTTTTCAGTCATGTGCCATCGTCCCTGGGCAGTGAAAAATGACGCGCACTCGCCGGACGTTGCTACGCCCGGCCCGCCGATGTTTGTAAGGGACGATAACTTATCGCACAAGTAGCGTTGGGGGGAACCTTCGCCGTTCAGCCAGCCCTGCCGCCGGCGCGCGCCTGGACTTCCTGATTTGGCGGGCCGCCCAGCTTCTTTTTCCGGCTTTTGGCCTTGAGGAACTGGACGTCCATCTCGGTACCGTTGACGCGGACAAGTTCGCATCGGCGATAGGCCAGGCCGGTGGAGGACAACAGCAGAAAGAACTCCTTGAGATTGAGGCCCTGGATCGAGCCCTCCACGGTGAGCACGGCCTCGGTGTCGGAGATGGCGTTGAGCAGACAATCGCGACGCCACGTCCCGTCAATGCCCATGATGCAGACGCCGTATCCGCGGCTGAACGTCACGCGATCAGTTCCTTTGCCTAACTCTGTCATGGCCGCAGGCCGGCCACCGCAAGGGTTTTCGGTGCGATCGCGCCGACGGCTGGAACCCTTGGAGATGCTGCACGCAGGTCGTTGGGCCGGTAAACACCGCGCCGTTCAGGGTAGGGCTTGAAGACCTCGGTGAGCCCGACCACGGTTTCCGCCGCGCCCAGCACGAGAAAGCCATCCGGTGCGGTCACTTTGGCGAGGCGGTTGAAGATATCGATCTTGGTGTCCTGGTCGAAATAGATCAGAACGTTGCGGCAAAAAATGACATCAAACACCCCCAATTGGGAAAAATCCTGCAGCAGATTGAGCTGGCGGTGCTGGACCATCGCGCGAATCTCGGCATTGATCTGCCAGAGTTCTCCTGTCTGTTTGAAATATTTGACCAGCATCTGAATCGGAAGGCCGCGCTGGACCTCGAACTGGCTGTATAGTCCCGCCCTGGATTTCTCGAGTACCTCCGGCGAAATATCGGTCGCAATGATTTCGACCCGCCAGCCGGCGAGCGCAGCGCCCATCTCCTTCAGGGACATCGCCAGGGAATAAGGCTCCTGGCCGGTTGAGCCGGCGGCGCACCAGATCCGAACACTGCGGCGGCTTGCCCGCGCCTGCAGTATTTCAGGCATGATCGAATTGCGAAAGTGGTCGAAAGGAACCTTGTCGCGGAAGAAGAAGGTCTCGTTGGTGGTCATGGCCTCGACCACCTGCGCGGTGATCGAAGATGATCCGCCCTTCATTTTTTGCACGAGTTCGTCGATGCCGGACAGACCTGATTTGCGCGAAAGCGGAAGCAGCCGGCTTTCGATCAGATACTGCTTGTCGGCGGACAGGTCGAGACCTGAATGCTCCTTGAGGATTTTGCGCAGATATTCGTAATCGGACGGAGTCACGGGCGGCCTCGCAAATTGCAGTGATTTCGGATCGACGGATTACTCCGGCGCCGCGACCTCGATCAGCCCGACTTCCTGGAACTTGGCCGCGACGATGTCCTTGTCGAACGGCTTCATGATGTATTCGTTGGCGCCGGCGTTGAGCGCGCGCTTGATGTGCGCGAGATCGTGCTCGGTGGTGCAGAACACCACCTTCGGCTGGTCGCCGCCGGGCATGCGGCGGAGATGGCCGAGAAATTCATATCCGTCCATGACCGGCATGTTCCAGTCGAGCAGAACGGCATCGGGCAGTCCGCGCTTGCAGACCTCGAGCGCCTTCTCGCCGTCTTCGGCTTCGACGATCTGGAAACCCAAACCTTCCAGGATACGCCTTGCGATCTTCCGAACGACGGCCGAATCGTCGACCACCAAGCATGTTCTCATTTTAGCTTCTTCCCAATGCGACGGTTCGATTGCGCCTCAAACGTTCCGGCAAGCGAAGTCTTCGGCACGATTTCGAGGACGCGATTAACGTCGAGGACAGCCGAAGCGGCGGCATTCTCCAGGCAGAGATCACGCTGCTGGCCTCCCAAGCAGCGATTCAGCAAAACCCCTCCTGCAACCGATAGCCCCTCCAGGCTCACTTTCCCGTTAATTTAAGCCCCCGTGCAAATACGGATGAAGGCCCGGCGCGAGGTTGCAGTCGATGTCTATCAGCGGCGCCTGCGCCTCGATTTCACGCAAACAGGACGTGGCGGACGAAATGCGCGAACCAGGCTTGAGCCGCCTTATGCGTGGATCCTCGACAGCTCTTCTTCACGTTTCATCAATTTGCGGATTTCCTTGAGGCCCTTGTAAAGGGAGCCGCCCGAAACGTGGTCGCTGACGGTGTCGATTGGATCGAGGAACTCTGGAATCGTCTCGCGGAGGTCCTTGACGAGGCCAAGATACGAAGTCCGATATCTCGGAATATCGTTTTTCAGATACATCATCTGAGCGCAGAAATAGAGGCGCCTGACCGGCGTGTTGGCGGTCTCCGCGGTTACGGTGTCGTTCTCGCGCAGAATCGGCGCGTCGCCGTCGACCAGGAACGAGGCGCGGGTACCCGAATTGATGAGGACGATTTCGCCGATGGTGATTCGCTCGAACGGCTTGAGCTCGACTCTCAACGGCATGGACGTGGTCTTTCAGGGTGCGACGGCGGGAAGCGCGATCGTTTCCGGCCGTTTCGAAACGTCGCCCGTGCCAATGCGCGGCAAGCAAGCCGCCATGCAGCCTTTTCAGAATCGTGGAGTCGAAGGCGGCGGGGTTTCCCCCGCCGCCTCGAAGATTTGTCTCGCAGCCGCGATCAGCGCAGGAGCTGAAGCACGCTCTGCTGGGACTGGTTGGCGAGCGCGAGCGCGGAAACCGCGATCGACTGGCGGGTCGACAGCGCCTGGCTGTTGGCCGCTTCCTGGTTGGTGTCGGCCAGGGTCAGGTTGGACGAGCCGGTCTGCAGCACGTTGATCAGGTTCTTGTTGAAGTCCTGACGGATCTGCACGACGGACAGGTTCGAACCCAGGGCGGACGCCTCGGTGCGGAGCACGGTGCTGG
>NZ_SSNA01000032.1 GCF_004799445.1 Bradyrhizobium sp.
CTAGCCGCAGCACTCGCCCTTGCCGTTCTGCTGGATGGGCGGACAAGGCACCGAACCGTAGGAACAGAACACGCAACAATCGCCCGGCAGGGCCTTGAGTTTTTCACCGCAGCCCTTGCAGACGTAGAAATACTGGCAAGCATCTGTCGGCATTTTTTCGGTCGCCTGGAAGCTGCACCTTGGGCACGTCAGGATCGATTCAAGCTGCATGCTTCCACCCTGCTCGGTCAGCTAAAAAGTCGTCGTCAAATTAGTGAGCCACTGCGGCGAGGCATTGACGAGCGCGGCCTCTACCCGTTTGTCGGCACCGCTGACGCGCATCAGCGCCGCGACATCAGTCCATCAAGCATGACCGATTTCCGCGCGCACCCGCATTACGGTACAGATGCCACCGATGTCACCTGACCACGCCCGAAATGAAGCCGGGCTTGCGCCGCGGTGGCTTGATTTCCTTTTTCAAAAAACAGTGAGCGTCTTTTCCGGCATATCCGGGCCGGGCATAGGTCCAGGCCCGGCATTTATTGTCGCCGGCGCAAGCCGCCTTGCAGGCCTCGTCACGCTCGCCCCGCTTGAGTTCGAAACTGCGATAATCGCCACCGTAGCGGTCGATCGAGGTCTCGATCGCTCCATTGCGCGGTTCGACCACGCCAGCGCCGCGCACGCCCGAGACGCAGCAATCATCCGGGGTGCGTGCCGGCACGTTGTTCTTCAGCCAGCAGACCGCGCTGCCCGCAGTATCGCTCGGATAGTTGAAGCTCCATGCCCGGCAACGCCGGTCGCGCTCGCACACCAGCGCACAATCCGCCGGATCGCCCGAGGGCACCAATGAACTCAGATAATCGCCGCCCGGACGATCGAAGTTGGTCTGAGCAAATGCCGGTCGCATGGTCGTGGCGGCCGCAAAAAAAGCGAGCGTCACCAAACACGCCCCGAGCAGGCGGCCTCCCCACATTCGCGATGCTTTCAACCGATTGGACTTCCCCGCATTTTGCGGGTTGTCATTTGATCGCCACGAACCTGTACGGCGGATGAACGGTGCAAAAACCCTTCCATCCGGGGATCCGCCGGCGCGCCCTGGCCCCCGAGAAAAGCACCAAGGCACAACAGCTTGCGTGGAACCCGGCTCCCATCGCAGGCTAACGCGACCCTGCGGTCCCGATTGTGCGCCAGCTAGAATGCGTATTCGTCATAGGCCGGTTCTACCGAACCCTGCCAGGGGCCATGGAATTTCTCCAGCATCTCCTCGGCGGGGGTTTGCCCGGAATCGATGATCCGGTCCAACGGCTCGAGATGGCGGGTCTCGTCGCGTCCGAAGTGATCGACGTGGCCGCGCCGGCTCAGCCCCGCATGCGACAACGCCAGGCATTCCTTGGCGATCTCGAACAGATAGTGATGCCGGATCCTGGCCTTGAAGCCGAGGCGCGGCACGTCGTCACGCAGCGACTGGCGTTCGAAGGCATTCCAGGATTTGACGATGTCCCATGCGGCGTCGAGGCTGGTGTCGTCGTAGAGCAGTCCGACCCAAAACGCCGGCAAGGCCGGCAGCCGTCCCCAGGGCACGCCGTCGGCGCCGCGCATTTCCAGATAGCGCTTCAACCGCACTTCGGGGAAAATCGTCGAGAGATGGTTGGCCCAGTCCGACAACGTCGGACGCTCGCCGGGCAATGCGGGATTTTTGCCGTCGAAGAAATCGCGGAACGACGACCCTGCCACGTCGATATAGGCATCGCCGCGCTTGACGAAGTACATCGGCACATCCAGCGCATAATCGACCCAGCGCTCGAACCCCATGCCGTCCTCGAACGCCCACGGGATCATCCCGGCGCGCGCATTGTCGGTGTCGCGCCATATCTCGGAGCGGAACGACAGGAAGCCGTTGGGCTTGCCTTCGGTGAACGGCGAATTGGCGAACAGCGCGGTCGCCACCGGCTGCAGCGCCACCGATACCCGGAGCTTCTTGACCATGTCGGCCTCCGAGGAGAAGTCGAGATTGGTCTGCACCGTGCAGGTCCGGTACATCATGTCGATGCCGTATTTGCCGACCTTCGGCATATAGCCGGTCATGATCTTGTAGCGTCCCTTGGGCATCATCGGAATCTGCGCCCGAGACCATGACGGCGTCATGCCGAGCCCGAGAAAACCTATCCCCAGGGGCGTTGCGATCTCGTTCACCTGCGCCAGATGCGCCATCAATTCGGCCTGGGTTTGATGCACGGTCTCGACCGGCGCGCCCGACAATTCGAATTGGCCGCCGGGCTCCAGCGAAATCGCGCCGCCGCCGGTGACGTCATACAGCCCGATGATGTTGCCGCGCTCCATGATCGGCTCCCAGCCGAGCAGGAGCTGCATGCCTTCCAGCAGCACACCGATGCCGCGGGCGCCTTCGTAAGGCACCGGCTGATGGCCGTTCAGCGTAAAGGGCGTCTTTTCATGCTCGGTGCCGATCCGGAATTCGGAACGAGGCTTCACGCCCGCTTCCAGCCACGCGACCAATTCCTCGCGCGATTGCAGGGGCGTCATATCGATCTGGTCACGCGCCATGCGGATTCCGGAGGTGGGGCGTTTCGACCAAACGCGCGCGGTGTCGGGAGTATCCGCGAACCAGGCAGTCCGCGGATGCGAAAGGCAAAAACAATATCATCGGGCGGGAGCGCCGTCTCTCGCGGCGAGCGATGGAGCCTCGCCGCAGGAGCAGCCCAACCGGTCAAGCAGACCACAGAGTTTTACGGCATCGGTGTCGGAAAGCTTCGAACCAACGTGTTTTTCGATCGCGGCCGAATACGCGCTCCACATCTTCCTCTGCAGCTCGCGCCCGGCCTCGGTGATCTCGACGAACTGGCCGCGCTTGTCGATCTTGCATTCGCGGCGCGCCGCCAGCCCTTCGTCGACCAGCCGGTCGATCAGCCGCGAAGTCGAGTATTGCGGGATCAGCATCTGCTTTTCCAGTTCCACCGGGCGCATCTCGCCCGACGGCGCGCGCGACAGTTCGAGCAACGCATCGTACCAGGCCAGCGGCGGAAACCCGGCCTTCTTCAACTCCTGCTCGACGGCGTCAAGCACCCGGCTCTGGACTCGCATCAGGCGAATCCAGGCGGCGGTCGCCTCGGTCGATGGTTTGCGCTTCATGGTCCGGCCCATAGATGACGAGAGAGTGTAGCGCACTAAATGCAGCTGCATCAATCTTGACTATTTCATGCAGATGCATTTAGTCATCTGTTGGCTGTTTGCCAATCATCCGAGGGAAGGAAATTCCGATGAAGCTTTATTATTCGCCCGGAGCCTGTTCGCTTTCACCCCATATCGCGCTTCTGGAGGCGGGTCTGCCATACGACCTGGTCAAGGTCGACCTGCGGGCCAAGAAGCTTGAGAATGGCGACGACTATCTCAAGGTCAATCCCAAGGGCCAGGTGCCGGCGCTTGCGCTGGACAATGGCGAGCTCGTGACCGAGGGCCCGGTCATCGTCCAGATGATTGCCGACAAGGCTTCAGCCAAGAATCTCGCGCCCGCGCGCGACAGCGCCGAGCGCTACAAGCTGCTGGAGTGGCTCAACTTCATCACGGGTGAGCTTCACAAGAACTTCAGCCCGCTGTTTAATCCGACGATCCCGGACGAGGTGAAGAACTTCTTCAAGGACCGCATCATGGGCAAATTCAAATATGCCGACAGCCAGCTTGCCGGCCGCGACTATTTGATGGGCAAGCAGTTCACCGTCGCCGACGGTTATCTCTACACCATGCTACGCTGGGCCGACGGCAACAAACTGGACCTCTCCGGCTTGAATAACCTGATGGCCTACAAGGACCGCGTCGCGGCGCGGCCGAAGGTGCAGGAAGCCCTGACCAAGGAAGGCCTGCTGAAGGCGGCGTGAGTTCTCAGAGAATAATTCTCAGTACAAAGGGCCGGATCGATGATCCGGCCTTTTTTTGCGGTTCGTCATGCCCGGCCTTGCGCCGGGCATCCACGTCTTCGCCCATGCTGAAAACGTGCCGGAACCACAAGGCGGGTCTGGGCGTTGCCGGGGAACTGCAGCCTGCCGCCCGTTCGTCTTCCATATCGAGACCTAAATGCCCAAGCCCAGGGATGAAACCCCGACGACCCCGGCGATTTCGTCATGGATGTCCGGCAGTTTGACCTTGTACCCGCGCTATGGCGCGCCGAGAAAATTATCGTTTCCTTGCACCCTGGAAACTCAACTCTTGCTTCAACGGTTGGAGCAGGAGCAACAGGGCCGCGAAGAGACCAACCGCCGGGAACGCGTGGCGCGGAGATCACCGGAAGCCCAATCCGGCCGGGACAAGAAATAAGGCCGGAAGAAAATCAAGACTGCTGCAACAGCGATTTCAGGTCGAAAATCAGGGAGTTTTGAGAGACGACAGGAAAGTCGTGCCCTCAGTCGGCAATCGAACGAATGACCCTCGCCGGGTTTCCTCCGACAAGAGTATTGGGGGGAACGTTCCTGGTGACCACGGAACCCGCCGCAACAACCGAGTTTTCGCCCACCGTCACTCCGCCGATGATCGTTGCGCCGGCTGCGATCCAGACGTTTCTTTCAATCACGATGGGCTTTGCGATTGTGAGGGCGCGCCGCCGAGACGGTTCGACGGGATGGCCAGACGTGATGATGCTCACGTTCGGCCCGATCATCACATCGTCGGCAATGTCGAGCCCGCCAAGATCATAAAAAGTGCAGTTCTGATTTACGAAAACATTGCGCCCGATACTGATGTCGACCCCACCGGTTGTGTAGAATGGCGGGATCAATAAAAAACTGTCGTCCACTTTCTTGCCGATGAGATCGCTGAACAAGGCCCGGACTTCGTCGGCATCGTTGAACGTCAAACGGTTGAGATTGGCGGTGATCGCCATCGCTCGTTTGACGTTCGCCGACATGGCTGCTGATTCCGCCGTTCTCCCCGGAATTATCCTGGTGCGATCATCATTCGCCATTGGTTATTCTCCTCCGAGCGCGGTCGAACGAACGTTCGGCGCATGACGGCCGCGCCGAGATTCGCTCAGTATAGCCATATGGAATCCACCTTTCTGCAACCTTGCCGTGTTGCACAATTCAGGGAATTCGGACGGCGGAGGGACTTACTTTTGGTTGCTATCGATATAGGCTGCCCAGGCAGCGGAGGCCAAAATCTGCGATGGATTGCCTTTGCAAGCCACTTCAACAGCGGTGATCATGGCCGTGCCGTTCGTTTTCGGCTGGTCTTGCTGGCTCGACGCCGCCACATAATTCAAGCCGCTCCAAAAGCCATAAATCCAGACCGTACCCTCCAGCCGATGGTCGGGACCGGAGAGCCAATAAGAACACTTCCGACTGCCGATACCAGCCAAATTGATTGAAGCCTCTTCCGCACCCGCGGTGCCGGTAGTGACAGCGAAAGCAATTAGCAGAACGATTGCCCGGATCATTGCGTCGTCTTCATGGCTTATCTCCAAGCTCCCCACCGGCAATCATTCCGCGCTGAGCCCGTCCCTGCGCGCCGGATAGCCGGACGCGTTTGGCCGGGCCCCGGCGGAAGCGGCCGCTCGGCGCTTTTGCCCGGCCATGACGGCGAGAGTTAGGAGTTACGCCGCCGCGGGCTGCTTTTTCGGCGGGAACCGGCCGTAGAAGGTCTCGCCCTTTGCCGCCATGTCGATCAGGAGTTTCGGCGGGGTGAAGCGCGAGCCGTATTTGGCCTCGAGCTTGTGGCACAGCGCGACGAAGTTTTTCGTGCCCATGAAGTCGATGTAGGACAGCGTGCCGCCGGTGAACGGCGCGAATCCAAAACCGAGGATCGAGCCGACATCGGCCTCGCGCATGTCGGTGATGACATGGTCTTCAACGGTGCGCGCCGCTTCCACCGCCTGCACCACGAGAAAGCGCTGCTTCAGCTCCTCGACGTCGAGGATATCGGGATCGAGATGCTTCGGCTGCAACCCGCTCAAGGCCGACCACAGGCTCTTTTGGCCCTTGCCCTTCTCGGGATAGTCGTAAAAGCCCTTGCCGTTCTTGCGGCCGAAGCGGCCCTGCTTCTCGACCATTTCGACCAAGAGCTTCTTCTGGGCCTGGTCGATGGCGTTGGCGCCGAGGTCGGCCTCGGTCGCCTTCATGATCTTGAGCACGAGATCGAGCGCCACTTCGTCGGATAATGACAGCGGCCCGACCGGCATGCCCGCCATCTTCGCGGTGTTCTCGATCATTGCCGGCGGCACGCCTTCCATCAGCATTTCCAGGCCTTCGGCGGTGAAGCGCAGCACGCAGCGGTTGGCGAAGAAGCCGCGGGAATCGTTGACCACGATCGGGGTCTTGCCGATCACGCGCACGTAATCCAGCGCGGTGGCGAGCGCGACATCGCCGGTGTTCTTGCCGACGATGATTTCCACCAGCATCATCTTCTCGACCGGCGAGAAGAAGTGAATACCGATGAACTTGCTCTGGTCCTTGAACTCTTCCGCCAGCGAATTGATCGGCAGCGTCGAGGTATTGGAGGCAAAGATCGCATCGCCCCTGAGCAGCGGCTGCGCCTTGGCGTAGGTCTCCGCCTTTACCTTTCGATCCTCGAACACCGCCTCGATGACGAGGTCGCAGTCTTTCAGCACGTTATAGTCGGCGGTCGCGGTGATGCGCGACAGGATGGCGTCGCGATCGCTTTCCTTGGCGCGGCCCTTCTTGATCAGATCATCGATCACGGCTTGCGCATGGCCGTTGCCCTTGTCGGCGCTCTCCTGGTCGCGGTCGATCAGCACCACGTCGATGCCGGCACGCGCCGAGACGTAGCCGACGCTGGCGCCCATGAAACCTGCGCCGATCACGGCAAGCTTCTTGACCTTGGTCGGTGGCACGTTTTGCGGACGCCGCGCGCCCTTGTTCAGTTCCTGCATCGACAGGAACAGGCTGCGGATCATTGCCGCCGCTTCCTTGCTGCGCAGGATCTGCGTGAAGTAGCGCGATTCGACGCGCAGCGCCGCATCGATCGGCAACTGCAGGCCTTCGTAGACGCAGCTCATGATGGCGCGCGCCGCCGGATAATTGTCGTAGGTCTCGCGGCGGTAGATGGCGTTGCCGGCCGGGAACATCATCATGCCGGCCTTGGAGAAGACCGCGCCGCCCGGCAGCTTGAAACCCTTCTCGTCCCACGGCGCGACCGCCTTGCCGCCGCCCTTGATCCAGTCCTTGGCCGCCTTGACGAGATCGGCAGCGGGAACGATGGCGTGAATCAGATTCAGCGCCTTGGCTTTGTCGAGATTGATCGCCTCACCCTTGAGCAGGAGTTGCATGGCATCCTGCGGCGAGACGATGCGCGGCACGCGCTGGGTGCCGCCGGCGCCCGGGAAAAGCCCGACCTTGATTTCCGGCAGGCCGAGCCGGGTCTTCGGATTCTGCGCGGCGACGCGGTAATGGCAGGACAGCGTGAGTTCGAAACCGCCGCCGAGCGCCAGCCCATTGATCGCGGCGACCCAGGGCTTGCCCGAGGTTTCGATATTGCGGAACACCTGCGAGAAGCGGCGGCTCTGGTCGAACAGCATCTGGTTGGCCGCGACCTCGCCCTTGGCCTTCAGCAACTCGCCATATTGGCGGCTCATGCCCTCCAGCATCGACAGATCGGCGCCGGCGCACAGCGCTTCCTTGCCCGAGGTGATGACCACGCCCTTCACCGCCGCGTCAGCGGAGGTCTGCTTGACGATCTCCTCGAGTTCGGTGACCGAGGTTTCGTCAAGCACGTTCATCGAACGACCCGGAGTGTCCCAGGTCACCAGCACGATGCCGTCGGCGTCGGTCTCAACTTTGAAATTCTTGAAGGCCATTTGTCGCTCCCTCGATGCCGGCAGCCCGCAGGCGCGGCGGTTGTCTCTGATCGTAGGGTGGGCAACGCGAAGCGTGCTCACCATGATAAACCGAATTCAAGTGGTGGGCACGGCGCGAATCGCGCCTTTGCCCACCCTAAGCCCTCACACCCGCTCGATGATGGTCGCCGTACCCATGCCGCCGCCGATGCATAGCGTGACCAGCGCGGTCGACTTGTTGGTTCGCTCGAGTTCGTCGAGCACGGTACCGAGAATCATCGCCCCGGTCGCCCCCAATGGATGGCCGAGCGCGATAGCGCCGCCATTGACGTTGATCTTGGCGTTATCGATGTCGAAGACCTGCATATAGCGCAGCACCACCGAGGCGAACGCCTCGTTCAATTCGAACAGGTCGATGTCGGATTTCTTCATGCCCGAGCGCTCGAGCAGCTTCTCGGTCACATCGACCGGGCCGGTCAGCATCATCGCCGGCTCCGAGCCGATATTGGCGAAGGCGCGGATTTTTGCACGCTGCTTCAGGCCATACTTGACGCCGGCTTCCTTGCTGCCGAGCAGGACCGCGCCGGCACCGTCGACGATGCCGGACGAATTGCCGGCGTGGTGGACGTAGTTGATGCGCTCGATTTCTGGATGCGACTGGATCGCCACCGCATCGAAGCCGCCCATCTGTCCCATGGTGACGAAGGAAGGCTGCAACTGACCGAGCGACTGCATCGTCGTCGTCGGCCGCATGTGCTCGTCCTTGGCGAGGATGGTGAGGCCGTTGACGTCCGTCACCGGGATCACCGAATTCTTGAAGCGGCCCTCGTCCCAGGCCTTGGCGGCGCGCTGCTGGCTCTGCACCGCATAGGCATCGACATCGTCGCGCGAAAACCCGTATTTGGTCGCGATCAGGTCGGCGGAGACCCCCTGCGGCATGAAATAGGCCGGCACCGCGATCGAGGGGTCCATCGGCCAGGCGCCGCCGGAGGCGCCGATACCGATGCGGCTCATCGATTCGGCGCCGCCACCGATGGTGAGTTCGTGCTGGCCGCTCATGATCTGGGCGGCGGCGAAATTCACCGCATCAAGGCCGGAGGCGCAGAACCGGCTGATCTGGATGCCGGGGACGGAATCGCCGAGACCGGCGTTGAGCGCCGCAAAGCGCGCGATGTCGGAGCCGGCCTCGCCGACCGGATCGACCACGCCGAGGATGACGTCGTCGACCACGCCCTCGGGCAGATTGTTGCGCTGCTTGAGCGCCTTCAGCGGCGCGGTCGCCAGCGCCACCGCGGTCACCTCGTGCAGCGCGCCGTCGGCCTTGCCGCGGCCGCGCGGCGTGCGAACGTGATCGTAGATATATGCCTCAGGCATGACGCCCTCCTGGTATGAGGATCATAATATTTAGGCGATTGGGAAGATACCGCGGCGGATTATCGAGCGGCCGCGGGAAGGATTTTTCCGGTCAGAAGGCTTCAGCCGCCAATTCCATGATGGTCGCGCTTCCGGTCTGGATGCGCGCAAGATGCACTGACGTTTCCGGCAGCATCCGTTCCATGAAGAAGCGGCCGGTCACCAGCTTGGTCGACAGATAGGGCGTCGCGCCGCTGCCTGCAATCTTGTCGTGTGCGACTTTCGCCATCCGCGCCCACATATAGGCGAAGGTGACGAGGCCGAACAGCTGCATGTAATCGGTGGCGGCGGCGCCGGCATTGTCCGGCTTCATCATCGCATTCTGCATCAGCCAGGTGGTGGCCTGCTGCAGATGACCGAGCGCCGTGCTCAGCGGGGCGACAAACGGCTTCATCGCCTCCTCCGCGCCATGATCCTTAGCGAAAGCGGCGACCTCGCCAAAGAAGGACATCACGGCGCGGCCGCCGTCGCGCGGCAGTTTGCGTCCGACGAGATCGAGTGCCTGAATGCCGTTGGCGCCTTCATAGATCATGGCGATGCGCGCATCGCGCACGAACTGCTCCATGCCGTTCTCGGCAATATAGCCGTGACCGCCATACATCTGCTGCGCCAGCACCGCGTTGGAAAATCCCACATCGGTCAGAACGCCCTTCAGGACCGGCGTCATCAGCCCCATGTGATCGTCGGCCTCCTGCCGATCCTTGGGATCGCTGGAGCGGTGGGCGACGTCGCTCTTCAGCGCGGTCCACACCACCATCGCACGCGCCGCCTCGTTGAAGGCGCGAATCGTGAGCAGCGTGCGGCGCACGTCGGGATGCACGATGATCGGATCGGCCGGCTTGTCCGGCGCCTTAGGCCCGGAGAGCGAGCGGCCCTGCAGACGGTCGCGGGCATAGGCCGCGGCGTTCTGATAGGCGACCTCGGACTGCGCCAGCCCCTGTACCGCCACTCCCAACCGCGCCTCGTTCATCATCACGAACATGCCCTGCATGCCCTTGTTTTCCTCCCCGATCAGCCAGCCGGTGGCGCCGTCGTAATTCATCACGCAGGTCGAATTACCGTGAATGCCCATTTTGTGTTCGATCGAACCGCAGGTGACGCCGTTGCGCGCGCCGAGCGATCCGTCGGCGTTGACCAGGATCTTGGGTACCACGAACAGCGAAACGCCCTTGATGCCGCTGGGCGCGCCCTCGATCCGCGCCAGAACCAGATGGATGATGTTTCCGGCAAGGTCGTGCTCGCCGGCGGAGATGAAGATCTTGGTCCCGGTAATCTTGTAGCTGCCGTCGGCCTGCTTGACCGCCTTTGTGCGCAACAGACCGAGGTCGGTGCCGCATTGCGGCTCGGTGAGATTCATGGTGCCGGTCCATTCACCGGCCACCATCTTCGGCACGAACATCTGCTTCTGCTCGGGCTTGCCGTGCACGATCAGCGCCGCGGTCGCGCCCATGGTCAGGCCGCCATACATCGAGAACGCCATATTCGCCGAACACTGAAATTCGTTGACGGCCTGGCTCAGCGAGACCGGCAATCCCTGCCCGCCATACTCCGTCGGCGCCGAAAGGCCGAGCCAGCCGCCCTCGGCGACCTGCTTGTATGCTTCCTTGAATCCCTTCGGCGTGGTCACGCTGCCGTCATCATGGCGGACACAGCCTTCCAGGTCGCCAACGCGGTTGAGCGGCTGCAGCACTTCTTCGCTGAGTTTGGCGGCTTCCGACAATACCGCCTCCCGCACGTCGGCGGAGGCGTCGCTGAATCCGGGAAGATTGTCGTAGCGGTCGATCTGAAACACGTCGTTGAGCAGGAAATTGACGTCTTCCAGGGGGGCTTTGTAGATCGGCATCATGTTCTCCCGGCAGGGACAGGCTGAAATTGGCGGAGGCGTTGAAGCGAGACTTTGCGGTGTTCCGGAAAATCGACCTTATCCGGTTCGACAGGTTGTGGGGAATGAGCAAGGCAGCAAATATGCCTCAGGGCTTTGCCAGTTGCTCCCCCATCAAACGATGCAGCAGATTGATCGCCTTGAGCGGGCGCACCATGACCTTGAAACGCGCGATCCGGTCATCCTCGCTGAAAGTGATGATATCGACGCCGTTGAGCTTGATCCCCTCGATCTCGTTTTCGAATTCGAGGACCGCGCCGTTGGCGCTGCGCCATTCGCCGATGTATCGGAAGCCCGGGCCGCCCAGCACCTTTTCCGCGCTCGACAGATATTTGAACGTGATGTCGCGCCCGCGTTGCGGCGTGTGAACGACGGGGCTCTCGAACACCGCATCGGGGTGGAGCAGATCCCATAGCGCCGCGTGATCATGGGACTTCATGTAGTCGTACCACTTGTCGAGGGCGGTCATGGGCATGAGGTCTCCGGTCCGGGCGATGGCGAAGTCGGGCCCTGACAAGCGCGCCATTTCCGATTATGCGCATTGACGCATATGCAACTTTATGCATAAAGTCAATAACAGTTCGAAAGCGACGGAGGGCTGGCGACTTGGCGCTTGGCGACGCAATCCTTGCATGCCTCACGGAACGTCCGATGACGGGCTATGAGCTCGCCAAGACGTTCGATGCGTCGATCGGGTTTTTCTGGAAAGCCGACCATCAGCAGATCTATCGCGAGCTGACGCGGCTTCGCGACCGCGGCCACATCCAGGGCCGCGAAGTCGTGCAGTCCGGCAAGCCCAACAAGCTGGTCTACACCCTCACACAAGAGGGCCGGGCCGCATTGAGGCACTGGGCCGCCCGGCCGAGCGTCCCGGCGTCGATCAAGGACGATCTGCTGGTGCGGCTCTATGCGCTCGACAGCGTCGACATCGAACCTTTGCGCACCGATCTGATGGCGCGGCTGGAACACCACCGCGACCGTTGTTCCCGCTACGAACGCATTCTCAACAAGCGCTTCCCGCAGGGCATCGCTTCGCCGGCGGACCTGGGCAAGCTCCTGAGCCTTCGCCTCGGCGTGCGTCACGAGCAGGCCGTGGTGGAGTGGTGCGAAGAGGCGCTCGAGGCGTTGTCGGCTCTGTCGATCGGCGCTGATCAGACCAATGTGGTTTCGATCCGGGACGCCGAATCCAGCGGTTAGGCGGTCGGCCGGTCGCAGTCGCGGCGCCGCTGTTCGCGCGGCCCTCGGAGAAGCGCAGGGATTTTGCTCCCGAGGCGAACTTTAAGGCAGCCCGGCGCGATTCCTTAACCGGTTATTTACCGTAACGCGAAAAAGTCAGGATCAGAGGCAGACGACCTGCGCGGATTTCGATTGTCTCCTAATCGGGGACGCGCGGGGAGGCTGAAGGCGCAGATAGCGCGCCGGATTCGGAACCGGACGAGAGCATGAATTCGCGCGTATCGTGGAGTAATGAAGGCATCGATCCGTCCGTCCGGGAGAGGGCCGAGGCCGCCGCGCGCCGGGCCGGCATGTCGCTGAGCGACTGGCTCAATTCCAACCTCGGCGATACCGCCGCTCCCAGCTTTCGTCCGTCCTATGACCAGCGCCCGGCGATGCCCAGCCCGGAGAACCGCGAGGTCGCGGACATTCACCAGCGGCTGGATTCGATCGCCCGGCAGATCGAGCAGATTTCTCAACCCCGACCGCGTAGCGATCCGCCGCGCGGTGAAACTCCCCGCGGTGAGCCAGCCGTCGCGCGGCAGTTGAACGATGCCATCGCCCGCCTCGACGCAAGGCTCTCGCAGATCTCAAACCCTGCCCCGGCGCGCCAGGCCCAGATCCAGGACAAGCAGCGCCAGACCGACATGGTCGAGCGCGCGGCAGCCCAGGTCTATCGTCCCTCACCTCCGCTCAGCCCGGCCTCGCTCGATTTTGCGATCGCGGAAATCGCGGCGCGCCAGAACGAACTCGATAACGCCGCGCCCCGGCAGATGCCGCCGCGCAGCGCGCCGCCGCCGGCGCCGGCGTACGCTCCACCGGCAGCGCCGGCGGGCCCGGATTTTTCGTCGCTGGAGCGCCATCTGGTCAAGATCACGAGCCAGATCGAGGCATTGCAACGTCCTGATCACATCGAGCAATCGATCACCGCTTTCCGCAGCGAACTTGCCGAAATCCGTCACGCCATTACCGAAGCGATGCCGCGCCGGGCCATCGAATCGATCGAGAACGAGATTCGCTCGCTGTCGCGCCGCATCGACGACACCCGCCAGAGCGGCACCGACGGCCAGGCGCTGGCCGGCATCGAACGCGCGCTGGGCGAAATCCGCGAAGCATTGCGCTCGCTGACCCCCGCCGAACAATTGACCGGCTATGACGAGGCGATCCGCAACCTCGGCGCCAAGCTCGACCTGATTTTGCGCGCCAACAACGACCCATCGACGGTCCACCAGCTCGAAGGCGCCATCGCTGCACTCCGCGCCATCGTCTCCAATGTCGCATCCAACGATGCTTTGGCACGGCTCAGCGATGACGTGCAGCTATTGTCATCCAAGGTCGATCAGCTTGCACGCTCCGATGGCCATGCTGATTCATTCGCGCTGCTCGAACAGCGTATCGCCGCATTGACTTCGTCGCTGGAGACCCGCGAGCCGCGGCCGGCGATCCCCGAAAACTCCGAGCATATCGAGAACGCGCTGCGGGCATTGTCCGATCGCCTCGATCGCATGCCGGTCGGCAACGACAACGCGTCCGCATTCGCTCATCTCGAACAGCGCGTATCCTATTTGCTCGAACGGCTGGAGGCCTCCACCGATCCCCGCGCCGGCAATCTCGGGCCGGTCGAGGAAGGGCTGCAGGATATTCTGCGCCACCTCGAACGCCAGCATGCAAGCATCGCGGCCTTCGCCGAGAGCAGCCGGAACGCGCCCGTCGCCGCGGACAGCGGGCTTGCCGACATCGTCAAGCGCGAATTGTCCGACATCCGTTTCAGCCAGGCTGAAACCGACCGCCATACCCAGGACTCGCTCGAAGCCGTTCACAACACGCTTGGCCATGTGGTCGATCGGCTGGCCATGATCGAAGGCGATCTGCGCGCGGTTCGCGTGCAGCCGGCCACACCGGAGCCGGAAGCGCCGCCGGCTCCTTCCTATGCCGCGCCAGCGATACCTACATTTGACGCGCCGCCAGCCCCGCCGGCTGAGCCCCCACGGGCCGCGATGGCGCTGCAACTCAAACCTGAACTGCCGAATCCCGCCGCAGCAGAGGAGCAGTTCGCCGCGGCTCCCCGCGAATTCCATTCCACGTCAGCGCCGATGCCGCCCGCCGCCGTTGCGACGCCAAGGGCGATCAGCGAAATTCTGGAACCGCATGCGGCGCAACCGCGCGTGGCGATCGAGCCGGGCCTGCCGCCCGATCACCCGCTCGAGCCGGGAACACGGCCGGCGGGGCGATCCGCCTCGCCGTCGGAGCGCATCGCCGCTTCCGAGAGTGCCATCAGCGAAATTCCAGGGGCTGCAAAAGAGCCCATCAGCACCTCAAGCTTCATCGCCGCCGCGCGCCGCGCGGCCCAGGCCGCCGCTGCCGCACCGCCGCCCGATAAGGCTGGCCGCGGCCCGCTGAAGGCTGCTGCCGGTGGCAAGGGCAAGGAAACCTCGACCGTCACCTCCAAGATCCGCTCGTTGCTGGTGGGCGCAAGCGTGGTCGTGATTGTGCTTGGCACCTTCAAAATGGCGATGACGCTGCTCGACGGCGGCAGCGCGCCGCAACTGCCCGCGATGGAGAATTCGAGCGAGTCACAATCTTTGGCCCCTCCGCCCGCCGAAGACGGTGCCAAACCGGCGATGCCGGCTCCCGCAGGGCCTTCGATGACCTCGCCGACGCCGATCGGACGGCAATCGCTCAACAACTCCGCACCGAACGCCGCTGATGGCGCCGCCTCGGTTGCGATCCCGCAGCCCATGGTCGGGCGCTCCGTTTCATCCGCGAACGACGTTACCGGCACGATTCCGGCGATGCAGGCACCGTCAGGTAATGGCCGACTCGCCTTGATACCGATTCCGCCGACCGAGAGCCTGCCCGACGGGATCGGCGGACCGGTGCTGCGCGCCGCCGCCCTTAAAGGCGATCCGACCGCGGCGTACGAGATCGGCGTTCGCTTCGCCGAAGGCAAAGGCGTTGCTGCGAATTTCGACGAAGCCGCGAAATGGTATGATCGCGCGGCCCAAGCCGGCGTGGTGCCGGCGATCTTCAGGCTGGGAACCCTCTACGAAAAGGGCCTGAGCGTGAAAAAGGACGTCGACATCGCGCGGCGCTACTACATGCAGGCTGCCGAGCGCGGCAACGCCAAGGCGATGCATAATCTCGCCGTGCTCGACGCCGACGGCGGCGGCAAGGGCGCCAGCTACAAGAGCGCGGCACAATGGTTCCGCAAGGCCGCCGATCGCGGCGTCGCCGACAGCCAGTTCAATCTCGGCATCCTCTACGCCCGCGGCATCGGCGTCGAACAGAACCTCGCCGAATCCTTCAAGTGGTTCAGCCTGGCCGCGGCCCAGGGCGACGCAGATGCGGGCCACAAACGCGACGATATCGCCAAGCGGCTCGATGCCCAGTCGCTGGCTGCGGCAAAACTCGCGATCCAGACCTTCACGCCGGAGCCCCAGCCCGACGACGCCATCAATGTGGCAAGCCCCGCGGGCGGATGGGATTCGGCACCGGCGCAGGCAAATACCGCAAAACCGGCCGCCAAGCCGGTTTCGACCAAGCGCACCGCCGCCGCGCATTGATCCCTTAGGGCGTTTTCGAGCGAAAGCCGGCCCCGCACTTGATGCGGGGTGGATACCGGCCTGGCGTGGCCGGCATGTACCTCCGCGGTGAAGGCGTATAAACAAGAACAGCAGCGCATGGGCGGCTCTCACGTCCAGGAGATACTTCCAAGAGGATCGCATTGCCGGTCGATGGTCGTCAGGACGATGGAAGTCATTTCCGCAAGTCGCCGACGGGACCTTGGGTGGCGCCGCCGCGCGCGCCAACCAGCCCGCCTTCAGCGTCGCCACATGATGTCGCCAGCCGCCGGCGGCGGCCAGTTTGGTCGGTCGTCGTCTTTATTCTCCTGATTTCCAGCCTGGGCATCCGCGCCTACAGGGACCTTTCGCGGCCCGAGGCGTGGGCCTATTGGAAGGAATCCTACTTCGCGCCGACCATGACTTCGTCGTCGATCGCGAAGACCGACCTTCACGGCTTCGCCCGCGGCCGGCCTGTATTGGCGATCCGCGGGACTATCGGCGCTGCTACCGCGGGCTGGCTGCGCGAGAGGCTCGACGAAGCCCATCTGGTCGCGGGCGACGCGGTATTGCTGTCCTCTCCGGGCGGCAACCTGGATCAGGCCATCATCATGGGTGAGATCATTCGATCGCGCGGGCTGGCAACCGCGGTTGGCGTCGCCGATAGTTCGGGCCAGATCAGGCGATCGTACTGCGCCAGCGCCTGCGTGCTCGTCTATGCCGGTGGCAAGCCGCGCTACGGCATCGATGGCTCGGTGCTGGGGGTCCACCGATTTGTGGCACCCGCGCCCGGCCGCGACCCCGTCGCCGAAACCCAGCGGACCGCGGGGACGGTCTTGAGCTTTATGACAAAGATGGGCGTGTCGTCCTCCGTCGTGGAAGCCATGTCCGAGACCAGGGATGTCCGCTGGCTCGGCCCGAAGGAAGCCTCAGCGATGAACCTTGTCACCGATCCCGTGGTCAGACCCTGACCCCATCCGTTGTTAATCTGAATCATTCACCACGTCGGAAAGTGCCTGACGGAAAGCGGGAAAAAAGCGGCCGCCGGCAGATTCTTTAGTCCCTCCGATAGGCGATTTCGGCTATGCAGGGGCGCGGCATTTGATCCGCGCTCCCAAAGAAACCATGCCATGAGCGGTTTCGGCCAGCCTCAGGGCCCATTCCGAAGCAACGCGCGTGCAGCTTTATCTTCCGATCGCCGACATTCCGGTCAATATTTTCCTCATCCTCGCGATGGGCGCGGCGGTCGGCTTCGTGTCGGGCATGTTCGGCATCGGCGGCGGCTTTCTGATGACGCCGCTATTGATCTTCATCGGCATCGCGCCCGCGGTCGCGGTCGCTTCCGTCGCCAGCCACATCGCGGCCTCGTCGTTTTCCGGCGCGATAGCCTATTGGCGCCGCCGCGCGATCGATCCGGCGCTGGCGCTGGTGCTGCTCAGCGGCGGGGTCGTCGGCACCGCGCTGGGCGTCTGGACCTTTACGCTGCTGCGCTCGCTCGGCCAGCTCGACCTCATGATCGCGCTGTCCTATGTCGTGCTGCTCACCACAGTGGGCGGATTGATGTTCTGGGAAGGGCTGCGGTCTATCCTGCGGGTACGGCGCGGCGTCATCGTTCCGATGCGCCGCTCGGGCAGCCACGGCTGGATCCACGGCCTGCCGCTGAAGATGCGCTTCAAGCGCTCCAAGATCTATTTGTCGGTGATCCCGGTTGTCGCCGTCGGCCTGGTCATCGGCTTTATCGGCGCGGTCATGGGCATCGGCGGCGGCTTTATCCTGATCCCGATCATGATCTATCTGCTGCGGGTGCCGACCTCGACCGTGATCGGCACCTCCATGGTGCTGACGCTGGTCACCATGGTATTCGCCACCATGCTGCACGCGGTCACCAACCATCTGGTCGACGCGGTGCTGGCACTGATCCTGATGATCGGCGGCGTGACCGGCGCACAGTTCGGTGCGCGCGCCGGTCAGAAAATCCGCGGCGAACATCTGCGGCTGCTGCTCGGGCTTTTGATTCTCGCGGTAGGAATCCGCTTCGCGGTCGAAATGGTGATCCGTCCCGACGATCTCTTCACCATCCGGGAAACCGGGGGCGCCGGATGATCGAACGCCGCTGCCTTGCCACCGCAGGTTTGCTGCTGCTGAGCGCGGCTTTCGCTCTATCGCCGGCGCGCGCGGAGCGGCTGATCGTATCGGTCTCGAACCATCGGGTAACCGTGACGCCAAACTATTCCGGCGAGGAACTGGTGCTGTTCGGCTCGGTCGAAAAGGACGCGACCACGCCCGTCTCCCGCACCAGCTACGACCTCGTCGTGACCGTCATCGGCCCCCGCGCCGACATGGTGACACGCCGCAAGGAGCGCAAATTCGGCATCTGGATCAACACCGACTATCGCGAGTTTCTCGAGGTGCCGACCTATCTCGCCTTGTTTTCCAACCGGCCGTTTGAAGCCATCGCATCCCCCGACGTCGAACGGCGGCAGCAGCTCGGTCTCAACAATGTGCTGCTGACCCAGCGGGTGGGAACCGATTACGCCGACGTGGTGCCTAACGATCCGTTCCGCAGCGCCTTCGTGCGGCTACGCTCGGAACACGGGCTTTATCGCGAGGAAACCTCCGCGGTGACCTTCCTGACGCCGACGCTGTTTCGCACCGGCATTCCGCTTCCGGCCGAAGTGCCGATCGGGACCTATGAGGTCGAGATCAAGCTGTTTTCCGACGGCGCGTTGGTCACCCGAACCGAAACCGCGTTCGACATCGTCAAGGTCGGCTTCGAGCAGTTCGTCGCGACGACCGCCCGCCAGGACGGCTTTGTCTATGGCCTCGTCACGGCCTTCATGGCGCTGATGACCGGCTGGATGGCGTCGATCGTGTTCCGCAAGGATTAGCACCTCGTCGGGCGCGCGGCGCGCCGTCCCGGACCGGCGGCTGCGACAAATTCCACGCACAAATACCGCCCGCCCGCTGTCGCAAACAGGTTCGCCTGGTAAAGTCAGCGCCGGGACCACCCGGCAATGCGGCTGAGTTGTTAAGCAAACATTGCAGATAGAGGCGTAATGGAATGTCTGCGGCGCGCGGATTGGTCGAGATTTCATTGAGGACACTATCTTGCAGGCATCCCCCCGAATTCTAGGCCGCCACTACTTCGCGATTTTCATCTTGGCCTCCGCCACGCTGTCCTACCAGATACTGATAACGCGCTTCTTCAGCGTCATGCTGTATTATCATTTCGCATTTGCCGCCATTTCCCTGGCCATGCTCGGACTTACTCGCGGCGCGATGGAAGTCTACAACAACCCGGCCCGCTACGCTCCCGAACGGGTGGGAGCGGAATTCGCAACGCACGCCTCGTGGTTCGCTATCGCCAGCGCTGGCGCAATGATTGCTTTTCTCTGCGTGCCGCTGGTGATCCCGGGCGATTACGTGATGGTGGCCTTGGCGCTCGCGGCGGTCGGCTTCGTCAGGCCCTTTACCGAAAGCGGCGTCTGCATCACGCTTCTGTTGACCCGGCTGCCCTATGGCGGTGGATGGCTGTATGCGGCCGACCTTGCAGGGGCGGCGCTCGGATGCCTCGGGGTCATCTTTATATTGCTCGTCGTCGACCCTGTAAGCGCCACGCTGGGGATCGGAGCCCTCGCCGCTGGCGCAGGTTGGGTGGTCGTGCGGGGTAGCGGCGACACCCGCAGCCTGCGTCTGAGCGGTGCCGTTGCGCTGGCGCTGACGGCTGCAACCATCGTGCATACCGGACTTGATGTTTCCGGCAAAAGCCATCTGGGTGTGTTCTGGGCCAAGGGGACTGCGCAGCTTGGAACGCTTTTCGAGCGCTGGAATACATACTCGCGCGTTAGGGTGACGGCGCTTGGAGAGACCGCTCCGCTCGGCTGGGGCTTCGCCCACACCGCGGAGACGAAAATTGAGCAGCATCACCTCGATATCGATGCGGATGCGGCCACGGTCATTACCCGTTACAATGGCGATATCGGCAAGCTGTCCTACCTGAAGGACGACGTCATCAATGCCGCCTACCTGGTGCAACCACCGACCGATGTCGCCATCGTTGGCGTGGGCGGCGGTCGCGACATTCTTTCCGGGCTGTTTTTCGGAGCCAGGCAGATCCGCGGAATTGAAATCAATCCCGCGATCTTCGAAGTCCTCACCGACAAATTCGCCGATTTCTCCGGCCATCTCGATCGCCTGCCGGGCGTCTCGCTGGTGAATGCCGAAGCCCGCAGCTACATCAACCACTCGTCCGAGCGATACGACCTTGTCCAGATATCGCTGATCGATACCTGGGCGGCAACGGCTGCCGGCGGACTAACCCTCACCGAAAACCGGCTTTATACCGTGGAGGCGTGGGGTGATTTTTACCGGGCGCTGAAACCCGGCGGGCTCTTGTCGGTATCGCGCTGGTACGACCCGGACGGCCACCGCGATGAATTCTATCGCCTGGTGTCGATCGCAGCGCGCGCGCTCCAGAACAAAGGTGTGCCCGCGGCCGAATTGGCGGACCATGTGATCGCATTGAACGTCGGCAACATCGTCACCGTGATTACCCGACCCGACGCCTTCACCAAGGCCGAGTGGCAGGGTGCGCGTGCCAGACTTCTGGCCCAGGGCTTCGAGATACTGATGGGGCCGGATATCGCTTTCGATACCATTACGTCGACGTTGATGTCGGGCAAGGCTGACGCGGCCTTCTTCGCGTCATTGCCGCAAAACATCAGCCCGTCCACCGATGACAATCCGTTTTTCTTTTATACGGCGCGTTTCGGCGATGTCGCCAGCAAGCCCTTCGCGATCCTCTCGAATAACAACGCGGCGGTCGGCATGACCCTGATGCTTCTGGCGGTGGCGCTTTGCGCCTGCCTCTACTACGTCGTCGGTCCCTTTGTCGGTCTGGCGAGGCGGATGCCGCTGTCCGCGCTGACGCCGCCTGTCGCCTATTTCTGTGCGATCGGCATGGGCTTCATGTTGATCGAAATATCGCAGATGCAGCGGCTGATGGTCTTCCTCGGACATCCCGTTTACGGGCTGAGTGTCGTGCTTTTCACAATTCTTCTCTTCAGCGGGATCGGCAGCACCACCGTTGGCGCGTATTCCCCTCGACCGGGAGCGGTCACCGCCCGGGTTGTCGCACTCCTGACAACGCTCGCGGTGGCGGGGCTGATGACTCCCCTGGTCACCAGCTTTGCACGGTCGGAAGCCACCGACATGCGCGTTCTCTGGTCCGCGCTGCTGCTGGCACCCCCGGCATTCTGCATGGGGATGATGTTTCCGCTCGGGCTGAGTATCTGGCGCCGTCACGCGGAATTGCTTCCGTTCTTCTGGAGCGCCAACGGTATTACATCGATGTTCGCGTCAGTGCTGGGCATGGCCTTATCGGTCGAGTTCGGCATCGCCAAAACCTACGTGCTGGGCATGTGTTTCTACGTTGTCTGCGCGTTGATGATCGTCGTAAGCCGCCAGGCGAATCGCGCGGGCGTCCCCGCGGCAGGATCGGTCGACGAGCCAGGATGGCTTCGCCAGGAAGAAGTCACCCCGGGGGCCATTGCGATCGCTCCGTCGATCCAGCCGGCACCGACCGAATTGGTCGCCAATATCCCGGCCCGCAAGCCGCTCGAATCGAGCATCGTGCCCGCACGCGCCGATTAAGGTCGCGCGGCGCCGGCGAGATGTCATGCCCTTTGGCACCCCCGCAACCACCTTCGCCATTTTGTTTTGCAGCGCTTCTACCGGAAGGATTAAAGGGAATCCTCATCCTGGGGAGCGCGCACTTGGGCGCGTCTCCGATCAAGGTAATGCGAAGCGGATTCGCGCGAACCTCCCCACTTCAATGTCGCGCCGCGGCCGCCAGCGGGGTGGGTCACGAGATAAATGCCGAGCGCCACCGGAACGATACCCAGCAGGTCGCTGATGGCGACATGTTCGCCCAATACTATCCAGCCAAACAACATCCCGAGCGGCGGCATCAGGAAATGATAGGCGCTCGCCGCCGTCGCCCCCAACACGGTCAGCAGATAGAACCACAGGAAAAACGCGGCGATCGAGCCAAGCAGGATCAGCCAAGCCAGCGATGCGAACAGCCGGCCGCTCCAGACGATATGGCCGAAATCGGAGAACATGAACGCGAATGGCGCGACCGCTAGCCCGCCGGACAGGTTCTGGATGCCGTTGCCGATCCAAAGGCTGCCCTTGGGCGAAAGAACCTTGAACAGCATCGTCCCAGCAACGAGAGCAACCAGCGCGCCGATTGCAAATGCGATGCCGACGGAACTGTCCGATCCTGCCGAAACTCGATCAGCGACAATCCATGCGACCCCGGCAACGCCCAGCGGAAGCCCCACGACCCTGCGCCACGTGATCTGATCGCCGAGAAAGACCGCGGCCAGCGCGGCCGTGAACATCGGATTGACGCTGACGATCAGCGCGTTAAGTCCAGAGGAAATCGTTTGTAAGCCGATATAGCCAAGCCCGACGTAAAGCGCATTATTCGCTATGCCGATCAGGACGAAGGCGAAGATGTCGCGCGGCGACAGATTCCATTGATCTCTCCGCAGCACCGAGATTGCCAGGATCAGTACGCCGGCAATCAGGAAGCGTATGGTCAGGAAGAGCAGCGGCGGACAATCGGCGATGCCGATCTTGCTGGCCACGAAGCCGGAACTCCACAGCAGACAGAACAGGACCACGTACAATGGCATGAGATTGATCCGACCGCGTGGAACGGCGACGGGGGGCGCGAGCGACATGGCTGTTCTCCTTCGGCCGTTGATTTATGCCGATGCCTTTTCATTCAAAAATTAAATGATAGAATGCATCCCAGTGGAAAACCGAATGGATCCGGAATGTTGGACCTCGAATTGCTTCGCAGCTTCGTCTCCGTGGTGGATGCCGGTAGCTTCACTCGAGCCGGCGAACGTGTTCATCGAACGCAATCGACGGTCAGCCAGCAGATCAAGCGGCTGGAGGACGAACTCGGGCGTCCGTTGCTTAATCGAACCGGCAAGCAGGTGGCCCCGACAGAGCATGGCGAACGACTGCTGTCCTACGCGCGACGGCTGCTCTCGCTGGCCGAAGAAGCCCGCGACGTGCTGGCGCGGCCCGGCAACGAAGGCGCGGTGCGGCTCGGAATCCCCCAGGATTTCGCGGCCTTTCGTCTGACGAAACTGCTGGCGACGTTCGCGCGCTCGCATCCTGGTCTGCGGCTCGATGTGCGCGCCGATCAAAGCGTGTATCTGCGGCGCGACCTTGAACGGGGCGATCTCGATCTCGCACTGATCAAGCGCGACGCTGGGGACGACGGAGGCCTTGCGGCTTGGCCCGAGCGGCTGCACTGGGTGACCAGCAAAGCCAATCCCGCTCACGCCGGCTCTGGCTCCGTGCCGTTGATTTTCTTTCCGACCGGCTGCCTTTATCGCACGCGCGCGATCCATGCGCTCGAAAGCGCCGGACGGACCTGGCACATGGCCTATACCAGTTCCAGCCTTGCCGGCATTCAGGCCGCGGTCGCCGCCGGCATGGGCCTGAGCATTCTTTCGGAGATGGCGATCCAGGACGACCATCGCGTCCTGACCGCCAGGGATGGATTTTCGCCGATCGATCGGACCGAAGTAGCGCTGGTGACGTCTCCCGAAGCGAGCCCCGCGACGCTGCGGCTCGCCGATCGCCTCGCCGAATTCTGCAATACGGTTCAGGCGAAGGCAGCATGAGCCGCATTGTGGTCGTGGCGAATGTCTGGATGGAGAATTGCGGGAACGCTCGTTCCGACCTCGCATTGTAGACCCGAGAATTGGCGGCCGGCCGGCTGAAATTTCGACAGAAAAAATGGATATGGAGCGCCAGCTGCGGTATCGTTGAGTCCTCGCAATGACTGAACCGCTCCCTGGATCAAAAATCGAAAGCTTGATCGCGATGCCGGTTTGCTGTGTCGCGTAGCAGCAGCCAAATGAAGGAACGCATGATGAAACCCCTAATTCTCGGCGCTGCCGCGGCTCTTGCGCTGGCGGCAGGGCCCCGCGGTGGCCAGGCATGTCATCTCTAGCCCAGGCCACTACGCCCAGAGCATCTACTGTGCGACCCGGGAAGCGGGAAATCCCTTCAGCAAGTATTGCGACTACATGGCCTGGAGCAAGTGGCGGCAGCGAGGCGGCTGGGACAGCCAGCTCGACAATGCTTGCTGGCGTAACCCCGGTTATAAGCCGGCAGGATGCTGGCCTTAGACTTTTCGGCGCAACACCAGCAAATATCTCAAAGGGCGGCTGCAAGACCGCCCTTTTTCGTGGTGTCGTTGGATCAGGTTGTTGCGGACGCCAGCGCTCTTTCAATAGCACCGCGAGGCGGCGATCACATGCAGACGGTGGTCGCCGAGCACATGCGCCATGAAGCCCGGCGGGCAAATCAGTCGGTGTCCGTACTTCGTCATTGCGAGGAGCGAAGCGACGAAGCAATCCATTCTTTCACAGTGTGGCCCAATGGATTGCTTCGCTTCGCTCGCAATGACGAGTAGGGCCTGCAGACTTGGCCAACCAGTTCCACCACAAGTCTACAGACGAAAGCGAAGGGCGCAACCCGCCCCTAGGCTACGTCGGTTCGACCAAGGCCTCCTTGGCGAGCACCCAACCAGAGAGGCCATACGATGAGGATAGGATGAAGCCCCGTATGCCCTTTGCCTTGAGCACCTGTGTCGCAGAGGCGAGATCAGCCGCCCACGAACCTGGAGCGCCCGCCAAACGATAAGACTCCGCGATTCGGGAGCCGTATTCAGCGAGAAGTTGCTCGACGGGAATTTCTGCTAATGAAAAGACAATATTGCCGAACGCATCGTTCTCGAATTGATATCCTTCAATACCGTTGAAAACGATAGTACGGCTCGTTTGCTCTTCATTTATTGCTGGGAGCCTTGGATCGCGCTTTGCGCAGAGTTTGATTTGGCGAGTCTCGCAGTTCACCTCATAGGAAACAACGAAGTCGTCATGGAGCGACGGCAGCATGGTCACTCTCTCAATAGCACCGCGAGGCGGCTATCGCATGCAGCCGGTGGTCGCCGAGCACATGCGCCATGAAGCCCGGCGTCTGGAATATTTTCGAAAAGGCTTGGTCGCGAATGTTTAAGCCGCCGGTATAGGCGCCGAATGCCGGCATCACGGCGCGCTCGCCGTCACTGGCAAAACAACGCCGCTCCATCGACCGGCCGCGCGTCGCCACCCGCGCCTTGGGATGCAGATGCCCGGCGATTTCGCCTGATGCCCCGCTCGGCTGGTGACGAAACGCGATTCTGCCGATGGCGACTTCGCTGGCGACGATGCCGCCGAGATCGGACGGCAATGCCGGATCGTGATTGCCGGCAATCCAGATCCAGTCGCGCCGCATTTGCATCGCCAAGAGCGCCTCGCGGTCCGGCGCGGACAGCCGCTGATGGGCGTCGCGGTCGTGAAAGCTGTCACCGAGTGCGATCACCGTTTGCGGGTCGTGGCGCGCGATGGCGGACGCGAGCCGGCCAAGTGTGGCCACCGTATCGTAGGGCGGCAGCAACACGCCGCGGGCGGCAAAGCTGGAGCCCTTTTCCAGATGCAGGTCCGAGACCACCAGCAGGCGCTCGTCTTCCCAGAACAGCACGCCGGAGAGATCGGCCAGCAGCGTCACACCGGCGACCTCGATGGTGGCGATGCTGGCCGATGGTTCTTCCTTGAGGGATTGCGCGCGCGCCGTCACGTTTTATCCAGTCGCCTCTTTCACCAATTCGTCGGCGGCTTCCGCCAAGAGCTCGTCGGATGCTTCGCCATAGACCGCTTCGCGGCCGATTTCCAGCATCACCGGAACCGCCAGCGGCGAAACCCGCATCAGTTCCCGGTGGGTGATTCGCCCCTTGATTCGCAGCAGCATATCACCCAATCGGCGCAGATCGAGCAAGCCGGTCGCGGCATCGGCGCGGGCGGCGCGCAGCAGCACGTGATCGGGCTGATGCTTGCGCAACACGTCGTAAATCAGGTCGGTCGAAAACAACACCTGACGTCGGGTTTTTTCCTCGCCGGTGAAGCGGCGTGCGATCAGTCCCGAGATCAGCGCGCAGGTGCGGAAGGTTCGTTTCATCAGCGCGGATTCCGCAAGCCAGGCTTCGAGGTCGTCGCCCAGCATGTCCGGATCGAACAATGCGTTGAGATCGAGCCGGCCCTGCCGGATCATGAACGACATGTCGCCGAGCCCCCACACCGCCAACGCATACTCATTGGCGACAAATCCGAGCGGCCGCGCGCGGGCGCGCTCCAGCCGCCGCGTCAAGAGCATGCCGAGCGTCTGATGCGCCAGTCGGCCCTCGAAGGGATAGCAGACCAAGTAGTGTTTATTGCCGCGTGGAAAAGTTTCCACCACCAGCTCGCGCGCTCCGGGAACGCGCGACAGGTGCGCCTGCAGCGACAGCCAGTCGCGCACCTGGTCGGGCAGGCCGTTCCACGCGCGCTTGTCAGCCAACAGATTTCGAACCCGTTCGGCGAGGTAAGTGGAGAGCGGAAACTTGCCGCCCATATAGGACGGCACCTTGGCGTCGGCGTCGTTGGCGCGCGAGACGTAGACCTGATCCTCCGAAAGCTGCTCGTAGCGCACCACCTCGCCGCCAAAGACAAAGGTGTCGCCGACCACCATCCCCTCGATGAAATATTCCTCGATCTCCCCCAGCATCCGGCCGCCGCGCCCCAGTGCGCCGGTTGATCCGGTATTTCCCTTGGCGCCGCGCGAGCGCACCAGGCGCACCTTCAGCATTGCCTCCTCGACGATGGTACCGACATTGAGGCGATAGCTTTGCCGCACACGCGGATTGGTGACGCGCCAGCGGCCGGCCTTGTCCTGCTTGATGCGCGCGAAGCGCTCATAGGTTTTCAGCGCGTAGCCGCCGGTGGCGACGAAATCGACCACGTCATCGAAATCGCTGCGCGACAGGCCTGAATAGGGGGCGGCGGTCAGCACCTCGGCATAGAGCTCGTCGGAGAGAAACGGTTCGCCGCAAGCACAGCCCAGCACGTGCTGCGCCAGCACGTCCAGCGCGCCGGTGCGCAGCGGCGGGGTGTCCTGCGCGTTCTCGTTGACCGCGTCGATCGCCACGTGACACTCCAGCACCTCGAAGCGATTGGCCGGCACAAGGACCGCGCGCGACGCTTCGTCGATGCGGTGGTTGGCGCGGCCGATACGCTGCATCAGGCGCGAGGCGCCCTTCGGCGCGCCGATATTGATGACGAGGTCGACATCGCCCCAGTCGACGCCGAGATCGAGCGAGGAAGTGCAGACCACGCCGCGCAGTCGGCCCGCAGCCATGGCGTCCTCGACCTTGCGGCGCTGCGCCACGTCGAGCGAACCGTGATGCAGCGCGATCGCAAGGCCATCATCGTTCATCCGCCACAGGTCCTGGAACAGCATCTCGGCCTGGCTGCGGGTGTTGACGAACACCAGCGTGGTCTTGTTGCGCTTGATCAGCTCATAGACCTCGTTGAGCGCATGGCGCGCGGAATGCCCGGCCCAGGGCAGCCTTTCGCGGGTGTCGAGCATCTCGACGATCGGCGCCGCCGCGCCGCCGGCGATCACGATATCGGCCGCCGCGCTCTCGCCGCCGCGCTGCGGCACCAGAAAACGCGCCAGTGATTCCGGCTCGGCGACCGTCGCCGACAGTCCGATCGCGCGCAGCTGCGGCGCCAGCCGCCACAGCCGCGCCAGGCCCAGCGACAACAGATCGCCGCGCTTGGAGGTGACCAGCGCATGCAGCTCGTCGAGCACGATGCGCTTCAGGGACGAGAACAGAAACGGCGCGTCGTCGGACGACAATAACAGCGCCAGTTGCTCCGGCGTGGTGAGCAGGATGTCCGGCGGATAACGCCGCTGCCGCTGCCGGCGCGAGACCGGCGTATCGCCGGTGCGGGTCTCGACCTTGACGGCTAGGCCCATCTCGGCGATCGGCGCCTCCAGATTGCGCGCGATATCAACCGCGAGCGCCTTCAGCGGCGAGATGTAGAGCGTGTGGAGGCCGCCGCTTCGTTTCACCTCGCGTCCGGTGGAGGTGAGGTTGCTGCGCGAGGCATGCGCCGCGAGCGCTGCATCTTCCTGCGCAGCAGGCGCCTCTTTCTCCCCTCCCCCCGCGCGCGCAACGCGTGGCGGGGTCCGAGGCGAGCGAAGCTCGCTCTCAAGGTCGGGGGTGGAGGGCGGTGCGGCAGTTTCGATGTCAGTTTGGAGACGCGAATTCGCGGAGCCACCCCCCACCCCCGACCCCTCCCCGCCGCTTCGCGGGAGGAGGGGAGAAGAGCGCACCGGCGATGAGGGCGCAGAGCGCGCCGAATGAGAGAGAGCACTCAACTCCACCAGCGTCGGCAAGAACCCGGCGAGCGTCTTGCCGGCGCCGGTGGGCGCGATCAGCAGCGCCGAGCGGTCATCGCGGGCTTTGTCAAGCAGCGCCAGCTGATGCTCGCGCGGCGACCATCCACGGCTCGCGAACCAGCGCAGAAACTTTTCAGGCAGCAGCGAGGACGGAAAAAGATCTGGTTCGAAGCTATTCACGAGCTCAGGTTAAGCCGGTCCGGCCACGGCGGTCGAGTGCTTAGAAGGCCGGGCAATCCATCCGATTGTCGCGGATGGCTCACGGCTTGGCCGCCACCACGACCAGACCGGGCACCGGCGTGTTGTCTTCGTTGCGGGCCGACAGCGTTTCAAGCTGCGACAATGCAAGGCCGGCCGCGTCGATCGACGCGCGCACATAAGCCGCGCCGTGGGCGTAGCGCAGCCCCTCGCCGATCACGACACCGTCACCGCCATGGGTTTCCGCGGTGAACGCCAATAGGCCGCCGGCAACCAGCACGCGCCTCGCCTCGTTCAGAACGGGGACGAGATCGGCGACATAGACCATCGCATCCGCCGCGAGGATGAGCTCGGCACTGGTGTCAGGCTTGCCGCGCAAGCCCTCCAGCATGTCGGCCACCTCCAGCTCGGCATAAAGCCCGGTGGCACGCGATTTCTCGACCATGCGCGGCGACAGGTCGATGCCGGTGAAATGATCGACCCCCCTGGCGAAGGCGTTCGCCGCCAATCCGGTGCCGCAGCCGAGATCGATGGCACGCCTGAAGAAGGCCGGCTTGCGGACCGCGTGGCGGGCGGCCAGCACCGCCTTGAACAATAGCGCAGGGCCGCGATAGCCGAGATCGTCGACCAGGGCACTTTCGAATTTCGGCGCGTATTGATCGAACAGCGCGCGGACGTAGGCCGACGGCATTGCTGACAGTTTCTCGGCGCCCAGCAGCATCAGCCGTAAGCTCGCGCCGTGCCGGTCGTCGCGGTCGGCGACCAGTGCTTTCCGGAAGGCTGCAATCGCCGCATCGCGCTCGCCAAGCTGTTCGCGGATTTGGCCAAGCGTGAACCAGGCGGAGGCAAAACCGGGCGCAAGCTCGGTTGCCTGAACCAGGAGATCGGCGGCGGCGGCGAGATCGCCCTTGAGCCGCAGATCGCGCGCAAAATCAAACCGGCGGTCGGCAACCAGATCGCCGGAGGACAGGAACAGTCGCGCGGGCATCAGCTCCACACTCGGTTCGCGGGCTTACTTCTCCCGGTCGGGGAGAGGTAAAAATCGCCGCTGCACGCCCTATATATCCAAAATGCGTCCGCAAGACATCCTGATGCCCGTCGCCGCCGGTCTGTGCTGCAAACCCGGCGGCTTCCATATCGATCCGGTGCGGCCGGTCGAGCGCGCCGTCATCACCCACGGCCATTCCGACCATGCACGGCCGGGCCATGGCGCGGTGCTGGCCACCCAGGAGACGCTCGACATGATGCGGCTGCGCTACGGCGACCATTTCGCCGGCACAACGCAGGCCATTGGCTATGGCGAAGCGATAAAACTCGGCGACGTCACCGTCGAATTTCATCCCGCAGGCCATGTGCTGGGCTCGGCGCAGATCGCGGTGGCTCGCGGCGGCATCCGCATCGTCGCCTCCGGTGACTACAAGGACGCGCCCGACCCGACCTGCGCGCCGTTCGAGGTGGTGCCCTGCGACGTCTTCATCACCGAGGCCACTTTTGGCCTGCCGGTGTTTCGCCACGGGAGCGCGGCGGACGAGGTGAAAAAACTGCTGGCCTCGGTGGCGCTGTTTCCGGAGCGCGCGCATCTGGTCGGCGCCTATTCGCTCGGCAAGGCGCAGCGCGTGATCGCGCTGCTGCGAGAAGCCGGCTACGACGCGCCGATCTATCTGCACGGCGCGATGGAAAAGATCACCCACTATTATCAGAGCCGCGGTGTGGCGCTCGGTGAACTGCGCCCGGTCAGAGGCATGAAGAAGGCCGATCTCGCCGGCACCGTCACGCTGGCGCCGCCGTCGGCCACCTCCGACATCTGGACAAGACGATTTCCCGATCCGGTCACGGCGTTCGCCTCGGGCTGGATGCGGGTGCGTGCCCGCGCCCGCCAGCGCGGCGTCGAACTGCCGCTGGTGATATCGGACCACGCCGACTGGGACGGCCTGACCGCCACCATCGACGCCACCGGCGCGGGCGAAATCTGGGTCACCCACGGTCAGGAGGACGCGCTGGTGCATTGGTGCAAGACGCGCGGCCTCGCGGCGCGGCCGCTCGATCTGGTCGGCTACGGCGACGAGGATGAAGGCGAGACGACTTCATCAGAGGATGGCGAAGCATGAACCGCTTCGCTGAACTGCTCGATCGGCTCGCCTATGAGCCCGGCCGCAACAACAAGCTGCGGCTGCTCGCCGGCTATTTCCGCGAGGTCGAAGACCCCGACCGCGGCTACGCGCTCGCCGCGCTGACCGGCGCGCTGTCGTTCAAACACGCCAAACCCGGGCTGATCCGCGACCTGATCGCCGAGCGCACCGATCCGGTGCTGTTCGCCTTGTCGTATGATTACGTCGGCGACCTCTCGGAGACGGTGGCGCTGATGTGGCCGTCTCCGTTCCACGGAGGATCTACTCCCCTCCCCCCGCGAAGCGGCGGGGAGGGGTCGGGGGTGGGGGGCGGCGCCGCAATCACGGAAACTGCGTTTCCTGCGGATAGACCCCCCACCCCCAACCTCGAGAGCGAGCCTTGCTCGCCTCGGACCCCGCCACGCGCGATGCGCGTGGAGGGTGGGGGGCGCACCATGCCCGACCACAACAATTCCGCCCCCGGCCACAACCACCCGCCGCCTCCAACCCTCACCGAAGTCGTCACCACACTTCGCACGCTCGGCAAGACCGAGCTGCCGAGGCAGCTATCACGCTGGCTCGACGAACTGGACGAGACCGGCCGCTGGGCGCTGTTGAAACTCGTGACCGGCGCGATGCGGATCGGGATTTCGGCGCGGCTCGCCAAGACCGCGGCAGCCGAGTTCGGCGCCAAGGACCCGCACGACATCGAACTGATGTGGCCGGGGCTCAGCCCGCCCTACCTCGATCTGTTTGCGTGGCTGGAAGGCCGCGGCGACAAGCCCGTCAATCTTGATCCCTCGCCGTTCCGGCCGGTGATGCTGGCGCACGCGATCGAGGACACGGACTTCCGCAACATCGCCGCTTCCGACTACATCGCCGAATGGAAATGGGACGGCATCCGCATCCAGGCCGTCAGCGGCAAAGACCCGCACGGCAATACCGTGGCACGGCTCTATTCGCGCACGGGCGAGGACATCACCAAAAGCTTTCCGGACTTGCTGCCGTCACTCCATCTTCCGGGCGCGATCGACGGCGAATTGCTGGTGGTGCGCGAGCGCCGGGTGCAGAGTTTCAACGTGCTGCAGCAACGCCTCAACCGCAAGGTGGTCTCGCCGAAGCTGATCAAGGACTATCCGATCCATCTGCGCGCCTACGATCTGCTCGGCGAGGACGATACCGACCTGCGCGCGTTGCCGTTCGCCGAACGCCGCGCGCGGCTGGAAGCTTTTGTCAGCAGGCTCGACGATGCGCGGATCGATCTTTCGCCAACAATCCCGTTCGATAGTTGGGACGCGCTGACGTCGGCGCGACGCGATCCGGCTGGCGCCGGCGCCGGCGAAGATGCCGACGCCGTCGAAGGCGTGATGCTGAAGCGCCGCGACGCGCCGTATCTTCCGGGCCGCCCCAAAGGCCAGTGGTGGAAGTGGAAGCGCGACCCTCACATCATCGATGCCGTGCTGATGTACGCGCAGCGCGGCCACGGCAAGCGCTCGTCCTATTATTCGGACTATACGTTCGGTGTCTGGACCTCGGGGGACAACGGCGAGGAACTGGTGCCGGTCGGCAAGGCCTATTTCGGCTTCACCGACGAGGAGCTGCTGCAGATCGACCGTTTCGTCCGCCGCAACACGGTCGAAAAATTCGGTCCCGTCCGCCATGTCGTTCATGAACCTGAACAGGGGCTGGTGCTGGAAGTGGCTTTCGAGGGCCTGCAACGCTCGTCGCGGCACAAATCCGGCGTGGCGATGCGGTTTCCGCGCATCAACCGGCTGCGCTGGGACAAGCCACCGCGCGAGGCCGACCGGCTGGAAACGCTGGAGCGGGTGCTCAAAGCCGACCGAACCATTCAGGATGCGGCGGCAGACGGCCATTGACGCCGACAGGCGGGTTCCCCATCTCCCCTGCTCTGTACTACAGTATGCGGGCAAATCCGCGCGGGAGACCATCGATGCCAGACGATACAAGGGAATTGCCGGCGGCCAATGAGGGCCTGTACCGCTTTCTCGGCGGCTCGCCGCTGACCGTGGCGTTCCGGCTGGTCCTGCTGTCGATCCTGGTCGGCGTGGTGCTCGCGGCCATCGGCTTCGATCCCTGGAACATTCTCAGCAGCATCCGGCTGTTGTTTCAGCGAATCTGGGATCTCGGCTTTGACGCCATCAACGGCTTGTGGCGCTATTTCCTGCTCGGCGCGGTGATCGTGATTCCGCTCTGGCTGCTGTCGCGGTTGTTCAGCGCGCCGCGCGGGCGATAGGATCGCGCGCAGGCCGGGTTCGTTGACTTCCATATCCAAGGTTACGACCGCGCAGGTTTTCGCCATCGCCGGTCCGGCGATGGTCGCAAACCTGACGACGCCGCTGATCGGCATCGTCTCGACCATTGCGATTGGGCGGCTCGGCGACGCCACGCTGCTCGGCGGGGTGGCGATGGCAACGGTTGTCTTCGACTGCCTGATCTGGCTGTTCGCCTTCCTGCGCATGGGCACGATTGCCTTCACCGCCCAGGCGCTTGGCGCCGGCGAGGTGCAGGAAATACGCGCGCTGCTGGTGCGGGGACTCGTCATCGCAGCACTGGTCGGAGCCGGCCTCATCGTCCTGCAGCTACCGCTCGCCGCGGTCCTGCTCGACGCCATGGGCGGCAGCGAGGGCGTCACCCGCGCGGCCAGGGTCTACTTCGGCATTCGTATCTGGGCGGCGCCGCTGGCGCTTGCCAATTATGTCGTGCTCGGCTGGCTGATCGGACAGGCGCGCGCGGGACTGGCGCTCGCGGTTCAGATCGCGATCAACATCAACATCGTCAACATGGCCGCGACCGTGGCACTTGTGCTTTGGCTCGACACCGGGATTGCGGGCGCCGCGATCGCCGCCGTTGTCGCCGAAGCGGTCGGTCTCTTGCTCGGCGTTCTGGTCGCGCGACGCCTCACGCACCAACCACTGAACGTGCCGATCTCGGCTCTGCTCGATCGCGCCAAGCTGGTCCGCATGCTGGCGGTCAATCGCGACATCATGATCGCCGCCAACGCGGTGCTGAACAACTTCCTGCTGATCAGCGCCTTCTTCCTCGACGGCCTCGCCAACGCGGCCGAGCAGCTCTGCGGACGCGCCTGCGGCGCCCGCGATCGCGCCGCGTTCTCGGGCGCGGTCCGCCTGGTGATCCTGTGGGGATTTGGCTTTGCGCTTGCGGTGGCCGCGATTTTTGCGCTGTTCGGCCCCTGGCTGATCCAGGCCATGACCGCCAGCGAGGACGTTCGGCAGAATGCGCTGGCCTATTTATGGTTCGTGGCGGTGTCGCCATTGCTGGCGGTGTTCGCCTTCGCCTATGACGGCATCTTCATCGGCGCGACCTGGGCGCGCGACATGCGCAACCTGATGGTGCTTTCACTGCTGATCTTTCTCGGCACCTGGTTTGCGCTGCGTGCGTTCGGCAATGCCGGTTTGTGGACCGCCTTTCTGATATTTTACGCCGCGCGCGGGGGCTTGCAGGCGCTGCGCTATCCGGCGAACCTGCGCGCTTCGTTCGAAGAGGCGCCGGTGACTTGCCGGGGTTAAGGGAGCGGGCGATGCAATTGCGGTTTATCGGCTGCGGCGACGCCTTCGGCTCCGGCGGCAGGGCCAACACCTGTTTTCACGTCACCGGCCACCGCGTCAATTTCCTGATCGATTGCGGCGCGTCGTCGCTGCCGGCGCTGAAGCGGCTGGGCGTTGCGCGCGACGATATCGACCTCATCCTGATCACGCATTTTCACGGCGATCATTTCGGCGGCCTGCCGTTTCTCTTGCTTGACGCGCAGTTCACCCGCCGGACCCGACCGCTGGTGATCGCCGGACCGCAGGGAATCGAGGCCCGGCTTACGCAGGTGATGGAAGCGCTGTTCGAGAATTCATCGAAGACAAAGCAGCGTTTCGACCTCAGCGTCGTTGCCCTCACGCCGGAACAGACGCACAGCTTCGGCGCGGTGAACGTGACGCCGTTTGCCGTCGTGCACGGCGAATCCGGCGGTCCGTTTTTGGGTTACCGGGTCGAGGCCGAGGACCGCGTCATCGCCTATACCGCCGACACCGAATGGACCGAGGCACTGATTCCTCTGGGCCGCGACGCCGACCTGCTGATCGCGGAAGCCTATTATTACGACAAGGTGGTGAAGAATCACCTCAGCCTGAATACCCTCGAAGCGCATCTCACCGAGATCAATCCGAAGCGGCTGGTGCTCACCCATATGAGCGACGACATGCTCGGCCGGCTCGACACCCTTACCCATGAGGCGGCGAGCGACGGCATGGTGATCGAAATCTAGCGTTTGTCTTGCGCGTCCCTTACGCTAGCTCGCCGGCCAATCCTCGGCCGTGATCGCCGCGGCATCCGCGCCGACGATCTCGGACAGCTGATCGCGCCCGGTGCGCAGCAGCGTGGAGGCAAGATCGTTCTTGATATCCTCCACAAGGCCAAGGCCCTTGTAGATCAGCGCGGAATAAAGCTGGATCAGGCTGGCGCCGGCGCGGATCTTGGTCAGCGCCGCGCCCCCGGAATCGATGCCGCCGACGCCGACCAGCGGAAACGCTCCTTCCGCGCGTACATAGGTCTCGGCCACCATCCGGGTCGACAGCCGAAACAGCGGCCTGCCCGACAACCCCCCGGACTCCCTGGCGCGGGTCTGCTCGCGCAAGGTCGGGGGCCGCGACAGGGTGGTATTGGTCACGATCATGCCGTCGACGCGGCGCGAGCGCGCGATCTGAACCACATCGTCGAGCTCATTGAGGCTGAGATCCGGGGCGATTTTCAGGAGCACCGGCGAGTCGCCGGCGTTTTGACGCACGCGCTCGCGCGCATCGATCACTCTGGCCAGAAGATCATCGAGCGCCTCGGCCTGCTGCAGGTTGCGCAAGCCCGGTGTATTCGGCGACGACACGTTGACGGTGAAATAACTCGCCACCGGCGCAAAGGTCTCGATAAGTTTCACGTAATCGGCGGTACGATCGGGGGAGTCCTTGTTGGCGCCGACGTTGACGCCGACGATGCCGCCCTGATGCGCCCGCCCGGCCAGCCGCCGCAACACCGCCTCCGCGCCGTCATTGTTGAACCCGAGGCGGTTGATGATGGCCTCGTCGCGCTCCAGCCGGAATATCCGCGGCCGCGGGTTGCCGGCTTGCGGCTTCGGCGTCACGGTTCCGACTTCGACGAAGCCGAAGCCGAGGCGCAACAGCGCGTCTGAAACCTCCGCGTTCTTGTCGAAGCCGGCGGCCATGCCGACCGGATTGGGGAAATTCAGCCCGAAAGCCCGCACCGCCAGTTTTTGGTCGTCCGGCCGCGGCCGCGCCGGTGGCAACAGCTTCAGGCCCTGGACCGCCAGACGGTGCGCATCCTCCGGATCGAACCAGCGCAACAGCGGCAACGAAAATGCATCGAATGCGCGGATCACGGCGCCAGCTCCGGGATATCGTGATACCCGTCGGACCGCGCCCGCATATCGAGAATGCCGGTGACCGCGCCGAGATCGAGTTCGCCATAGAGATGGGGAAACAATTCGTCGTTGCGCGACCGCTCCCACCGCAGCGCGTCTCCCAGCGCATCGGCGTCGACCGCGATCAGGAACAGACCGGTTTGACCGAAGAAGTGCTTCCTGGCGGTCTCCGCGACCTGCGACGCTGTGGAAAAATGAATGAAGCCATCGCTTATGTCGACGGGGCTGCCGCGGAACACGCCTTGCCGCTCCGCCTCGCGCCAGGCCGAGGCCGGACAGATTTTGTAGATCGATTTCACGCGCTTGGCGTCCTGCTTGTCGCCTGAGGCGCCTGGGATTTCCCAGGAATTCTTGCTTTTCGTTGGATCATGCGGACCGACCGTATCGGCGTGACCAGCGCACTTCAAGGGCCGCATTCCGGGTCTTGCCCAAGCTTGCGAAAACCGGTTTGATTGAGGGAATAATTCCTAACCTTGGCAAGATCGCCGGATGGCCAAAACCCAAAAAGCGCCGAAAATACTGACCCACGAGCAGATCTGGAGCGCGCTGGACCGGCTCGCCGAACGCGCCGGACTTTCGGCGTCCGGACTGGCCAGAAAATCCGGCCTCGATCCGACCACCTTCAACAAATCCAAGCGCATCACCGCCGACGGCCGCGAGCGGTGGCCTTCGACCGAATCAGTCGCCAAGGCGCTCGCCGCCGCCAGCAGTTCCATCGACAGCTTCGTCCAGTTGATCGACGATGCCGCGCGAACCGTGCAGACGGTGCCGCTGCTTGGTTTCGCGCAAGCGGGAGCCGGCCACCATTTCGACGACGACGGTTTCCCGGCCGGCAAGGGCTGGGATGAGATGGCGCTGCCTGCGGTCAATGACGATCATGCCTATGCGCTGGAGATTTCCGGCGACCAGATGCGGCCCATATATCGTGACGGCGACGTCATCGTGGTATCGCCGGCAACCGCGATCCGGCGCGGCGACCGCGTGGTGGTGAAGATTGTCGATGGCGAGGTAATGGTCAGGGAATTGAGGCGCCGGACCTCAAAGACGCTGGAGCTGCAATCGCTCAACCCCAGCCAACCCGACCGCACGCTGCCGGCCGCCGAGGTCGCGTGGATCGCCCGGATCGTGTGGGTGAGCCAGTAGATGCCCCTCGGCGTCGTCCCTGCGAACGCCGGGACCCATACGCCGCGGCCTATCGGTTGGAGCGCTGCAAGGAGACACCTTCCATAACCACGAACGCCGGTGGCTATGGGTCCCTGCGTTCGCAGGGACGACGGCGGATGGCGAATTATTTGCGCTACCTACGTCGCGTAATCCGGCTCCTTGCGGTCGAGGATGCGCTTTAAGGCATCGAAGTGCCGCTGTGCCGGGGTTGGCCCCTTGTACTGGTAGCCACCGATATCCCGCCTGGTCTTCTCGACCACGGTGTCGGGCAGCTTCTTGAGCGGCTGCCCCGTCCACATCGCGTAGATCTGAACCTGGGCGGCGCGCTCGATATAATAAAGCCGGTCATAGGCGGCGGCGATGGTTTCACCCACGGTGGAGATGCCGTGATTGGCCATGAACAGCACGCTCTTGTCGCCGATGACGCGGGCGAGGCGCGCGCCTTCGGCCGGATCAAGCGCCGGACCGGTGTATTCGTCGTCATAGGCAATCTTGTCCGACATCCCGACCTCGGTCTGGCCGATTTCCTTAATGCGCGGATCTTCCAGCCGCGTCAGCGCGCTCGCATAGGGCATGTGGGTATGAAACACGGCCTTGGCCTGCGGCAACGCCTTGTGGATCGGCGCATGGATGCAGTAGCAGGAGCGTTCAACTTCTCCCTCCCCGCGCCTGACCTCGCCGTCATCGATGCCGACTTCCATGAAGGAAGAGGCCGTCACTTCGGACCAGTGCATGCCGAACGGAATCTGGTAATAGCGGTCGCTGCGGCCCGGCACCACGAAGGTCAGGTGGTTGAAGATGCCCTCGCTGAAGCCGTGCATGAAGGCGAGGCGATGCGCGGCCGCAAGGTCGACCCGCGCCTGCCATTCCTCCGCGCTGGTATCTTTAAGCGTCTGCGGCGAAACCCTGAACTGCATGAGCATCCTCCCTGCGCAAGCTGCAGAAGCTGCAACATCGTCCGCGCCACCGCTTGGATGGCGGGCCGGACAGCCTTTTCAAAATATTGTAGCCTATTTCTGGAATCGCATTGGTTGAAATTGCCGCGGGCCTACCATCTCGATTTGCGGCTCGCGATGGCCCGCCGGCGATGATGCACCGCGGCAATTTCAGCCAATACCGTGCGCGATACCGTATTACGAAAAACCTGTGGAGTTTTGCAACATCATGTCACCTGGCAATCCGGTCGGACGTTCCGACCGCGCGACGGTCGGCGTCATCGGCCTCGGAAGCATCGGCGGCGTCATCGCCGGTTCGCTCTGCGCTCTCGATCGGCACGACGTCATTGCCTGTGTCAGACATCCCATCGAGCGGCTTACGGTCGAGCAATCGGATGGCGCGATCGAGGTTCCGATCAAGCCCCTGACCGATCCGACCGACGCGGAACCGCGCGATTGGGTCCTATTGTGCACCAAGGCCTACGATACGCCATCGATCGCGTCCGCTTCCGGCGGGCCGGCGAATACGAGTTTGCCGTTAACGAGGATCCGGACGGATCGGCGTTCGCCGAGCTCCTCGAAGGCACGCCGATGCGGGTGCTTCGCAGTCCCGATTTCAACACGCTGGCCTGGCGAAAACTCCTGATCAATGCCGTCGCCAATCCGATCACCGCACTCACCCTCCGGCGTCAGGCCGTGTTCCGGCGCGAGGACGTCAAGACACTCTGCCTTGCCATCCTCGATGAGGCTGCCGCGGTCGGACGCGCCGACGGCGCGCGACTTGCCGCAGATGAGGCCGGCAAAATCCTGGCGACGCTGCTGACCTATCCTGCCGACGCCGGTACCTCGATGTATTTCGATCGGCTCGGCGGGCGGCCTCTCGAAGTCGAGGCGCTGACCGGCGCCATCGTCGCGGCCGGCGAACGGCATCAGGTGCCGACGCCCCTCAATCGCATGCTGCTGACGCTGCTGCGCGCGACCGGCGATCCAGCGGGCAATGGTCATCGATGATTCAAAAATGTTCAGGCAATCAAGGTTCATGAGAAGGGGTACGGGATGACCGAAGAATCAAGGCTGAAGCATCCGGCATTTGATCCGGGCGTAGTGAGCGAGAGCAATTATACCTCTTATCCGGACCCTCACCGCGCCGCTAACCAGATGCGATACAATCGGCGGCTCGGCGATCACGCAGGCTTGCGGAATTTCGGCGTCAACCTGACCCGAATTGTTCCGGGGAGGTCAGTCCTCTTACCGGCATGCCCATTCCCGCCAGGACGAGTTCATCCTTGTGCTGGAAGGCGAGGTGGTGCTGGAGACAAACGATGGACGGCAGCTATTGACGGCAGGGATGTGCGCTGGATTTCCCGCCGGTTCAGGTGACGCTCACCGTTTCCTCAATTGCTCGGCAGCCGATGCCAAACTACTCGTCATAGGAGACCGAAGTTCAGGCGACGAGATCAGCTACCCCGATGTGGACATGCATGCTGTGCTCGGAGCTGACGGCATCTATCGATTCAGCACCAAGTCCGGCACGCCGCTTTGAGCGACAAGGGCACGCGTCCGCCCGACTCGCTGGTTTGGCCGGGACGAAGCAGGTTTGTGCGTTGGTCCTACGCGGCCGCCTTCTTGCCGAGCCCGAACGCATCCGCCAGCAGGCTGTAGGAGCGCTTGCGTGCGTCATGGTCATAGACCGCGGTGATGATCATCAGTTCATCAGCCTGGCTTGCCGCAATCATCGGTTGCAGCTTTTGCAGCACCGTGGCGGGGCTGCCGACAAACAGCCGCGCGCGGTTGCGCGCGATCGAGGCACGCTCGCTTTCGGTATAGGGATAGGCCAGCGCCTCCTCGACGCTCGGCAACGGCAGATATTCGCCGCGATCCCGGCGCAACCGGTTGAGATCCATCGACGAAGCGAGTCGCTCGGCCTCCGCGTCGGTTTCGGCCGCAACCGCGGCGACGGCAAGAATGCCGTGCGGGGTTGAGCGCCAGCCCGACGGCTTGAAGTGGCTGCGGTAATGGGTCAGCGCTTCGACCGCATCAAAAGATGCAAAATGATGCGCGAACGCGAAGCCCATGCCGACCTGGGCTGCGAGTTCCGAAGAATAATCGCTGGAGCCGAGCAGCCAGATCGGTGGCAGCGGCGTATCGTCCGGCATCGCCACCACATTGTGGTAGGGATGTCCGGGCGGGAAATCGCGGGTCTCCCATAAGGTCAGCTCATGCAGCCGCTCGAGGAAATCGTCGCCCTCGCGGCGATCGAGCCGGCTGCGCAACGCGTGCGCGGTGGCGCCGTCGGTGCCCGGCGCACGGCCAAGCCCGAGATCGATCCGGCCGGGAAACAGCGCCTCGAGCATCTTGAAGCGTTCGGCCACCACCAGCGGCGCGTGGTTCGGCAGCATCACGCCGCCGGAGCCGACCCGGATCTGCTTGGTCACCGCGGCGATCTGCCCGATCATCAGGTCGGGCGCCGGGCTGGCGACCGACGCCAGGTTATGATGCTCGGCCAGCCAGTAGCGGACATAGCCCAGCGCATCGACGTGGCGTGCCAGATCGATGCTGTTGCGCAGCGCCGCCGCAGGTTTGGTGCCCGTGGTGACGACGGAGAGGTCAAGGACGGAAAGCGGGATCATGGCCTTAACCTAGTGCGGCGGGTCGAAGCCACAAAGGCCCTCCTTGTGCAGATCAGGCCCGCGACGCCGGGCCCTCGGATGGCTCGGCTCAGTACGCTAGTGGGCTAACTGAAACTTACTTCTCACCGACATAGCTCTGCCCACAGCGCCCAGCCGGCACCAGACCGAGCCGATATTGCCTTAAAACAATGGTGTTATTGCGAATCCGGCCAATTAGCCTCGGCCTGCCCACTCATGCGGAAAGTGGCAAAAAATATCATGGTTCCTACATAAATTGGGCCATTTCCCACATAAGATGGGCTGTTTTGGCAGCCTCGTTTCGCCTATTTTAGCCTTCCAGGCCTAGACCCTGGCGTCGTCCATCGCTGCGGAGCTTGTGAGTGCCATGACCGAGGTTACGCCCCCCATATCGGAGGGACAGCGCGTGTTGAAACAGCCCGCAATCTCCTTTGAGTTCTTCCCGCCGAAAACCGAGGAGATGGAGAAGAGCCTGTGGGACACCATCAAGCGCCTCGCGCCGCTCGCTCCGAGTTTCGTGTCGGTGACCTACGGCGCCGGCGGGTCGACCCGTGAGCGCACCCATTCCACCATCGCCCGCATCCTCGCTGAAACCGAACTTCTGCCGGCCGCGCATCTGACCTGCGTCGGTGCCGCGCGCGGCGAGATCGACGAGATCGTCCGCCGCTATCACGATATCGGGGTCCGCCATATCGTGGCGCTGCGCGGCGATCCGCCCGGCGGCATCGGCACGGCTTTTTCCACCCATCCCGATGGCTACCAAACCTCGCCCGAGCTGGTGGCCAGCATCAAGCGGCGATATCCGGACATTGAGGTCTCCGTCTCGGCCTATCCGGAAAAACACCCCGAGAGCCCTGACTTCGATGCCGACATCGATGTGCTGAAGGCCAAGGTCGATGCCGGCGCGACCCGCGCCATCACGCAGGTGTTCTTCGATAACGACCTCTATTTCCGCTATCTCGACCGGGTTCGCGCCCGCGGCATCTTCATTCCGATCGTGCCCGGCATCATGCCGATGCACAATTTCAAGCAGGCGAGGTCGTTCGTGACCCGCGCCGGCACCAGCGTGCCGGACTGGCTGGCTGCGAAATTCGAAGGCCTCGACGACGACGCCGAGACCCGCAAGCTGGTGGCGGCCACGGTGGCGGCGGGCCAGGTGCAGAAGCTCAACAAGCACGGCGTCGACACCTTTCACTTCTACACCATGAACCGCGCGGACCTCGTGTTCGCGATTTGTCATTTGCTCGGTATTCGCCCCTCGGGCGCACAGAAAGCCGCCTGACCGATGAGCGCACCCGTCTCCCCCAAGCGAACCGCTTTGCTCGCGGCGGCCCGCGAGCGCATCCTGGTGCTCGACGGCGCCATGGGCACCATGATTCAGGGCCTCGAATATGACGAGGCGGCGTTTCGGGGGCAGCGGTTTGCGGATTTCCACCGCGACGTCAGGGGCAACAACGACCTGTTGATCCTGACCCAGCCGAAGGCGATCGAGGATATCCACGCCGATTATTTGCGCGCCGGCGCCGACATCGTGGCCACCAACACGTTTTCCTCGACCGCAATCGCGCAGGCCGATTACGAGATGTCGGACCTCGCCTATGAGCTTAACCTGCAGGGCGCGAGGCTGGCGCGCGCCGCGGCCGAACGGGTGAGCGCAGAAGACGGCAAGCCCCGCTTTGTCGCGGGCGCGATCGGCCCGACCAACCGCACCGCCTCGATCTCGCCCGACGTGTCGAGCCCCGGCTATCGCGCCGTCAGCTTCGACGACCTGCGCGCCGCCTATGGCGAGCAGATCAACGGCCTGCTCGACGGCGGCGCCGACCTGCTGCTGGTCGAGACCATCTTCGATACGCTCAATGCCAAGGCCGCGCTCTACGCCATCGCCGAAATTGCCGAGCAACGCGGCGTCGACGTGCCCGTGATGGTCTCCGGTACCATCACCGACAAATCCGGGCGGCTGCTGTCGGGGCAACTCCCCGAGGCGTTCTGGAATTCGGTGCGCCACGCCAGACCGATCACGATCGGCTTCAACTGCGCGCTCGGCGCCGAGGATCTGCGCGCGCATATCGCCGACATCGGCCGCGTCGCCGACACCCTGGTGTGCGCCTATCCCAACGCCGGCCTTCCCAATGAATTCGGCCAGTATGACGAGAGCCCGGAATATATGGCGCGCCTGATCGGCGAGTTTGCATCCGCCGGCCTCGTCAACATCGTCGGCGGCTGCTGCGGCACCACGCCTGACCATATCGCGGCGATTGCCGCGGCGGTCGCACCGCACCGGCCGCGCGCGATCCCCCTGATCGAACCGCGGCTGCGGCTCTCCGGCCTGGAGCCGTTCGAACTGACGGCGGCCATCCCCTTCGTCAATGTCGGCGAGCGCACCAACGTCACCGGATCTGCGAAATTCCGCAAGCTGGTGACCGCGGGCGATTATACCGCGGCGTTGCAGGTGGCGCGCGACCAGGTCGAGAACGGCGCGCAGATCATCGACGTCAACATGGACGAGGGCCTGCTTGATTCCGAGCAGGCGATGGTGACCTTCCTCAACCTCGTCGCCGCCGAGCCGGACATCGCCCGCGTCCCGGTGATGGTCGATTCCTCGAAATTCAACGTCATCGAAGCCGGCCTGAAATGCGTGCAGGGCAAGCCGGTGGTGAATTCGATCTCGATGAAGGAAGGCGAGGAAAAATTCATCCACGAGGCCAAAATCGCGCGGCGTCACGGTGCGGCCGTGGTGGTGATGGCGTTCGACGAGGCTGGCCAGGCCGACACCTTCGCGCGCAAGACCGAGATCTGCAAACGCGCCTACGACATCCTCGTCAACCAGCTCGACTTCCCGCCGGAAGACATCATTTTCGACCCCAATATTTTCGCCATCGCGACCGGGCTCGAGGAGCACAACAATTACGGCGTCGATTTCATCGAGGCCACCCGCTGGATCCGCCAGAACCTGCCGCACGCGCATATTTCGGGCGGCGTCTCCAACCTGTCATTCTCGTTCCGCGGCAACGAGCCGGTGCGCGAAGCGATGCATTCGGTGTTCCTGTATCACGCCATCAAGGCCGGCATGGATATGGGCATCGTCAATGCCGGGCAGATGATCGTCTATGACGACATCGATCCCGAGCTGCGCCAGACCTGCGAGGACGTCATCCTCAACCGCGACCCCGGCGCTTCCGAGCGGCTGCTGCAGCTCGCCGAAAAATTCCGCGGCAAGGAGAAGAAGACGCAGGAGCAGGATCTCGCCTGGCGTGAATGGCCGGTCGACAAGCGGCTAAGCCACGCGCTGGTGCACGGCATCACCGAATATATCGAGGCCGACACCGAGGACGCCCGCAAAGTCGCCGAGCGGCCGCTCAATGTGATCGAAGGCCCGCTGATGGCCGGCATGAACATCGTCGGCGACCTGTTCGGCGACGGCAAGATGTTCCTGCCGCAAGTCGTCAAATCCGCGCGCGTCATGAAGCAGGCGGTCGCCTATCTGATGCCGTTCATGGAGGAGGAAAAGGCGCGTAACCTCGCCAATGGCATTGTCGGAGACGGCCGCAACTCCGCCGGCAAGATCGTGCTTGCCACCGTGAAGGGCGACGTCCACGACATCGGCAAGAACATCGTCGGCATCGTGTTGCAGTGTAATAATTTCGAGGTGATCGACCTCGGTGTCATGGTGCCGGCGACAAAAATCATCGAGACCGCCAAGCGCGAAGGCGCCGACATCATCGGCCTTTCCGGCCTGATCACGCCGTCGCTCGATGAAATGAGTTTTCTTGCCGGCGAGCTGGAGCGCCAGGGCATGACCGTGCCGCTGCTGATCGGCGGCGCCACCACCAGCCGCGTCCATACCGCGGTGAAGATCGACCCGAACTACCGCGGCGGCCCGGTGGTGCATGTCAATGACGCCAGCCGCGCCGTCGGCGTCGCCTCCGCGCTGTTGTCGCCGGAGCGGCGCGAGGCCTATGCCACCGAGGTGCGCGCCGACTACGCCAAGATTTCCGCGGCGCATTTCCGCGCCCAGGCCGACAAGAAGCGGCTGAAACTCACGGCTGCCCGCGCCAACGCGGTCAAAATCGACTTTGCCAGCACGCCGCCGAAGCAGCCGGTGTTTCTCGGCATCAAGAGTTTCAGGGATTACGACCTCGCGGAGCTGGCCGAATATATCGATTGGACACCGTTCTTCCAAACCTGGGAGCTGACCGGACGCTTTCCTGCCATTCTCGATGACGAAAAAGTCGGCAAAGTCGCGCGCTCGCTCTATGACGATGCCCGCAACATGCTGGATCGCATCATCAAGGAGAAATGGTTCAAGGCGCAGGCGACCATCGGCTTCTGGCCCGCCAACGCGCAAGGCGACGATATCGTCGTCTACGCCGACGAGGCGCGCAGCAAGCAGGTCGCGACCTTCCATTCGCTGCGCCAGCAACTCGAAAAACGCGAAGGCCGCTTCAACGCGGCGCTGTCGGATTTCATCGCGCCGGTGTCCTCTCGGGTGCCGGATTACATCGGCGCCTTTGTGGTCACGGCGGGGATCGGCGAAGACATCATCGCCGACCGGTTCAAGAACGCCAATGACGATTACTCCTCGATCCTGTGCAAGGCGCTGGCCGATCGGCTCGCGGAAGCCTTCGCCGAGCGCATGCATGCCCGCGTGCGCCGGGAATTCTGGGGCTATGCGCCGGACGAGGCGCTGACACCCGATCAGCTCATTCTCGAACAATACAAGGGCATCCGCCCCGCGCCCGGCTATCCCGCGCAGCCCGATCACACCGAAAAGGCCACGCTGTTCGCCCTGCTCGATGCCGAGAATACCGCCGGCGTGAAGCTGACGGAAAGCTACGCGATGTGGCCGGGCTCGTCGGTATCCGGGCTTTATTTCAGCCACCCCGAAAGCTTCTATTTCGGCGTCGGCAAGATCGAGCGCGACCAGGTGGAAGACTACGCCGCGCGCAAGGGCTGGAGCGTTGGTGAAGCCGAGCGCTGGCTGGCGCCGGTGTTGAACTACATCCCGACGCAGGACCAGTCAGCGCAGGATCGCCGCGTGAAGGAGGCGATGCCGACGCTGGCGCCGTCGGCCGCGCCCGCCAACGATATCGAATCAAAGGACATGCTCGCGCACCCACCTGGCTGCAACTGCGCGGTGCATTTGGCCTACCGCAAGAAGGCGGCACGGGCATAGTCCGCCTAACCTCCCCTTCCATGGCAGGGTGCAATTCCCGATCGGCGGGCAGCGGCTGCACGATCTCGGCGAATACCGATAGCGCCTCCCACCATTCCGCAGCGCCGGATGACGCGGGCCGTCTAACAGCGCGACGATGCGGCAACGCAAACTGCGAGCCACGCGTCGCGCCGAGATCGCTCACGATGTTTTAACCATGGCAGCAGGTACAACCGGTTGTAGGCGAAATATTTAGCCGCACCTGACACGTTTAGGCTCACTGGTCTCGTGTCATATCGTCTTCCTCCTGACCGTGACCCGGAATGACGGAGCAAATTATGTTTCGTTCCCTGAGCATCGTCTTTTCAGTTATCGTTGCCTTTGCAAATTTCGCTCACGCGTCCGAATTCGGCACGCGCGAAGAGGCCGTCGCCATGGTGAAGCGGGTCCAGGACAAATTCCACGCAGACGGACCGGAAGCGACGTTCAAGGCGGTGATCGATCAATCGACCAAAGAGTTCCACGATCGAGATCTCTATCCTTTTATTTATGACCTTACCGGGCTCAACGTCGCGCATGGAGCCCGGCCCGCGCTGGTCGGAAAAAATCTGATCTCTCTCAAGGATCAAGACGGCAAACATCTGATCAGGGACATGATTACGATCGCGACAACTTCAAGAAGCGGCTGGATCGACTACAAGTGGCCCAATCCAATCACAAACAAGATTGAAGACAAGTCGAGCTACGTCGAGAAGCTGGGCGATTATTTCGTCGGCGTCGGCGTCTACCGTTTCTGAAAACACGGGCACTCCGGGGGATATCAGTCAAGTGTTCGCCCGCCTGCTGCAAAACTCGCCGATTTGGGCAAAGGCTTTCGCAGCATCGGTCGTGCTATTTGTTTGCCTGGGCGCGCTGGGCGCTACCGCCTATCTGACGCTGGACAAATCAGCTCGCGGCCTGACGACGCTCAGGGATACAAACCTTCCGAGACAGAATGCCGTTGCGGAGCTGACCCACGACATCATTGCGACCCACGTCAAACTTTTCCGTCATGTCACGTGGGGAAGTAACAGCGTCAACTCGGCGCTTCTGTTGGGCTTGAGCAAGGAAATTCGCGCCGATCTGACCGCGCTGAAATCCCGCGTCAACTCGCTCGTAGCGCAACCGAATCTGGCGCTCCGGGAGCGACAGGACTGGATCGCGCTGCAGATCAAATGGGCGAAGTACGACAGGGCCGCGCGAGACACTCTGGATGTCGCCGCCACCGACGCGCCGATGGCGACCATGATGCTGGGGGGGACCGATGACGACTTCCAGCAACTCGCCAATGAGCTGCATAATCTGTCGGCGTGGGTCACCGAGCGGACGCGCTCCGTCACCGGCACATTGGCAGACGAAGCGGAATCCAGAAAAAAGATGATCGCTGTCGGCGGACTTGCCGGCGGACTGATCAGCATCCTGGTGACGCTTCTGGTCGCCGGCTCCATTGTGAGACCGATCCGGTCGGTGACGCGGGCGATGTCGCAGATTTCGCGAGGCAACACCGATCTCGATCTCGATCGCCGGGACCGCAGCGACGAAATCGGCCAGATGATCAACGCGGTCGTGTCGTATCGCGACCGGCTGCAACAACAGAAAGACGAGCTTCATATCCAGAATATGCGCTTCGACACCGCCCTCAACAACATGTCGCAAGGTCTGGCGATGTTCGATGCCGAGCAGCGGCTGGTCGTGTGCAACGACGAGTACATCGCGATTTATGCGTGGGCGGAAGGATTCTTCCAACCAGGCATGACCCTTCAGGAAATCCTGGAGGATCGGGTGCGGTCGGGATTGATGTCGAATGAGTCGCTTGATGGAATCAGGGGGACCGCGGCTGCCGGCACGGGCGACGGAAGGAAGGCCGCGTTCTACTGCCAATTGAACGATGGCCGCTGCATCGCGGTGGTTGCCCGGCCGATGCTGGACGGCGGGACTGTGACAACCCACGAGGACGTCACCGAACGTCGCCGCGCCGAAACCCAGATTGCCTATATGGCGCATCACGATGCGCTGACCGGACTGGCCAATCGCATTTTGCTGCGCGAACGAATCCAGGCAGCCCTGTCGGCTTGTCCCGACCGGCCGCTCGCCGTGTTCTGTCTTGATCTTGACCGCTTCAAGGCCGTGAACGACACGCTGGGTCATCCGGTCGGCGATGCGGTGCTGCGAATGGCGGCGAACCGGTTGAACAGCTGCATTCGAGAGACCGATACCGTCGCCCGCCTCGGCGGAGATGAATTCGCCATCGTCGCCTCTCTCGCGCCGCTCGATGCCAGCGCGCTCGCCGCGCGAATTGTCGAAGCGATCAGCCAGCCCTACGATCCAGACGGTCACCGCATTGAGATCGGCATCAGCATCGGCATTGCGCTCGCCCCGGGGGATGGCAACGATCCGGACGAGTTGTTGAAGAACGCGGACCTCGCGCTTTACCGCGCCAAGGCCCAGGGTCGCAACACCCATCGATTCTTCGAGCCAGACGAAGATCTGGGCCTGACGGAACGCTACAGACTGGAGCAGGACCTGCGTCGGGCGATCGGCGCCAGGGAATTCGAGGTCCACTACCAGCCGATTTGCAGCATCGAGACCGGTCGCACGATAAGCGTGGAGGCGCTCGTCCGCTGGCGCCATCCTGTGCACGGCCTGATACTGCCCGATCGGTTCATCCCGCTTGCGGAGGAGACGGGTCTGATTCACGCCCTGGGCGAGTTGGTGCTTCGTCAGGCATGCGCCGATGCCATTGACTGGCCGTCCTATGCCAAGGTTGCGGTGAACCTGTCGCCGCTGCAGTTTCAAAGCCCTGACCTGGCGGGTCACGTCGCAGCCATTCTTGCAGATTCCGGATTGCCGGCTTATCGGCTCGAGCTCGAGATAACCGAAACGGTTCTGCTCCAACGCAGTAACGACAACATACGCACCCTGCAGGAATTGAGCGCGCTCGGCATATCGATCGCGCTTGACGATTTTGGAACCGGTTACTCGTCCTTGAGCTACCTCCGGCTGTTCCGGTTCGATCGGATCAAGATCGACCGGTCGTTTGTCAGCGAAATGGCCCAGATGGAAGCCAGCGCGGCGATTGTGTGCGCCGTGGCGAACCTCGGAAGAAGCCTCGACATTGTCACGGTTGCAGAAGGGGTCGAAACGGAAGAGCAGCTTGCGCTGCTTCGCGCCGCTGGATGCACGCAGGCGCAGGGCTATCTGCTCGGTCGCCCGATTCCGGCGGCTGATCTCATCTTTGACGTTGAAATGGATGCAACTCACGCGCTCGGCGGGATCAGCGGCTGCACGATCTCGGAAAACGCCGGCAGCGCCTCGCAAGCCGCAGCATGCGCTGACAGCGCTGGATAGCGCGCGGCATTGAAAAACAGCGGATGGGCCTCGCTGGTGAAGCGTAGCACACAGGCGACCGCGATGTCGGCATGGCCGATGGCCGCGCCGAACCAGTACGGCGAGGCGATGCCGGCGCGCTGCTTTTCCAGCACCTCCAGCACGCCGCCGATCTGCGTCTCGCAACGCTCGACCCAGAGCTTCGACTGATGGTCTTTCCGCAGCACGCGCTCGTAGACCAGGCTGACCGCCTTGTCGCCTAAACCGGTCGCCAACGCGCATATCTTGAGCGCATGGCGGCGCTCGGGGCCGCTCTCGGCGATCATTGCCTTGTCCGGCCCAACCAGTTCATCGAGATAATCCAGGATCGCCGTGCTCTCGATCAGCGCCTCGCCAGCATCGAGCAGCAGCGTCGGCACCCGGCGCAGCGGATTGTACGGCGCGATCTTGTCACCGTCGCCGAAAGTCGACCATGGCCGGTGCTCGAAGGTGAGGCCGTAAAGCCGCAGCGCAATCGCGACGCGGCGGACGAAGGGGGAATCATATTGGCCGATCAGGATCATGTTCTAAAGATGCCTTCTCCAGGTCACTCAGCCGATAGCATTTGCCGTTCCGCCGATGCCGCGGCCTGCTTGAAATAAAAGACGCCGCTCGCGGGGCTCGTCTGCCCGGGACGAGGTGGACGGATTCAAACCTCAAACAGCCTAATCGTCTTTGCGAGCGAAGCGAAGCAATCCACGTAGCAACAAGAAAGAATGGATTGCTTCGTCGCTTCGCTCCCTTGCGCAAACGCTTCGCGTTTGTCGCAGGCAATGACGACAAAACGCAGCTTCGCGATCTCGCCGC
>NZ_SSNA01000033.1 GCF_004799445.1 Bradyrhizobium sp.
GGCAAGGTGGTCCCGCGCCCCAACCTCGAGCGGCTGATGCAGGGGCGCGGGCTCTATGTCAGCGATATGGACCTGCCGCGGATGGCGCATGTGGTGTTTCTGCGTTCGCCGCACGCCCATGCGAGGATTGTCGGGATCAACACCAGTGCGGCCAAACGGATGCCCGGCGTCATCGCGATCGTGACCGGCGAGGAGCTTGCGACCGTCATCACGCCATGGGTCGGTGTGCTCTCGCATTTGAAGGGTCTCAAATCCGCCCCCCAGCACGCGATCGCGATCGGCCGCGTCTGCTGGCAGGGCGAGGCGGTCGCAGCCGTGGTGGCGACGAGCCGCGCCGTCGCGGAGGATGCCGCCGAAATCGTCGCCGTTGAATACGAGGAACTGGAAGCGGTGACGGACATGCGCACCGCGCTCGATCCGCAGACGCCGGTGATCCATACCTCGCTCGGCGACAACCTTGCCTTTGAGCGCAACCTCGACGCGGGCGCTGTCGATGCGGCCTTTGCCGGCTCCGACGAGACTGTGGAAGCCGATTTCGTCTTTGGACGGCACACCGGTGTCACGCTGGAGCCGCGCAGTGTGGTGGCGGACTGGAACGTCGCCGAAACGCGGCTGACGATCTACCAGGGCACGCAGGCGCCACACATGGTGCAGAATATCGCAGCCCTTCATCTGGGCCTCGAGGAGTCCCAGGTTCGCGTGGTCTGCAAGGACGTCGGCGGTTCCTTCGGGATCAAGGTTCACATCTACGCCGACGAGATGGCGACTTATGCGCTGTCGAAACTGTTGCGCCGGCCAATAAAATTCGTCGCCGACAGGGTCGAGAGCTTCAACACGGATATTCATGCCCGCGACCACCGCTGCCGGGGGCGGATCGGCGTCAAGCGTGACGGGACCATCATGGCGTTCGAGATCGACGATCTCACCGGCATCGGTCCCTATTCGATGTATCCGCGCACCAGCGCCATCGAAGCCAACCAGGTCGTCAACCTGGTCGGCGGACCCTATGTGACGAAGAACTATCGCGCCCGCGCCCGCGTCGTGTTCCAGAACAAAAACGTCATGTGCCAGTACCGCGCGGTCGGCCACCCCATCGCGTGTTCGGTGACAGAAGGCCTGGTCGATCTGGCGGCCTCTAGGATCGGGATGGACCCGGTCGAGATCCGCCGCCGCAACCTCATTGCCGATGATGCCTACCCCTGCGCGTCGCCTTCCGGCCTGCGGTTCGAACTATTGTCGCATCACGCCGCCATGAACAAGCTGATGGCGATGATGGATTACGATGCGCTGCGCGCCGAACAGGCGGCCTTGCGAAGCAAGAACATTCATCGCGGCATCGGCATCGCCAGTTTCATCGAGGTCACCAATCCCAGCGCGGCATTCTACGGCGTCGGTGGCGCCAGGATTTCATCGCAGGATGGCGTTGCGGTCCGGCTCGACGCGCAAGGCGCGGTGGTCTGCCAGACCAGCATCACCGAACAGGGGCAGGGGTCGGAATCGCTCACGGCGCAAATCGTCGGCAGTGTGCTGGGTGTCTCGATGGCGCGCGTGCGCGTCATCCTGGGCGATACCGATCACACGCCCTATGGCGGCGGCACCTGGGCCTCGCGCGGCGCCGGCATCGGCGGGGAGGCCGCACTTCAGGCCGCCAAGATCCTGCGTAGGAACATCCTCGATGTCGCAGCCGCGATCCTGCAATCCTCCCCCACTGAGCTCGACATCGCGAACAATGCGGTGGTGAACGCGAGCGATGGGACGCCGCGGATCGAACTGCGCGAACTCGCCAGGATCGTCTATTTCCGCCCGGATACCTTGCCGCCGGGCATTCAGCCCGAGCTGATGGCGACGCGCCATTTCGTGCCCCGCGAATATCCGTTTGCCTTCACCAACGGCGTTCAGGCCGCGTGGCTTGAAGTCGATACCGACACCGGTTTCGTCAAATTGCTGAGGCATTGGGTTGTCGAGGATTGCGGCACCCTCATCAATCCGCAGCTGGTCGACGAACAGATCCGCGGCGGCGTGGTGCAGGGCCTGGGTGCGGCGCTGTTCGAGAAATGCATTTATGACGAGCGCGGCCAGCTGACCAACGCCAACATGGCCGATTATCTGGTTCCGATGTCCAGCGAAATGCCCGATATCGATGTTGGCCACGTGGTATCGCCGACCGCGGAGACCGAGCTCGGCGCCAAGGGCGCGGGCGAGGCCGGGACGGCGGGTGCGGCGGCGGCGGTGGCGAATGCGGTGAACGATGCGCTCAGGCCGTTCGGCGCGACAATTACCGAGATTCCGCTGACGCCGCAGGTTATCCTGACGGCGCTGGGGCGAATTTGAACGAGAACGATGCCAACAAACCAAATGCAATGTGCTCAAGGGGGAGGAGGTATGTTGTGATGTTCGCTTTGTTCATCCAATATACGCCCAAAAAACGAGACCGATGGGAGGATTATCAATGAAACGCAGGACATTTCTCGGCGGAACGATCGCCGTTACCACGCTTGGGCTGACCTCAAGCGCCGGCGCTCAACAGCCGCCGATCAAGATCGGCATGAGCATGGCTCTCACCGGCGGTCTCGCGGGTGGCGGCAAGGCTTCGTTGCTCGGCACCGAGATCTGGCGGGACGATATCAACGCCAGGGGTGGTCTGCTCGGCCGCAAGGTCGAACTCGTCGTCTACGACGACAAATCGAGCGCTTCAGAGACTCCGGCGATCTACTCAAAGCTGCTGGACGTCGACAAGGTTGATCTCCTGTTCGGGCCATACGCAACCGTGCCGACGGCGCCGATCATGCCGCTCGTCAAGCAGCGCGGCATGGTCTTGATCGGCAATTTCGCGTTCCAGGTGAACAGCAAGGTTGGCCACGACATGTGGTTTAACGTTGCCCCCTGGGGCCCGCCCGACAGCTGGGCCGCATCGTTCCTTGAACTCGGCCAAAAGGCCGGCGGCAAGACCATCGCGCTTCTCGCGGCGGACCAGGAATTCGCCCAGAATATGGCGCTGACCGCGCGGGACGTCGCCAAGCGGATGAACATGCCGATCGTGTTCGACCAGTCCTATCCGCCAAACACGGTGGAATTCTCCGGCATCATGCGCGCGCTCAATGCCGCCAAGCCCGACGTCGTCTATGTCGCGTCCTATCCGCCGGATTCGGCGGGAATTTTGCGCGCCGTGAATGAGATCGGGGTCAGCGGCAACGTCAAGATTTTCGGCGGCGGCATGGTTGGCCTGCAATTCGGCGCGGTCATGGAAAACCTGGGCTCGCTGCTCAACGGCGTCGTCAACTACAATTCATGGCTGCCGGAACCGACCATGTATTTCGATGGCACCAAGGCGTTCTTCGAGACCTACGCGAAACGGGCCGTGGAAGCCAAGGTCGATCCGCTGGGCTACTATCTCGCGCCGTTCGGCTTCGCCAGCGGTCAACTCATCGAGCAGGCCGTCAAGGCGGCGGGGTCGCTTGACCAAAAGGCCATCGCAAAATATTTGCGCGAGAACGTGCACAACACCATCGTTGGCCCGATCGCGTTTTCGGCGGACGGCGAGCGCAAGGAAACCGCGACGCTGCAAGCCCAGTTCCGCGGTATCGTCGACAAGAACATGGAGCAGTTCCGCAGCTCAGGCAAACAGGTGATCCTGTTCCCGGCGAAATGGAAGTCCGGCGAACTCATCACGCCTTTTGAGGCTGCCCGGAACTAGACTTCATGGCTTTTCTCTGACCATGGTACGGCTGGCCAAGGCTAGCCGCACCACGCGTCCCAAATCACGGGAATTGAGATTGTCAGACCCGCGCGAACCGCGGAAGCGGCGACTTAAGAGCAGGCGGTTTAAGAGCGGGTCAGGGGGGACCTCAATTGTTTTCATTTGACCTGCTGCTGGATGCGGTGGTGAGCGGCGTGCTGCTCGGCTGCTTCTATGCCGCGGTAAGCCTCGGCTTGTCGCTCTCCTTCGGCCTGCTCGACGTTCCCAATGTTGCCCATCCGGCTTTTCTGGTCATGGCGTCCTACGGGGTGTTTTTCCTCAATGAAAGCTATGGTGTCGATCCGCTGCTGGCGGGTCTGTTGATCACGCCGCTGCTCTTCGTTTTCGGTCTCGTCGCCTACCGCCTGTATTACCAGACATTTGAAAAGCGCGGCAGTGACGCCGGTGTGCGCGGCATCGCGTTCTTCTTCGGCATTGCCTTCATCATCGAAGTGCTGCTCATTCTGCAATTCGGTGTGGACCAGCGCTCGGTCACCGCGTCTTATATCGGCAAGGCCTGGCGGATCGGCGATATGCGGATTCCGTTCCGGCTTTTGGTCGCGTTCGCGGTCGCCGCGGCGCTGACGATCTTGCTGACACTGTATCTGTCGCGAACATTCATGGGACGCGCGATACGCGCAGTCGCGCAGGACCAGGAGGCGCTGCGGTTGATGGGCGCCGACCCGATCCGGATCAAGCAATGGGCGTTCGGCATTTCAACGGCCGTGCTGGGCATAGCGGGTGCCCTGCTGATCATCGTCGCTCCCGTCAACCCGACGCTCGATCGCTCCTATATAGGGCGGACATTCTGCGTCGTGGTGATGGCCGGCCTAGGCAGCATGAGCGGCACGCTCGTCGCCGCCATCATCCTTGGTGTCGCCGAAGCGATCGTCCTGACCATGTTTGGCGCCTCCTGGGCGCCGGCCATTTCGTTTGCGATGCTGCTCGGCGTTCTCGCCGTCCGGCCGCAGGGCCTGTTCGGAAGGCGATCATGAATCGCGGCGGCACACAGTTCTGGATCGGGGCGATCCTATTTCTCGTGGCTACCTTCGCGATGACGCAGATCATCGGCAACCAATACCCTTTCTTTGCCTGCTACGTCATCCTGCAGTTCATCGTCCTCGCCGTCGCATGGAACATCCTCGGCGGTTATGCCGGCTACGTAAATTTTGGCACCAGCGCTTTTTTCGGCGTTGGCGTCTACACCGCCGTATTCCTGTTCAAGGCGGCTGGCGCGCCGCTCGCCGTGCAGATCGCCGCCGCGGCTGTCGTCGGCGCCCTCATGGGGTTCGCGCTGGGTCTCCTGACCTTGCGCATGCAGGGTATCTTCTTCTCGATCGCGACGATTGCACTGACGATCGTTATCGAGACATCGATAACGAATTGGCGATACGTCGGCGGCGCGGCCGGCATTCAGATGCAGCAGCCGGTGGCGATGGAACCATTCAACAGTTATGTGCAGATGCTGTTTTTCATCCAGGCGCTCCTCGTGGTGCTGGCGGTTGCGACCTCGCGTTACATTCAAAATTCATGGATCGGCCGCGGCCTGCAGGCGCTCAAGGACGACGAACTCGCCGCGGAATGTACGGGGGTGCCGACCTTGCGGCTGAAGTTGCTGGCGTGCGTTATCTCGGGGGCGCTGATGTGCGCGGCCGGCGCCCCTGCCGCGATGTACCTGCAATACGCGGACCCCTCATCCGCGTTCAATCTGAATTACTCCGTCTCGGTGCTCGCGATGTCGCTGATCGGGGGGACGGCGCATTGGGCGGGGCCAGTTATTGGCGCAATCCTGTTGGGCACCACGCAACAATTGCTAACCGTTACGATCTCATCGGAAGTGAACGTACTGGTACTCGGCGTGATGCTGGTGTTGTTCGTGGTAGGGGCGCCGGAGGGCATTATCGGCCTGATCGGAAAAGCTCGCCGCAACCGCAACGAGGGCGAAGGATGATGTCCCCCGAAACCGAGGCGCCCCTGCTGCGGATATCAACGCTTACCAAACGTTTCGGTGGCTTCACCGCCCTCGATACTGTCAGTGTCGACATTCGTCCGGGCGAGCGCTTCGGCCTGATCGGTCCGAACGGCTCGGGAAAGACGACGCTGATCAATTGTATTTCCGGCGCGTTCCGTACCGAGGCGGGCACCGTGATCTTCCGTGACGAGGACATCACGCGGTTGCCGCCGCATATACGCACGCGCCGCGGCATTGCGCGCAGCTTCCAGATCCCGCGGCCGTTCAAAAGCATGACGGTTGCCGAAAACCTCATGGTCGCGCTTGACTTCGCGGTGGTCACTGACGAGGTCGTCTCGTCCGCGCAGCGACGTGACACCATGATGTCGATCCTGACGCGGATGGGTCTCGCATCGAAGGCCTATGTGTCGACCGCGAAGCTCAGCCAGGTAGAATTGCGGAAGATGGAGCTCGCCCGCGCGATGGCGACGCATCCAAAACTCCTGATTTCCGACGAGGCTATGGCCGGCCTTTCCAGCTCGGAGGTCGACGAGGTCCTCGATCTCCTCATGAGCCTCGCGGGTCAGGATATCACGATCATCATGATCGAGCACATCATGCAGGCGGTGATGCGTTTTTCCGACCGTGTGATGTGTCTGGAGGCCGGCAAGATCATCGCGATCGGCAAACCCGCCGAAGTCATGGCTAACCAGCGTGTGCAGGAGGCCTACCTTGGCACTTAGCCTTGCCGTCAATGACCTCGATGCGGGTTACGGCGCTGTGAAAGCGCTGCGCGGCGTCACGTTTCATGTTGAGACTGGCGAAACCGTGGCATTGCTTGGCACCAATGGTAACGGCAAGAGCACGTTGATGAAGTGCATCGCGGGTCTGGTTCGGCCACAGCGCGGAAGCATGTCGCTGACGATCGACGGAAAGACGCATGATCTGACACAACTGTCGGCTGAGGCGATCGTTGATCTCGGCGTGGCGCTGGTTCCCGAGGGACGACGGCTGTTTCACAAGCTGACGGTGTTGGAAAATCTGATGCTCGGTGCCTTCCGCAAGGCCGCCCGGCGCCATATCGATCGCAACCTGGCGCTCGCCTTCGAGACATTTCCGACCCTCAAGGGGCTACAGGGCCAGCTCGCCGGCACTATGTCAGGGGGACAGCAACAGATGCTGGCCATCGCGCGTGCGCTGATGTCGTCGCCGCGTCTGTTGTTGATCGATGAGCCTTCGGTAGGTCTGTCGCCGCTGCTGGTCTCGCAGACCATCTCCAAGATCGGCGAACTCAATAAGCATCTCGGCTTGACAGTGCTCATGGCGGAGCAAAACTTCAATCAGGCGATCCGGATCGCTGATCGTGGTTACATCATTGTCCATGGCGAGATCGTCGTCGCGGCCGGTTCGGTCGACGAATTGAGAGGCAACGACATCGTCAAGCGGCTCTATCTCGGCGGGGTCGTGTGAAGGGCGCAAGGCGCGCGATATGCTCGCCGACAATGATTTCAAGGAGCGTTATTGCTCGGTGTGAGCCACATCTTCCGGCAGCTCCCAAAGCCTTTCGACCGCCTCGAAGGTGTCGTCCGGCTAGATGGCCGTTAGAAAGATTTTCAGGCGTCCGGCATGGGTTACCTTCCGGCGGTTGCTCCGACCGCGAATCCGGCAATGCAACCATCGGTGGGAACCGGGTCGGAGGGTACCGGTTTCGCGGTATTTCGACCCAAAAGGCAGAAATCTCCACCGGACCCCAATTGGCGGAAGGATCATTCTTTTTTCATCGGCGCTATTGCCGCGGTGGGAAAGATGATCCTACCTGATGGATGCTGATCAGGACCCGGCGCGCGCACCTCCGCCTGCGCCAGGCCATTGAGGAGACTTTGCGATGTCAGGCGGCCTACCACGTGGCGATCGCCCGATCCTGTGTGGATGCTGAGGCCTGCTGAATGTCCGTGATCCATCCCCTTTACGTCGCATCGGGCTTTAGTGTGGGCCTGCTCGTCGGAATGACCGGCGTGGGCGGCGGCTCGCTGATGACGCCGTTGCTGATCCTGCTGTTTGGCGTCCACCCGGCGACAGCGGTTGGTACCGATCTGCTCTACGCCGCCGCAACCAAGGCAGGCGGCGGCGTCGTGCATGGCTGGGCACGGAGTATCCACTGGCCGGCGGTGATCCGGCTCGCCAGCGGCAGCATTCCAGCCAGCATCCTCACGCTGGTCGTTCTGTGGCGGCTTGATCTCAACGCCGAAACCGCCCGCGGCCTGGTCAATTCCGTGCTGTGCTTTGCCCTGCTTCTGACGGCCGTGTCGCTGATCTTCCGCAAGGCGGTGATGGAGACGCTGCGGTGGCGGCTGGAACGGCTCGACGCCGCCACCATCGCGCGTTCGACCGTCCTTGTAGGCGCAGCACTCGGCGTGCTGGTCTCGATTTCTTCGGTCGGGGCCGGCGCGGTCGGAGTGACCGCACTTCTGCTGCTGTATCCGCAGCTGCCGATGGCTCGTATCGTCGGCTCCGACATTGCCCACGCGGTGCCGCTGACGCTGATTGCCGGGGCAGGACATTGGGCGATGGGCGCGGTCGACTGGCAACTGATGGGCGTGCTGCTGATAGGTTCGCTGCCCGGCATTGTCATCGGCAGCTACTGCGCGGCCCGCGTGCCGGAGACGGCGTTGCGGCTGTTGCTGGCGGCGACGCTGATCATGGTTTCCGGCAAGCTTGCGTCCGACGAATGGCATTGGCCGTCCCCGAGCCTCGCCGCTGTGACCCAGAGCGCCCCGCGCTGAGAAAAAAATGGCCCCGGTTAAGGGGCCATTTGTCTCACATGCCTTCTTTTTTCATTGTGTTTTTCATGTTGTGATGATGATGGCGATGATGGTGCATCATCGGCTTTTTCATGCCTTCGTCCTTCATGCCTTCCTTCATCATCGGCTTGTCTCCGGCGCTGGCGATTGACGGTACTGCGATTGCGATTGTCGCCAGGGCGGCCAAAACGTAGGAAATCTTCTTCATCTATCTCTCCTGGAGGTCAAGGAACCCTCCGGCAACCCGAAAGGGTCAAAATTGTTCCCGCGTCCGGAACCAAGCGGGTCTCGAGGTTTTGTAACGGGGATGGAGAGCCGATGAAGCCCAGATTTTGCACGTCGCCGGTAGGTGTGTCTGACGCCATCGAGAGCGCCTGGCGTACCTATGCGATGCTCCACGACAAGCCGGCCGAGCGGAACAAGCTCGCGCTCGAAGCCTACATCCACAAGCTCGTTATCCACGGCGAGCGAAACCAGGATCAGTTGACGGTAAAAGCGCTTCTCTATTTGAAGAAGCGCGAGGGAAAGCTAACCGCCGATCGATGACGGCGATGCGTCGCCAGATCTTCGGTGCGGATTGGATTGGCGTCCGTTTGCTCCGCTATTCATTGGCCTCGGGCGGCAGGAAGTTCACTTCATGCTCGGCCGAAATGCGGACGATCTCGGCGACATCCGACAGATTGTGAAGCTGGTTGAACAGCGCCTCGAGTTTCTGCGTCGGCGACACCCAGAACAGCGCCCGCGCCGGCTTGTCCGACTTGTTGAAATAGCCGTGCGGAATGCCGCGCGGCAGCCGCACCAGATCGCCGGCCTGGGCCTGCACCCAGACTCCGTCCAGCTTCAGGTCGAGCATGCCATCCTGGACCAGGATGAACTCGTCCTGCGTCGGGTGGATATGGACCGGGACATACTGGCCCGGATCGCTGTTGGTCTCGAACGCGAAGGTGGAGTCGGTCACCGCCTTCGGGAAATATACCTGTCCGAGAATATTCCAGGTCTTGCCGGAGTATCCCGTGCCGTTCCGCGTGATGCCTTTTTCAAGTGCTGCCATGATATTCATCCTCTGCCTGTCCGTCCGACGCTACCTGCGGCGTTCCGTCTGTCAAGCAGCCCCGATCGAGGTGGTCGAGCCATGACGTCGATTGGAAGCTGATTTCTTGCAAAAGCTTGAAGTCTAAAATATACGCAAAGCTCTGGTTGATGAATTCATTCGGGGGAGGCTGCGCATGCCCGGACTGCCGCATTCCCTGCATGCGCTCGTCACCGGAGGCGGGCGGGGCATTGGCCGCCAGGTTGCATCCGTGCTGGCGCAGGCCGGAGCAACCGTCACGGTGCTCGGCCGCCATCGCGCCACGCTGGATCAGGCGGTCGCCGCGGGGGCCGCGCATTTCGTCGCCGTCGCCGATGTCGCCGATCAGGCCGCCGTCAGCGCCGTGATCGCGGAAGCATCAAGGCGGCAGCCAATCGATATCCTGATTGCGAATGCCGGCGTCGCGGAGTCCGCGCCATTCGCAAAGTCCGATGCGGCGCTGTTCAGGCGAATGATCGACGTCAACTTCATGGGCGTGGTCCACAGCATTGCCGCCGTGCTGCCATCGATGCGGGACCGTAATTACGGACGCATCGTCGCGGTTGCTTCGACCGCCGGCCTCAAAGGCTATGCCTATGTCAGCGCCTACAGCGCCGCCAAGCACGCCGTGGTCGGCCTGGTGCGTTCGCTGGCGCTGGAGCTCGCAACGACGCGCGTGACCGTGAATGCGGTGTGTCCCGGTTTCACCGATACCGATCTGCTCGCCGGCAGCATCGATAACATCATGAAGAAGACCGGCCGCAGCCATGAGCAGGCGGTGGCTGAACTCGCCAAACACAATCCGCAAGGGCGTCTGGTTTCGCCGGAGGAAGTCGCCGACGCGGTGCTCTGGCTGTGCGGCGAAGGCGCCGGCGCGATCACCGGACAAGCGATCGCGGTGGCGGGTGGAGAGGTGTGAGGCGCGGATAGCGCGGAAGTTTGAAACCGCCGTTCCGGGGCGATGCGCAGCATCGAACTACGATGTGCAATTGCACATCGGAGAATCTCGAGATTCCGGGTCTGGTGCTGCGCACCATCCCGGAATGACGAAGTCCGAAATAGGGAAAACCCCATGAACACACCAGCCAATCCCGTTACGCTGCCGCTATCGCAGTTCTCACCAAAACATTTCCTGCTCAAGGTGGAGGCGGGCGTGGCGACGGTGACGCTCAACCGTCCCGAGCGCAAAAATCCGCTGACCTTCGAGAGCTACCGGGAGCTAACGGATTTTTTCCGCGCCTGCGCCATGGATGACGAGGTGAAGACCGTGGTGGTATCGGGCGCCGGTGGCAATTTTTCATCCGGCGGCGACGTCTTCGAGATCATCGGCCCACTGGTGAAGATGGATACCAAGGGCCTCACCGCCTTCACCCGCATGACCGGCGATCTCGTCAAGGCCATGCGGGCCTGCCCGCAGCCGATCATCGCGGCGGTCGAGGGCATCTGCGCCGGCGCCGGCGCGATCATCGCGATGGCGTCCGACATGCGGCTCGCGGCGACCGGAGCGAAGGTCGCGTTCCTGTTCAACAAGGTGGGATTGGCCGGCTGCGACATGGGCGCGTGTGCGATCCTGCCCCGCATCATCGGCCAGTCACGGGCCTCGGAACTGCTCTATACCGGCCGCTTCATGACCGCGGAGGAGGGCGAGCGCTGGGGGTTTTTCAGCCGTATCGTCGTGCCCGAGCAGCTGCTGCCGCAGGCGCAAATCCTGGCGAAGCAGATCACGGAGGGACCGACCTTCGCCAATACCATGACCAAGCGGATGCTGGCGATGGAATGGGCGATGTCGGTGGAGGAGGCGATCGAGGCCGAGGCGATCGCCCAGGCGCTGTGCATGACCACGGCGGATTTCGCCCGCGCCTTCGAGGCATTTTCGAACAAGGTGAAACCGGCGTTTCAGGGCAATTGAGGCTCTTGCTGGCGCGTCTCAACGCGTGAGATTGTAGCCATCCTTCGAGACGCCGCGCGGTGGCGCGGCTCCTCAGGATGAGGCCGGAGGCCGCAGCGACCCTCATGGTGAGGGGCGCAGTAGTGTCGTCTCGAACCATGAGGCCACGACGCGGCCTAGGGCTCCGGTCGGGCTTGCCGGCAAATTACTTTAGGTTTAAAATATCTTGATGGCCCGATAGTTGTTCCGGAGGCTTTCCATGAAGATCGCGATCATCGGTGGTGGACCGGCCGGTCTTTATTCGGCGATCCTGCTCAGGAAGCAGCGACCGGAAGCCGAGATTACGGTGTACGAGCGCAATCGCGCCGACGATACTTTCGGCTTCGGCGTGGTGTTTTCCGACGCCACGCTCGACAATTTCGAGATGTATGATCCGCCGAGCTATCGCCGCATCACCCAGGAATTTGCCTATTGGGACGACATCGCCGTGCATTTCCGCGGCACGGTGCATCGGGTCGGCGGCAACGGTTTTTGCGGCTGCTCGCGCCGCAGGCTGCTGCTGATCCTGCAGGAGCGGGCGCGCGAACTCGGCGTCACCCTGATGTTCGAGGCCGATATCGAGGATGAGGCGCGGTTTGCCGATGCCGATCTGGTGGTGCTGGCCGACGGCATCAACAGCCGCTTCCGCGAGAAATACATCGAGCATTTTCAGCCCGAGGTGGATCTGCGCTCCAATCTGTTCGCCTGGATGGGATCGACCCGGCCGCTCGACGCCTTCACCTTTATTTTCCAGGAGACCGAGTGGGGTCCGTTTATCGCGCATGCCTATCAATATGA
>NZ_SSNA01000034.1 GCF_004799445.1 Bradyrhizobium sp.
TGATCGAGGCCAGTGCGAGCCTGATGTCTGGCGCGACGGCCGGCAGTGTTGTTGAACGTTACCGGGAACACGTCGCCGCAAACGCGAAACGGCTGTCGCGCTAAAGGCGGCGGCGCCAGATCGCGGCGACGACGCTACTTGACGCGCCGCCCCTTGAAGAACCCGGCATTGGTCGTGTTCTGCTTGATGTTGGCCGTGTCGCCCTGCTCGGCAGTATTCATGTCAGTCCTCGTCTTCGAGGTGTCTTTGTTCGCTTCGATGCTGTCACCGGTTCCCTTGTGACTGCGGTTGGCCGGCGGTACCGGCGGCATTTCATTGTGGCGCGACATTTTTGTTTCCTTCTGCTGTCATCGAAAACGGCCCGCCGAAGCGGGCCGTTTCTGTCAGTTACGTATCGGTATTGCTGGTTTGCTCGTCAGGCTGTTTGGGATTTTTGTCACCACCGCCGGGCTTCTGGCTTTGTTGGCCGGGTTTCTGACCGCCCCTTGCTGTTGACCTGGCTTCTGACCAGGTGCTTGATTCTGCTGGCCGGGTTGGTTTTGGTTCGTCATGTTGTTTCCTTTCATGGGAACAGCATGACAACGGCTCAGAGTCTGCGTCGTTCCGACACCAAGGAAATGGCAGTTTATATGCGATGTGGCGGTCAGCCTGACATCTTCGGGTAACTCGGCCTCGCCTGAGTTCCGATATCATCCTACGAACACACAATGACCGCCCCTTGACCAAGCGGGAACCGCGGCTTTGGCGCAACATCGGGGCGGCGCGCCGTTGGTTCGCTGTTCAAGTCTAAGGAAAACTCCAAAATGTCGAACGCAAAGCCCGTAAACCGAATCAGAAATTCACGCGCCAACGGGATGTCAAACAGCCAATCAACCCAGCCATCGATGCAACAGCTGGACCAGCCAAAGCCGATGGCTCGGCCAAAGCAAACAGCTCAACCGACGGCTTCGCGGGCGGGTTGCAAGCGATTGCCACGGCGTATGCCGGCTACACGAAAAAATCTTTTGCGGACACAAAGTCGTTTGTCGAGAAGCTCTCGGGCGCAAGGTCGCTCGACAAGATGATTGAAATTCAAACCGAATTTGCGAAGACCGCCTACGAGACATTCTTAGCCGAGTCACAGAAGATCGGCGTACTGTACGGTGATCTTGCCAAGCAATCCTACAAGCCATTCAGTGGCATTGTTGCAACATAAGCGACCGCCTGTTGAAGCGCCGGCTGGAAGGAGTCCCGCAGAAGACACGGAACTCCTCCATTAGCCGAACGATTGACTGGCGGCAATTTGGCTCGTCCGGTTGGCACCTGAGATCGCCTCAGGGCTGTCGCAGAGGACGCATTCGCAGACCCCTCTCCTTCCGTTGCGCCCTACCGACCGCCAAAGCCATCTTCGGCCGCCGGGCCGAAAGAGTCTGTGCAATTCTGATCATGCGACGCAAAATTGCGAAACTGATTTGCGACCAGCAGAACATGGTCGTGGCGCCGGTTCTGGAATGCGGCCATGGACACGTTCGATTTTTTTCAGCAATCTGAGCAATATTGAACAGCGGCTCGGAAAGCCGGAAGACCATGCTGGTTGCAACATCGCCGCTGTTCGGTGGCTCCGAGTGGCCGGGAGTTTCAAGCTCCCGCCTGAGCGAAAGGGTCGAATGCCATGACCGATTACCCCGCCGCAATCCCACTGCTTGCCATTCGGGAACTTCGCTGCCCGAAATGCCGGACGCGCATGATGCTTGCGCGCATCTCGCCGGGGCCTACCGGATTCGAACTTCGCACCTTCGGCTGCGCCAAATGCAATCATGTCGAAAAAATCGCTATCGCGTCGGATCCGGTGAAGTCCGGAGACGTTGGCTGGCTCGTCGGTGAACTGCAGCCGCCGACGTAAACATCGCCGCCCTCGACGCCGGCACCGCAAAGCCCAGAACCTGCGGGCAATCCCGATATGAGGCCACATGGCGCGTCGTGAGCGAAATCTCAGGGCGTGAGCAAAGATTGCGAGCCGACCAGACCGGGCATCAATCGACCTGGTCCCGGCGCACGCTGAGCGGTTGCGTTTCCGCCAGCGCGGGGCCGGTGCCGAACGATCGCGGCCGGGTCAGCACCCCCGGCTGCAGAATATCGTCGAGTTGTTCGCGGGTGAGCAGCTTCCTCGCCAGCACCAGATCGTAGACGCTCTGGTTGGTGATCAGCGCTTCCTGGGCGATCTCGGTCGCGTTGGCGTAGCCGATATAGGGATTGAGCGCGGTCACTATTCCGATCGAATTTTCGACGCCGCGGCGCAGATGCTCGCGGTTGGCGGTGATGCCGCTCACGCATTTCGTGGCCAGCGTCAGGCAACCGGCCCGCAGGTGGTTGACGCTTTTGAACAGGCTGTGCGCGATGATCGGCTCGAAGGCATTCAGCTGCAATTGACCGGCCTCGGCCGCAAAACTGACCGTGATATCGTTTCCGATCACCTCGAAGGCAATCTGGTTGACGACTTCGGGGATAACGGGGTTGACCTTGCCCGGCATGATGCTGGAGCCCGCCTGCATCGGCGGCAGGTTGATCTCGCCGAGCCCGACGCGCGGTCCCGACGACAGCAGGCGCAAATCGTTGCAGGTTTTCGACAGCTTGACCGCGACCCGCTTCAGGACGCCCGACAGCTGCACGAAACTTCCGCAATCCTGGGTCGCCTCGATCAGGTTCGATGCGGTTACGACCGGAATGCCCGTCGTCGCCTGCAAATGCTCGCAGACCAGGCGGGCATACTGCGGATGCGCGTTGATGCCGGTGCCGATCGCGGTGGCGCCCATGTTGATTTCGCAAACCAGCAGCACCGCTTCCTTCAGCCGCTGCTCGTCTTCTCCCAGCATCACCGCATAGGTCGAGAATTCCTGGCCCAGCGTCATCGGCACGGCGTCCTGCAATTGAGTCCGGCCCATCTTGATGACGTCCTTGAACTCCTCGGACTTCGCCTCAAACGCCTGACGCAACACCACCATGGCGTCAACCAATCCCATGATTCCGGAATAGGCCGCGAGCTTGAGCGCCGTCGGATAGACGTCGTTGGTGCTCTGGCTCATATTGACGTGTTCGTTGGGATGCAAGAATTTGTAATCGCCCTTGGGCCGGCCGAGCAGCTCCAGTGCGCGGTTCGCAATGACTTCGTTGGCATTCATGTTGGTCGAGGTGCCGGCCCCGCCCTGGATGACATCGACCACGAACTGCTCATGCAGCCGGCCGGCCTTGATCTCCTCGGCGGCGGCGACGATGGCGTCGGCCCGCGTCTGATCGAGCAGCCCCAGCTCGCGGTTGCTCTTCGCCGCGGCCAGCTTGATCGAAGCCAGCGCCGCAATCAGGTCCGGATAGATCGAGATCGGCGTTCCCGTGATCGGGAAATTTTCCACGGCACGCAGGGTGTGGACGCCATAGTAAGCGTCCGCCGGAACGTCCCGGTCACCCAAAAGATCGTGTTCGCGCCGCGTGCTCATCGAAAGCCTCCGGTCGGGATGTTCGCGAGATGCCGATAAGATCAGCACGCGACGGATTTTCCAAGCCTTGTCGAGACCGATAGCGAGCTTATCTCACAACAGGGCGGTCCGGCGACGGCGACGCCATTCTTGAATCGTGCCAGCGGCTGGAATCGGGTGTTTGCATGAAAATTCGCGTCGGCTTCGAGATGATCTACGACTTTCCGCAGCCGACACCCTTGATCGCGGTGGTAGGCACGCATTTTACGCGGGCCTCCGACGTTTTGGTGCCCGATTACCTGACCATCAGCCCTTCGGTGCCCATCACGCCCTATCGCGACGGCTTCGGCAACTGGTGCAGCCGGATCGTAGCACCCGCCGGGCGCGTGCGCCTCTCAGCCGACGGGATGGTTCGCGACAGCGGTTTGCCCGATGTGATCGCGCCTGCCGCCGTGCAACACGCCGTGGAGGACCTGCCGTCGGAGGCCATCGTCTATCTGCTTGGCAGCCGCTACTGCGAGACCGACCGGCTTTCCGATATTGCATGGAAGCTGTTTGAAAAGACCACGCCGGGCTGGGCACGGGTCCAGGCGATTTGCGATTTTGTGCACCATCACATCGCGTTCGGTTACGAGCATGCGCGGCCGACCATGACGGCATGGGAGGTGTTCAACGAGGGCAAGGGCGTCTGCCGCGATTACGCCCACCTCGCCATTACGTTCTGCCGCTGCATGAACATTCCGGCACGCTATTGCACCGGTTATCTCGGCGACATCGGCATGCCGCCCCCCTACGCGGCGGGAGATTTTGCCGGCTGGTTCGAGGCCTTTATCGGCGGCCACTGGTACACCTTCGATGCACGCAACAATATTCCGCGGATCGGCCGTGTCCTGATCGCCCAGGGCCGCGATGCCGCCGACGTTCCGATTACCCAAACCTTCGGGCCGAACACGCTGGTCAGCTTTAAAGTCTGGACCGATGAGGTGGTGTGAGAGTTCCGGATTGCGGCAAGGCAACGGCAAGCCGAGCGCCTAACAGCAGGCGGGTGGGACGAGACAGAGCTTCGGGAGGCGATCTTCGCGGCAGGTGACAGGTTTGCGAATAGCTGCCACGCGCTACATCCGCCCAATGCATCTGAAATGTTTAAATCATCCTTTAGAGGTCGGGGCTACTTTGCAACCCGAAGGCCCAATTGCCTGCGGGATTCGGGCAGCGGACGCGATTCCGCCGTTGAAGGAAGACGGACCACCGGAATGAGCAACGCATTCGATGAGGTCGATTTCGATTACGCGACAGTGATCGCGGATCGGGCCAATCGCCTGATGTCGGAGCAGGCCGTACCGCCCACTCCGGAGAATTTTTCGGTATGGTTCGACTATGCAATGGGTGCGTCACCGGCGCTGCGACAGACCATCGATACCCTGATTGTCAACAAGCGAAAATTCGATTCGGCGGTCAATCGCGATCTCTATGTCACCTACATCAATCCAAGGTCCGATAACGCCGTCGCGGAGGAATTTCCCGAGCAGCTCCGGGGCGTGATTTCCGGCGCCAAGGAATTCCTTGAAACCGCCATCTCCGACAACCGCACGCAGATCGAGGCGCTCGGCGAAGTCTCCTCGCAATTTCAGGCGGTCGGCGATCCCCGACCGATCATCGAAAAGCTGGTGAAGGAGCTGTCAAATGCGACGACGCGCGCTTCAGGCCTGGAGACGAATTTCCTCAAGACATCGGAAGAACTGGACAAGATTCGCGACTCGCTGAAACTGGCGGAACTGCACTCGAATACCGATGCCCTCACGGGGCTCGCCAACAGACGCTCATTTGAAGCGTTCCTTCGTTCCGCGCAAATGGCCGCGATGGAGACAGGCGAGCCGCTCGGCCTCCTGATGATCGACATTGATCACTTCAAGAACTTCAACGACAGCTACGGACATCAGGTCGGCGATCAGGTTCTGCGGCTGGTTGCCAGGGTCTTGCAGGACAGCGTTTGCGAAGGCGATCTTGCGGCGCGCTATGGAGGCGAGGAGCTGATGGCGGTGCTTCCAGGCGCCAGTCTCGAGGTTTGTGCCGATGTCGGCGAACGCTTTCGCCGCCGCATTTCCGAGGCACACCTGACCCGCCGCACCACCGGCGAGGAAATATCGAGCGTGACCGTTTCCGTCGGCGTTGCGCAATTCCGCCCGGCCGAGCCCGCGGAAGTCATGATCGAGCGCTGTGACCGCGCGCTTTACAAGGCGAAACGGTCCGGCCGCAACCGCACGATCACGGAAAGCGACCTGGAAGGCAAGATTGCCGCCGCGTAATTCGCGTGATCTCGCGTTCCGCGTCTTCCCGCCCTAGTGCTCATACACAAGTCTCGCCCGGATCGTGCCGTCGAGGGCGCGAATTCCCTCGAGAAGCTCAAGGCTGTCGTGTCCGGCCATGTCCGCATCGAGCACGACGTAACCGACTTCGCGGTCGGTCTCCAGATATTGCGCGACAATGTTGATGTCGCGTTGCAGGAATATTTCGTTCAACCGCCGGAGCATGCCGGGCACGTTGCGGTGAACGTGGCTGAAGCGGGTTCCGAGCGGATGTGCCTGCAGCTGGACTTGCGGGAAGTTCACCGCGCCCATCGTGGAGCCGCCGCTGAAATAATCGAGCATCTTGCGGGCCACTTCCCTGCCGATACGGTCCTGCGCCTCCTCGGTCGAACCACCGATATGAGGGGTCAGGATCACGTTCTTCAGCCCCTGCAGGGGACTTCGAAAGCGATCCGAATTCGAGGACGGCTCGACGGGAAAAACATCGATCGCGGCTCCCGCGACATGACCGTCGCGAAGCGCTTTCGCCAGCGCGTCGAGATCGACGACCGTTCCGCGGCTGTTGTTGATCAGGAAGGAACCCGGCTTCATCGACCGCAGTTCGGTCTCTCCGATCATGCCTGATGTCGCCGGCGTCTCCGGAACATGCAGACTGACGATGTCACTCTGCGCCAACAGATCATGCAGGGTCTCGACCGGCTCGGTGTTGCCGTGCCGAAGCCTGTCGGTATGGTCGAAGAAAATGACCCTCATGCCCATCGCTTCCGCAAGCATCGACAGCTGCGAACCGATATTGCCGTAACCGACGATACCGAGGGTGCGGCCCCGCACCTCGTGGCTGTCCGTTGCGGACTTGTCCCACGCGCCTTCGTGAGCGGCGACCGAGCGGGGAAAGATCCGTCGGAGCAGCATGACGATCTCGCCGATCACCAGCTCCGCCACGCTGCGGGTGTTCGAGAATGGCGCGTTAAAGACCGGAATGCCCTGCTTGCGGGCGGCGTCCAGATCGACCTGGTTGGTCCCGACGCTGAAACATCCCACGACGGTCAACCGGTCGGCATCGGCAAGGATATCGTGGGTCAGCTGGGTTCGGGAACGAATGCCGAGCAGTTCGACGCCCTTGACGGCCTCGCGCAGCGCGTCCGCTTCCAGCGCCTTGGGCAGGCGTTCGACCTGGATATTCTTCGAATTCAAGAACAATTCGACGGCGCTGTCGTTCACGCCCTCGAGCAGAAGAGCCTTGGCCTTCCGCTCCGGCTGCGAAGGATGGGACGCCATTTCATCTCCATGGATCATCGGCGAGCAGGCCACTCCCCCCGCGATCATTTCAAGCCGGTCGATGCCGCATCACGCGATGCACGCCGGGGGTGAGCCTAACCGCTGGAAGCGGTCGCGCACCCTACCAGCGCCATCCCCAACCCCGGTATCCCCATCCGCCATAATACCCGTAATACGGCCCGTAGCCATAATACGACCGGTAGCCATAATAGGCCGGGGGGCCGGCATAGACTCTCGGACCATAGACCGGCGGCCCAACCTCCTCGACTTCCTCGTCATAGACCTGCGGAGCGGGGCGTGGTCGCGGTGCCGACGCCAGGCCGAGATTTCGGGCGATGACATAGCCGTTCTGACCATCCGCGGAAGTTTCGCACCATCCATTGCTGCACTTGCCGACCTCGACCGTGGTTCCCTTCGCGATAATGGTCAGAACCGGACTGTCGGTGCCAGGCGATTTCCTTAAATTCGTCTCGCCGGTGGTGGTGATTGGCTTGGCCGTCGCGCAAACGGCTGACAGGAGGGTGAATATGGCGGCCGATGCCGCGATCCGCAAAAAGCTCATGGCTCTCCTCGTGATTCCTTCTCTCGTCGCGACGCCCCCTCGCGTGTATTTAACCGCAGCAGCGGCTTCGCCTTCAAGACCCTCGCGGTCAAAACAGGCTTGGGTTTTCCGGTCAATTGATCGCGAAACGAGGGCAGAGAAGGTCGTCACACCAAATGGCCGGCCCGCCGATGCCGCGGCTATCATGCCGTCCATGCATCAGGATGCCGCGCCCTGAATTGAACGCGCGCCGTGGCCGCTCAGATCTGCGCGGCCACTTTCTCCAGACCGATCAGGCGGGCGAGCGTGCGCACCTCGCGCTTCTGGTCTTCGCGCAGCTGAAACAACAGCGGCATCGCGGCTGATTTCAGCTGCTGCACTTCTTCGGCATCGGGATCGATCGGCGCGCCGGTCGCATTGGGGTCGACCTGCCGCGTGGCGTGGATCTTGCGGGCCACGGCGCGCAACGCGCTCTCCACCGCCGGCCAATATGATTCCTGCGACGACGAAAGCTTGAGACGATCCTTGATGCCGGCGATCTGCGCGTCGCTCAGCAGCGCGTAGGATTTTTGCACCGGCGGCTTGCTGACAAGCTTCGGCTTCGGCAGTGCCACCGGCTCTGCGAGCTTCGGCGCCTCGATATCAGCCGGGGGGGTGGCCGCGACGGACTGCCGCAGCGGTTCGCTTGGGATCGCGGCGGTTTGCGGCGGTTCGAACGAAGCCAGCGCCACCGCAGCGACTGCCAGCCTGTCCTGTTTGGCCGCCTTGTTCGAAATGAGGACGGTGGCTGGCGCGGTTGCCGTCTCAGATCCGGCCGCCGGCACGCTATCGCGGCCCAGAATGCTGGCAGCGGCCGCCCCGACGACGAGGAAGCAGGTCAGCACGATAATGGTCATTGCTCGGGTCAAGCCATTCTCCGTTTCCTTGCGCGAACCGCCGTCATTTTCCCGATAACTGGGTAATAATTAAGGCCTAACCGTGCCGCCGCCGGGGCGGCTGCCCAATCTGGCGGCAGCGCGAAGACGTGAGCGGTCAGGCCGCGACGGTGAGCTCGTAGGCTTCCTGGATGTCGGCCACGATATCGGACGCCTCCCACAGCGCGTCGGGGGCGATCGACTGCAGGCTGATGGTCCAGTTACCGCCCTTGTGCGAGCGCGGCATGCTGACGATGTCGAATTGCACGTCGCGGCACTTTGGATGGCGCTCAAGGGCGCAGGCGACCCGGTTCTTGATCTCGTCGAGGGTGGCCGGCGTCTTCGCAAAGAATGTGTCGAAATCCATGTCCAGGCCCCTTCAACCGCGGACGCGCCGCGCCAGCGACGAACGACCTCGGACATGATTTTTGGGACCAGTTTGGTTAATGCCGCGTTAAGACGGCAAACGCCGCGATGGCTTCGGTCGGCAGGGCGGGAGGTTTGATGACCCCCGTGATGGCAATGCCTTGGCAGCCACCCGGGAGTGCACGGTTCGCCTCGACCTCGCAGCGGCGGATCGAAGGCCTCGCCGTATTCCCTTTCGAAGCCCGCGATCAATTCGGCGTCCGGCAGTTTGCGCCGCGACGCCCGGCCGAACGCGGCGTGCCGTCAATCCACCGAAAGCGGATAGTTGCGAATGTCGGCGGCGACCTTCGGAAATTTCGCGGTCAGCAGATCGGGCTTGCCGAGCTCGACATCGGCCGGGATCACGCCGGGCCATTCGGTGCTGGCGCCGAGAAACCAGCGCCGGCTGCCGATGATGCGCGCGGTGTGGAAGGTATTGCCGGGAATCAGCAGCTGCACGCGGTGGCCCGCGCGCAGATCCGGCCCGACGACGATGTGCTCGCCCTCGCCGCGCAGCAGCAGTACCTCGATCGGGTCGCCGAGGTAATAATGGTAGAGCTGGTCATTGCGAATCCGGTGCAGCCGCACCGGCGCCTGCGGCGTCACCATGAAGTACAGCGCCGAGCCGAGCGGGCGGCCTTCGGCGAACGGCGCCGGCAATCCGCCCGGCGCAATCTGCTGGCTGGCGCGATAGGTCTCGCGGACGAAGCCGCAGGTGGCGTTCGGCTCGAGCTTCAGGAGTTTCAGAACATCGTCCGCCGTCATGTCGTTGATCATCGTGCTGCCAGTTCCCCTTGCCGTCTCCGCCGCGCCGGCAGCTGCGGTCGCTGCCATGTTCGACCCCAACATCGCGCCGCACAGCCATGCGGCCCGCTGCAGAAATCGCCGCCTGGCGCCACCGCCGTCACTATCCTGCCGCACCGCGTTTGTCTCCGTCATCGCTTGTTCGGCCGCACTATTGCGCGGAACCAGACCGCGCACAAGCAACAGCCAGTCCGGCGTCCCGCGTCGCGGCCAATGAAGGGTTAACCGAATGTCCTGAAGCTGCAGCGTGTGCGGACGCGGTGCAGTGGGGATCGGACGTCACAGCGGTGGATCGACGGCCTCGTCGTATTCCTTTTTGAATCGCGCGATCAGTTCGGCGGCGGGCACGATCTTGCCGATGCTGCCGACGCCCTGGCCCGAGCCCCAGATTTCCTTCCAGGCTTTCGGCTTGGCGCGCTCACCCGATGCATCGGTCCCGAAACTCATTTTCGAGGCGTCGGACTGCGGAAGATTTTCCGGATCCATGCCGGCCGCCACGATCGACGGCTTCAGGTAATTGCCGTGCACGCCGGTGAAAAGATTGGAATAGACGATATCCTCCGCGCTCGAGGCGGCGATCATCTGCTTGTAAGGCGCAACCGCATTCGCCTCTGATGTGGCGATGAAGGCCGAGCCGATATAGGCGAAGTCGGCCCCCAACAGCCGCGCCGCGCGGATGGCGCGGCCATTGCCGATGGCGCCCGACAGCGCGAGCGGCCCGTCGAACCATTGCCTGGTCTCCGCCACGAACGCGAATGGCGAGATCACCCCGGCATGGCCGCCGGCACCGGCGGCGACCAGGATCAGGCCGTCGGCGCCCTTCTCGATCGCCTTGTGCGCGAATTTCTGGTTGATGACGTCGTGAAAGACGATGCCGCCCCAGCGATGCGCAGCCTGATTGAGTTCCTCGCGCGCACCGAGCGAGGTGATGATGATCGGCACCTTGTGCTTTTCGCACAGCGCCAGATCGTGCTCGAGCCGGTTGTTCGACCGGTGCACGATCTGGTTGACGGCGAACGGCGCCGACGGGGAATCGGGATGGGCCTTGTCGTGCGCGGCGAGCTCCTGCTTGATCCGCACCAGCCACTGCTCGAGCAGATCGGGCGGACGCGCGTTCAGCGCCGGAAACGATCCTACAATTCCTGCCTTGCACTGCGCGATCACGAGTTCGGGGACGGAGATAATAAACAGTGGGGCACCGATCACGGGAATCGACAGACGGCCCTTGAACAAGGCAGGCATGGACATGCGTCAAAAATCCTCAGGCGTTGTTGGGGAAGGCATCATGCGTCGAACAAAGAATGCCAGACATCATACCAAGAAAGCAATCGCGCGGGCCCGGACGCTACTGGCACAGCGCGCGGGTGACGTAATAATCGGTTCGGCAATCGTCCGGCTTGCGTGTCCGGCCGGGAATCAGAACTTTCGCAGAACAGGCTTCCGCGGAATCCGAATTGAGGCTCTTGCCCTCCTTGAAACCCTTGCTCTGGCAGAGTTTGTCGGCGGCGTCCTTGCAGTCCGGGGCACCGTTGGCGGAAGCCGGACATTTCATGCGTCCCGTCACCATGGAAGAAGGCTTGGCCAGGCGCGACAGGCTCTCGCCCGCATCCTTTGCGGCATCCTTGGCGCGTGCATTGAGATCGTCGATGGCCTCGCTTGGGCTCTTCAGCGTCGGCAAGATCGACAGGGATTTCTCGAATATCTTTCCCATTTCGTTGATCAGGCCGGGATTTTCCTCGCGCGCCTTTGGGTCTTGTGGCGATGCAGGCCCGCCTTGTGGCGGCGTCGGCTGATCCGGCACCGCTTGCTGGGCCGGCGCTTGGACACCAAGGGACAAGGGCGGCGGTGACGATGGCGGCGATGCGCCCTGCGACCACCCTGCACCGGCGGTGATCATCCATATCGACAGCGCCATGCCTGCTGTAGCGACGCACGTCCTGGGCAGCGGCAGCAGGTTGCCGGATCGATCAAGCATGAGGTCGAGCGTAGCCTGAAGCGGCGAACCGGCAAAGCACTTCAGGCCGCCTTCAGATCATGCGAAGCGCGACAATAAAGCCCGCTATCAGCACGGCGGCTCCCAGCGCCACCCACAGCCCCAGATGGCTCTCGATCCTGACCCGGATCCACTCGCCGTAGCGGTTGAGCAGGATCGCCACCACAAAGAAGCGTCCGCCGCGGGCAATGATCGAGCACAGCACAAACAGCCAGATGTTATAGCCGGCAAAACCCGAGGTGATGGTCACGAGCTTGTAGGGAATCGGCGTCAGGCCCTTGCCGATGATGATCAACGCGCCCCATTCGGCATAGGAGGCGCGGAAGGCCTCGACCTTGCCGCCAAGTCCATAGAATTCGATCAGCCAGTGCCCCACCGAATCGTAGAGCAGCGCGCCAATGCCGTAGCCGAGGATACCACCCACGACCGACGTCGCCGTGCAGACCAAGGCGTAAAGCCACGCCCGCTGCGGACGCGCCAGCGACATCGGGATCAACATCACATCCGGTGGCACCGGAAAGAACGAACTTTCCGCAAATGACACCGCCCCCATGATCCATAGCGCGTATGGCTTGTGCGCGGCGTCGATACACCAATCGTAAATCCGTCTCAGCATGCCGCGATGAACCACCCTGAGGCGGATTTGTCTATGCCGGGAATCCAGGGAACTTCGGGCTGCCTCAATAGCGCTTGCGCAGACTGCGGCTCTCAAGCGCGACAATTGGTCGCCGCGCGACCCGAGGTGGCGAAACCTTGGGCACCTTGACCGGTGATTTCGGCAGCTTCTCGGCAATTCCAAGCAAATGCTCGCGCCGTTCCATTTCGCGCCAAACGTCTTCGGGCCGCACACCGGCCGACGCCCACAACACCGTGAGATTGTAGAGCAGGTCGGCGCTCTCCCTGACCACGGCGTCGGTCTTGCCGTTAACGGCGTCGATCACGACTTCGATGGCTTCTTCGGCCAGTTTCTTCGCCATCTTGGTAGGGCCGCGTTGAAACAGCCGTGCCGTTCGCGAAACCGCCGGATCGAGATCCTTGGCCGCGATGACAGCAAGATAAAGCCGCTCGAGCGAATCACTCATGCCTTGAAGCTAATCCAAACGCGTAGCCGGCGTGTTAACGGCGCCTGCCGGCAAAGAAGAAATCCGCCGGCCACGGTGACCATTGGATTAATTCGGTCGAAAGACTTGCGGTTACCGGCCGGCGAACGGACCGCTTCGGAGGCGGTGCACGCTTGCCGCCAGCCACAGCCATAGCCGCCGCAACGGGCGGCGTCACCGCCGTAATGATACGGGTTGGCGCCATAACGGACGGGGTCCAACCCGTTCCGGCCGGACCGGTCTCCGGCAGCCAACCCGCCGGCATCGCGCCGGGCTACGGGCAAGGACGGGCCGAACGGCGGCCCCGACTACTCATCGACTGTTCAGGTTTCATCCGGCACAATGAGCGCCACGTCGTCCCGACGTCATGAAACCAACATATCCGGCGTGGCAACTGACCTTTAGGCCCGGTGTGATGCTGATGCGCGCAAGTCAGACAATTATTGCCCGCTCCGTTCTGGCTTCACTGATCGGCCTGCTGGGTCTTGCGTACCTGGGCGCGGTGGAAGGCCGGCCCGCAGGCGAAAACCGCCAACCCGTCGCGATCCAGTTCTCCTTCGATCGTCCGATCAATGCCAGCGTCGCCCCTTTCATAGTGGCGGCGACCGACGGCTTGTTCGCGGCGGAGGGTCTCGCGGTCACGACCGACGTTGCCGGCGGATCGCCGGAAGCGATTGCGCGCGTCGCCACCGGGGGAAGTGAATTCGCGCTGGTCGACATCAACGCGCTGATCCGCTTTCGCGACCACGATGCGCCGCCCATCAAGGCGGTGTTCGTGCTGTTCAACAAGTCGCCCTACGCCATCGTCGCGCGCAAGAGCCGGGGCATCCATGTGCTTTCGGATATCGAGGGCAAAACGCTCGGCGTTGCCGACGGCGACCTGTCGCTCCGGCTGTGGCCGGCACTGGCGCACCGCAACGGCATCAAGATCGCAAGCGTCAAGGAGAACCACATGAGTGCGGCCGTGCGCGAACCGATGCTGTCCGCCGGTCAGGTCGATGCCGTGACCGGCTTTTCGTATCTGTCGGCCGTGAACTTGAGGGACCGCGGCGTTCCGGCCGACGACCTCGCCGTGCTGCGCTTCAACGACTATGGCTGCGAGGCCTACGGGTTCGCGGTGATCGTCAACCCGGCATTCGCCGCCAGACAACCCGAGGCGGTGAAGGGCTTCTTGCGCGCGGTGATCGCCGGCACCAATCTGGCCATCAGGGAGCCCGGACACGCGGTGGATGAGGTTCTCGGCCGCATGGACGACGGCTCGCGCGATCTTGAGCTGGAACGCCTGCGCAACGTAATTGAAGACAACATCCTCACCAGCGAGGTGAAACGCAACGGCATCGGCGGGGTCGATCCCATCCGGCTCGAGCGGTCGATCGACCAGGTGGGCGAGGACTTCAAATTCAGCAAGCGGCCTTCCGCAGCCGCTATTTTCGACGATAGCTTCCTGCCGCCGCGCGGCGACCGCCTGATCAATTGAGCAAGGGCCACCGCGCGACCAGCAAAAGTGGCTGCCGGTGCGTCCAATCGCGCGTTAAATGATTGAATTAGCGCATGATCTTATCGCCAAACCGCATATACTCTGGGCGGATTACGCGCGCCCGCTGTATCTTGCCGGCGATCCCTGATTAGAATGCGTGTTGCGAACGGGTCGATCTGCCGTCCCGTCGCAGCCGTGAGTCCTTGAGCCGCATGTCCCTGCCTCGCCTCTATATGCGCGTCCTTGATTTGCTCGGCAAAGAAGCACGGCTGGGCTGGATCCTGGCCGGCGCCAATCTGCTGCTGGCCGGCGCGCAATTCGCCGAACCCGTGCTGTTCGGCCGTATCGTCGACGTTCTCTCCGGCAAGCCATCCGGGGGACCGCTCGGGTCATCGTCGGCCTGGCCGCTGCTGGCGGCCTGGGCGGCGTTCGGCCTGTTCACCATTCTGTGCAGCGCCGCCGTCGCGCTGCACGCCGATCGGCTGGCCCATCGCCAGCGTCAGGCGGTGCTGACGAATTATTTCGAGCACATCATGCAACTGCCCCTGACCTTCCACACCGGCACCCATTCCGGGCGCCTGATGAAGGTGATGCTGAACGGAACCGATTCATTGTGGCGGCTGTGGCTCGGGTTTTTCCGCGAGCATTTCGCCGCGATCATGTCGCTGGTGGTCCTGCTGCCGCTCGCATTTTATATCAACTGGCGGCTGGCGATCCTGCTGTTCGTTCTCTGTGTGGTGTTTACGGTGCTCACCACGCTGGTGGTGCGCAAGACCTACGGCATGCAGAACGAGGTCGAGGCGCATTACAGCGACCTTTCCGCCCGCGCCTCCGATGCGCTCGGCAACGTGGCGCTGGTGCAAAGCTTCGTGCGTATCGATGCCGAGGTGCAGGGGCTGCGCTTCGTCGCCGACAAGCTTTTGGCGGTGCAGATGCCGGTGCTGTCGTGGTGGGCGCTGGTCACCGTGATCACCAGAGCCTCGACCACCATCACCGTACTGGCGATTTTCACCGTCGGCATCGTGCTGCACGAACAGGGCCTCAGCTCGGTCGGCGAAATCGTGATGTTCGTCAGTTTCGCCACCATGCTGATCCAGAAGCTGGAGCAGGTGGTCAGCTTCATCAACAACGTGTTCATGGAGGCGCCGCGGCTGCAGGAGTTCTTCAACGTCCTTGACGCCGTGCCCGCCGTCCGCGACCGGCCCGACGCGATCGACACCGGGCGGCTTGCGGGCCTGGTCGAGTTCAACGACGTCTCATTTTCCTATGACGGCAAGCGGCCTGCGGTCGAGGACCTCTCGTTCAGGGCGCTGCCGGGCCAGACCATCGCGCTGGTCGGCCCGACCGGCGCCGGAAAATCGACCGCGATTGCGCTTCTGCATCGCGCGTTCGATCCGCAATCGGGCTTCATCAGGATCGACGGCATGGACGTCCGCGGCCTGACCTTGACGGCGCTGCGGCGGAATATCGGCGTGGTGTTTCAGGAGGCGCTGCTGTTCAACCGGTCGATCGCGGACAATTTGCGGGTCGGCAAACCGGACGCCACCGACGGGGAATTGCGGACCGCGGCGGCCCGGGCACAGGCGCTGGAATTCATCGAGCGCAGCGAACAGGGATTTGAAACCAATGCCGGCGAGCGCGGGCGGATGCTGTCCGGCGGCGAGCGGCAGCGGCTGTCGATTGCGCGGGCGCTGCTGAAGGATCCGCCGATCCTGATCCTCGACGAAGCGACCAGCGCGCTCGATGCCGTGACCGAGGCCAAGGTCAACGCTGCGCTCGACGAGGTGATGAAGGGACGCACCACCTTCGTGATCGCGCACCGGCTTTCGACCATTCGCAACGCCACGCGCATCCTGGTGTTCGACAACGGGAAGGTCATCGAAAGCGGAACTTTCGATGAACTAGTGGCGAAAGGCGGCCGTTTTGCGGAGCTCGCACGGGCCCAATTCATGGTTTCAGAGAGCGCGCGGGCCAGCATTCAGGCACCCCACGCAGGCAATGCCGCAGTCAAGATTTAGGCATTGCCGAAATTCGGCCTATTTCGTCCACGATTTAATGGTTGAGCCTCTGTTCCGGACCGGCAAGCCGGTATAAAGTTTGCAACAGCCGTGAGCGACGGCGCCGGACACGCTTGAAACCCGAACGTCACATGGTGAGGACCTCCTTCGCGAAGGCGGGTCTCAAAGGACCGGAATCGGATAGTGCACTTTCTTCGCCCGTTGCCATTCAAGCCATCGTTGAACTGGATCCTCATCGTCGCGGCGCTTGGCGTTGTCACGCCGCGCATGGCGCATGCCGAGGCGCTGCTGGTCGTTGAAGCCGATACCGGAAAGGTGCTGCAGGCCGAGAACGCGACCTATCCCTGGTATCCCGCATCGGTGACCAAGCTGATGACGGCCTATGTCACGCTCAAGGCCGTCAAGGAAGGGCGGATGACGCTCGATACCTTGCTGACGGTATCGCCGGTGGCGGCCTCGCAATCGCCCTCGAAGATGGGTTTCCGTCCGGGCATCCAGGTGACCGTCGACAATGCGCTCAAGATGATGCTGGTGAAGTCGGCCAATGACATGGCCGTGGTGCTGGCCGAGGGCGTCGGTGGCTCGATCGACGGTTTTTCGGCGCTGATGAACCAGAACGCGCAGCAGCTCGGCATGACGCAGACAAGCTACGTCAATCCGAACGGCTTGCCGGCGGACGGTCAGATCACTTCAGCGCGCGATCTGGCGATCCTTGCCCGCGCGATTATTCATGACCTTCCGGAATACGAATATTTCGTCCACATTCCCTCGATCCGCTACGGCCGCAAGGTCACGCAAAACTTCAACAAGCTGATCGGACGCTATCCCGGCGCCGATGGCTTCAAGACCGGGTTCATCTGCGCCTCCGGCTACAATTTGGTGGCCTCCGCCACCCGCAACGGCAAACGGCTGATCGCGGTGGTGCTCGGTGCATCGTCCGGCCAGATGCGCGCGGTAAGAGCAGCCCAGCTGCTTGAGCGCGGCTTTGCGAATAACACGCTGTCCTGGCTGCGCCCCTCGCTCGGCACCGTCGACAATCTGGTACCGATCGATGCCTCGCCGCCGAACCTGCGCGACGAGATGTGTAGCGGCAAGCGCCACAAGCCGGCCAGCGACGAGGATGAGGACACGGTGGCGGGCAACGCCGGATCGAGCAACAGTGAGCCCGCGCTGGCGTTCTTCACCGCCGGTCTGCAGCCGCCGACACTGAAGCCGTCGGAATTGCTGGCTGCGGCGGCTGCGCCGTCCGAGCCGATCCCTGTTTATACCGGGCCGACCAGGACCGGGGCCGCCTTGATCGCCGCCACCGCCGCAGACGCCGACGAACAGCCGACGCAGCATCGCGGGAAGAAGGCGCGGGTTGCGGCGAAAAAGCCGGATACTGCGGCCGAGCCCAAGAACCAGACCAAGGATGCCGGCAAGGACGCCAAATCAGGTGCGAAGTCGATCGCCAAGCACGCGAACGCCAAGCCGGAGGCCGCCGAAAGGCCGGTAAAGCCCAAGGCGGTGGCAAAACCTGCGGCCAAACCCGCGCCCAAGAGCACGACCGGAGACGCCGGCACGTCCGATCAAAAACCCGCGGCCGCGCCGCGCGGCTAGGGCGTTTTCGAGCGAAGCATGCCCTCGGACTTGATCCGTGGGTAGTGTCGGTCGCGTAGAGAAACGCGTCAAATCCGGCAATTGGAGGCTCGGTTCTGATTCAAACCGAGCCGAGGCTCGATCGGTTTCGTCCGCTCGGACCGGCACTTTCCCCATGCGCGCAAGGCGCGCCGGCGCTTGCCATCGGCCGCCGCAATGCTCAATACTGCCCAAAACACTGCGTCTCGTCCCAACGAACGGGCGATGCTCAAGGCAACGAACCAAGAGGGGAAATAGCATGGAGCGCATCTGGCTCAAGCAATATCCGGCCGGCGTGCCCGCCGATATCGATGTGACCCAATACTCATCTCTGGTCGAGCTGCTGGAAGAAAGCTTTGCGAAATTCAGCGATCGCAAGGCTTTCATCTGCATGGACAAGTCCGTCAGCTACCGCGACCTCGACGAGATGTCGCAGGCGCTCGGGGCCTACCTGCAGAGCAAGGGCCTGGAGAAGGGCGCGCGCGTCGCGCTGATGATGCCGAACGTGCTGCAATATCCGATCGCGACCGCCGCCGTACTGCGCGCGGGCTTCGCGGTCGTGAACGTCAACCCGCTCTACACCCCGCGCGAGCTCGAGCATCAGCTTAAGGATTCCGGCGCCGAGGCCATCATCGTGCTGGAGAACTTCGCGACCACCGTGCAGCAGGTGATGGGCAAGACCTCGCTCAAGCACGTCATCGTCGGCAGCATGGGCGACCTGCTCGGCCTCAAGGGCGTGATCGTCAACCTGGTGGTGCGCCGCGTGAAGAAGATGGTGCCGCCCTATTCGATACCGCGCGCCGTCGCCTTCAACGACGCCGTCGCCGCCGGCCGCGGCATGATGCTCGACAAGCCGAAGCTCACCCCCGACGACGTCGCCTTCCTGCAATATACCGGCGGCACCACCGGCGTCTCCAAGGGAGCGACGCTGCTTCATCGCAACATCCTGGCCAACGTGCTGCAGAATGACGCCTGGTTGCAGCCGGCGCTGGAGAAGCCGCCGCATGTCGACCAGCTCTTGATCGTCTGCGCGCTGCCGCTCTACCATATCTTCGCGCTGACGGCGTGTTTCCTGCTGGGAATGCGCGCCGGCGGCACCAATCTGCTGATCCCCAATCCGCGCGACATGGCGGGCTTCGTCAAGGAATTGATGAAATACCAGATCAACTTCTTCCCGGGGGTCAACACGCTCTACAACGGCCTGTTGCACACGCCCGGTTTCGACAAGGTGGATTTCTCCAAGCTCAAGGTTTCGAATGGTGGCGGCATGGCGACGCAGAAACCGGTCGCGGAGAAATGGCTGGCGGTGACCGGCTGCGCGCTGTCGGAGGGCTATGGCCTGTCGGAAACCTCGCCGACGCTGACCTGCAACCCCGCCAATATCGACAGCTTCTCGGGTTCGATCGGTCTTCCCGTTCCGTCGACCTATCTGTCGATCCGCGACGACGATGGCAACGAAGTGCCGCTCGGTCAGCCCGGCGAAATCTGCGCCAAGGGCCCCCAGGTGATGGCCGGATACTGGAACAGGCCTGACGAGACCGCCAAGGTGATGACATCAGACGGCTATTTCCGCACCGGCGATATCGGCGTGATGACTGCGGACGGCTTTACCAAGATCGTCGATCGCAAGAAGGACATGATCCTGGTTTCGGGCTTCAACGTCTATCCCAACGAGATCGAGGAAGTGATCGCAAGCCATCCCGGCGTGCTCGAATGCGCGGTGATCGGCGTCGACGATCCGCGTTCGGGTGAGGCCGTCAAGGCCTTCATCGTCAGGAAAGACCAGAGCCTCACCGCCGAGGACGTGATCAAGTTCTGCACCACGCAGCTGACGAACTACAAGGTGCCAAAGCAGATCGAGTTCAGGACCGCCCTGCCGAAGACCAATGTCGGCAAGATCCTGCGCCGCGAGTTGCGGGACGAGAAAAAGGCCGCGGCCGCCTGAGTGAACGAGCGCGAGCCGGTTCGTGACTGATGCTCGCAAGACCATGCCTGGGGAGATCCTCGGCTTCTGGCGCCAGGTCGGCCGCGAGCGCTGGTACAAGCGCGACGCCGCGTTCGACGCGCGCGTGCGCAGCCGGTTCCTCGCTCTGTGGCAGAAGGCGGCTGCCGGCGAACTGTCATCCTGGGAAGCCTCCGACGAGGGCGCGCTGGCGCTGGTCATCGTGCTCGATCAGTTTCCACGCAACATGTTTCGCGGCGATATCAGGACCTATTCAAGCGACGCGCTGGCCCGCGAGGTCGCGCGCCGCGCCATCGATCGTGGCGCAGACCTGCGCGTCGATGCGGGTTTGCTGGAGTTTCTCTATATGCCGTTCATGCATTCGGAGCAGTTGGCCGACCAGCTGCGTTGCATCGACCTGTTCCGCAACGCCGGCAACGCCGAGAACCTGAAATACGCCGAGGAGCATGCCGACATCATCCGCCGGTTCGGCCGCTTTCCGCATCGCAATCGCCTTCTGGAACGCCGCACCACGCCGGAAGAACAGGCCTTTCTCGACCAGGGCGGGTTTTCCGCCTGATGACAGAACAGTGAACGCGCGAGGCCATTGCCGTTTTCATGGCGCCGAATATTGTGCCGCTGGCCTGCCCGGTTTAAGAAACATCCGCACATTTGAGGAGAATTGACGATGACCATCAAAGTTGGCGACAAGCTGCCGGAAGCAAAGTTTCGCGTGATGACGGCCGACGGGCTGCAGGTCAGGACCACCGACGATATCTTCAAGGGCAAGAAGGTCGCCCTGTTCGCGGTGCCCGGCGCCTATACCGGCACCTGCCACAAGATGCATCTGCCGAGCATCTTTCTCAACGCCTACGCCATGAAGGACAAGGGCATCAACACGATCGCGATCGTTTCGGTCAACGATGCCTTCGTCATGAACGCCTGGAAGCGCGACACCGACCAGCGCGACGAGGCCACTTTCCTCGCCGACGGCAACGCCGAATTCACCAAGGCGATCGGCATGGAGCTGGACGGCTCCGGCAATGGGCTCGGCATCCGCTCGCATCGCTATTCGATGCTGGTGGATGACGGCGTCGTCAAGAAGCTCAATCTCGAGCCGGCGCCCGGCAAGGTCGAGGTTTCCGGCGGCGACACACTGCTGGGACAGCTTTAAGTTCTCCCTGTCATTCCGGGGCGCGAGCGCGAAGCGAGCGAACTCCGATGTGCAATTGCACATCGGAGAATCTCGAGATTCCGGGTCTGGTGCTAACGCACCATCCCGGAATGACGAACCCAGAAATGACCTTCCCCTACGTCCTCAACCTCGCCATCGCCACGCCGTCGCGCGCCAGTTGATCGGCGCGCTCGTTTTCGTCGTGGCCGGCGTGGCCCTTGACCCAGTGCCAGCGCACCTGATGCGGCTTCAGCGCGGCGTCGAGCCGCTGCCACAATTCGGCATTCTTGACCGGCTTCCTGTCGGAGGTGCGCCAGCCGTTCTTCTTCCAGCCATGGATCCAGCCGGTAATGCCCTGGCGCACATACTGGCTGTCGGTATAGAGATCGACCGTGCAGGGCTTCTTGAGCGCTTCCAGCGCGGAAATCGCCGCCATCAATTCCATCCGGTTGTTGGTGGTATGCGCCTCGCCGCCCTTCAATTCCTTTTCGACGTCGCCGAATTTTAAAATTGCCCCCCAGCCGCCCGGCCCGGGATTGCCCGAGCAGGCGCCATCGGTGTGGATGATGACCGAGGGCAGCGCGTTCACGCCATCAACCCGGAGGTTGCGACGCCATAATCGCGGATGCCGGCCACGCTTTGCTGAAAGCGCAGCTTGCGGAAATATTCCAGCGGATCCTTTGGCCGCACCAGCGCGCCCGCGGGCACGTTGAGAAAATCGACCAGCCGCGTCAGCAGGAAGCGCAACGCCGCGCCGCGCGCCAGCAGCGGCAGCGCTTGCTGCTCGGCATCGGACAATTTCCGCGTCCGGCCGTAGGCGCCGAGAAAGGCGCGCGCCTTGGTGACGTTGAACGAGCAATCGCTCTCGAAGCACCAGGCGTTCAGACAAATCGCCACGTCATAGGCCAGCATGTCGGTGCAGGCGAAGGTGAAATCGATCACGCCGGACACCCGTTCGCCAAGGAAAAACACGTTGTCCGGAAACAGATCGGCGTGAATCACCCCGTGCGGCAAATCCTTCGGCCAGACGCCGCTTTCGAGATGATCGAGCTCGGCACCGATAAAATCGCGCAGTCCGGGCTGCACCTCGTCGGCGCGCGACGCGGCCTGCTCGAACAGCGGACGCCAGCCCGACACCGACAGCGCATTGGCGCGGGCCATCGAAAAATCGGCCCCGGCCAGATGCATCTGCGCCAGCACCTCGCCGACGCCGGCGCAATGCGCCACGTTGGGCTTGCGCGGCCAGATGCCTTCCAGAAAATTGATGATCGCGGCCGGACGGCCGGCCAGCACGCTGAGCGCGTCGCCGGCCCGGTTCTTCACCGGTTGCGGGCAGTTGATGCCGCGCGCGGCCAGATGGGTCATCAGGCCGAGAAAGAACGGCAGGTCGCTTTTCGCCACCCGCTTCTCGTACAGCGTCAGGATGAAATAACCTGAGGTGGTGTGGAGCAGGAAATTGGAATTCTCGACGCCCTCGGCGATGCCCTTGTAGGACAAGAGCTCGCCGATCTCGTAGGTTTTGAGGAATTCCGCAAGCTCGTCGGCGGCGACGTCGGTATAAACCGCCATGTAGCGTCCCGATTCCGAAGTTCGCTCCCCCCGCGGCACCCTCTGATGCGAACTTCGGAATCAAAGGGACGCTACCAAATTTCGATGCTAGTGCGTCTAATGGATTTGAAGTTCCTGAATGAGCGCGCGGCCAACTGGTAGGAACTTCAAATCCGCCGCACTAGCGCTATTCCGCGGCGTCGGGCCGCAGCGAACGCGGCAACGGAAAGAATTCGTTCTCTTCCGCGGCCGAGACCGTCTCCACATGCAGTTCGTATCGCTCGGCGAACGCGCCCATGATCTCTTCGACGATCACTTCCGGCGCCGAAGCGCCCGCCGTGATGCCGAGGCTCTTGATGCCCTCGAATTTCGACCAGTCGAGATCGCCGGCACGCTGCGCCAGCACCGCGATTCGGCAGCCCTCGCGCTCGGCGACTTCGCGCAGGCGCTGCGAATTGGAAGAATTCGGCGCGCCGACCACGATCAGGGCGTCGACCACCGGCGCCACCTTCTTCACCGCGAGCTGGCGGTTGGTGGTGGCGTAGCAGATGTCTTCCTTGTGCGGACCGGAGATGTTCGGGAAACGCTGCTTCAGCAACGCGACGATTTCGGCGGTGTCGTCGATCGACAGCGTGGTCTGGGTCACGAAGGCGAGGTTGTCGGGATCCTTCGGCGTGAAGGTCGCCGCATCATGCGCGGTCTCGATCAGCGTCACCGCGCCGGGCGGCAATTGTCCGAGCGTGCCGACCACTTCCGGATGATGGGAATGCCCTATCAGCAGGATCTCGCGGCCGCGCTTGAAATGGATCGCGGCCTCGCGGTGCACCTTGGTGACCAGCGGGCAGGTGGCGTCGAGCGAAAAGAAATTGCGGGCCCGGGCGTCCGCGGGGACCGATTTTGGAACCCCGTGGGCCGAAAACACCACCGGGGCGTTGGTATTGTCGGGGATTTCGGCCAGTTCCTCGACGAAAATCGCCCCCTTGGTCCGCAGGCTGTCGACGACATAGCGGTTGTGGACAATCTCGTGGCGGACATAGACCGGGGCGCCGTAAATCGTCAGCGCCCGCTCCACGGTGTCGATCGCCCGCACCACGCCGGCACAGAAGCCCCGCGGCGAGCAAAGCACGATTTTGAGAGGTGGTTTGGCTGGCATAAGGGGTCTCGGGCCGAACCACCCCGGCCGACGGGCGGGGAACGGTCTGTTCGGGTAAGGACAATTCGTTAACGGGCCTGGCAGAGGACTTCGCAAAAGGACTTGGGACGCCTTTTGGGCGCTGTCAAGGGTGGTCAGCAAACCATTGCGCAGGTCCGCCCGGACGGCTTATATAGGGCGTAATTCCCGTCATCGCTGATGACCACGGCTTCGCCTCCCAAGGGGTGGGCGAAGCGCAAAGGAGATTTGCCATGAGCAATGCACCGCTGATGCCAAAGGCGACTGCCGTGTGGCTGGTTGATAACACCGCGCTGACCTTCGATCAGGTGGCCGATTTCACCAAAATGCACCCGCTGGAGGTGCGCGCCATCGCCGACGGCGATGCCGCCCAGGGCATCAAGGGCATGGACCCGATTTCGACCGGCCAGCTCTCCCGCGACGAGATCGAAAAGGGCGAAAAGGACCCGAATTACCGCCTCAAGCTCGGCGAGAGCAAGGTGGCCCTGCCGCCGCAGGCCAAGAAAAAGGGGCCGCGCTACACCCCGGTCTCGCGCCGCCACGAGCGCCCGAGCGCGATCCTGTGGCTGGTACGCAATCACCCCGAATTGAAGGACGCCCAGATCATGCGCCTGGTCGGCACCACCAAGACCACCATCGCCAGCGTCCGCGACCGCACCCACTGGAACGCCTCGACCCTGACCCCGATGGACCCGGTGACGCTCGGCCTGTGCTCGCAGATCGAGCTCGATTTCGAGGTCCAGCGCGCGGCCAAGGAGAAGCCGACCGACACCGCCTATGGCGGCGCCACCCTGCTGCCGGCCTCCGAGACCACCCGCAAGGAGCCGGAGTTCGAGCCGACCGAGAAGCAGCGCGACGATCTCAATGTCGACGCCGTGTTCGCCAAGCTGAAGACCATCGGCGGCAAGAAGGCGGATGAAGAGTAGGGCGGGCGACGTCGCATCAGCGAGACACGCCGCACCGACTGAGGTCGTCATACCCCGCGAAGGCGGGGTATCCAGTAGACTGCGGCTTCTCGGCTCAATCACTGATGTCTCTGGAATACTGGATCACCCGCCTTCGCGAGTGATGACGGAGCAGATTCGAATTTCAAGCGACAAGGACTCAAGCGGCCTCCAAACCGTCATTGCGAGCGTCAGCGAAGCAATCCATGGGGCAACAAGGAAGAGTGGATTGCTTCGTCGCTTTCGCTCCCTTGCGCAAACGCTGCGCGTTTGTCGCAGGCAATGACGACGGGACACAGCTTCGCGATCTCGCCGCGCGTTTCGCGCGAGTTGTGCTGAGAACGTCCCGCCCTCTGCCATCAGAGGGCGCAGGGAATGCCGGGCGCCCGATGCGCCCGATAGCCGCGTGTGCAATGTGAGTAGTAGAACGCACACGCGTTAGTCAGGTCACACCGGAATCACCCGGCATTCCCCGCGCAATGGTTTAC
>NZ_SSNA01000035.1 GCF_004799445.1 Bradyrhizobium sp.
CGCTTCCCGGCGGCGTCATGATGTTGGCCGGCGCACGGGCCTTCGCGAGGCTGATCGCCTCGCTGGCATCGGCGATCGCCCGCTCAACCTCGCCCTTGGCGCGCCAAATCACGGTGCGGTTGATCAGGGGTGGGGAAGTGCTGGATCGAGACGGATCGCCTCGTTGATATCGGCGAGCGCGCCGTCGAGATCGCCGAGCGCCTGCCTGGCGGAACCGCGGTTCTGATACGAATAGGCCTGCTTCGGATCGAGCCGGATGGCCTGGTCGTAATCCGCGATGGCGCGGGCATATTCTCCCTTGGAGCGGAAGGCGTTGCCGCGGTTATGAAAGATCGTGCCGCTGGGCGGACCGATCCGCAGCGCGTCGTTGAAATCGGCGATGGCGATGTCGTATTCGCCCTTGTCGTAATAGGCCGAGCCGCGCATGTTGTAGAGCGCGATCTGTCCGCCCTGCAGCCGCAGTGCCTCGGTGGTATCGGCAATCACCTTCGCGTAGTCGCCCTTCTTGTTCCAGCCCACCGCGCGCCAGAAATAGATCGTGGCCAGTTTCTCGCCGGAGAAGACCTTCAGCGCGATGATCTTGTTGCAGGCATCGATCTGCTTGTCGGGGGGCGTTCCTTCGCTGGTGCAGAGCGGGCCGAGCTGCGCGTTGGTTTGGGCAAGGGCAGGGGACGACCACAGCGCCGTCGCGATGAGTGCGAGCCCCAGAATCGAACGGCGCATGAAATCCCCCGGCATCAATGACCCCTGGCAATTGGTTGTCGCCGCGGGCCCTGCGGTTCAACGGTTTGTTGGTTGGATTCGGGGGCACTGGCTCATGGCGGGCTCAGCCGGCATATGCCTTGTCGGGGGAACGAACCGGAAGACAGGAGCCCGAGAGGGGTGATTATTTCGCCATCGGCGTTAGGCCGCATCAAACAGCGGCTGAATCTGCATTTCGGGGACTAGCACGAGGCCTTTGTCGGTGATGCGGATTGCCGGAATGACCGACAGCGGGATGAGGTTGAATCCCATATAGGGAATGCTGCATCCCGCCTTTTCCCACTCGATCTTCAGCGCCTTGACCTGCTCGGCGACGACCGTGACGCGCTGGTCGGAAAGAAGTCCTGCGATCGGCAGCGGAACCATCGCAGTTACTTTGCCGTCCATGACGACGCAGGCGCCGCCCTGGATTTTCTCGATGGCCCGCAACGCTACCTGCATGTCGGCTTCATCGACGCCGGCGATGATGATGTTGTGGCTGTCGTGGCCGACCGAGGAAGCCACCGCGCCGCGTTTCAGATTGAAATTGCTCAGCAAGCCATGGGCGACGTTGCCGGTCGATTTGGCATGGCGTTCCACCACCGTGACGAAGCAAAGACCATGCTTGTCGAAGTGGTCCTTCCAGGTCTTGGCGGGCTCCAGCCGCACGGTGACATGGCCAAGCGTAATTCCGGGCAGCTCGGTCTTGATCGTATGGGCAACCACGGTTTCACTCGGGAGTGGCGGCGTGAGCTTGACCTGCTTCGGCAATTTCACCGTGTGATAGGCGGCGTCCGGATATCGGTAGCGCGTTGAAAGGGCTTGATCGAGCAGCGGCGTGATCTTGCCCCCCTCCACCACGAGTTCGCCGCCATACCAGGTATTGACCGGTTTGTAGTCGTGGTCGAGCAGGACCATGTCGGCGCGCCGGCCGCCGCCCATGCCGCCGATTTCGTCTCCCATGCCGAAGCGCGTGGCGCCATGCAGCGAACCCATCGCCCATGCCTGTTGCAGTGTCATCCCGGCCTTGATCGCTTCCCGCGTTACCCAGTCCAAACCAAATAACATCAGGTCATGGGCATCGCGGTCGTCGGTACAAACCGCCACGCGCTTGTGCGAAGCGCCAAGTTCAGTGACCGTCCTGATCGCCTGCGGCAGACTATGCCATGGCGTGGTCGGCGGTCCGCCGCGCAAGAACAGCCAGACGCCGGCTTCCAGCAAATCATCCGCAATCTCGCGATCGATCGCCTCGTGCGTATCGGTGATGCCGGATGCGGCATAGGCCGCGACGAATTCGCGGCCGTAGACATGTCCTGAAACCGGACGACCTCGTTGCAGCGCCGCCGCGAGAATGGCATGGCTGCGCTCATCGCCCATCGCGACCTGGACGAAGTCCATCTTTTCGCCGAGCGCTACCGCCTCAGGCCATTTGTCGAACAGTGCGGCTATTTTTGCCGCCGTGAGATCGCCGCCGGCGGTTTCGAGTTGGGGTGACGTCGCCGGAACGGTGCTCGGCACGGTGAGGAAGATCGACAGCGGCGCCTGGCGGGCATCCTCCAGCATGGCTTCCACACCGGCGACGTCCATCACGTTGCCGATTTCATGGCTATCGCAGAAGATCGTGGTCGTGCCGTTGAGGAGGGCGGCTTCCGCATAGGCGCAGGCCGTCACCATACTGGACTCGATGTGGATATGCGGATCGACCAGCCCGGGCGCGACGATGCCACCGCGCGCGTCGTAAATTCGAGCTTCCTTGCCATTGTAGGCGCCGGCCGGTTTGACCGCGGCGATGCGGCCGCCTGAAATCCAGATCTCGCGGTCAGGCAGCATCCGTTCCGAGTAGGTTGAGAGCACCCGGGCCCCCTTGATCACCAGATCCGGCGCAGCACGGCCCGACGCGACGGCGGCGAGTTGGCGCGTCAAGGTGGACAAGGGTTTTACCGAAAAGCGGGTGAGAGACGGCATCGATAATCCTCATTTTTGTTGGGCGAAGCCGGCCGCGTCGCAAGTTTCAATTGTCGCACGTTATTAGCAGCAACGACCGATGTTCGCTTGGGGTCCCTTCATTGACATAGGGATGTGTTGGAGCAGAAGCCGTCGCCCATTTTTTGCCAAAGCAGCCAAGCCGCAACGTAAGGGTCCCTGCGTTCGCGGACGACCCCCTGGGAGCTGCGAGGGATTACCCCCAGTGGGCAGAAGATGGTAGGACACCCGCGCCATCCGCCGCTGCCCACCCGCCTGTCCCAAATCCGGCTGCAAAAATCTCCCGATGAAAAACGACCAGATCCTGGGCCTGATTGCCGAATTCTGCCGCCAGGCCGATATGGCGGAATCGACGTTCGGGCGCCGCGCCGTCAACGACGGCAAGCTGGTTCATCGTCTGCGCGAGGGCAAGCGCATCACCATCGACACGCTGGAGCGTATCCAGGCCTATATCGCCGCCTCGATGCCGGGCGGAATGCCGCCGCCGCCGCGGGGCCTCGAAGTTCCGCCCGAGAAGCGCGATCCCCGCGGCAATTTCCGGTTTTTCGAGAACCGGCAGAAATACCTGCTGTTCGTTCATACCTGCAGCGAGAAGCGGGTGATCGCGGACCGGGTGGCGCTGGAGCTTGCCAGCATCCATCCCCGGCCGCCGGCGCTGCGGGTATTCGATGCCGGGGTGGGCGACGGCACGGTGCTGGCGCGAGTCATGCGCTCCATGCACGGCCGCTTTCCCCATATGCCGTTCTATATCGCCGGCAAGGAACTCAGTCTGGAGGATGTCCGGCTGACGCTGGACAAGGTGCCCGACCGGCTGTTTGAGCACCCGGCGACCGTTTTTGTGCTGACAAACATGTATTACGCCGAGGCGCCCTGGCTGACGCCTGCCTCACCGGCCGCCGCCGCGGGCATGATCTGGCATGAGGTGGCCCTGAGGGGCGCCTCCTCGGGGGATTTTGAGGCCCAGATCGCCGAATTGGGCCCGTTTTTGGAGCAAAATTGGCGGGCCAACGTCAGCCCGCGGTCGGGGATGCCGGCCTATGAGCGGCCGGTCGCCATCGTGCTGTACCGGGAAGACCACCGGTTTTTGCTGGATTCGATCATCCCGCGAGCCGGCCGCTCCGAGGCCAATTTCGACCTGGTCATCGCCTCCCAGCCCTATCGGGCCAAATCCTCGGTGAATTTCCGTGCCAAACGTATTATTGCGCCGCTCGCCCGGGCGCTGCGGGCTGGCGGCCGGCTGATCGGAATTCACTCCCATGGCCAGGATCCGGGCATGGAGATCATCCAGGCGGTCTGGCCCGGAGAAAATCCTTTCGCGGTGAGCCGTCATGAGCTATTGCGCGCGGTGAAATACGAGCTGGGCTCGGCCGGGCGCGACCTCAATTTAAACGCATATGCCGATAACCGTTCGATCTTCCGCTATGATATGGAAGCGCTGCCAAATGAGGTCACCGGCTCGATCGGAACCTCGACGGCCTTTGCAGCATGGAACGCGGCGGTGTATGTCGCCCAGATCGAAGACGACCGGTTGACGGAGATGACCCAGAGTGGCCGTTATCTCGATGCCGCCAGGGAGGTTTTGCGCAAGCATAACGGGCTCTGGTTCTACGACGAATCCTACGTCATCTCGCGCCGTCGCGACTGACAAATCAGGACACATTTGGAAAAAAGGACCGCCGAGGTCTGGCGGAAAAGGGGTTGGTTGATGCGCGCGTCTTATCTGTTCACCTCAGAATCGGTTTCCGAAGGCCATCCGGACAAGGTTTGCGACCGGATTTCCGACGAGATCGTCGATCTGTTTTTTCGCGAAGGCCCGAAGGCCGGTATCGATCCCTGGGCGATCCGCGCGGCCTGCGAAACCCTTGCCACCACCAACAAGGTGGTGATCGCCGGTGAAACCCGCGGTCCCAAATCCGTCAACAATGACCAGATCGAGAGCGTGGTTCGCGCGGCGATCAAGGATATCGGCTACGAGCAGGAAGGCTTCCACTGGAAGACCTGCGACATCGAGATCCTGCTGCATCCGCAATCCGCCGACATCGCGCAGGGCGTCGATGCGCTGCAACCGGGCACCAACAAGGAAGAGGGCGCCGGCGACCAGGGCATCATGTTCGGTTACGCCACCAACGAGACGCCGGACCTGATGCCGGCGCCGCTGTTTTATGCCCACAAGATCCTGCGGCTGATTTCGGAAGCCCGCCACTCCGGCAAGGAGAAGGTGCTGGGCCCGGACTCCAAGAGCCAGGTCACAGTGCAATATGAAAACGGCAAGCCGGTCGGCGTGCGCGAGATCGTGGTCTCGCACCAGCATCTGGTCGAGGACATGACATCGAACCAGGTCCGCGATTGCGTCGAGCCCTATGTGCGGCAGGCGCTGCCGGAAGGCTGGATCAACGGCAAGACCATCTGGCACATCAATCCGACCGGAAAATTCTTCATCGGCGGGCCCGACGGCGACACCGGTCTCACCGGCCGCAAGATCATCGTCGATACCTATGGTGGTGCTGCCCCGCACGGCGGCGGCGCGTTCTCCGGCAAGGATCCGACCAAGGTGGATCGATCGGCGGCCTATGCCGCGCGATATCTCGCCAAGAACATCGTTGCCGCGGGCCTGGCCGGGCGCTGCACGCTGCAGCTCGCCTACGCCATCGGCGTGGCGCGGCCGTTGTCGATCTATATCGATACCCACGGCACCGGCCAGGTGCCGGAGGAAACGCTCGAGAAGGCGGTGGCCGAAGCGATGGATCTGACGCCGCGCGGCATCCGCAAGCATCTCGATCTCAACAAGCCGATCTACGCGCGGACCTCGTCCTACGGTCATTTCGGCCGCACGCCGGACAATGAGGGCGGGTTCTCGTGGGAAAAGACCGACCTTGCCGACGCGCTGAAGCGTGCCGTCTGACTTTCTCCGTAATTCTCCTGCGTATTCCGGAAAGCACGGGTGCTTTCCGGAATATGCTTTTTAAGGGATCAAACACATGACCGCCGCCGCCAAGAAGCCCGCCTTCACCGATTACATCGTCAAGGACATTTCGCTCGCCGAATTCGGCCGCAAGGAAATCTCGCTGGCCGAGACCGAGATGCCCGGCCTGATGGCGACGCGCGAGGAATACGGACCCAAGCAATCGCTGAAGGGCGCGCGCATCGCCGGTTCCCTGCACATGACGATCCAGACCGCGGTCCTGATCGAGACGCTGGCGGCACTCGGCGCCGACATCCGCTGGGTCTCCTGCAACATCTATTCGACCCAGGACCATGCCGCTGCCGCGATCGCCGCCGCCGGCATTCCCGTGTTCGCGGTCAAGGGCGAGAGCCTCGCCGAATACTGGGACTACACCGCCAAACTGTTCGACTGGCATGGCGGCGGTACGCCCAACATGATCCTCGATGACGGCGGCGACGCCACCATGCTGGTGCATCACGGCCTGCGCGCCGAAAACGGCGACGTCAAATTCCTCGACAAGCCGGAATCGGAAGAAGAGGAGGTGTTCTTCGCGCTGATCAAGCGCCTCTTGAAGGAAAAGCCGAAGGGCTACTTCGCGGAGATCGCCAAAAACATCAAGGGTGTCTCGGAAGAGACCACCACGGGCGTGCACCGGCTCTACAACATGGAGAAGGAAGGCAAGCTCTTGTTCCCGGCGATCAACGTCAACGACAGCGTGACCAAATCGAAGTTCGACAATCTCTATGGCTGCCGCGAATCGCTGGTCGACGGCATCCGCCGCGGCACCGACGTGATGATGTCGGGCAAGGTGGCGATGGTCGCCGGCTTCGGCGACGTCGGCAAGGGCTCGGCCGCCTCGCTGCGCCAGGCCGGCTGCCGCGTCATGGTGTCGGAGGTCGATCCGATCTGCGCGCTGCAGGCGGCGATGGAAGGCTATGAAGTCGTCACCATGGAAGACGCGGCACCCCGCGCAGACATCTTCGTCACCGCCACCGGCAACAAGGACATCATCACCATCGAGCACATGCGCGCGATGAAGGACCGCGCCATCGTCTGCAACATCGGCCATTTCGACAACGAGATCCAGATCGCGCATCTGCGCAACCTGAAATGGACCAACATCAAGCCGCAGGTCGACGAGATCACTTTTGCGGACGGCAAGCGGATGATCCTGCTGTCGGAAGGCCGCCTGGTGAACCTCGGCAACGCCATGGGGCATCCGAGCTTTGTGATGTCCGCATCGTTCACCAACCAGACGCTGGCGCAGATCGAGCTGTTCGCCAACAACAAGGACGGCAAATACGAAAAGAAGGTCTACGTGCTGCCGAAGTCGCTGGACGAAAAGGTGGCGCGGCTGCATCTCGCCAAGATCGGCGTCAAACTGACCAAACTGCGGCCCGACCAGGCCGACTATATCGGCGTCAAGCCGGAAGGCCCGTTCAAGGCGGATCATTACCGGTATTGATCCTTCGAACGGTCACCTGAACCAGCTAGCTAAGGCCCCGGGGGTATCCGGGGCCTTTTTTGTTTGGCTAGTGAAGCGGATCACACTCCAGGCGGACCAGGCCGGTTAGATTGCAGACGCATTGGTTGCAGCATTCAGCCACGAATGCTAAGGTTGTTGCGCCTTTCAGTCCTTCAAGGAGGACGCTATGTCTAATTTTAGAGAGATGTGGCCGCTAGCCTTCGTTCTGGCAATGGCATCCGGCGCCTCACAGGCCGATACGCCCATTGACACCAACCCGGCAGCGTTTTTTCGCGCCGGCAGCCTGGCAGATGCGCTCCGGAATACCTCGGATGTCGCCGAGGGGAGCGAGAAGCGATCGGCAATTGGCCCGATCCGACTGGCGCAATGGTTCAACTTCTTCAACTGCTTCAGCGGGGTCTGGCGGAGGTGCTGAGCGGTGTGGCGGCCTGTCCTGATCGTTTTGCAGCCGACGCCGTTCTGTAACATCAGCTGTGACTATTGCTATCTGCGCAGCAGAGACGACCGAACGATCATGAGTGCCGAGGTTGTCGGCGCTATCAGCGACAAGATCTTTCCCAAAATTGCTTTTGACGCCGCGCCGACCGTGATCTGGCACGCCGGCGAGCCGACGGTCGTTCCGCTCGCCTGGTATCGCCGCGCCCATTCGGAGTTGCGGCGCACGGCCCCGCCGCAGGCCAACTTTACGCTTCAATCCAACGGGGTCTCGCTCTCGAGCGAGTGGCTGTCGTTCGCGCAGGAAACCGAAACCCAGATCGGTCTGTCGATAGACGGTCCGCAATCCTTCCATGATCTGCGCAGGAAGACCAGGAACGGCAAGGGCACCTGGGCGCTTGTCATGCAAACGCTGCGCCGTCTGCAGGACGGCGGAATCCATCCCAACGTCGTCACGGTGCTGCATCCGCTTTCGCTAAGTGCGGCCGACCAGTATTTCGAATTCTACCGCGATCAAGGCATCACCCATGTGTCGTTCTCAATCGACGAAGCCGAAGGCTGTCACTCGGTCAGTTCGTTCGGGCGCGGGGACCAAAGCGATGCCATCGCGGAATTTCTGCTGACTTTGCTGAAACGCGCCTACGCGGAACAATACCCGCTGCATATCAAGGAAGTCGAACGGATCGCCACCGTCCTGGCCGGCGGCGAACTGAACAACGAACTGATCGATGCCTGGCAAGTGCTGGTGGTCGCGGCGAACGGCGACGTCACGACATTCTCGCCGGAGTTCATGGAGGTGCGGTCCGAGGCGCACCACCATTTCAATTTCGGCAACATTCTCAAGGACGATTTCGATTCGATATTTGCGAGCAATCTCGTCGCCATCACCCAGGCCGAGATTCGGCGCGGCGTCGAGCTCTGTCGCGCGCGCTGCCAGTATTTTGCGGTCTGCGGAGGCGGCGCGCCTGCCAACAAGATGCAGGAAAACGGTTCGCTGGAATCGTCAGAGACCATGTTCTGTAGGATGTCGGTACAGCCCGCCGCCGAGGCTTTCCGCAGGTTCGTGCAATGGGGTGCGCAGCAGGCGCGCCGGAACCACCCTGATTTCAAAAGTGGAATGTTTGCGGAGCAAATTAGTTAACCCGATCGGCGTATTCGATGGAGGCGTGCGATGACGGAATGTCCAGCCTTTTTCTCCAGCCTGTGCGAGCTGACCCAATATTTTCCGGGATTTAGCCGGCAGGAAATAGCGTCCTTCCTCTTCGGCGTGTTGGTGGTGGTGGTTTTTTCGATCGACCACTACAAGGTTCCCACATACGCCAAAACGACAATCGGCGAGTTTATCGAACTCGCCCCGGAATCCCTGACGTCTCATTCGAGATACATGAAGGGCCTCGGCATCTATATCGCGCTCATGCTCGGTTTTTATGCGGTGCTGTTGGCGATCGGTCCGACCGCCCTTGGTCCAATCATGTCGTTCTTGTCAGGCAAGACGGACGGCGGCTTTGACAGTACGATTTGGCCACTTGCCGCGACCTCGATCATCACGCTGGTCGGAAGCGGCGACGACAAATATCTCGGCAGGCTGGAAGGCGCAGGCAGCGCAGCCAGAGGTGCACAGGCTCCGGAACGTGGCCTAGAGCCTTTTCCGTTTCGATTGAATCGAAACGGGGCTCTAGATTCTCGATTTGACGCGTTTTCTTGACGCGAACCGGTTTCCACTTCGCTTGAAAACGCTTTAGCCGGCTTTTCCGATCGCATTGTGGCTCGGTTGGCTCAATCGATCGGCTGGTTTTGGCTTGATTTTTTTTCGTTCTGCGCGCAAATCGAACGATGGACACAACCGCGCCATCAGAACATTTCGACGTCCTGATCGTCGGCGCCGGCCTGTCCGGCATTGGCGCCGGCTTTCACCTGCAGCAGAAGTGCCCCAGCAAGAGCTACGTCATCCTCGAGGGCCGCGACTGCATCGGCGGCACCTGGGATCTGTTCCGCTATCCCGGCATCCGCTCCGACAGCGACATGTTCACGCTCGGCTATTCGTTCAAGCCGTGGACCGAGCCGAAGGCGATCGCGGACGGGCCGCG
>NZ_SSNA01000036.1 GCF_004799445.1 Bradyrhizobium sp.
CTCCAAACCAAATCCCTCCAAACAATGAGGGAACGCCACCGCCGCCGCCATCGCTCGCCGATGACCCGACCATCAAGAGCCTGACCATCAGGCTTGCCGACAATCCGGACGACGCCGGCGCGCTCTACCGGCGTGGACAGGTCTATGCCAGCAAGGGGGCCTATACCCTCGCCATCAAGGACTTCGACGACTCGCTGCGGCTCAATCCGAAAGACGTCGAGGCCTACAACAACCGCTGCTGGGCCCGCACCGTGATCGGCGACCTGCAGTCGGCGCTGCGGGATTGCAACGAGGCGCTCCGGCTGCGCCCGAACTTCGTCGATGCCCTCGACAGCCGTGGCCTTGTCAACCTGAAGAGCGGGCAGGCCAAGAACGCGATTGCCGATTTCGACGCCGCCCTGAAGATCAATCCGAGGCTGACCTCGTCGCTGTACGGGCGGGGCCTTGCCAAGCAGCGCAACGGCGCGGTTGCAGAGGGCGAGCTGGATATCGCCAATGCGAAGGCCATGGATCCGAATATCGTCAAGGAATTCGCGGGTTACGGCGTACGTTGACGATTTCTTGAGGGGAGAACGGGCGCGGCCTCGAACCCTAGGGGCGGCAGCGGAGACATAGCAGGCAGAGCCGCGGCCGAACGGGGATGATGTGGGCCGGCGACTGACCGGCAAATCCGTTGGAACCACGCAACGCGGCGCAGGAGGGACTGGCAATGTGGAAATTCTCTCGGTCGAAAATCTCTGGAAGCAGCATTCTGACGGCGATCCTTTCGCTTCTGACCATTGGCGCCGCGCTCTCGATCGGCGTCGCCAAAGCCGCCGATGATGTTACCGAAGATCAGATCCTGCAGGCGCTGGCGCCAGCCAAAAAACCCCTGACCCGAGGCCTGTCGATGGGGCCGCAGACCCAGACCGATCCGGCAGCGGTCGCCGCCGAAGGACGCTTCGTGCAGACGCTGCGCAACCGGCCCACGCGCTCGCTCTCGCTGTCCGAGCGCGAAGAAATCGCCACCATCGTCAAGGACAAGCCGAAGATCGATCTGGAGATCAACTTCGACTACAATTCGGCCGATATCAGCGCCAAGTCGCTGCCCTCGGTCCAGGCTTTGGGGCGGGCGCTTTCCAATTCCGACCTGAAGGGCTCGACCTTCGTCGTCGCGGGCCATACCGACGCCGCCGGCGGCGAGGCCTACAATCAGGACCTTTCCGAGCGCCGCGCCGACTCGATCAAGCGTTATCTGGTCGACAAATTCGGCATTGCCGGCACTGACCTTGTGACCGTCGGATATGGCAAGACCAAGCTCAAGGACCCGGCCAACCCGCTGGCGGACGTGAACCGCCGCGTCCAGGTCGTGAACATGGAAAACAAGGCCACCGCGTCGAAGTGAACGGTATGGCCGGGGTAAAGTTTTGCAAGCGAAGTGCGTCCCGCGCCCCCCGCGGGACGCTTCTGTCTGTCATACTCTCCGTCATTCCGGGATGGTGCGTCAGCACCGGACCTCAGATGCGCGATTGCGTAGCGGGGAATCTCGAGATTCCGGGTAGGATGCTTTGGCATCGCCCCGGAATGACCGTCTCAAGAGTTTAAGTCTGGATTGATCGCGCGATGACGCTTTCCGAATACCTCAAGCCTGCGTTAGCGGTGGCCTGTTTCGCGGTCCTGGGCGGTGCTTGGTACTGGTTTGAGCACCGCTCCCACCCCGAGGAGAAGGAAACGCCCGGCACCGCTCTGGTCATCGTCACGAAATCCACCAATGCCTGCTTCTCGGACCTGGTGCGGGTCACCGGATTTGTGGTGCCGCGCCGCGAAGCAGTGGTCGGCGTCGATCTGGAGGGATCCAAGGTTTCCGATCTGTTGGTCCGCGAAGGCGAGATGGTCACCGACAACCAGGAGCTGGCGCGGTTGACCCCACCGCCGGCGCAGCCGGCCGCCCCGGGTGGCGGCGCAAGGCCGGCCTCGCAGACCTCGCTGCGCGCGCCGGCGGCCGGGCTCGTGACCCAGGTCAACACCGTCGTCGGCGCCCCGGCCTCGCCGCAGGCCGGGCCGATGTTCCGGATTGCCGTCAACAACGACATCGACCTCGATGCCGAAGTGCCCGCGTTCCACATGATGAAGCTCAATCCCGGCGCGACGGTGCGGATCAGCCGCGACAACGGCCCGGATATCGTCGGACGCGTCAGGCTGGTTTCGCCGCAGATCGATCGCGCCACCCAGCTCGGCCATGTCAGGATCACCCTGACCAGCAATTCCTCGCTCAAGATCGGCATGTTCGCCCAGGCCAGCATCGACGCCAAGCGCAGCTGCGGGGTCGCGATCCCGCGCACCGCCATTGACCATCTTACGGTTCAGGTGGTCAAAGGAAATACGGTTGAGACGCGAAAAGTCCGGGTTGGCCTGGTGTCCGACACGTCAACGGAAATCCTCGAGGGGCTCGACGTCGGCGAAATCGTCGTGGCCGATGCGGGCTCTTCGCTGCACGACGGCGACCAGATCAAGACCATGTTCGCCGAGGACCTCGATCGAACACGGGTACGCTGATGGCTCTCAATATCTCGGCATGGTCGATCCGCAATCCGCTTCCCTCTGTCGTGTTTTCGATCATCCTCTTGGTGCTCGGCTGGGTCAGCTTCACCAAGCTTGCGGTGACCCGCCTGCCGAGCGCCGACATCCCCGTGATTTCGGTTGCGGTCTCGCAATTCGGCGCGGCGCCGGCCGAGCTTGAATCGCAGGTTACCAAGACCATCGAAGACGGCGTGTCCGGCGTCGAGGGCGTGCGGCACATTTCATCGTCGATCACCGACGGGCTATCGCTGACGACGATCCAGTTCGCGCTCGAGACCAATACCGACCGCGCGCTGAACGACGTCAAGGACGCCGTCACGCGGGTGCGCTCCAACCTGCCGCAAAACGTCAACGAGCCCCTGATCCAGCGCGTCGACGTGATCGGCCTGCCGATCGTCACCTATGCCGCGATCTCGCCCGGCAAGACGCCCGAGCAGCTGTCCTATTTCGTCGACGACGTCGTCAAGCGCGCGCTGCAGGGCGTGCGCAACGTCGCCCAGGTCGAACGTATCGGCGGTGTCGAGCGCGAGATTCTGGTCTCGCTCGATCCGGACCGGCTGCAGGCCGCGGGGCTCACCGCGGTCGATGTCAGCCACCGCCTGCGCGGCACCAATGTCGATCTCGCCGGCGGCCGGGCCGAGATCGGAAAGAACGATCAGGCGATCCGCACGCTGGCCGGCGCCAAGACCCTCAACGATCTCGCCGGAACCATGATCAGCCTGCCGGCCGGCGGCGAAGTGCGCCTCGACGATCTCGGCACCGTCACCGACACCATCGCCGACCGCCGCACCTTCGCCCGCTTCAACGGCGAGCCGGTGGTGGCGCTCGGCATCAAACGCTCCAAGGGCGCCAGCGACGTGGTGGTCGCCGCCGCGGTGCAGAAGCGCATCGACGCGCTGAAAATCGCCCACCCCGACGTCGACCTCAAGCTGATCGACACCTCGGTGGAATTCACCAAGGGCAACTACGAGGCGGCGATCTCGACCCTGTTCGAGGGCGCCATTCTCGCCGTCATCATCGTGCTGTTGTTCCTGCGCGATATCCGCGCCACCATTATCGCCGCGATCTCGCTGCCGCTGTCGATCTTCCCGGCATTCTGGGCGATGGACATTCTGGGATTTTCGCTGAATCTCGTCAGCTTCCTCGCCATCACGCTATCGACCGGTATTCTCGTCGACGACGCCATCGTCGAGATCGAGAACATCGTGCGCCACATGCGGATGGGCAAGTCGCCGTATCGCGCCGCCCTTGAAGCCGCCGACGAAATCGGCCTCGCCGTCATCGCGATCTCGCTGACCATCATCGCGATCTTCGCGCCCGCAAGCTTCATGTCGGGGATCGCCGGGCAGTTCTTCAAGCAGTTCGGCATCACGGTTTCCGTGCAGGTGTTCTTCTCGCTGCTCGCCGCGCGCTTCGTCACGCCGGTGCTGGCCGCCTATTTCCTCAAGGACCATCCGCATGACGCCCCCCCGCCAGGGCGCGTGCTGCAGACCTACACGCGGCTCGTGACCTGGTCGGTGAAGCACTACTTCGTCACCGTGCTGATCGGCTTTGGCATCTTCGCTGCTTCGATCTGGAGCATCACGCTGCTGCCGCAAGGCTTCCTGCCGGCGCAGGACACCGCGCGCTCGCTGCTGGCGATGGAGCTGCCGCCGGGATCGCAGCTCGCCTATACCGAGAAGGTCACCGAGGAAATCGTCGCCCGCCTGCGCAAGCGCCCCGAGGTCAAGAGCGTGTTCGTCGACGGCGGCCGGGTGCCGCCGGGCACCTTCGAGGTGCGCCGCGCCGCGCTGATCATCAATTACACGCCGAAGACCGAACGCAAGATCACCCAGCGCAGGCTCGAGCTTGAGATCAGCCAGGAGCTCGAAAACGTTCCCGACATCCGGTTCTGGTTCCTCGACGAAAACGGTCTGCGCGCAATCTCGCTGGTTGTGACCGGCGCGGACAGCAACATTGTCAGCAACGTCGCCAGCGAACTGGCCAACCAGATGAAGCGGATTCCGCTGATCGCCAATGTGATTTCCGAGACGTCGCTCGACCGGCCCGAGCTGCGCGTCCAGCCGCGGGCGGATCTGGCGGCACGGCTCGGCGTCTCCACCGAAAGCCTGTCGGAGACTATTCGCGTCGCCACCATCGGCGACGTCGGCCCGGCGCTCGCCAAGTTCGACGCCGGCGACCGCCAGGTGCCGATCCGCGTCCAGCTCGAGGACGGCGCGCGCGGCAACCTGCAGGTTCTCGACCAGTTGCGGGTGCCGCTCGGCGGCGGGCGCGGCGGCGTGCCGCTATCGGTGGTCGCCGACATCAAGCTTGATCAGGGCCCGACCAGCATCAACCGCTACGATCGCGAGCGGCAAGCCACCGTGGCGGCCGACCTCGTCGGCACCGCGGCGCTCGGCGATGCCACCAAGAAGATCTACGACCTGCCGGTGATGAAGACCCTGCCCACGGGCGTGAAGGTGAACCCGTCCGGCGACGCCGAAAGCCTGAATGAATTGTCGGCGGGCTTTGCCACCGCCATTACCGCAGGCCTGATGATGGTCTACGCGGTGCTGGTGCTGCTGTTCGGAACCTTCCTGCAGCCGATCACCATCCTGTTCTCGCTGCCGCTTTCGATCGGCGGCGCGATCGTGGCGCTGCTCGTGACCGGCAAGCAGCTCACCACGCCAGTATGGATCGGAATCCTGATGCTGATGGGCATCGTGACCAAGAACGCCATCATGCTGGTGGAATTCGCGGTCGAATCGATCCGCGAAGGAAAGTCGCGCGAAGAAGCCATCATCGACGCCGGCATGAAGCGCGCCCGTCCCATCGTCATGACCACCATCGCCATGGCCGCCGGCATGATGCCCTCGGCGCTGGCGTTCGGCGCCGGTGGCGAATTCCGTTCGCCGATGGCGCTGGCCGTGATCGGCGGGCTGGTGTTCTCCACCGTGCTGTCGCTGGTGTTCGTGCCGGCGATGTTCATGATGATGGACGACGTCGGCGCCTTGTTCTGGCGCTTCGGCAAGAAGCTGCTGGCGTCCAGCGGCGAGGGCGAACACGGCGCGACGGCGGATCACGCCAGCGATCACAAGCCAACGCCGCCGAGCGTCGTGCATTCGCCCGCCGCGGAGTGAGGGGCGCCGTGGGCCGCCCTCACTGGATTTTCAGCCTCGCGAAGATCATGTAGCTCCTCGGGTCGCCATAGTCCGACTTCAAGGCATCGGGGATTCCATAGCGGCTGACGAGCGCGCCGAGTCCGAACTTCATGTTCTGGGTGTGGACGAAGTCATAGATGCCACCTACCGAAACCTTGCTGACGGTGTAGACCGGCTGCAGCGTTACCGGACCCATGACCATTTCATCCCGCTCCAGCAGCTCGTCGTTCTGGACGCGCTCGGCGCGGGTGAACAGGGTGATGCCGTTCTTGAAGATCAACTCGCTCTCGGCGAGGTAGCCATCCAGGGTGTTGCCCGGGGTGTCGTATTTGCGGCCCCACGCCAGCGTGGTCGCCCATAGATCACCCGCGTTGAACGGCTTCGTATAGGAAAGCGAGGCGGTGAGACGGTTTTCATCGACCGTCGGCATCAGCTGTTCCGGGGAGGTGATGTGCCCCCAGGATATCTGCATCGAAAGTTCCCGGGTCGGGTTCCAGCTTGCGCGGGCGGAGTAACTGTCCAGCTTCGGCGGCTCGATGTCGTAACGGAATTGATCGGGCTCGCGGCCGCGAAAGGCCGATACCTCCAGCTTGATGGTGTCGAGAACAATGCCGGCGGTGACAACGCCGAACGAGATATGCGTGCTATCCAGCCAGTGGTGGGTGATCGGCGCTTCCGGATTATCCAGACCGCTGACCCGGTGCATGAAGGCCGTGGGGCCGAGCGCAGGTTCCCCGGGCAGGCCCGCGTAGAGGAACACGCTGGACGTCTTCGCCAGCTGATACGAATAGGTCGCAGCCAGTTCCATGAACAGGTCGTGTGGATGCTGGCGGTCGACCAGCGGGGTCCGGCCATCGGCGGTTTCGCCGGTCGCCAGCAGAAGCGGATAGCCGCTGGCGCCCATGAACGGATCCGGTGACAGCATAGCGCGCAGGCCGAACGTGCTGGCCTCGACCTCGCGCTGCGCCATCGCCATCACCATGCCGCTGACAAACGTCTTGGTGTCGCCGCGCGGACCGCCCTGATTGTCGTACACGCCGTTGAACAGCGCGTGCCACATCGTCATCCAATCCCCGTATTGCGCGTGGATGCCTTCATGCGGCGAGGTGTCAGGCTGCCAGCTTGTCCCCGACCCCTCGCGGCCCATGCCATACGGGCCGAGAAATCCTTTCATCTCGTGACCGTCGTGTCCCATGCCGTGATCCATGCCGGGCATGGTCTCGTGAGACATCGAATGCTTGTCTGGGGCGGGCTTTTTCTTCCTGGCCTTCGGCGGCTTCTTCGCAGGCTGCTCGTGATGCATATCTGAATGATCCTGGGCCGCGGGCTGCTCATGGTACATCTGCGAATGATCCTGGGCAAATGACGGACGCAAGGCGAAGGGCGCAACCAGAAGCGCAAAGCCGGCGGCCCGCGCGACAACGCGCGGAGTGAGTTTGATCATCGCGGTTCTCGCCTACTCATTCCGCGCCACCGCCGTCAGCTTGGTCATGTTCTGCAGCAGGATGCGGCCGCGCTGCAGATCCAAAATGCCGTCCTTGCGCCAGAGCTGCAATTGGCGGTTGACGCTTTCGCGCGCGGCGCCGACGAACACGCCGAGCTGCTCCTGCGAGATGTGCACCTCGGAACCGAAATCGGACGCCAGCGCGCACAGCCTCCGCGCCAGGCGAACCGGCAGCGGCTGCAGCACCGATTCCTCCATCCGCTCGCTCATCCAGCGGATGCGCTGGCACAACAGCATGATCAGCTTGACCGCGACGCGCGGCTCGCGTTCGAGATGGCCGAGGAAATCCTCCCTGCGCAGCACGAACAATTCGGTCGGCTCGCCGGCGGCCGCGTCCGCGGTGCGGCTCTGGCCGTCGAGCACCGCGACCTCGCCGAACAGATCGCCCGGCCCGAGAAAATTCAGCGTCAGCCGGCTGCCGTCGGAAGCGCCGGTCTCGATCCGGATCTGGCCGCGGCGCACCCCGAACAGGGCGTCGCCGGCGTCGCCCTTCTGGAACAGCATCTCGCCGGCATCGAGGTGCTGGGTGTGGCAAAGCGCCGAGATCCGCCGCAATTCGTCGGCGCCGAGATCCGCGAACATCGGATTCATCTTCAGAATAACCGCAAATTCGGCCTGTTTGCTCATTGCAATGCCGTCCAACAAAAACTTGAAATCAATCGCCGGAGATCGCCATGCCCGAAGTGTGTCATAAGTCACATACTTTTGCAGCACCCCCGGACTATTTTTGGGCGGCTTTGAGCCACTTCCCGTTTCCGGGATAGAATTGAAGGCCACGCCGGAGCTACCGGCCTGGCCAAACCCGACGCCGTTTGCCCGGCCTGGAATGTCGACATGAAAGCCTTGAAAATCGTCAGCGCCGCCATCGCCGCCATCCTCGTTGTCGCCGCGCTGCTGCTGATCGTCGGAGTGCCGTCGGGCTTCCTGACCTCGGCGATCCAGAACCGCGTCGAGCAGCAAACCGGATACCGGCTGACCATCGCGGGCTCGACCAGGATCGGGCTGTGGCCGTCGCTGAATGTGACGATCCATGACGTCACGCTCGAGGCGCCGAAGGACCGCGACGACGGCAATCGCCTCACCGTCGGCAGCATCCAGGCCGACATCACGCTGGCCAGCCTGTGGTCGGGCCGCCCCGAGATCACCGAACTCGTCATCGTCCGCCCGGTTCTCAACGTGCCGCTGCTGCGCGAACGCAAGCCGGCGCCCAAGGCGGCTTCCTCCGGGCCCGCGGCTGCTTCGCGCGAGGCCGATTCCGATGCGCCCATGGTCCAGCGCATCACGGTGACCGACGGTACGGTGGCGTTTTCCAACCTGCGCGATCACGTCGACAACCGCATCGAAGGCATCA
>NZ_SSNA01000037.1 GCF_004799445.1 Bradyrhizobium sp.
CTCAATTCTGTCGCACCGCCTGCAACGATATTGAATGATGTCCCTACCTTCAGCGTCGGGGGCGCTTTTCTCAATCTTCATTGTCTCTTTGCATACAATGCAGCTCAAGAGACCTATCAGCGGGCTTTTATCGTCGTTCAAATGATATCCCCACGCCACTCCGTACAGGCTTCATTTCCCCTTCGCTTTCAGCCCCAGCTTTCCAAAATGAAAATCGGCAACCTTTCAGCTTATTTCGACATCACCGGCGGGCGTGACCACAGGAACATCGTCCCGCATTTCCACGAGGCCCATGTCGATCAGGATCCGAAGGTCATCCGGGCTGACCGGCACTATTTCTCTGCGGTGGCTCTTTATGTCCTGCAACGTCCAGCGGAGGCGAACAGCGTCCTTGAGCTCTTAACCGGCAAGGCCTGTCTTTGGTTCTGTCATCTTCGGATCCAATCCGATCATGGCCGGATCGTCGGAAGTATAGGGTATTACCCGGAAGAAGGCTCGAAGGTGCGGATCTAACCACGTGGCTTTCAGAATAAGCCTAGGCTGACGCAGCAACCGCAACAGGACTAGGGATCCCGCTCGCTATGACAAAAACCTACCCGAGATCATCTCGAAGGCTTTGATCGGGATCAACCAAGCGAGAAAGCAGGGGCGCGGGGCTCAGGTCCGCGCCTCAGTCTTGACGAATATCATGGAACGCTTTGTCGAACGCCTCATTGTTTCAACGGGTCGCGTTCTCCTCCAATTACGCGGCCTGCACGACCGCCGCCCCTCCCACACCCCCGCGTGGGCGCGGCCGTGCTTGGCGAGCCCTGGTGGCGCAGGGATCCAGCGAATCCGGGTACTGGCCGAAATAGGCCGCTTGGGGTGGGTCACAGCTTCAACCTAAGCAATAGGAATAAGGCGCTATCACCATCGCCTTGGGCCGATTCTCGCGACGTCGCGTAGCCAGACATTATTAGCGTGTCTCTTTCACAGACTTGCCATTCCCACCGATCTGGCACCAGGGCGATTACCTTCACTTCAAGCAGGCGCGATCCGGGGGCTTTGGCCATCCAATGCGGGCTTACTGCAATTTCGGCGGCTGCAGTTCGCTTGCGATCCAAGCCTGTATGTCAGACATCCGCATTGGATCGACGCTATCGCATTGAACGCATCTGAACTTCCGGCCGCCAGTTTTGACGACCATGTAATGCATTGGCTTGTGGCACTTCGGGCAGGAAGGTGGCGGAGGATTCTTGGGCATGTGACACTCACGCTGGATCAGGCGGGAGCGCAAAACTCTCAGTCACCGGGTACTGCCGAGGATGGAGCGGTGATGACTTATTCTGCGCCGGTCGTGCTAACTAAAGCGAGTCAATTCCGCACAGCAAAACAGGGACGGGACCCTGACCTACCGGAACAGCATCCGTGAGGCTGCATTATTCGTCATCTTGGCCTAATAGCTTGCCGGTCCTTCGGTTGAGCAAATGCATCTTGGTGCAGGCGGGGCACATGATCCCGACATATTCGTTCTCGGAAATATCTGGGTCATCATCCGTTTGGTGCTGGACGTTGAGGCTGGTCGCCGGGCACCTGAAAATGAAATTCGCCATTGGTCAGGATATGACGGCCCTGCGAACCAGACCATGATGTAGCGCAAGGTCGGGTAGGACAGACTTTCTGAGCGGACCCGGCCGATTCTGGCCGAAATAACCGCTGTTGTCCGGATAGCCCGCCGGGCGCATATTCCGGGGATGGCTGCACGCGACCGATTTGTGTTGGATATTCTCTGCCCAAGTTGCGGGGGTGGCGGCGAAGCCCGTGTTTCCGAGGACGCCCACCCATACATGAGAGACCCCAGTTTTCGTGTGGATGAATATCCAGAAGGCTTTTCAGAAGTCAGCCGGTCGGTCTACCGCCATGAAACGAAGGTCCGCTGCAAATGCGGGCAGGAGTTTTTCCTGATTTGACCCATCCAAAACGCCCGGGACCTCAACCAGGTCGCGCAAAAGCTGTTTGCTATCGAGGCGGAGGGCTCAGGTCCGCGCCTCACTATTAGGATTCGCGGCGCGACGTCTTGAGGGGTACTCATATCGAGCGGCGATGGGACTCAACATGATGTCCAATGCTCATGAAGTGCAAAAAATGCTTCGCGACGCGCTCGCAGAAATGCCGGTTACGATCGAATCCGGGCTTTCGGACCCAAAGGCGAGCGTCACGAGCAAGTTGAAATGGGTTGAGCTTGCGCTGCGAGTGTTTCGAGGACCCGTGGGCCGGCTAGCGACAGATTTGGAGCTCGAGAACAAGAGGAAAGTCGCACTCACCCTGAGAGAGGCCGTTCCCGCGCTTGAGAAGATTTGCGACGAGCACCGGTCGGAGCGGCTACGGAACACCGCCGCCCGATATCTTCAGTATATCGAAAGCGAAGTGGGAAGAAGCGATCGAGGTTAGCCTTGCGCCGAGCGGTCACGGCGGGCGAGCCATACGCTGGCGCCCAGTCCGGCATCGGTCATTAATTAGCCCACGAAAATGTGGTTGGAACGGTTTTCAAATCGGGAGCGTCCTTATTGCGGGTCGCGTTTTCCAGCGATCGCGCGGCCTGCACGGCCGCCGTAAACCCCACCTGCACCTGAGTGGGCGCGGCCGTACTTGGCGAGCCTTGGTGGCCGCACAATCGGGATCCCAGCGAATCCGGGGCAATCTAATGAAAGAGGCCGTCAACTGAGGCGGCCAAGGAACTGGCTCAAATTCCGTCTGTTAACCCTGGCTTTCCATTACAGTCGGGCCAAGGTTTCAGGTTTTCTGGAATAGTAGTTCTTCTACTAATTTTTGCTTCGGGCTATGCAGCAGGTTACGCAACTCGCGAGTGGAAATCGCGGCGGCGTCACCGTAGGCCGAAATATTGAGATCGGCCGACCCCTGTACCAAAGGACAGTTGACCGTGGTTTTGCCTGCGATGTGTCCTTAGCGTGCGCCCTTTAGCGTGCAGGAAGTGGTGCAAGTGGTCGTGACACCATGGTCGCATTTCTTGCAGATGGCCACGCACTGATCCATAATTTTCGGATTGTAAGCGGGGAATAGCTCTGTTGCGCAGCTGTTTATTGATCCCGTCGCTTCGCCATCGGGAGAGCAGGCGGCCATCGCGAAGGCTAAGGTTACTAGAGCGGCGATACGTCTCATGTGGCCTCCGGCCGACTGACGATCACCTGATGTTGCACCGGCGTCCCGATTCTCGCCAGCCCTACGCTGGCGCCGATCGGCCGAGGCCCTGACAGCCGGCAAAAAATCCCGGACTCGCCAGCGACTCTCTCAGGCCACGCGATCGGCCTTTCAAGTTCTAGTGCTGGTCAGTTTAACTATGGCAGCCGGTTCGGCTGGCAAAGACCCGATTCAGGGCGCATGTTCGCAGGATGGAAAAGCATCGCTCGCGCATGCTTGAGGTCTCAGTGACCCACCAGCCGCCCCGATGGCAATGGGAAGTCACCTCTAACGGCGAAATGATCGCGAACGGGTTCGAGGACGGGCAGGTTGAAGCCAGGTTCGAGGGCTACAACACCATGTTTCTCTTGCTGGCCGCAGGTTGGAATACATGACCCCCAAACGCCATAGGGACTCCAACCAGCTCGCAAAATCGATTTACTGACCCAAGCATGCCCGCAAATCCCGGACTCACCAGTGGGCTTCCTAGAGTCGTGGCGAGGTTATCGCCGGTTATCGTACGGAAGCTGCCGTGGTTACCCTCGTATTTTCAGAAGAACTTCAGATTGGATGGATCCAAATACGGGATCAATCGTGAACTTGCGAACATTTCGAGTTGGTCCGATTTCGATCAGTCCGGAGATTTGAAGAGGAGCGACTAGCTAGTCGTGACCACCCAAGGCCAATTCCGCTTCTGGCACGTTTCGGACATGCCGCGATGTCCGGCTTGAGTCCACTTCAGGTGGTAAAGCGGAAATCGGACTTCACGTCCGTCAGGTCGCCTTTTGACCCACAACGGAAGTCGCGCCGCTTCATCGAAAATTTAGCATTCGATGCGTTGAAGGTTGACGAACTTAGCGAGCACAACCTAGTAAGACTGGGGGCCGCTAGCATTCGACGGCTTCCGCGCGATAAGGCGTTTTTATGATGCTGGCACTTACGTCCAATCACCTGAAGCAAGCGCTAATTTGGAGCTGCGCGGTTGCGGCCCTCTGCAGCCTGCTGTTTGTCCTATATGGACGCGCTCCTAACGCTCCCAAAGCACCCACCGGCTACATTGTGCAAGTTTTGTCCCGACAAAACGAGGCGGACGCGCGGGCCGCTTTTAAAGCACTGCAGAGCAAATTTCCGTCGGTGCTAGGGTCGCGCGCGCCGTTAATCAAACGGGCCGACCTTGGGGATAAAGGAATATATTATCGCGCAATAGTTGGACCATTTGACACCGCTGCTACAGCCTCCGAGTTCTGTACCGATTTGAAATCGGCTGGTGGGCAGTGCGTGATACAGCGAGACTACTGAGTAGTCTATTGGTGCGCAGCTTGCCGCACGTCGTCGCGTGTCTTGACGATTATCTGTGGTAACTTGCGCTGGAATTCCTGCTCCAAAGCCGTCATCGCCTCGGGGCTGAAAGAATTAGTATGGCTATGAAATGTATCGAATACGATTTGTCTATTTTTCGCGCATGCCGCAAATGATGCCTGCTCGATTACTTCCGGGGGATCGTTGGAAGTACGTGACCGAGCCCGCGCACTGCCTTCAAGGCACATGGAATAAGTCCGCACCGCTTGATCCTCAAGAGCTTTCTCTGGGTCGTCCTTCCATTGCTGTTGCAATTGCTTCGTCATTTCGGCGATCTTTTGCATTTGCTTGAACTGAGCCTCTATTGTCTTGTGGACGTAGGGTGGTTCATCGATGCGGTGTGAACTATCGATTGAACGTTGCTTGCAAATTGCAAATACGCTGTTGTCGATGTCAGTGTGGTCACGGTTGAGGAAGTCGGCACCGTATGTCATAACGGAGCGCCGTAGCGCGGCTGGTATCTCTTGGTTCACGCATCCATGGAAATAGTCTAATTCGTCAGAGGCGGCATTTGCTTGCTGATGCGCAAGTGTTAGGAACGAAGCCAAGCCAGCGACAGTAACGAGCAATAAATGCTTCATGGATGTGCTCCCTTCCGGCTGCGGCGCGCGCTAATCACTCTTTGAAAGCCGCCTACTGGTTCGCACGAAGTTTAACGAACCGAGATTACGATCCGGCGAATGCGCTATGTTGAAGTTGAGGGACATCGTTTAGGGACAATAGACGATCGTTTAGCCTCTACTCCGACAAAATATCGATTTTAGCTTATTGACCGCTTTTGGCACTTTTCGGACATGCCGCAGTCGTCGCCGCATGTCCGTTATCGAGGGGTAAACGGACCAAGCTTGGACGCGCCCCAAGGTCCGAGTTTGACCCACATGGACCGCAAGAAGGTGGGGAGAGGTAAAGTGAATTCCCGCGCGCCTTCACGAGTCCACATCCTGAATTAGCGCCGCTGATTTGCCCGACGTGTCAAATGTGGTTGCTGGCACGGCTACAGGCGAGACACGCTGTTGCTTTCAGTTTGTGTGATGGTCGGCTCGATCCATTGCAAGGGGATGCCTCATCGTAGCACGTCGGCTGCGCTTGGGTCTTCTAGGCCCGCGGCGACGCGATAGAATATGGTTCCTCGTTGACGATCTTCGCGCCGGGCGAGCACCGAGAAGCCCTCCAACCTCGTTCTGAAGAATTCCGGTGCCAGCTCGTAGGCCGCATTGAATGCAGTCTTCGCCTTATCGATCTCTCCCGCGCCGACGAGACAAAGCACGCGAAGGCCGTTTGCCGCTAAATGGCGGGGCATCTCGTTGAGCGCCCGCGCCGCCCAATCAATTCCTTCAGCGTATCGCTTTGCGCCAAAACTCGCGAACGCCAGTTGATTGTAGGTTTGGTAGCTATGCGGATCGCGAGGGGTCAACCGCAAGACCTGATGTAAGTGCTTGATCGCCTGCTCGTGTTCACCCACATGAGTCTCAACAATGGCGAGAATTCGCAGCACATACGCATCGTTGGGGTTCATCTCGTAGGCACGTCGAGCATCCCTTAGCGCATCGGGATAACGATCCAGCAGCGTGCCATAAATAGGGATCATCGCTCGCGCCGCGCAGACAGATGGATCGTTGGCGTCCAGTTCGATTGCATGCGCGATCGCGGACATGGCTTCCCGAATGGCATGCTCCCGATCCGCCGCTATCGAATAGAACACGGAAGTTCCGTAGGCGCGGGCAAGCGCACGCAATGCCAGCACGCTGTTCGGATCGATCGACAGCGCCTTGCGTGCCTCCAGAATTGACTGATCGATGAGTGTTTGATCTAATTTGGCGTCTCCCTCCCATCCATGAACCGTTGCCCGAAGCGCGATTTCGTAGGCACTTAGGTTGTCCGGGCGTCGTCGGGTGGCCTTGGATTGCTCGGCCGAGTCGATCTGTGGTGCGATGACGGCCACGATGGCTTGAGTGACCTCTTCCTGCACTGCGAAGACGTCTTCCAACACACGATCGTAGCGTTCAGCCCAGATATGGTTTCCGGTCAGTGTGTCGATCAGCTGCGCCGCCAAACGCACACGATTCGCCGACTTTCGGACGCTGCCCTCCAGTACGTAGCGCACACCCAGTTCGCGCCCTACCTGCCGGATGTCGGGAGACTTCCCCTTGTACGAAAATGTCGAGTTTCGCGCGATCACGAACAGAGATTTGAAGTTCGATAATGCAGTGATGATGTCCTCGACCAAGCCATCGACAAAATACTCCTGTTCCGGATCGCCACTCATGTTTTGGAATGGCAGCACTGCGATCGATGGTTTGTCGGGCAGTTCCAGTGGAATATCAACATTCAAAGATGGGGAGACGGTAACTGGCGCAGCGGCGTCCGAGAGAGCCTTGACCTTCCAGTCTGCCTCATCCCATTTCACGACGAGCGCCTGAACAGGTCGTTCTATATTCTTGAGCGCGAGTTTGCCGAGATCGTTGAAGCTGGCCTTGAGTCGGCCCGCCACCGCCTCGTGAATGGTGCGCGAGATGACGATGCCACCGGGCGGCGCCTCTGCTTCTAGGCGGGCAGCTACGTTCACTCCATCACCGTAAAGGTCATCGCCGTCCACGATCAGGTCGCCGAGATCCATGCCGATACGGAACACGATTCGGGTGTCTTCGGGCTGATCCTTGTTGGTGTCGGCCATAGCTTGCTGAAATTCAATGGCAGCGCCAAGAGCACCTACCGCACTCGGGAATTCGATCAACGCACCATCTCCGGTGAGTTTGACCAATCGGCCACCGTGACGCGCCAGCGCCGGCTCCAGGCGCTGCTTGCGGTGCTCCCGCAGACGCGCGACGGTGCCGCTCTCGTCCCGACCCATGAGGCGGGAATAGCCGACCACATCGGCTGCAACGATTGCCGCTAATCGACGCAGGTCACCCGCCATTGGACCTCCCGACCCACCGATCGTAAAACGGCTTAACCGGAAGGGCAATGGCGCAGCTGTGGGCTCTGCACATTTCCGCTCATGGCACGAAGCTGACTAGCCGTTGCCCTGATCAATGTCTGCTGTTGAGGTGACAAACGGACATCGATCATTCGCTAGTTGAGGTCTCACTTTGACCCATCTCGGACATCGCGGAGTAACCTCGAGCTGCTCAAAAGGGCGGCCCGTCAAGAAAGCGGATTGCGCATCGATTGCAAGTCTGCCGACATACCGGTTCATGAACCGGTACAACTTGCTGATTTTTGTGGTGATCGAACATAGGTTGCAAATCAGGAGAGCATCGTCAGCTGGCAGCGACCTCGACCTATTGGCGGGAAGCTGTCCAGTTGCCCCCACAGCCGTCTGCCCGCATATAGGTTCCTCTTCCGCTATTACCTGAAAGCCTTCCATTGGCCGTAAGCCGAACGCCGTCACCGGCGATCAGGACCGCATAGTAGGCCCCGCCCGATTTCACGGAGCCGCTTCCTTGGCCAATGACCTTGCCGCGGGAAATCACCGCACTGACGCTACCACTGCCCTGGCAATTCGTGGACGTTCCGAAAAAGGTCCACGCGCCATCGAAACTTCCACCACCGCCTGCAGGCTTGCTCCGCTTTGACGATCGTTCGGGTTCAACCGATCGCTGTCCCTCGCGCGAGCTTGATAAGGATTTGTCGTCATTTCCGATGCTGCCACCGGAGCTACCGGATTGGGCAGAAGCAGAGCCGTATCCAGCTGCGACGACTACCGCCGCGATCACAGCAAAGCTCCGTGGGTTCTTAAAGGCAGAAAAAACCATGTTTAGTTCCCGCATTTGCATTGACGTAAATTGGATACTGAAAAAGCTACCTCTACAGCGTGTCGTTGGCAGAAATCCCGGTGGGCCGCAGTGGCACAAGATGGCTTGACGCGGCGTTCCAAGGCCCTCGCTACGTTGCAGCCCTCGAAATAGAACAGCGTGGAATGTGATCGCCCGCCCTCATGGGCGGGTTTCGCGCGCCCGCTCGGTCACTGCCTTGTCCCCGTCCAGGTACCGTTACACCCATCCGAGCGTTTGAAAGTGCCGCTGCCGCTATTGCCGACCAATCGACCCGTGGCAGTAAATGTCAATCCATTGCCGGCGCCGGCAGAGTGAATCACTCCGTTTGGGCTAACAGCTCCGCTGCTGAACTGGGTAACGAATCGCCCTCCACTGATAACCGTCGCGGTCGTTCCTGCGCCCGAACAACCAGCGCTGGTAAACGCCCACGGACCGTCGAAATTACCCCCTCCGCCACCACCGCCTCGTCGAGAGCTGGAGCGTCTCGGTTCCTCGGCTTCCGGCTTGCTCCGACGAGCGGGTCGTTCGGGTTCGACCAATCGAGAACCGGACAGCGACTTTTCGTCGTTGCCGATGCTGCCGCCGGCAGAGCCGGATTGCGCGAGCGCTGCGGCTGGACCGATGAGGAGCGCCAACAAAACATAAAAGAGAGACATTTCAATTCGATGTCGCATGAAGTCCTGCATAAATTATTTGGTTTCCAAATGCCGGGCTCAATTCTGGCGGCCGGATCCGTCGGCACAAACCGCCCCGATGATGCGGCAAGACTTGCCAGTTCTCCCGCAATCGTCAAGCGCGGCATCCTTGGCCTTTTGCACGGTGTCGCGCTGAACCAGCGACCATGATTTGCCTGAAACCGCGAAAGCCCCACACCCATGGCCGTAGAAGCTCAGTTCAATCGGGCATCGGCCTGCTCCGCAATTGGAGCGCGCGTCGTCCACGGCCGCCCTGCGCGACTTGTGATTCCAGGAAATCCCCCAATTGTTGCTATCGGGACCATAGACGATCGATCCCCATGGCTTCAGATCGTCCATCTTGCGCAACCGCGTCAGCACGCCTTCGGTTGCTTCACCTGACGGCGACAGGTTGCTCTTTTCCTGAAACTTGCTGATCGCGAGCTTCATGCCGGTCTTGCTGTCGGGGACGTCCGGGTCGAAGTTGTGCTCGTAGAGCCGTTCGCTCAATTCGCGCAGCAGCGCGGCATCTTTAATCGGGACGAAGTCGGGGTCCGCGCGCAGCGTACCGGCGAGTTCTTGCTGTGGCGGCGGCGCGATCGCAACCTGCGGCCCGGCCGCCACCGCGGGCGCGGCGAAATAGAAGGAGCCGTCGATCGGCGAGGAGGACACCCAGGGCTGCTGCGATCCGCCCGTCTCCCGCTTCACGGCGAGGCCGACCTGGTTGAAGGTTTGAAAGATGTCGAGCCCCGTCTGCTTGATGGTCGTCGCCAAGGCCTTCGTATAGGGACTGTGGCCGTCGCTGCCGTCCTGGGCGACGCTGCCGGGCTGCGTCGCATAGGAGATCAACGTTCCTTCCGGCGCCCGCATCTGGGCAAGCCCGCCATCGGCGGAGCGCAGCCCGCGCGCGCCGAACGGATTGTTGCGGCAAGCGTCGAGGATTACCATGTTGAGTCGGGTGCCCGAACCCTGCATCTGGCGGAGCACAAGATTGACGTCCACCATCTGGAAATCGACATCGGCTTCGCGGGTCGGGTTGGCGTTCACCGGTACTAGGTAGTTCGAGCCGCTCACCTGCACGCCGTGGCCGGCATAATAGAACAGCGCGACTTCGGCGCCCTGGATTTGACGCCCGAAGTTCTGCACGTCGATATCGAGCGCGGCTTTGTCGAGATCAAGCTGGGCGCGTCCACCTATCAGGGTAAAGCCGAGGCTCGAGAGCGTGTCGGCCATCAGCGTCGCATCGTTGCGGGGATTGTCGAGTCGGGTGATGTTTTGATAGGCGGAATTGCCCACCACCAGCGCGATGCGCTTCTCGGCTGCGGCGGGAGATGCCGATACAAGCGACAGTAGCGCGATCGCGGCTGCGATTGCGCCGCGAATTCCCGTCCAATTCGTGAGCCGCCGGTGCATCCCCAATGCATCCCCAATCATTATCGGGAAACTAGCAGCCGGCGCGTGCCACGAAAAGCGCCGAATCGCACCAGCAGTCCGTTAATGCCGGCATTAACGAGCATGTCTGTTCATGGCAGATTTTGTTGCAGAAATCGGCATACCGACGCCGCAGGAGGGCTGGAGCATTTTTTGAAGCGATCCACTGTCACCCGCTGGATGGTGCGGGCGACTTACGCTCGACTTTACTGACGCTTGCAACGCTTACGCAGCACACAAAGGGGCGATTGGCGGTGGCCGGGCAACGAGCTTGGCGAGCCTGCGAAGGTTCTGCGCAATCGCTGCCAACGTGAACTCGAACTGGGCACCGCACGGCCCGCGCAATCGCAGCCGGCCGAGCCGCAAGATACGTTTCAAATGCGCAAACAGCATCTCGACACGTTTCCTGTCGCGGGATGATTGCTTGAACGCCTCCGTCTTGGCCAGCGCCCGGGCAACGTCGCGAGATTCCTCGTAGATACTGCGCGGGATTTTGCGGACGGACGCCTTTGGACAACATTGTGCCTTGAGCAGGCAACCACGACAGTCGCGCGCTTTTGTCCGATAGAGAAGTGTCTCCCCGTCGTTGACCAGCTTGCCCGTCGTCGTGAGGATCTTGTTGGCCGGGCAAACGTACACGTTACGGTCCTTGTCGAACGTGAAGTCTTCCCGACTGAAGGTCCCATCCTCGCGTTTCGACTTGTCGATCACCGGGATGTGCGGAGCGATATCCTTGTCCTTGACAAGCCAGTTGAGGTTCGCTCCTGAACCGTAGGCGGTATCGGCCGCGAGCCGCTCAGGCTTGATATCGAAGCGCTCTTGCGTCCGCTCAATCATCGTCTGCGACGCGCCGACCTCCGCCTGGCGGATAGAGCGCGACGCCTCGACATCCATGATAATGCCAACCTTCACATCGATCAGATAGTTATCTGAATATGCAAAAAATGCTGGTCCGCGCATTGCGCCGGTCCATTGGGCGGCCGGATCGGACGGCGAGACGAACTTCGGCGTTACCTTGGTGGCAGCGCCGAAAGCCGCGTCGTCGAGGGTTGCCATATACTCCTTCACAGCTCGGCTTGCGG
>NZ_SSNA01000038.1 GCF_004799445.1 Bradyrhizobium sp.
GCGAAACTCGCCTATCGTCTGATCCGCTGGCGCAACGTGCTGCTCGGCATGTATTTCTTCCAGCTCGCAAGGCGCAAGCCGGCGCGGGTCAAGCAGCTGATCCTCGGCGGGGTGCGGATGGCGCTCGGGCCCGACTATGACATCGCCACCCATTTCACGCCACGCTACAATCCCTGGGATCAGCGGCTCTGTCTGGTGCCCGATGGCGATCTGTTCAAGGCGATCAGGCAAAACCGCGCCTCCGTCGTCACCAGCGAGATCGACAGCTTCACCCCGCGCGGCATCCGGCTGAGGGATGGCAGCGAGCTTCCGGCCGACATCATCGTCACCGCGACCGGGCTGGTGTTGCAGGTGCTCGGCGGCATGGAAGTTGTCGTTGACGGCCGCGCGGTCGATTTTTCCAAAACGCTGAACTACAAGGGCATGATGTATTCCGACGTGCCCAATCTGGCGTCCGCGTTCGGCTACACCAATGCGTCCTGGACGCTGAAATGCGACCTGACCTGCGAATATGTCTGCCGCCTGATCAACTACATGGACCGGCACGGCTACAAGCAGGCCATGCCGCACAACGTCGATCCCAGCATCACCGAATTGCCGTCGCTGGATTTCTCGTCCGGCTATGTGCAGCGCGCGATCGCGAAGATGCCCAAGCAGGGCTCGAAGCGGCCGTGGCGGCTCTACCAGAATTACGCGCTCGACATCGTCACCTTGCGCTTCGGCAAGGTCGATGACGGGGTGATGCAGTATTCGTAGCGCCCGCCGGCAGCGCCGGTGCTTGCGCCCCAGCGCCGCCATGCGTTGTTTCACGTATTCGCGCGCTGCGGTGAATCGGCCATCGTGCTGGGAGGTTAACGCCGTATTAATCGGCGAATCCTACGCTATCGGGGCTGGGACCTGCGACAGCATGAGGAAGCCCATGGACGCCCAGAGAATTGCCGTCGATGCCGTGGTCGCGCTGACCGACTGCGACCGCGATATGGTCGCGGCCTTTATCCGCCGGCTTTATCTGGCCGGCGTGAAGGACCCCAAGCGCCTAACTTTCAAGGGCCTGCAGGCGATGGCGCGGGCCTGAGGCCCAAAACTCCCGACCTGTTATACTAACGGCACCAGATAATGACCGTCATCCTGAGGTGCCCGCGCTCTTGCGCGGGCCTCGAAGGATGGTCGCGAGTCCGTGCGTGTTGCCATCCTTCGAGGCTCGCTTCGCTCGCACCTCTGGATGACGCGGCTATTCCGGCTTGCCGATCGCGACCTTCAGGGTGCCGACGCCGTCGACCCCGCATTCGATCTTGTCGCCGGGGTGAAGCTGGGAGACGCCGGCCGGCGTGCCGGTCATGATGATGTCGCCGGCGGCCAGCGCGACCTGCTGCGACAACTGCCAGATGATTTCCGGCACGTTCCAGATCAGCTCGGTGAGGTCGCCCTTCTGGGTCTCGGTGCCGTTGACCGTGAGCCAGATCCTGCCCTTGGTGGGATGACCGATCCTGGAGGCCGGCTGCAGCGCCGAGCAGGGCGCGGAATAGTCAAAGGACTTGCCGACTTCCCAGGGGCGCTCCTTCTTGCGCGAGGCGAGCTGCAGGTCGCGGCGGGTGAGGTCGATGCCGACCGCATAGCCGTAGACGTGGTCGAGCGCCTTGTCGGCGGGGATGTTGAGGCCGCCGCTCTTCATGGCGACGACCAACTCGACCTCATGGTGCAGGTCCTTGGTCAGCGGCGGGTAGGGGATCGTGGCGCCGTCGGGCACCAGCATGTCGGCATGCTTGGCGAAGAAGAACGGCGGCGCCCGCTCGTCATTGCCCATCTCGCGGATGTGCTCCAGATAATTCCGCCCGACGCACCAGATGCGGCGCACCGGATAGGATTTGGTCTCGCCGACGACGGGAAGCGAGGGCTGGGGCGGGGCGGGAATGACGTAGGAGGTCGCGTTCATGAAAGGGTCTCGGCAGGGTTTGGGTTGGAAATTCGATCTAGCCTTACGCGCTTGCGCTGATCGGCGCCAGCGTCAGCGGTCCGGCATCGCGGTGTTGCAGGCGGAAGAACGAGGCATAGCGCCCGCCGCGGCGCAGCAGGTCATCGTGCCGCCCGCGCTCGACGATCTCGCCGCCCTCGACCACCAGAATGGCGTCGGCGTGCATGATGGTGTGGAGGCGGTGGGCGATGACGATGGTGGTGCGGTTCCGGCAGAGGTGCTCGATCGCCTCCTGCACCTGCTTCTCGGATTCCGAATCCAGCGCCGCGGTCGCCTCATCGAGCAGGATGATCGGCGCATTCTTGAGCAGCGCGCGGGCCACCGCGACGCGTTGACGCTGGCCGCCGGACAATTGCGTGCCGTGTTCGCCGACCGGCGTGTCGTAGCCGAGCGGAAAGCCCATGATGAATTCGTGCGCGCAGGCCGCCTTCGCCGCGGCCACGATCTCGGCCTCAGTGGCGCCCTGCTTGCCGAACGCGATGTTGGCCCCGATGGTATCGCGGAACAGATAGACGTCCTGTCCGACATAGGCGGTCTGCCGGCGCAGCGATTGCCGCGACACCGTGGCGATCGACTGCCCGTCGATCAGGATGTCGCCGCTGTCGGCTTCATAGAACCGCAGCAGCAGCGCCAGCACCGTCGATTTGCCGCCGCCGGAGGGGCCGACCAGAGCGGTGACCTTGCCGGGCTCGGCGACAAAGCTCATGCGGCTGAGCACCGGCTCGTTCGGACGGTAGGCGAAGCTCACGTCGCGCAATTCGACCCGCGCGTCGGTCAGTTGCAGCGCCAGCTTGTCGTCGTCGTCCGGCTCGCTGGCCGGACTGTCGACGATCTCCAGCAATTTGCGGGCGCCGATCAGGCTGGAGTTCAATTCGATATTCAGCCGCGCCAGACGCTTGGCCGGCTCGTAGGCCAACAGGAACGCGGTCAGGAACGAGAAGAACTGGCCGGGGGTCGCGCCCAGCGCGACCACGCTGTAGCCGCCATACATCAGCCCGCCCGCGACCGCCAGGCCGCCGAGGGTTTCCATCAGCGGGCTCGAGCGGTTGGAGACCCGCGCCATCTTGTTGGCGTTGAGTTCGACCGCGGTGATGCTGGCGTCGATGCGCATCCGCATCGTCTGCTCCAGCGTGAAGGCCTTGACGGTGCGGATGCCCTGCAGCGATTCCTGCATGGTTTCCATGATGTCTGCGGTGCCGGTGAACTGGGTGTGGGCGAGGCCCTTGATCCGCTTCACCAGCTTGCGCAGCACCAGCATGGCGGGCGGTGCCACCGCGAACCCGAGCAGCGCCATAACGGGATCCTGCATCAGCATCACGATGACCAGCCCGATCAGCGACAACACATCGCGTCCGACGGCGTTGATCAGCAGGCTGAGGACCTGCGTGACGGAATTCGCCCCCGCGGTCAGCCGCGCCAGAAATTCGGAGGAGTGCCGCTCGGAGAAGAAGGCGACGTTTTCGCTCATCAGTTTGGCGAACAGCCGGCGCTGGTTGTTGGCGAGGATGGCGTTGGAGATTTTCGACAGAATCACCTGATGACCGTAGGTCGCCGCCCCCTTGAGAATGAAGATCAGGACGGTGACGCCCGACAGGATCGCGATGCCGCGGACGTTCTTTTCGACATAGGCCTGGTTGATCACCTGGCCGAGCAGGTAGGCCGAGCCGGCGGTGGTCGCGGCCGAGACCGCCATCAGCGCGAACGCCTGCAGGTAGCGGCGCCAATAGGCGGCGCCCTGTTCGGTGATCAGGCGGCGAATCAGGATCGCGGCGCCGTAGGGATCATCGGTTATTTTCTTCGGAAGTTCGGTCATCCGCGTTCCATTGACAGCGTTGGGCGGCTCTCACCCGCGCGTCAGGGTTGCTCCGAAACGTCCGTCTCCTTGCCCGCTATATCGGGGTTTTTCAAGCCAAATCGGGGTGCGCGGCGAATGAGATTTCAGGCCGAGACCGCGTGTTCAGGCTCGCCGTGGCGCTCGCGGAACAATTTTTCTTCCCAAGCTAGCGCATGCGCGGCAATGGTATCGAGATCATCATATTGCGGCGTCCAGTCGAGAGCGCTGCGGATCCGGCTGGTATCGGCGACCATGGTCATGATGTCGCCCGGCCGGCGCGGGGCATATTGAACCACGAAATTGCGCCCGGAGACACGCCGCACCGCCTCGATGGTCTCCAGCACGGAATAGCCGCGGCCGTAGCCGCAATTGAACGTCGCGGGGGCCCCGCCGCCGCGCAGGTAAGCCAACGCCGCGCGATGCGCCTGCGCAAGATCACTGACGTGAATGAAGTCGCGGATGCAGCTTCCGTCCGGTGTCGGATAATCGGTTCCGAACACGTCGACCTTGGCGCGCTGCCCAGTGGCCGCCTCCACCGCGATTTTCAACAGATGCGTCGCGCCCAGTGTCGCCAGCCCGATCCGCGCCTGCGGGTCGGCGCCCGCGACGTTGAAGTAGCGCAGCACGACATGGTTCATGCCGTGCGCGGCGGCGACATCATGCAACATGATTTCCGCCATCAGCTTCGAGGAGCCATAGGGCGACAATGGCCGGGTCGGCGCGTCTTCGGCAACCGGCACCTGATCCGGAGTGCCGTAGACCGCCGCGGTCGATGAAAAGATGAAGCGGTTGACGCCGGACTTGACCGCCGCGTTCAACAGGCTGCGCGTGGTCATGGTGTTGTTGCGGTAATAGAGCAGCGGATCGCGCATCGATTCCGGCACCACCACGGAGCCCGCGAAATGAATGATGCTTTCCACCTTATGCGCGGCGATCACGCCCTCGACCAGGTTCTCGTCGGCGGCATCGCCGATGAACAGCGGCACGCCTTCGGGCAGGAACGCGGAAAAGCCGGTGGACAGGTTGTCGATGACGACGACGCTTTCGCCGGCTTCGACCAGAGCGTGAACCATGTGACTTCCGATATAGCCGGCGCCGCCGGTGACAAGCACGGTCATGAACTCACCCGTCTCCAATTTGAGGGGCGATGCTATCGGGATCGCGGTGAAGTGTGGGTTTCGGCGCGCGCGAACTGGCCACTATGCTTAATGTTGCGTATAGGAAATGTGCGAACCGGAGCCTGACGTGCTGCCTGAGAACATTTCCGCCGACAATCTGCAGCTGATCGTGCCAAATCTGCACAGGCGCTATTCCGGCGTCACCGCGACCAATCGCATGGTGGCCCCGAAACTCGCCGGCATGTTCCGTGCGGCGTGGCTGGGGCCCAATGCGCCCGATGGCATCGCGCGTATCGGATTTGCCGATCTGCTGAAATTGTGGCGAAGGCACGCGCCGCTGATCTGGCACGCGCGGCGCAACAACGAGATGATCGTCGGCGTGCTCCTGAAGTCGCTCGGCTGGCCGTTGAAACTGGTGTTCACCTCGGCGGCGCAACGGCATCACAGCTGGATCACGCGCTGGCTGATCAGAAGGATGGACGCGATCATCGCCACCAGCGACATCTCGGCCTCGTTTCTCAAGCGCGAGGCGACGGTGATCCTGCACGGCGTCGACACCAGCAGCTACGCGCCGCCGGAGAACCGCGTATCCGCGTTCGCGGAAACCGGATTGCCCGGCCGCTATGCCATCGGCTGCTTCGGCCGGGTGCGGGCGCAAAAAGGCACCGATGTGTTCGTGGACGCGATGTGCAGGCTATTGCCGCGCTATCCCGATTTCACCGCCGTCGTGGTCGGGGCCATCACGCCGGAACAACAGGGCTTCGCCAACGATCTGAAACAGCGGATCGAGGCCGCCGGCCTCGCGTCACGCGTTGTCATGACCGGCGAATTGCCGATCGAACAGGTGCCGCGCTGGTATCAGCGGCTGACGATCTACGCCTTCACCTCGCGCAACGAAGGATTTGGGCTGACGCTGATCGAGGCCATGTCGGCAGGAGCCGCGCTGGTGGCGTCGCGCGCCGGTGCCGCGGAGGTCGTGGTCGAGGACGGCGTCACCGGGGTATTGACGCCGCCTGGCGATGTCGAAGCGCTGGTGGCCGCACTGGAGCCGTTGATGCGCGAGCCGGCTTCCGCTGCGGCGATGGGCGCGCGGGCGCGGGCGCGGGTGCTTGAGAAATTCAGCCTGGATGCGGAAGCCAACCAGATCGCCGCGGTTTATCGCTCGCTGACCTGAGCCATGATATCAGCGACAAACGCGTCGAGGTCGCCGCCCGCAAACAGAAATCCCGGCAGGCCTGCGGCCTCGGCCGCCTCGATATCGCTCGCGCGGTCGCCGATGACAAAACTGCCCGCGCGCCGCACCGGCCAATGCTCCATCAGGTCATGGATCATGCCCGGGCTCGGCTTTCGCCAGTGATGGTCCTCGAGATAGCCCTCGACCGATCCGTCGGGATGATGCGGGCAATAGCGGATATCGTCGATCACGGCACCTTGCGCGGCGAGCTCGGTACGCATCCAGCCGTGCAAGCTGGTGAGATCGTCCTCGGTAAAGAAGCCGCGCGCCACGCCGGATTGATTGGTGAAGAAAAACACCAAATATCCGGCCTCGTTAAGCCTCCTGATGGCCTTCGCCGCGTTCGGCATCCAGCGGATCCGATCGCTCGTACCCATGTAGCCGTCGTCGTGATTGATGACGCCGTCGCGGTCGAGGAAAGCGGCGGGCCGGGCCACCGGGCGGGCGGAACCAGTCCCGCTCATTTCCCGCGTGCCTCGCGCATCAGCGCCTGCTCGATCGCCTCGCAGATGCCGTGCGCCACCGCGAGGTGAATCTGCTGGATCACCGGCGTGTCATCACTGGGCGCGACCAGCAGATGATCGCAGAGCGCGCCGAGCGTTTCGCCCTGGCTGCCGGTGAAGCCGACGGTGGCAAGCCCGCGCTCCCGCGCCGTGCGCAGCGCCGCCAGAACGTTCGGCGAGCGACCGGAGGTGGACAGCGCCAGCAATACGTCGCCGCGCCGGCCGAGACCTGCGACCTGTCGGGCGAACACCTGTTCGAAGCCATAGTCGTTGGCGATCGCCGTCAGCGCCGAGGTGTCGGTGGTCAACGCGATCGCCGCGTAAGCCGGCCGATCCTGCTTGTAGCGGCCGATGATTTCGGCGGCGATATGCTGGGCGTCGGCGGCGCTGCCGCCATTGCCGATGATCAGGAGCTTGTTGCCCGCGCGCAGCGCCAGGATGACGACGTCAGCGATTTTCCGCGCGGCGGCGAGCAGGCCCGCGTCCTGCGTCGCGCGCTCAAGCGCCGCGCGCGAAAGCCCCAGATGGGCTGCGATCGGGTCTTTGGAATTCTGGCTCAAGCGACACCGTGAGAGGTTGTAGGTTCGATCTTTGGTAATGACCGCCTTGAGGCTGCGCAAGCCAACTGTCATTCCGGGGCGATGCGAAGCAGCGAGCCCGGAATCTCGAGATTCCGGGTCTGGTGCTTACGCACCATCCCGGAATGACGAATTGCGAGGATGGGCCCCGGCCTCGGCCAGCACCCGCTGGGCGATATCCACCACATCGGATGCGGGAATGTCCCGCATGCAGCGATGCTCGTTCATGGTGCAGACCGGACGGTGGCAGGGCTGGCAGGGGACGACGGTTTTGGTCTGGACCGTCGCCGCCAGGCCGTTGAGCGGCGCCCAGTGATAGGGGCTGGTGGGGCCGAAAATGCCCATGGTCGGCGTCCCCAGCGCGGCAGCGATATGCATCAGCCCCGAATCGTTTGAAATCGCCACTTTGGCCGCCGCCATAGCCAGAATCCCGTTGCGCAGGTCACCTCCGGTGAGGTCTCGCACCCGCGGTCCGCCGGCGGCCACGATTTCCGAGGCCAAGGCCTTTTCGCCGGGCCCCCCGACCACCCAGACATCCAGCCCGCGTTCGGCCAGAAGGCGGGCGGCTTGCGGATAGTAAGTCCAGCGCTTGGACGCCCCGACCGAGCCCGGCGCCAGCGCCACGGCAGTGCCGTGGCCGAGCCCCCAGGCTTGCCGAAAGCGGCTTACCTCGTCGGCCGGCACCCTAAGCTGCGGCACCGGCCATTCCGGCGGCAACGGGGCGCCATCGGGCAGCGCCAGCGCGGCATTCTTGTCGATGAAGCGGGGCAGGGCCTTTTCGCCCCAGCGCCATTGGTTGATCAGGCCAAATCTGGCCTCGCCGACGAAGCCGACCCGCTCCGGAATACCGGCGAGCGCCGGCGCGATCGCCGACTTCCAGGTGCGGGGCAGGACGATGGCCGTGCCATAGTTCCTGGCGCGGAGCTGGGACGCCAGCCCCCGTTGCCTGGCGACCGCCAGTCGGCTGCGCGGCAGGTCCCAGACGATGCCGGAGCGCACCCCGGGCATATAATCCACCAGCGGCGCGCACAGGGTGGTGGCGAGCAGATCGACCGGCCGGTTGGGCCAGCGCTGGTTCAGCACCCGCACCACGCTATGGCCGCGGACGAAGTCGCCGATCCACATATAGGGGACGATCAGGATCGGGCGGGTGTCCGTCGCGTCCTCGGTCGTCACAGTATGTTCTGAATCTGAGTTCATATCTTAACGGCTGGCCTGCGCTCGATCCGGAGCCTGTCGGTAACTGCTCCTCACGGCGGGGTAAAGTCGGCAATACATTGTGCGGCCGCCTTCACCAAGAGAGCCGACCGGGTAGTGTCTCAATTTGAATTTCAGGATTTGTGTTGGAAAGGGGGAACGACAGGTTTCATGCATCGGAGGGCGGAAGCTGTCGTTCCCCAATCATGTTAGTCGATGATATCGGAACCGTCCGGCTTCAAGCGGGCGAGACCATCCTTCATCTGCTGTAGCCGTTCAGGCGGGTGCCCCTGCCACTTCGTAACTTCGGCAATGACGCGTAGCGGATCGCGGGAGCGATAGGACAGCGTCGGATTGCCAGGAAACTTCTTATCCGTCAGGTTGGGATCGTCCACGATCGGCCCAGTTGGCTCCACGACATAAATCCGTTCTTGCCCACTGCCGGCGGCCAGCTCAGCGCCCCAGATCGCAGCATCCAGCGTACCCGCGAAATATACCCAGGATAGCGGCTTCGCTTCGGTAAAGTTGGACTGGTAGCCGACGACAATCAGGTCTCCGGGTTTCAGATCGGCCCGCGTTCCGTGGAAGAACGATAGTGAAAACATGCTTGCAGAAGCTGACATAGGCTCGCGGCTCCTTTGACGTGAATCGAGGGCCATCTCCATGGCATAAGGACCCCGGGTTGCCGCAAGCCCCGTCTTGGCATAGACAATGATAGCGGGAGATGCGGCGACTTCCTCCTACTCAACTTTCAGCGACAAACTGAGACAGGCGACAGCCTGACGTTTGATGTTCGTCGGTCGGCGGGAGCGGCTTCAACTTCCCGTTCGCCGGTCCGTCCGCTTTTGGCCGATCAGCTTCGTGAGCGGAACGGCGGGGATGGGGTCGTGGGCGGAAATTCAAACTGAGACACTACCGGCGACCGAAGTTGCCTGCCGGGCAGGAGTGGGGCAAAGTTGACGCCGCACAATCTGGACAGGGTACGTCATGCTGCTGGTGACCGGGGGCGCCGGTTTTATCGGATCGAATCTGGTGGCCGCGCTCAATCAGGCGGGCCGCGCCGACGTCGCCGTGTGCGACGTGCTCGGGCATGACGGCAAATGGCGCAATCTCGCCAAGCGCCAGTTGGCCGACATCGTGCCGCCGGCGGAGTTGCTCGCCTGGCTGAAGGGCCGCCGGCTCGACGCCGTCATCCATCTCGGCGCCATTTCGGAAACCACGGCAACCGATGGCGATCTGGTAATCGAGACCAATTTTCGTCTCTCGATGCGGCTTTTGGACTGGTGCACCGCGAACGCGACGCCGTTCATCTACGCGTCCTCGGCCTCGACCTATGGCGACGGCGCGCAGGGCTTTCGTGACGATTCCTCCGTGGAGGCCCTGAAGGCGTTACGGCCGATGAATCTGTACGGCTGGAGCAAGCATCTGTTCGACATGGCGGTGGCGGAGCGCGCGGCCCGGTCCGACAAGCTGCCGCCGCAATGGGCCGGCCTGAAATTCTTCAACGTGTTCGGCCCCAACGAATACCACAAGGGCACGATGATGAGCGTGCTGGCGCGGCGCTTCGATGACATCCGGGCCGGCCGCGTCGTGGAGCTGTTCAAGTCGCATCGCGACGGTATCGCCGACGGCGATCAGCGGCGCGATTTTATCTATGTCGACGATGTGGTGCGGGTGATGATGTGGCTGCTCTCGACGCCGTCGGTCTCGGGCCTCTTCAACGTCGGCACCGGCAAGGCCCGCAGCTTCAGGGACCTGATGCTTTCGGCCTATGCCGCGCTCGGCACGGTTCCGAATCTCCGCTACGTCGACATGCCGCTCTCGATCCGCGACAGCTACCAGTACTTTACTGAAAGCAATGTCGATCGGCTCACGCGCGCCGGCTATAATGGCGGCTTCACGACGCTGGAAGAGGCGGTCGACCTCTACATCAAGGGCTTCCTCGATCGCGCCGATCGCTTTCGCTGACGGCCGGAGCATGATCCGAAAAAAGTGGGAACCGGTTTTTCGAAAAGATCATGCTCAAACAAAAGATGAGATCATGATCCGATCCAATCGGGTCATGATCGTGGGATAACGCAAAAGATGTTCGATTTTGAAGCCCTGACCGATGCGATCGCCCGCCAGACCGTGCTCTGCGTCGGCGATCTCATGCTCGATGAATTCGTCTATGGCGAGGTGTCGCGGATTTCGCCGGAAGCGCCGGCGCCGGTGATCGCCGTGCAGCGGAGCGAGACCAATATCGGCGGCGCCGGCAACGTCGCGCGCAATGTCGCCTCGCTCGGCGCGCGCTGCATCTTCGTCGGGCTGATCGGCGAGGACGACGCGGGAAGGCAGCTGAAAGCCGCGCTGGCAAGGCAAAGCGGGATCGAAAGCGTGCTGGTGTGCGATGCCGCGCGGCCGACGACGCGAAAGGTGCGTTTCGTCTCCGAGCATTTCTCCACCCACATGCTGCGCGCCGACTGGGAACTGGCGCAGCCGGCCAGCGCCGACATCGAGCAGAAACTGATCGACGCCATTTTGCCGCAGCTCGCCCGCGCCGACATCGTGCTGTTGTCCGACTATGCCAAGGGCGTGCTGACGGCGCGGGTGATCCGCAACGTCATCGATGCCGCGCGCAAGCTCGCCAAGCCGGTGATCGTCGATCCCAAGAGCGCCAATTTCGCGATCTATCGCGGCGCGACGCTGCTCACGCCCAACCGCAAGGAGTTCGCGGAAGCGACCCGAAGCCGCGCGGATTCGCAAGACAGCATCGCCGATGCGGCCAGGGACGCGATGCAGCTGGCGGACTGCGAGGCCATGCTGGTGACGCAGAGCGAGCACGGCATGACGCTGGTGCCGCGCAAGGGCGAGCCGATCCATGTGCCCGCCCATCCGGTCAAGGTGCGCGACGTCTCGGGCGCCGGCGACACCGTCGCCGCGACGCTCGCGGTGGTGATTGCGGCGGGAGCCGGCTGGGAAACCGCGCTGCGGATGGCGAACGCGGCGGCGGCCGTCGCGGTCAGCAAGAAGGGCACGGCCAGCGTGACAGCGGCGGAGTTGCGGCGAAGAATCCTGCCGCATGCCTTTCTCGCCGCGGAAGACAAGATTGTCGCCGAAGGCGGCGACCTCGACGCGCAGCTTCAGGATTGGCGCAAGCATGGCTTGAGGGTCGGGTTCACCAATGGCTGTTTCGACATCCTGCATCCCGGCCACGTCAAGGTCCTGACCGCGGCGCGCGCGGCCTGCGACCGCCTGATCGTGGGCCTGAACAGCGACGCATCGGTGAAGCGGCTGAAGGGCGAGGGACGTCCGGTCCAGGACGAGCGCGCGCGCGCCGAAGTGCTGGCGGCGCTGGAGGCGGTCGATCTCGTGGTGATCTTCGAGGAAGACACGCCGATCGGGCTGATCAGCGCGATCAAGCCAAGTGTGCTGGTGAAGGGTGGCGACTATACCCCCGAACAGGTCGTCGGCCGCGAGATCGTCGAGGCCCATGGCGGTGAAGTGCTGCTGGTCGAGGTTCTGCCCGGCTTCAGCACGACCTCGCTGGTCGATCGCGCGCGGGCAAGCAAGGCGTGAGCGTCGTGGCGCAGGAATCGCTGGGCGCGCTGTTGTGGAGGCTGTGGCGCGACCCGGCCGCTTGGATCACGACCACGGATATTTTCGTCGTCCTGATCGCGGTTTCGCTGCCGTGGTCGACGTCGCTGGTCGCGATCTTTGCGGTCGCAGCACTGGTGACTATGGCGCCTGCCTTCGATGCGAAAGCTTTCCTGCAATCGCTGAAGCGTCCGATTTCCATCATGCCGGTCGCGCTGTTTGCCCTCGCGCTGGTCGGAACATTGTGGTCGGACGCGCCATGGCCGGCGCGCTTCTATGCGGTCAACCCGGCGGTAAAGCTGCTCGTGCTGCCTGTGCTGTTCTATCATTTCGAACGCTCGGCGCGCGGTCTCTGGGTATTTGTCGCGTTTCTGGTTTCCTGCACCCTGCTGATGGCGATGTCGTGGATCGTGGCGTTCCACCCGGACCTCACGCTCAAGACCTTCGACCCGCAGCGCGGCATCTTCGTCAAGAACTATATCGACCAGAGCCAGGAGTTTGCGCTGTGCGCGGTAGCGCTCGCCTATCCGGTCATCTCGCTGCTGCGCGCCCGACGAATTCGGCCGGCGTTGCTGCTTGGCGCCATCGCGTTGAGCCTGGTCGTCAACATGGCGTTCGTGATCGTTTCGCGGACGGCGATGGTCACCATGCCGATCATGCTGGCGGTGTTCGCGCTCTTGCACCTGAAATGGCGAACCAACGTCATCATCGCATGCGCCGTGATGGCGCTGGCGGCGCTGGCCTGGGTAGCGTCGCCGCAGTTGCGCAAGACCACCGGGACTTTTTTGCGGGATTATCAATTGTACAAGGAGAAAAACATCCCGACGTCGATCGGCCTGCGGCTGGAATACTGGCAGAAGTCGATGCGGCTGTTTGCCGAAGCTCCGATCATCGGGCACGGTACCGGGTCGACGCGCGGACTGTTCGAGCAGGCCGCGGTCGGCCAGGTCGGCGCCGCCGCCGATGTTGTCGGCAATCCGCATAACCAGACCCTGAACATCGCGGTGCAGTGGGGCGTGGTTGGAATCGTCGTGCTATATGCGATGTGGCTCTCGCATCTGCTGCTGTTCCGCGGCGAGGGTCTGGTGGCGTGGATCGGTTTGCTGGTCGTCGTACAGAATATCTTTACCTCGCTGTTCAATTCGCATTTGTTCGATTTCCACGAAGGCTGGATGTACGTGTTGGGCGTCGGTGTCGCCGGCGGGATGGTGCTGAAGGCAGGTTCGCGCGAATCGAGGCCGGAATCCGGGGCCTTCGTCAGATCATGACAACTGGCCTGCGCGCGCGAGATAGGCTATCAGCAGCCTCGCAACGGCATAATTCGAGCATTCCCCTTCAACAGTCAGCGACATGATCCGCCAGCCAAATCTGACCCTGCGCAACGCACTGATTGCAACGCACGACGCGCTGGCGAGCGCGTTTGCGCTGCTGGCGAGTTTCTATCTGCGTTTCGAAGGCGATCTTCTGACCGATCGTCTGCCGCTGCTGTTCCGGATCCTTCCCTTTTTCATCGTGTTCAGCGTGGTGGTTTGCTACGCCTTCCACCTGACCACCGCGAAATGGCGATTCATCTCGCTTCCCGATGCGCTGAACATATTGCGTGCCTCCACCGTGCTGGCGGTCGCGCTGCTGGTGCTGGACTATATTTTTGTCGCCCCCAACGTTCACGGGATGCCGGTGGCGCCGAATCTTCAGGGCGCGTTCTTTTTCGGCAAGGTGACCATCATTCTGTTCTGGTTTCTGGAGGTGTCCGGCCTCAGCGCCTTGCGCTTCGCCTACCGCTATTTCCGCTATACGCGGGTGCGGCACCACGCGATGGCGGAGGACGCGGCGGCGACGCTGCTGGTCGGCCGCGCCGCAGACGCTGAAATCCTGCTGCGCGGAATCGAAAGCGGCGCCGTCAAGCGGATCTGGCCGGTCGGCCTGTTGTCGCCGTCTGCCGCCGACCGCGGCCAGCTGATCCGGAACATCCCGGTGCTCGGCGGCATCGACGATATCGAGGACGTGATCGCCGATTTCGCAAGGCGCAACAAGCCAATCGCGCGGGTTGTGATGACGCCTTCGGCATTCGACCCCGAGGCGCGGCCCGAATCCGTGCTGATGCGGGCGCGCCGGCTCGGGCTGATTGTCAGCCGCCTGCCGTCGCTGGAGAGCGGGGATGCGCCACGATTGACGACCGTCGTGGTCGAGGACCTGTTGCTGCGCCCTAGCGAAAAAATCGATTATGCGCGTCTCGAAGCCCTGGTGAAAGGCAAGGCGATCATCGTCACCGGCGGCGGCGGTTCGATCGGTTCGGAGATTTGCGACCGCGTCGTGACATTCGGTGCCGCGCGACTGCTGGTGATCGAGAATTCGGAACCGGCGCTCTATGCGATCACCGAGGCGCTCGCGGCGCACGACACCACCGCGGTGATCGAGGGGCGGGTGGCGGATATCCGTGATCGCGAGCGCATCCAGCGGCTGATGAATGAATTCAAGCCGGATATCGTGTTTCACGCCGCGGCCCTCAAGCATGTGCCGATTCTCGAGCGCGACTGGAGCGAAGGCGTCAAGACCAATATTTTCGGATCGGTGAATGTCGCCGATGCGGCATTGGCGGCGGGCGCCGGTGCGATGGTGATGATCTCCACCGACAAGGCGATCGAGCCGGTGTCGATGCTGGGTCTGACCAAGCGGTTCGCCGAGATGTATTGCCAGGCGCTCGATCATGACCTGGCCGCCGAGCCCGATGGCAAGTCGCGGATGCGGCTTATTTCCGTGAGGTTCGGCAATGTGCTGGCGTCCAACGGATCGGTGGTGCCGAAGTTCAAGGCCCAGATCGAGGCGGGCGGCCCGGTGACGGTCACCCATCCCGACATGGTCAGGTATTTCATGACGATCCGCGAAGCCTGCGACCTGGTGATTACGGCTGCCGCCCACGCAATGGCGCCGGTGCGTCCGGACGTTTCGGTCTATGTGCTCAACATGGGGCAGCCGGTCAAAATCGTCGATCTCGCCGAGCGCATGATCCGGCTTTCCGGCCTGCAGCCGGGCCACGATATCGATATCGTTTTCACGGGAATGCGGCCGGGAGAACGGTTGAACGAAATCCTGTTCGCGAACGAGGAGCCGGCGATCGAGATCGGCGTCGCCGGCGTCATGGCGGCCAAGCCCAACGAACCGCCGATGCAGTCGCTGCGCAAGTGGATCGCAACGCTTGAGCAGGCGATTGCCCGGGATGACCGGGCCACCATCAAGGCCGTGTTGAAGGATGCGGTCCCGGAATTCGGCTCGCCAGCGCCGGCCGAACAGGCTTTATCCTCAGGACAATCCTGATTTGCGGATTTGAAGGATCCGCCTGAGAAAACGCAGGAAAAACGCGGCGTCGATGATGGGGGCGTTCAAATGCACGCGGCGTGATCGCAGGCATTCGAGATTTCCCCGCAGCGTCACGCGCCAGCCTCGCGTGCTGATACCGCCCATCTGAAAGTCCGCGACGACGCGGGGAATGTAGCGCACGCGAAAGTCATTCAGCGCGAGGGCTCGCAGCATGTAGTCATAGTCCGCGGTGGTGATGTAGCTCAGATCGTATTCGCCGACCCGCTGGGCGACTTCCCTGCGCATGTAGAAGGTCGGATGGGGAGGTACCCAGCCCAGCTGAAATGAATAGCGGTGGAACGTGCCGCCCCGCCATGAACGGACCATGCGCTTGGTTTGGTGGTCGGTCACCATATTGAGGTCGCCATACACGATGTCGGCGTCCTGCATCGCCGCGGCGATGTCGCCGAGCGCGTCCGGATCGTGGAATGTATCGTCTGAATTGAGGAACCCGAGGGCATCGCCCTGAAACAGGCGAAAGCCCTTGTTCATGGCGTCGTAGACGCCCTCATCGTTCTCCGAGACAACCCGTATCGCGTCAGAACCGAATGACTCGATGATTTTCAATGTCGCGTCGGTTGATCCGCCGTCGACCACCAGCATTTCCTTTTCTGAATGTTTCTGCGCGAGAAAAGATTCAAGCGTAAACGCAATGGTCGCCTCTGAATTGTAGCTGGCTGTGACGACACTGATCTTCATCGGGATTTCAAGACGGCATTCTGGTTGCGAAGGTCGAACAGGCGACGCGTTTGTTCCGGCTCATCACATAGTGGAGCCTTCGGTTCGTCAAGTTAACAGAACGCCGCAACGGCGGCGCTGGCAGCGCTCGTTATTCCGGCACCTCGATCGGCGCGGCGCCCCGCGCGGCTTTTTCGGCGGAGAAAATCCATACCAGCCCGCCGAAGCCACCGACAATAAACGATACCGCGCCAAGCAGCAGCGAAATGTTGATGCCTTCATTCGTCATCAGTCCGGCATATCCGAAGGCCAGCCCCATCGTGGCCTCGCGGACGCCCCAGCCTGCGATCGAGATCGGTAGCATCGTGATCAGCATCACCGGCGGAATCAGCTGGAAAGTCTGGCCGAACCCCACCGGTGCGGCGATCGATTGAACCACGCACCAGGCGATGACGACGGCCAAAACGTGAACCAGCAGCGACAGCACCGCGATGATGGGTCCATGCTGGCGGCTGAAGATGACCCGGTTCGCGATCACCGCGCAGGCGTGCAGATGATGCGTTCCCCACCAGCGCCTCAGCCAGGGCCAGGGCAGCACGCCGAGCAGGAGAAATCCCGCCCCGCCGGCAAGCGCGGCGAAATCGACCACCAGCAACGCCGATCGGCCGTAGCGATCGCCGATCAGGTTATAGCTCCACGGCAGGCTCGCGACGATGATGATCGCAAGCGCGATCAGGCCGATGGCGCGGTCGACGAAGATCGAATAGGTCGCCGCGCGCCATCCGGCGCCGCCGCGCGCCACCAGCCACAGCCGCACCGCGTCGCCGCCGATCGAGGATGGCAGTGTCTGGTTGAAGAACGTCCCGATCAGATTGAAGCGCATCGCCTGCCGGGTGGCGAGCGGCGCGCCGCATTCGGCGCTGACCACGCGCCATCGCAGGACGCCGACGAAGATCTGAAGGAAGGTCACGGCGATCGCAAGGCCGAGCCAGCCCAGGCTCGCAACATCGATACGCGAGGCGAGGTCGGAAAAATTCGCCTTGCGGAGCGCGAGATAAAGCAGCGCTGCGGAGACCAGTATTTTTATCGTTGAAAGCAGGATCCGGCGCATTTCGCCCGCGCTCACCAGGTCTGGAGGACGTCAAAAGACTGCGCAACTCGACGCCGCGCGCCGAACTTCGGCGTCTTGGTATGGTTTTAAAGCCAATCTGGCAATAGCCGCTTAACTGGGTGTTGCGGGCCCCGCAACGGGGCAGCTAAACAGGCCATCTGGCGCGGTTCCGGGGCATTGGTAATCACCAACCGGAGTTAACCCAAAAGTAAACTCCCCGCAGCGGGAGTTGGGTCGGGCGATGGTAAAGGATATGTTGCCGATAGCCCGGCGACGTCATCAGGCTGCCGTCAATGTCGGAGATTTGACGCATGATCTCGGTATTTGGTCCGGGATCTCGATGAAGGACAATATGCCCGATTTTCGCGTAGCATCGTGGCCACTGGAATGTGTGAGGCGCTGATGGACAGAAAAATTGTTCCACTGATCATGTGCGGCGGCGCCGGGACGCGGTTATGGCCGGCCTCGCGCGAGGTTCGTCCGAAACAGTTCCTGTCCCTGTTCGGCACCCGCTCGACATTTCAGGATACGATGCTGCGGGTGTCGGACCCGACGCTGTTCGAGCGTCCCATCGTCATTACCAACGCCGCGTATCGCTTCATGGTGCTGGAGCAACTGGCCGAGATCGGGCTTGAGGCCGATGTTCTGCTGGAGCCGATGCGGCGGGATTCCGGACCTGCGATCGCCGCCGGCGCGGCGTTTGCACAAATGCGCGGCAACGATGCGGTGGTTCTGGCGCTCGCCGCCGATCACGTCGTCGGCGATACCGCGGCCTTTGTCGCGGCCTGCCGGGAGGGACTTGTGGCGGCGGATGCGGGGCGCATCGTGACGTTCGGCGTTCAGCCGGAACGCGCCGCCACCGAATATGGCTATATCAGCCCGGGCGAAGTGGTGTCCGGCAAAGTTCGTGCGGTCACGAAATTCGTCGAAAAGCCGGATCCGGCGACGGCTGCCGAATACATCAAGGCCGGTTACCTCTGGAACAGCGGCAACTTCATGTTTCGTGCCGCCGTTCTGCTCGATGAATACCGCAACTTCGATGCCGAAAGCGTGCAAGCCGTTTGCGATGCCGTCACCAAAGCAGGGCGCGATCTCGGATTCGTGACGCTCGACGCCGGTTCATTCGGATCGGCGAAGGCGATCTCGATCGACTATGCCGTCATGGAAAAGACCTCGCGCGCCGCGGTCGTGCCGGTGGCGTGCGGATGGTCCGATGTCGGCTCCTGGCACGCGGTGTGGGAGCTGTCGGACAAGGACGCCCAGGGCAACGCGGCGCAGGGCGCGGCGGTGTTCGAGGATTCCCGCAACTGCAACGTCTCGACCGACAGGGCGCTGGTGGCGCTGGAAGGCGTCGACGATCTGGTCGTGGTGGCGACGCAGGACGCGGTGCTGGTGTCGCGTCAAAAGGATGCCAACGGACTGAAGCGGCTGGTGGCGAAGCTGAAGACGGTCGCACCGCAGGTGACGGAGGATCACCTCAGGGTGCATCGCCCCTGGGGTTCGTATCAATCGGTTGACATGGGCGAGCGGCACCAGGTCAAGCGCATCGTGGTGAAGCCCGGCGGCCGGCTCTCGCTGCAGAAGCATCACCATCGCTCCGAGCACTGGATCGTGGTGCGCGGCACCGCGCGCGTGACGGTCAACGAAGCCGTCAAGATCGTGCACGAGAACGAATCGATCTATATCCCGATCGGCGCCGTTCACCGGCTGGAGAATCCGGGCAAGATCCTGCTGGAACTGATCGAGGTTCAGACCGGGAGCTATCTCGGTGAGGACGACATCATCCGCATCGAGGATGACTACCAGCGCTCCTGAGGGGTCCGGCTCGCGGCCAGCGAGTCGAATCGAGGGGCGAAAAAATAACGGGAATCGATATTTCCCGCCCCTGATCCAGCGTGTAATTCTTTGAATCAAAACGTGTTTGGGCAAGTACGCCAATCATTCGCCACACCTGTGGCGACGTGCTAGAGAACCCACGGCGCAGGGATGCGGTTGGGGCGCCTCCTTAAGGTATTGGGGTTGAACTAAATGGTTTCCAAAGGATCGGTGTCTGGTCAGAAGATAGAGGCAAAGCGTGCGCTCCGGATCGGCGTGATCGGCGCCGGAATCATGGGCAGCAACCATGCCCGCGTGCTGGCCGGCCTGCCCGATGTCACGCTGGTCGGAATCGTCGATCCCCTGCCGGAGCATCGCTCGCGCGCCACCGCGCTTGCGGGCTGCCGCGCCTTTGCAAGTCTGGACGAACTGCTCGCGGAAGGTGTCGATGCCGTGACCATTGCGGCGCCAACGCATCTGCACCACGAGATCGCGCTGGCCTGCATCGCGCGCAACGTTCACATCCTGGTCGAAAAGCCGATCGCGTCAACGGTGGAGGAGGGGCGGGACATCGTCGCCGCCGCCCGCCATGCCGGCGTGACGTTGATGGTGGGTCATGTCGAACGGTTCAATCCGGCGGTCGCCGCCATCAAGCAGGCGATCTCGAGCGAAGACATTCTGTCGATCGCGATCACGCGGGTCGGACCGTTTCCGCCGCGAATGTCGAACGTCGGCGTGGTCATTGATCTCGCCGTGCACGACATCGACCTGATCCGCTGGTTCACCGAATCGGACATCGTGGAAGTGCAGCCGCAGCTCTCCAGCGCGGTGGCCGAGCGCGAGGATATCGCGCTGCTGCAGTTCCGCACCGCCTCCGGCGTGCTTGCCCACATCAACACCAACTGGCTGACACCCTTCAAGGCGCGCAACGTCACGGTTGCGACCCGCGGCAAATATGTGATGGGCGACCTTCTGACCCGTCAGGTGACCGAGTGCTTCGGCTTCAAGCCGGATGGCAGCTATTCGATGCGCCATCTGCCGGTCGGCCATGACGAGCCGTTGCGCGCCGAATTGATCGCGTTCGCCGAGGCCGTGCGCTCCGGCGGCGTGCCCGCGGTGACCGGTGACGAAGGCGTCGCCAGCCTCGAAATCGCGATCCGTTGCCTCGAAACTCCCGCCAGGCCCGCCGCGGCCTCTTCCGCCCGCAAGGGACCGCGGCGCGTGGTCGGCTAGGCCGCATCCCGCGCCGATGTCCCGCTCCCACTCATCGCAAGGCTCCATGAACCAGCACCTGCGTCCAGATCCCGTTGCCTTCATCGACATCGCCGCGCAGCGTCGCCGGCTCGGCCGTTCGATCGATGAGGCGGTTTCCCGCGTGCTCGCGCATTGCCAGTTCATCAACGGTCCGGAAGTGACGGAACTCGAGGCCGCGCTCGCCGCCTTCAGCGGCGCCAAGCATGTGGTGAGCTGCGCCAGCGGCACGGATGCGCTGCTGATGGTGCTGATGGCGAAGGGTGTCGGCCGTGGCGATGCGGTGATGTGTCCGTCGTTTACATTCTGTGCGACCGGCGAGGCCGTGGCGTTGACCGGCGCGACACCGGTGTTCGTCGATGTCGATGAATCGACCTTCAACATGGACGTGGCTTCGCTCACGCGCGGCGTCGCGACCGCCAAAAGGCTCGGCCTCAAGCCGAAAGGGGTGATCCCGGTCGACCTGTTCGGGCAAAGCGCCGACCATGACGCCATCGCGGCGGTCGCGCAGGCCGAAGGCCTGTTCGTGCTGGACGACGCGGCGCAGGCGTTTGGTGCAAGCTACAACGGCCGCCGTCTCGGCGGTCTCGGCCTCATCACCACGACCAGCTTTTTCCCGGCAAAACCGCTCGGCTGCTTTGGCGACGGCGGCGCTATTTTCACCGATGACGCCGCATTCGCCGAAACGCTGCGCAGCGTCCGTGTTCATGGTCAGGGCTCGGACAAATACGACAATGTCCGTCTCGGGCTGACCGGGCGGCTCGATACCATTCAGGCGGCGGTGCTGCTCGAAAAACTGAAGATCTTCGAGGATGAAATCGCGGCGCGAAACGTCGTCGCGGAACGTTACGCCCGGGGTCTCGGCAATGTCGTGACCGTTCCGCGTCTCGCCGGCGGCGCCAGTTCGGTCTGGGCGCAATACACCATCCGGCTGCCTGATGGCATCGACCGCCAAGAATTCGCTTTGGCGCTGAAAGCCCAGGGCATTCCGACCGCGATCTACTACCCGAAATCGATGCACCAGCAGACCGCGTATCGGGATTTTCCGGTTGCCGATGGCGGCCTGCCGGCCAGCGAACGGCTGTCATCCGATGTCATCAGCCTGCCGATGCATGCCTATCTCGACGAGCCGACGCAGGAGCGGGTCATCAAGGCTGTGCGTGGCGCGCTTTCGACCTGATTTGGCCGTTTTGAAAGCACCGGGATCGCCGACGTTCCGGCGTCACATCTGCGCTGAGCGATGCCTCCAATCCTCGATCAGAGCGCCAAGCTCAACGCGCATCCGCTCGAGAACACCAGACCATTCGCGGCTTTCCGCCTGTCGAAACAGACGCGCCGTCGGATACCAGGGGCTGTCCTCGCGATCGAGCATCCAGCGATAGTCCGGGGTATAGGGCAATAATATCCAAACCGGACAACCAAGCCCGCCGGCAAGATGCGCAACGCTGGTATCGACGGTGATCGCAAGATCGAGGCAGGATACCAGCGCCGACGTCTCATCAAAGTCTGACAGGCCTTGCGTCAGATCAACGATGGCCGTGCTGGCAAGGACTTCCCTGTCCCGATCCCGCAAATCCTTCTGCAGACTGACGAACGTTGCGTCCAGGTCCAGGATTCCCGTGAGCTCTCGCAACGGCATCGAGCGGTTGTGATCATTGATATGGCCGGCATTCCCGGACCAGACCAATCCGACGCGGAATTTATCGTGGGCGCCAAGCCGTCCCTCCCATTCCCTGATGCGCTCGACTGCCGGCGTCGGCAGATAGGGGACAGCGGAGGGGATCGTTTCCACCGCGGTTTTGAACGCCAATGGCAAACTTGAAATGGGGCAGTGGATATCGAATGCGGGTAACGCACCCATCGACTTGGGTATGCATTCAGCCACACCGTCCAGACGGGACATCAGGGAACATGCCGGATCAGCGACGGCGGCGATAACCCGGGCTCCAAGACTTGCCACCATGGGAATGTAGCGCGCGAACTGGAACATATCTCCAAGTCCCTCATCCGCGTACAGAAGAATTGTCTTGCCTTCGATCGATCCGTTCCCCAGCCAGAGCGGCTGAGAGAATCTCGGATCACGCATTATTCCGAGCTTCCAGCGGCCTTCACGGCCGACCCAACCCGCCTCAAAATTGCCGACCAGCATCTGGAGCAGTGCCATATCCCAGCGGGCCTCCGGATTTTCCGGATCAAGTGCTATGGACCGCGCGTAGCACGTTAAAGCTTCGTCTGTCCGTCGAAGCTCGATTAGCGAATGTGCCCTGCCGTTCAGGGCCAGCACGAAATTGGGGCGAAGCGCTATCGCCCGGTCGTACCACTCCACCGAGTCCGCGTATCGACCAAGCTTCTGAAGGGTGGTTGCCAAATTGTTGTGCGTATCGGCGTCCCCTGGATTGAATAGCTGGGATTGATGGTTGTCCGCCAGCGCTTCTTCGAACCGCTTTAAATTCAGAAACACCAGAGCCCGCACCTGGAGCGCGTCCGCCTGGGCCGGCTCGACTTCAAGCGAGAGATTGAAGAACTCGAGCGCCTCGGCATGCCGTTCTTGGCGGTAGAGGATCAATCCGCTGAGGTTTGCGGCTTCGACATAGCGCGGGCGCAATTTCAGCGCCTGTTGCAGGCCCAAAAGAGCGTGGTCCGGATGGTTTAGATCGATCAGGATAGCGCCGAAATTCTTCCAAAGCTCGGCGTTCTCGGGCTCAATGGATATCGCTTTTTCGAAGGCCTTCAGAGCCTCCGTCAGCCTCCCCGAACGCTGAAGCACCGTGCCGAGGGTTGCAACGTAGTCGACTTTGGGATCGATGCTGATCGCGCGGGTAACCCATTCGACGGCCTGATCCAGTTGTCCCGAATGAAGGCAAATCTCCCCCATCAGACACAGCGAAGCCGCGTGATCTGGATCGATGGTCAAAGCATGCTGGCAGCGGTTGACCGCTTCTGTCGGCTGGCCTGCGAACAAGAGACGGCGCGCCAGGTCGCACAGCACCGCAGGCGATCTGGCATCCGTGCCGTTTGGGACAGCTCCGCTCTTGCTGGAGGCAGCACGACGCTGACGGAGATTCATCCGGGCATTCCAGGATTCGCTTGCGCGACACTCTGAATGATTCTCGCTGGACGGGAAAGCGCGGAATGAACCGAAGGTCCTCGCCGGGGCGCGCCGTCTTCAAGAAAACCTGCGCCGTGCAATGGACAAAATCGGCGATATCTTCAGTCCAATCGAGCCTTTCCTCGCTAACAAATCGGCCGATAACGCCCAAAAAATGCGACGAACTCTTTTGTTGAGGTGCTAGAAGCTGCGCATGCTCGGTCGTATCTTCACTGTCGGCGGCTATACGCTCCTTTCGCGGCTGACCGGATTTGCGCGCGACATCATGCTCGCGGCGATCCTCGGCGCAGGTCCCGTGGCGGATGCGTTCTTCGTGGCGCTGCGCCTGCCCAACCATTTTCGCGCCATCTTCGCCGAAGGCGCCTTCAACGCGGCGTTCGTGCCGGCCTACGCCCATGTCCACGGCGAGCGCGGCGAAAAATCGGCATCCTTGTTCGCCGGTCGCATCTTCACGCTGTTGTTTTGCTCGCAGCTCGTCCTGCTCGCACTCGCCTGGCTGTTCACTCCGCAGGCCATGAGTATCCTCGCGCCCGGCTTCACCGACGACGCCGAGCAGCGGCGGCTGGCGATCGAGCTGACGCGGATCACCTTTCCATATCTGCTGCTGATTACGCTGGTGACGCTGTATGGCGGCATGCTCAACGTGATGCATCGCTTCGCAAGTGCTGCGGCGGCGTCGATCTTCCTCAACATCTCGATGATGGCGACGCTGGCGCTGGCGGTCTACTTTCCGACGCCGGGCCATGCCGCGGCGTGGGGCGTATTGATCTCCGGCTTCCTGCAATATTTCCTGCTTGCCGGCGATCTGGCCCGCCATGGCGGGCTGCCCCGGTTCGCCATGCCCAGGCTCGATGACGACGTCCGCGCCTTCTTCCGCGCGCTCGGGCCTGCGACCATCGGTTCGATGGGCACGCAGGTCGCGTTGTTCGCCGACACCATCATCGCGACATTCCTTCCCGCCGGCGCGCTGTCGGCGCTGTATTATGCCGACCGGCTCAACCAGCTTCCGATCGGGGTGATCGGGATTGCGATCGGCACGGTGTTGCTGCCGGAAATGTCGCGGCGGCTGACGGCGGGCGATCACGCCGGCGCGCTTGCCGAGCAGCGGCGGGCCTTCGAATTCACGCTGTTGTTTTCGGTGCCGTTCGTCACCGCCTTCCTGACGGTTCCCGACGTCATCGTGCGGGCGATGTTTGCGCGCGGCGCGTTCTCGAAGACCGACGCCGCCGCAGCAGCCGCGACATTGGCCGCCTACGCGGTGGGGTTGATTCCCTTCGTGATGATCCGAAGCGCGGTCGCCACCTTCTATGCCCGCAAGGATACCGCGACCCCGGTGAAAGCGGCGCTGACCGGCGTCGCCGTCAACGTCGGACTGAAGATTGCGCTGGTCGGCTCGCTCGCGCAGGTCGGTCTGGCGTTCGCCACCGCGGTCGGCGCCTGGATCAATCTGCTGCTGGTGATCGGATTTGCGGTACGGGCCGGCTATCTCGAGCTCGATCGCGCGCTGACGCGATCGCTGGCGAAGTTTGTTGCCTGCGGGGCCGTGCTGGGCGCTACGCTTTGGCTGGCCGCAAGGTTTGCGGTCTCGCATTTTTCCGCGCTGAGCGCGTTGCGCGACGAGGCCGCACTTCTGCTGCTGATCGTGGTCGGCACGCTGGTCTATGCGGGATCGGTGCTGCTGCTGTTCGGCAGGGGCTGGCTGAGGTCGCTGGTGCGCGGCTAAGGAGTGTAGTCATAAACGCTTGATGTCCGATTTTGGGCAAAGCGGACAGGGCGACGCCGGGTAGTCACTTGCGGTTTTGCCCCCGTTGCGGACGTTTCTTGCTAACGTCAAAATGACTTCATGCAGGACCTACGAACGGGCGATCGCAGTGAACCAGAAACAGCAAAAACACCTCTCCGGAATTTGCCGATGCGGCAAGGTGAAACTGGAGGCAGTCGGCCAGCGGATTCTGACCGCCTCCTGTTATTGCGCAAGTTGCCAAGAAGCCGGAAGCCGTTTCGAGCAACTGGCTTCTGCGCCACCCGTGCTCAATCCCGACGGTGGAACAGACTACGTCGTATATCGAAAGGATCGAGTACAATGTGTGACGGGGGAGGAGTATCTTGAAGAGCACCGACTCAAGCCGGATTCCCCGACCCGGCGGGTCATTGCCGCATGTTGCAATTCGGCAATGTTCCTCGACTTCACCAAGGGACATTGGCTGACGATGTACCGGAATCGCTTTCCGGCAGACGCTCCGCCCCTTGAAATGCGGGTCATGACGCAGGACCGACGAGACGGCGTCGAACTTGCTGATGACTTGCCGAATTATGCCGGTCATTCCGGCAGGTTCATGTTGAGGTTGATTGCCGCTTGGATCGCTATGGGTCTCCGAAGACCAGAAAACACTCTGGGAAAGACAGTCCGCAAGTCGCAGTGACCATTTGCCGTGGGCGCGGCTTCGCGCCGATACAATGATGCATGTCCGAATCCAGGCGCTTTTCGGACCTCACGCCTTGTCCGGCCTTCGTCTGGGATGCGCATCAAAGCGCACGACCACAAATCACAGAGAACGGTCGGCAACCGGCAGCAGATCGCCTCACGCGCCAGACGGCCGAGAATAACTGATCATTAACCATATAAGCCCATGATTTTGGGTGGGCAATCGCGCGAGAGTCGTCGCGTGATCGTTCACGCGACGGCTCTTTTTTGTTTTGCTGATCGGCGGCGAGGAGAAATCTTGCGACTGGGCTGACATGTAGGGAACGCAGGTGGCTGAAACACCGGATAAAGCAGCGCAAGGAGACAAACAGCCTGAGACGGCACATCGGGGCGCTTTGGGCCGAGTGCCGGCGATAGTGGTGTCGTTATCCGCCTTGGCCGTGATTGGCGGGGCCATCGCCAATTCTTTGCCGAACTTCAATGGCCTCTCTTTGCCGAATTTCAATCACTTCTCCTTACCGGATTTAGATCGCTTCTCCCTGCCGAATTTCAATCGCTTCGTTGCGCAGTCTCCACACGAGACGGCTTCAGCCCCGATACCGGATCCCGTCATCAGCGCGGCACTGAGGGATATTCAGTTGTCGCAGCAGCAAAGTGCAGCTGTGTTGGTGTCGCTCACGCAGAGCGCCTCAACCTCACAGGCGGATTTGAAAAGAATATCCCGTCAACTCTCCACGCTGGCGGTGCAGGTGGACGCTCTGCAGAGTGCGGCGGCGCCGTTGACGACCTCCAGCATCCCGCATTCAAATTTTCGCGCCCGGGTGGTCCGGACGCCGCGAAAAATTGCTCCCCCACTGTCCAAACCTTTCGGCCCAGTTTCGGTCGGAGGTGCCCCGCTGAGTCCTGCACCGGTACCGATACCGGCGCCGGTACAGAGCTCGATCGCAGGATAGCCCGCGGTCAATCAGCGCCAGCTGGGCGCAGCACTTTGGCTGACGGCAAGGTTCGCCAGCACTCATTTTTCCGGGCTGAGCGCGTTGCGTGACGAGGCCGCGTTGCTATTGCTGATCGTGGTCGGCACGCTGGTCTATGCTGGATCGGTGCTGCTGCTGTTCGGCAGGGGCTGGCTGAGGTCGCTGGTGCGCGGCTAGCGAGTTCACTCATAAGCGCTTGATGTCCGATTCTGGGCAAAGCGGACACGACGATGCCGGGTAGTTACTTCCGGTTTTGACTCAGGCGGTGTAAAAACGCGGTTTTTGGTCGGGATGGCGGGGCCGGATCGAACGCTCGGATGGGCTCAAGTCTGCTTTGGCAGCGACCTATCAAGTCTGATCGCCGAGTTCGGCGGTGATCCTATGAGACGTGGATCATAATGATGTGAGAGCGCTCATCGCGCGACGCCTCATAACGCAGGTTGATTTGCATCAATAGGTCATAGGCACGTTTGTGCTCAACATTTGATGGAAACGACAAGGGCATGATCCCATGGCTAGGTTGGTGTTGATCTACCTGATGCTCGCGCTACCGCTTTCGGCGACAGCACAACCTCTTGAAGGAAATCCTTTGATTGGTCGTCAAACGGCGACGATCCTTTGTGTCCCCTGCCATCAGATCGGGAAAACGAATCGGGACGGGCCCCCGAGCTTCGTCGATGTTGCAAATTCGCCGTCCACCACGGCGCTTTCCTTAAAGGTATTTCTTCGTTCAAATCACAAGGAAATGCCTAACCTTATAATCCCTGACTCAGAGACTAACGACTTGATCGCCTTCATTCTCAGCCTCAAGCAACCGTCTGCTCCAAACTTAAGGTAAGCGCATGGTCGCTGAGCTGACGTAACCGTCGCCCAGCTGAATGCCCGCTCCTGGCAGATTTCTGACCTCACGCTAGGTCCGGCCTTCGTCCGGAATGCGCACCAAAGCGGACGTCCGCCAATCACTCTGAATCTATGGATTCACGCCTTAAAGGAGACGGTTCAAGATAAAGAGCCGTTTGCGCTTCGCCGCGAACCGCGCCAATATGGCGCGCAAACAGCGATGGCAGGTGGAGATACGATGGCTCCCATCAAATTCGGCGTCGGTCAAAGCGTGCTTCGCAAAGAAGACGATGCGCTGATTCGCGGCAAGGGCCGCTACACCGACGATTTCGCGCCGCAGCCTTCGCTGCATGCGCTGGTGCTGCGCTCGCCGCATGCCCACGCCAAATTCACCATCAATACCGCCCGCGCCCGCGGCCTCCCGGGGGTCGCCACGATCCTGACGGCGGAGGACGTCAGGGATCTCGGCGACCTGCCGTGCCTGTTCAATCTCGAAGTCGATCCATTCACCGGCCCGCCCTATCCGATTCTGCCCAGGGATGAGGTACGTCATGTCGGCGACGCCGTGGCGTTTGTCGTCGCCGATACCGTTGATGCCGCGCGCGACGCGATCGAGGCAATTGAAGTGAACTGGACGCCGCTGCCGGCGGTGGTTGGCGTTCTCCACGCGGTCAAGAAGGGCGCGCCGCAGGTCTGGGCCCAGCATCCCGGCAACGTGCTGTTCGACGTGTCGATCGGCGACAGCAAGGCGACCGAGGCGGCGTTCGCGAAGGCGCATACGGTCGCCGAAATCTCGATCGTCAATCCGCGCATCGTCACCAACTTCATGGAAACGCGCGCGGTGGTCTGCGAATACGATGCCAAGCGCGATCACCTGACGCTGACGATCGGCAGCCAGGGTAGCCATCGCTTGCGCGAAATCATCGGCGGCATGGTGCTGAAGATCCCGCTGGAAAAGATGCGGGTGATCTGTCCGGACGTCGGCGGCGGGTTCGGCACCAAGCTGTTTCCGTATCGCGAATATGCGCTCGCCGCATTCGCCGCGCGCAAGCTGCGCAAGACCGTGAAATGGACAGCCGATCGCGCCGATCATTTCATCGGCGACGCGCAAGGCCGCGACAATGCCACCACGGCGCGGATGGCATTGGCCGAAGACGGCAGGTTCCTCGGCATGGATGTCGATCTGCTCGGCGACATGGGCGCGTATCTGTCGACCTTCGGGCCCTATATTCCGCACGGCGGCGCCGGCATGCTGCCCGGGCTTTACGACATCCAGGCGTTCCATTGCCGCGTCCGCACCGTGTTCACCAATACCGTGCCGGTCGATGCCTATCGCGGCGCCGGACGCCCCGAGGCGGCCTACGTGCTGGAGCGGCTGGTCGATGCATCCGCGCGGAAACTCGACATGACGCCGGAGGCGATCCGGCGCAAGAATTTTATTCTGCCGCGGGCGATGCCATACAAGACGGCAACCGGCAAGGTCTACGATTCCGGCGACTTTGCCGCGCATATGAAGCGGGCGATGGAGATCGCGAACTGGAAGGAATTCGGCAAGCGCGCCAAGGCCGCGAAGAAGCAGGGCCTGGTGCGCGGCATTGGGCTTGCGAGCTATGTCGAGGTTTGCGGCACGATGGGCGAGGAGACCGCCAAGGTGCAGCTCGATTCCAGTGGCGACGTTTCGATCCTGATCGGCACCCAGTCGAGCGGGCAAGGCCACCAGACCGCCTATGCGCAGCTGGTCGCCGAGCAGTTCGGGCTGCCGCCCGAGCGCGTCCATGTCCTGCAGGGCGACACCGACCGGATCGCCACCGGTCTCGGCACCGGCGGATCGGCTTCGATTCCGACCGGCGGCGTCAGCGTCCAGCGTGCGACCCGCGAACTCGGCGAAAACCTGCGCGAGATCGCCGCCGAAGCGCTGGAAACCAGTGCCGGCGACCTCGAAATCCGTGAGGGTACGATCCGGATTGCCGGCACCGACCGGTCGATCAGCTTTGCCGATCTGGCGAAGCGGCCCGGCGTCGATCCGGCGAAGCTGAACGCGAGCGCGACGTTCACGGCCGCCGACGGCACCTTTCCGAACGGCACCCACCTTGCCGAGGTCGAAATCGATCCTGCCACCGGCACCATCAAGATCATCAACTACGTCATTGTCGACGATTTCGGGGTGACGCTGAATCCGCTGCTGCTGGCCGGCCAGGTGCATGGCGGCGCGATGCAAGGCATCGGCCAGGCCCTGATGGAGCAGGCGGTCTATGATCCCAAGGACGGCCAGCTCGTCACCGCAACGTTCATGGATTATGCGCTGCCGCGGGCGGCCGACGGTCCGTCATTCATATTCGAGACCCACAATATCCCGTGCAAGACCAATCCGCTCGGCGTCAAGGGCGCGGGCGAGGCCGGTGCGATCGGCTCCTGTCCGGCGGTCGTCAATGCGATCATCGAAGGGCTGTGGCGCGAATACCGGATCGATCACATCGACATGCCTGCCACGCCCGAGCGGGTCTGGATCGCGATCCGCGAGCATCAGCGCCGGCATAATCTGTGATATTGATTGGTGATATTTTGCCAACGCGCGGGAATGGAGCATGGCACCCGGGGTTGGCATGGCGACGGCTTCGCCTCAGCGGTCGCTAGAGCATGATCCGGAAAAGTGGGCAGCGGTTTTCCGAAAAGATCATGCTCAAACAAAAAGATAGAGCGAGACGACGATTCAACGAAAAGTCATCTCGCTCTAGTTGGTCGGGAAACTTGTTCAATCGCATGGTTCAAACAGGGAGATCAGGCTGATGATGCGAACGGTAGTTGTGGTGGGAGCGTTGGTACTCGGCATAGGCGCGGTGGCCGCGCAGCAGGACCAGGTCAAGCAGACCCAGGACATGATGAAAGGTAATGGAAAGAACGCAGGCGCGCTGGCGGCGATGGTCAAGGGCGAAAAGCCGTATGATCAGGCCGCGGTCAATGCCGCGTTGGCCCAGTTCGAAGATACCATCAAGAAGTTTCCAACCCTGTTTCCCGACAGCACCAAGGGTCTGAAGCCGGAGGGAGATTACTTCCCATCACCAAAAGTCTGGGAAGACCGGGCCGGCTTCGACGAGCACATCGCCAGCTTCGCCAAGGCCGTCGCGGACGCCAAGGGCAAGATCACGGATCTGGACACGCTAAAGGCGACCTTGCCCACCATCGGCAAGCAATGCGGCGGCTGTCACGAGACCTACCGCGTCAAGAACAGTTAAATCCGGCTGGGGGGAGAAAGGGCGGACGCTTGATGCGTCCGCCCTTTTTTCGTGTTTCGTTATTTATTCTCGCGCGCGAGACTTACTTCGTCACCTGGCCGCGGATTTCGCCGCCCGGATTGGCCGCGGTGTGGACGTTGATGTAGTACTTGCCGGCCGCGAGGTCGGCGGCCTGGGCGTCGGTCAGCGTGGCGCTGCCGTCGACCGGGCTCTTGGTCGCGTCCGGGATGGCCAGGGCGACGCCGGCGTTCTTGCCGGCTTCGGCCGGCCCGTGGAAGTGGGCCGCGGTCGCGGGGCCGGAGAGCCCCGAATAGGTCAGCTTCCAGCTCAGCTTCTTGGTGGCGGCATCGTAATCGATATCGGCGGTGCCGGTGCCGGTGCTGGCGTTCGGTGGTACTTCGGATTTGCCGTCCAGCGTCGCTTTCATCTTCTCGGCGAAAGCCGGTCCGGCGAACGCAACGGTCGCTCCCAGCGCAAGCATCGCAAGCATGGTTCTCGTCTTCGACATGGTTTTCTCCCTGTGGGCGCCGATCGACGACGCCAGTTTCAAAACAACGGGATTCCGGTTTTATTCCCGGAACCGGCTTCAACGCTTCAAATTTTCGGGCAGCCCAAATTTTCAGGCAGCCCAAATTTTCAGGCAGCCTATGGCTGGATTAGCCGCCATACTAGCCGTTAGTTCGAGATGGTTAGTGACGGATCGGTGAATGCTGCGACGAATTTTCCTTAGCTCCGTGATGGCCGGCGCCCTCGCATTCGCTGTTTTTTGGTGGCTGACGATACCGGCCGTCGTTTCGCCGGATCTGCTGGCGGCCTACACGCCGAACCTGGCGAACGGCCTCACAACGTTCAATGCCGCCGGATGTTCCTCCTGCCACGCCGTGCCCGGCCAGCCCGATCGCCTGAAGCTCGGTGGCGGCCTTGCGATTCCCTCGCCATTCGGGACGTTCTACGCGCCGAACATCTCGCCCGATCCGGCCGACGGCATCGGGCGGTGGAGCGAGGCCGAATTCGTGGCCGCGGTGACCAAGGGGGTTTCGCCGGCGGGATCGCACTACTTTCCGGCCTTTCCCTATCCCTCGTACCAGCGTGCGAAGGTCGACGAGGTGCGCGACCTGTTCGCTTACCTGAAAACGCTGGCCCCGGTATCCGGAAAGGCGCGTGGTCACGACGTGCCGTTTCCGTTCAATATCCGGCGCAATGTCGGGATCTGGAAATGGCTGTTTGTCGACGGCAAGCCCTTTGTGCCGGACCCCACCCGCTCGGCCCGGTGGAATCGCGGCGCGTATCTGGCAGGCAGCCTCGGCCATTGCGCCGAGTGTCACTCCCCGCGAAATTTCCTCGGCGGAATCATTGCCGCGCAGCGTTTCGCCGGCGGCCCCAATCCGGAAGGCGAGGGCTGGGTGCCGAACATCACGCAAAAGGGCCTCGGCGAATGGAGCGTCAGTGACTTCGCCTATTTTTTCGAGACCGGGCAAATGCCCGACGGCGACTCTGCCGGCGGCGCGATGGCGCGCGTGATCAAGAACATCTCGCAATTGCCGGCCGATGATCGCGCCGCGATCGCTGACTACATCAAGTCGCTGCCGCCGGTCGATGGACCGCCACGGCCGAAGAAAGCCGCGAAGGGTGGCAAGTCCTGATCGGGAACGCGTCCCGGTGCCAAATCGATGCCCTCAACGGGAAGCGGGACATCGGCGCTTATGACCCGTCTGAGACATTCAGGCGTCGTGATGCTAGCCTGCCGCGCGGTCCGTGCGGTATCCTCGTGCAGGTTGATCCGCCAAGAAGCGCGTACACGCGCCCCATGTGATGGGAGCCTATGGGGTCAGATGGAAATCCGCGAGTTCTCGACTGACGATGCGGCCGCGGTGCGCGAGCTGTTCATCCGGGTGAACCGTTTATTGGCGCCTGCGGATATGAGGGACGCGTTCGAAGTCTACGTCGCTCGCTCGTTAACTGAAGAAGTTGATCGAGTCTCTGATTACTATTCGGAGCGGAAGGGCGGCTTCTGGGTCGCCATCGATGACCAGAAGATCGTTGGCATGTTCGGACTAGAGCCGTCGAGCGATGGGGCAATTGAACTGCGCCGAATGTACGTCGACCCTGATTTCCGGCGCCGGGGGATTGCTCGAAAAATGCTGGATTTCGCGGAACAAGAATGCCGACGACGCAACCGACCGAGAATGGATCTGAGTACTTCTGAACTTCAGCGAGAAGCTCTGGCGCTCTATCAAAATGCAGGATACCAGCTGGTCCGCGAAGAGGATGCTGTGGCCGCCAGTAACAAGACTTTGGGTGGTGGAATTCGTCGCTACCACTTCACTAAGGCCCTTTGATCTGCGAGGTCCGAATATGGTACTTTTCGAATCTCACGCGATGTTCGCCTTGAGTCCGGAATGCGCATCCAGGCGGCCGTCCGCCGACCCCTCTGATGGCTTCACGGCACCAGGGCCGCTCTAGAACGCCTTGAAGGTGATGATGGTGTGGGTGTCCTGGATGCCGGGAATCACCTGCACCTTCTCGTTGACGAAGTGGCCGATGTCGGTGTCGTTTTCGACGTAGAATTTGACCAGCAGATCGTAGTCGCCCGCGGTGGAATAGATCTCGGAGGCGATCTCGGCCTCGGCGAGCGCGTTGGCGACGGCGTAGGACTGGCCGAGCTTGCATTTGAACTGGACGAAGAAGGGAACCATCGCTGTCGTCTCCGAAAAGGGCTTTGCGCCCGGTTCAATATAGCGTCCCTGAACTTGCTGGCAACAACACGCCGCGCTAGGACAGAACATGCGCATGATGCGACAATCCGGACGGCTGCGAGCCCTGCGATGACGATACCGATCGCACTCACCATCGCCGGCTCGGATTCGTCCGGTGGCGCCGGCATCCAGGCCGACCTGAAGACGTTCGCGGCGCTCGGCGTCTACGGCGCTTCCGTCATCACCGCCCTGACCGCCCAGAACACAACCGGCGTGAGCGGGATTCATCCGGTGCCGGCCGCGTTCGTGGCCGCGCAGATCGATGCGGTGTTTGGCGATCTCGACGTCAAGGCCGTCAAGATCGGGATGGTGGCGCAACTGGCCAGCATCGAGGCCATCGCCGCCGCGTTGGCGCGGTGGTCGCCCGCGCATGTCGTGCTCGATCCGGTGATGGTCGCGACCTCAGGAGATCTGCTGCTTGCGCCCGACGCCGTTGCGGGCCTGCGCGCAAAGCTCGTTCCGCGCGCCACGCTGCTCACCCCGAACCTGCCGGAGGCCGCCGCCCTTCTGGACGAGCCGGTCGCATCGGGCGAAGCCGCGATCGCGGGCCAGGGCAGGCGGCTGTTGGCTCTCGGCTGTCCGGCGGTGTTGGTCAAGGGCGGCCACGGGCAGGGCCCCGAGAGCATCGACTATCTCATCACGGCCAGCGGCACCATCGCGCTGCCGGCGCCGCGCATCGCCACCGATAATACCCATGGGACCGGCTGCTCGCTGTCTTCCGCGATCGCAGCCTTGCTTGCCAAGGGCGAGGCGCTGGAAACCGCCGTCCGCCAGGCCAAGGCCTGGATCAGTGCGGCGATCGCGGCGGCCGATCGGCTCGAGGTCGGCCACGGTCACGGCCCGATCCACCATTTTCACCGGTTTTACTAGAGCGTTTTCGAGCGAAGCATGCCCTCGGACTTGATCCGTGGGTGGATACCGGTTCGCGTGAAGAAAACGCGTCAAAACAAAAGATTAGAGCGTCGGTTCTGATTCAGTCAGAACCGATCTTGCTCTAGGCCGCGCGCCAGCCGATCGATGACCACAAGGCTGACGAGGACGACTCCTGCGGGACTAGACGACCGCCAGTTTACGCTCGGACCACCAACTGTCGATCAAGGCCAGGCGCCCGTTGGACAGAGCGATCGGATCGACCGGCCGCTGTGTCACGGGAACAGACACTTCAAGTCGCTCGACCGCCTTGGCGGCGTCACGCGCATCCTCTTCCCCGCTGAAACGATGGCTTTCGAAGCCGCGGTAATTCGGCATCATATATTGAAAGCCGAGATGAGCGAGCCAGGTCAATTGCTGCAATTCGTCTGGCGATAACTCGACACGAATCTTGCCCTCTCGCGGAGCCATCGATAGCTTGCCTGAACGGTTACCCTTGCTCCAACAGGCGCTTCCAAGCGCATCTCCGAAAACCCAGAGATGCGCGTGACCTTGATCTCGTTGCCTGCGGTGTGAGACGTGTCCGGCCGGGCTTTTCAATTTCTCCAGCGCCTTCGAAACTTCAGCAGGTAGCTGGCCTGCGACTTCGAAGTGCGCGTTGACGCCCCGAATGATCTCGGCCGCCGCTTCCTGCATGCCGCGATGGCGCCCGCGGACGAAATAAGACCTCATCAAACGCCCCGATGAGATCACCAGGAGCAACAATAACAGGGCGATAACCGTCAGAATTTCCATAGCGAATCCCCATCGCCCGGACGAGCGCCGCCCATCTTTTCACGACAGATTTAATCGACGATGAAATATCGACCGCGTAGAACTACGGCCATGAACCTCGCCAGGCCGACGCGATCATTCGACGTCTGAAGAATTCGACGTCCGCCCTGCGGGGCAGCCCCGCCCGATCGCACTGCGGTGAAGCACCTGGTTCGCAGATGCAGCATCAGGCGCCGTCCGTCGGCCAAAGCGGATGCTCGACAAAGCAGGGAGCGACTGCAAGACTGCCTTCAAACAGGACTGCCCTCAGAAAAAAACAGCGGAGGAAGCAAATGAATATCGATCGTCGCCAGCTGGCCCTGCCGGTGCTTGCCATTGGACTGCTGGGAGTGATCCCCGCCTTCGCGGGCGCGGAGGAAGACGCCGTCGCCAAGAGTGTGGAGGCGTTCCGCGCGGCCCAGTTCGCCGCCGACGCCAAAACACTGGACGGGCTGTGCGCGGCGGAGCTTAGCTACAGCCACTCCGACGGAAGGGTCGAGGACAGGGCGACCTTCGTCACCAACGCCACCGACGGAAAATCGAAATTCCTGTCGCTGGCCTACCAGGACACGAGTATCCGCGTGGTCGGCCCCGCGGCGATCGTGCGATTCCACTGGGTCGCCGAAAGCCAGTCCGCCGCTGATGGCAAGAAAACCGCCACCAATCTCCACATCCTGATGAACTGGCAGAAGCAGGGCGCCGACTGGAAGCTTCTGTCCCGCGCATCCACCAAGCTTTGATCCGTATCGAACCGGCCTGCCGGCGCGGATGATGCCGGCGATCGAACGCTGCGGGCCTCGCCGGCCTGAGCGGATGCGTCCGAACGGCGCCACGAGCGGATCGAATGTTTGATGTCCGCTCTTTCCACAACAGCGAATATCTGCCGGGGCGACGTGCGCGCCGGCTTGGTGCAAGATTTGCCAGAATTGCTTCCGGGAGGGGTCCATGTGCGAAGTCTGCAGGCGTAGTTTCATTCGCGGCGCTGCCGCGCTCGGCGCAGCCGGCGCAACCGGATTATTTTCACCGTCGCTGATGGCGCAGGAACGGCTCGGCAACACCGGCTCCGCGAGGCTTCCGGCGCGCGGCGAGTTCACCATCGCCAACGCCTATGTGATGACGATGGACGGCGGGCTCGGCGACATCGCCGACGGTTCGGTGCACGTGCGCAACGGCGAGATCGTCGCGGTCGGCAAGGACGTCGGCGGCGGCGACAAGATCGACGGCACCAGTATGATCGTCATGCCCGGCCTGGTCGAAACGCATTGGCATATGTGGAACACGCTGTTCCGCAGTTTTGCCGGCGACAGGCCGGAAGACGGCTATTTCCCGACGGTCGCGCGCTTCGGCCAGCAGATGAGTCCGGACGACACCTTTGCGAGCACGCGGCTCTCCGCGGCGGAGGCAATCAATTCCGGGATGACCTTCGTGCACTCCTGGTGCCACAACGTGCGCAGCGCGGCCCACGCCGAGGCCGATCTCCGTGCGCTCGCGGAAGTCGGCATCCGCGCCCGCCATTCCTGCGGCTGGCCGCAGGGTTTTCCCGACACCCAGTCGGCCGACCAGGGGCCGATCGAGCGCCTGGCCCGCGACTGGAAGAGCTGGTCCAACGAAGGCCTCATCACCCTCGGCATGGCATGGCGCGGGCAGTTCCGCGCCGGCCCGATCAAGCCGGAGGTGTATCAGCCGGAATTCGACAATGCCCGCAAGCTCGGCTTGCCGATCACGGTGCATGTCGCGAGCGCCCGCAAGGCGGTGAACCAGATCGAGCCGCTCTACAAGGCGAAGCTGATGGGCAAGGACGTCCAGCTCATTCACACGCTGTCGGCGAGTGCCGCGGAACTGGACATGATCAAGGAGTCGGGCGCTGCGGTCTCGGTGTCGCCCGGCTCCGAACTGCGCATTGGCTATGGCTACCCGCAGATCAGCGAGATGCTGGCCAAAGGCATTCCGCTCGGCATCTCGATCGATACCTCGGCGTTGACCGGAAGCTCAAATCTGTTCGGCGTGCTCAAGCTGGCGCGCGACTCCGAGAACGCCAAGGTGGAAAGCGAGTTCAAGATGACGGCGCGCAAGGCGCTCGAGCTTGGCACCATCGAGGGCGCGCGCTCGATGGGGATCGACGACAAAACAGGATCGCTCAGACCGGGCAAGCGCGCCGACCTGATCGCGATCAGCCCGAATGCCCTCAACATGGCCGTGGTGACCGATCCGGCGCATCTCGTGCTCGAGGCGACTGGCCCGGAAAACGTCGACACGGTCGTGGTCGACGGTCGCATCCTCAAGCGCGGTGGCAAGCTCACAGCACTCGATACGCCCCAGGTGATTGCCGGCGTTCGCGCCGCGCTTGCCGGCGTGCGCGAACGCACGAAATGGCGGTGAAGTCAGGCGAAACGCCCAACTGAATGCCTGGAACGGGATGATTTTAGGTTGAGGTGCAGCGGCGATCGGTCGCTGCTCCCTCTCCCCGCTTGCGGGGTCGAGACGAGCGAAGCTCGCTCTTAGAGGGTTGGGGTGAGGGGGACTCTCGTCAAAGTCGGACTCGCGGATATTCCCCCTCACCCGATCACTTCGTGATCAACCTCTCCCCGTAGAGGGGGGCGCAGCGGCGGTAGGCGGGATAATAGGAGTAGCCGTTCGGGCACACGGGCGAGGTGCCCAGAACCGGCAATTCGACATAGGGTAGGCCGACGGCTGGCGGTTCGACATAGGGCAGGCGAACCGGCAGTTCTGCATAGGGCAGGCGGACAGCCGGCGGTTCGACGTAGGGCAGGCGGACGGGCAGTTCCGCATAGGGCAGGCGGACGGCCGGTGGTTCGATGTAGGGCAGGCGGACGGGTAGTTCTGCATAGGGCAGGCGGACCGACGGCAGTTCGACATAGGGCAGGCCGAAAGCCTGCGGTCCCGCATAGGTCACGCCGTCAGATACACAGCGGCCGGTGGCGCGGCTGCGGTGAAAGCCATCCCAGCAAGGACTACTCACCATGATGACTTCAGAAGCCGGGACCTGGGTTGGCGCGGGCGAACCGGGAAGCGCCTGTGCAGCCAGCGAAACCATCGAGGCCACCGCACAGCAAGCCAAAATCGAAGCTATTTTTGGCATTTGATCCAATTCCCCCTCATGACGCCCTGATCAGTACACGCGACGTCGATCAATGTGGCAAATATAAATGGCCTGCCAGCGGCCTACAATCGACTTTTCCATCGCCGTTGTGCATTTGGCCAGTCCTGGCGAGGCGCCATCCGAGATGTCGAAGCCGGCCTCGTCGCGGCGTTTGGCGGAAGGTTGGGGAAATGCCAGGCGCGGGTCAGCGGCCGCCGGTTCGCAGGTCGTCCGAATGCCCGACCCTCAGGCGCGACCATTGAGGGGTGGGACGTCCATCGCGCCATGCTTGCGCTGTGCCGGAAGCCATCCGGGCGGCTGTTGTGAGGTCAACCGACGATGTAGGCCCCCGAACCGGTCGCGATTTGCTCGCCTGTGTCGTCCACGAGCTCCATGTGGGCCACCGCAACGCGGCCGCCGAGCCGAACCACGCGACCCGTGGCCAGGAAATGATGGCCGCGTCCTGGCCGCAGGTAGTCGATGCGCAGATCTATGGTGCCAATATCCGGAAAATGTCGCACGGGGATATCTTCGGCTTTGCGGGTGATCGAAGCCAGAGCGATTGCGAGGCCGCCTACCACGTCCAGGGTGGCCGAGATCACACCGCCGTGCAGAATTTGGCGGACCGGGTTGCCAACCAGCTCGGGCCGCATGTCGAACCTCAGTCGCGGCGCCTTGAAGTCGAGCGAGTCGATCTTGAGACCGAGCACACGATTGAACGGGATGATCTGTTCGAAGGTCCGCCGGAGTTCCGCCTCAATGCCCTCAGCTTCGCGTTGGTTGCCCATATCGATAACCCTGACTGAGGCCCCTCGATGACCATTGAAATGGGATCAGTTCGCCTCACGCCAAGTTAGTCGGCTTTAGTGAGCGCTGGCGGTGAGTTTGCGAAAACGTTCGACAAGGCGACGGTTATGTTGAATCTCATCGGCGATAATTGACTTGCGATGCTTAAGGTCGGCAATCGCTAAATCGTCAGTCGGGCTTTGATGCAAAGCATTAGCTATTTCTTTTTCGAGAACGATATATCGCTGTTCCAGGTAGGCCATTGTTGTTTGGGTCACGATACCTCTCCAATATGGCAGGGCCGCCGGCGCGGTCGGCGCCGCGGGCAAGGGGTCGATGGGCTGCTTGAATTTGCCGTAGCCCTTAGGTTCTTCTGTCTCCACGCGGGTCGGCAGTCTCTATGCGGCATCCGATCAGTTGAATCATGATTTGCGGCGTCGGCTCGTTTCCGAAGACCGAATTAAGTTGATGCGCCATTGGGCGCCGCCCTGACTGGATTACGACAACGGACCCGGAGGCCGCGTCATCTGCAAGGTCACTATTCCGGGAGACCATGACGAACTTCTGCATGGCGCCCTCCAGTAATTAAGGTCGAACATAAGTTTAGAATATGACGCGGCGTGTCAATATTGATTGATGCAGATCAACCTGGGCTTTGCCGCGGACATTTTTTGGTGCCGGATGACGAGGTTGCGCCATGTCCGTTCCTGAACGGCCAGGACCATCATCTCTTCGCTTTGAACGTTTCGGGCGCCCCATCTGCGGCGAGCGCGGCCCGCAGCTCCGCGATCAATGGCTTACACGTAGGTAGATGGCTCTCCTCCACATCCAGAATCCGGAGAAATCCTCTTCTTTTTAGTGCCGCCACGGCGGCCGGCGATTGGGATTCCGAACCGACCGCCTCGGAAACGATATCGATGAGACGATCGATGGCGTGCAGGCGACCGAGCAGGTAGTCGTTCTCGCGGTAAGCGCGCGACAAGAACGCTGCGGATTGATTGAATCCCGTACCCTTCAGGTAGAAAGTTCCCATTCGGTTGATGCCGGTGGCATCTTGCGCGCTAATGCGATTGATCTTTACCTCATTGAATTCCCCGGCCTCCCGCCATGGCATCACTGGAAACGTCACAACGTCCCAGAAGGGAAACCCGAGATAATTTACCAGCACTTCGCGCATCGCAGCGGGTGGCCAGTCCCTGGATTCAGCAAGAAGAACGTCGATGTCCGAGGTGCTGGCCTTGAGATCGATATCCAAGCCAAGACGTTCGATCAGCGCGTCAATCTGATTCTTGTGTCGCGCGACGAACGACTGCGCATATTTGGCTATCTCTCTGAGCTCGGTCGGAGATGGCCCTGCTCTGAAGATGTCCTCGACCAGATTGCACGTCGTCGCGTCGACGGAGGCGACCGTTTCTCTTCGCTCCAGCGCCTCCGTGCATTCGTAGAACTTGCGTTTCAGGCGGTCGACGACGGCGGCATCCAGGCCTTCGAGCTCTGGTGACCCGAGCATCTGAGTAAGGCGGTTTTGACCTTCGATCAGGAAGCGCAGCCGGCGCTTTCGATAACCCACGTCGAACGCCAGCAGGAACCTGATCCAGCTTGGGGCGGTGTCGAGGCCGGTAGCAGTTTCCGCCCGAAAAGACCGGTCATTCGCGGACTCGTAGGTCACTCCGGCCTGGATCGCCCAGGCGTTCATGATCTCCTCGATTGACCGCGCGAATGGGGATTCCGGACGAACCCCTCTGACCTCCATGATCAGCCTGCTGACGAAGTCGCGCGCCGAGGCGAGCTTCAGGCGGACATAGGCATCATACGCGAAACCAGCGTCGCGGGCGGCCTTGATATTTGCCTGCTCGCGCCAGCCGCGAATTCGATCCTGGCTGATCGGCTGTTCGCGGTCGGTGGTCATGGCCTCTACGACAAGCCGGCGGATATTCGGCCGCGCGCTGTCGACAATCGCTCTCAGCCGGCGCACCTGTTCGTTGAATTGGTCTATCCAGACGAGCTCGTCGGTCACGGGTTGGGACAATGGAATTTCCGACAGCGCGCCCTTCAACGTGGGAAAGAATCCCGGCATGCCGTGATGCACAGCCATACCCGCAGGCGTGGGATTGGGATCGACGTAAACCACCCGTCGGTCGACCTCGCGATACGCGGCGCGGCCCTGGATAGCGTTGACCGCCTCTCGAAAGGGATGACTGCTCAAAACACTGCCATCGATGAAGGGAATGGAAGTCACGTCGACGTTCATTCGCGCATAATTCTCGAAATTGTGCGCAATGAACTCTGCGCGGCGCGGCCAATCAATGGAGCGATTTCTGAGGAACTCGTCGACTTCCAAAATACGCGCCGGTGGAAACGCTCCGGGAATTGATGAGGTCGCGCGCGCGGCGAAAGCCAGTGCAGGCGCATTCATCATGTCGAAATCGCTCTCAATGGCTCCGCTTGCACTCCTGCGGTATTTGAAATGCAGCCGGTGGCGGTGTTCGCGCTCGTGGATGATCGGCGGATTGTGAATCTGCATGGTTCTCTGGTAACCGTTGAAGTCAGTCAGGGTCACAAACAAATCGAGACCCTGGCCTGAAGGAAGCAGGGAGGACTTTTCCTCCCGTGGCGTTCCCATGGCGGCCACTGCGTCATACATCAGCGCCGTCATCTTCGGGCCGTCGAATGGTGGCTGAAACCAGCGAGACCGCATGAACAACGATAGCTTGGAGCGCACCTCCAGGTCATTGATCAGTTTCAGGCCTGCCAGGCCTGCCGCCCAGAACAGCGGCCGAAGGAACCACTTGCTCGATAGGTGTGCCTTCGCTTCCGATGCCAGTAGTTCGGTGACGTCAGCATTCTCAAGCCAGAGGTCGCGCAACCGGCCCATCGGCAGGTCGTGACTCAATGCCCGTGCCAGCATGATGCCATTGATACCGCCCGCGGAGGCTCCCGCGACGATGTCAACGATGACCCGCAGATCGATCGTTCGACCGATATCGCGCAACAGATCGAAATAGATCGCTTCAGTGTCGAATTCGGGATCGGCGCGGTCGCGAATATCGAAGAATTCCGCCGCCGAGCGTTTTCCCCGGTCGGTGATGGCGTGAAGGGCGCTGGATGCCCGGGCGAGTTTCAGAATCTCCTTGGTGATCCCATGCATATAGATAGCGAGCGAGGCGCCGCCGAAACAAACAAGCGCTATCCGGAGTTCCTTTTCGCGCAAGGCTTTTCCCCATCCTGAAAGGATTTTAATGACGCATCACAATAACAATATCATCGCGCACGGAAGTGCTGCCCGAAGGTAGGACCCCTGTTTTTGGCGACAGTGGGCTGGCGTCGAACCTGCCTTTAACACGTGTAGGGGTGTCAATCACAGCGACGTCAGAATGTCCGGTTCGGGTCGTTCGCGTCGATTCGACCGCGCGCCGCTAACTTCTGCTCTTTCCCGACCGGCGTACATCGTCAGGCCGCCCCGGCATGTCGGAAAAGGGCCGGCTGCGGACTCATCACTCGGCCCAAGCGGTGCGAAACGACGTCTTCCTCGGCTCGCCGCGTGCGAAACGCATCAGCGTGACGCTGATCTGAAAAGCAAGCCGCCGCCCTGCGGCGGCTGGCGTGGTTCTATTCGCGAGCACTAGCCTTTCTTCGGTGACCAGCCATAGGCCCTGGCGCAGGCGCCGCCCATCAGCATGGCCCGCTCGGTCTCGTTCAGGCGGTCGGATTTGCGGAAGGGCTCGACGGCCTGCGCGTAGTTGACGACGGCGAACGCGCGCGTCCAGTCGGTGCCCCACAGGCAGCGATCGAAACCCCAGGCATCAAACACGCGGGCAAGCGGATCCCAGATGTCCGCGAAGGGATAGGGTTCGCGGGACAGCGTGCAGGCGCCGCTGACCTTGATCACCGCGTTCGGGCGCCTGGCCAGTTCCAATACCCTGGGAAGGTCGGTCCATGGCTGCGGCGGCGCGGGCGGTACGCGCGGCTGCATGATGCCCAGATGATCGATGATGAATCGCGTCTCGGGATGGCGATCGATCAGCGCCGTGCCCGCGTCCAGATTGCCCCAGCATAGGATGTTGACCGGGAAGTCGTAGCGGACGGCCGCGCGTGCGATCCGGTCGAGGCCCGGGTCATCAGGCGCGCGATTGGCCTCCTTCGTGAGCATGATGCGGATTCCGACCGCGCCCGGCGTTTTCTTCCAGTCGGCGACGACATCGGCCACGCCGGGATCGTCAGGGTCGACCGGCTTGACGATGGCGAGCCGGCCGGGATGGGCGCGTTGCACTTCCACGGCATAGCTGGCGTCGTAGCGGTACATCGAAAAGGCGGAGATGAAGATCGCGCCGTCGACGCCGACCTTGTCCATCGCCGCCACCATCTCGTCACCCGTGACGTGATCGGGCCAGTTCGGCACACTGTGCCAGGGTCGCTTCGCGGTGTTGGCCTCATAGGCATGGACCTGGGAATCGATCATCGTCATCGGGGCAGCTCCTCTGTGCCGGGCGAGTTTGGATTTGCCGCAGGTTCGTGTCCAGAGGGCAAAGGCGTCGCGCGTTCGTGATAACCGCCGATGGACAAAAATCGCTAGAGAAAATCAGGCCCGGTCGGATGCGGGCGGCACTTGGCCGTCCCGGCTTTGCGGCCATCAAGGCGTCGTACTCGATCGATAAACCCGGACATCGTGGCTTGCGGCCGCATTTTCGCGGACCGCGTGTATTTATGGCGAATGCCGATTTTCATGGAGAATGAAAATGCCGACAATCGAGACCAGGGACGGGATCGAGATCTACTACAAGGACTGGGGCAAAGGTCAGCCTATCGTGTTCAGCCATGGTTGGCCGCTGTCGGCCGATGACTGGGACGCGCAGATGCTGTTCTTCCTCGATCACGGCTACCGCGTCATCGCCCATGATCGCCGCGGCCACGGCCGGTCGACCCAGACCGGCGAGGGCCACGACATGGATCACTACGCCGACGATCTTGCGGCCCTGACGGCGCATCTCGACCTGAAGAACGCCATTCACGTCGGGCATTCCACCGGCGGCGGCGAGGTGGCGCACTATCTCGGACGGCACGGCGAGAGCCGCGTGGCGAAGGCGGCGCTGATCAGCGCGGTGCCGCCGCTGATGCTGAAGACGCCGGCCAATCCCGACGGCCTGCCCAAGGAAGTGTTCGACGGATTGCAGGCCCAGCTCGCGGCCAACCGCTCGAAATTCTATCGCGACCTTCCGGAGGGTCCGTTCTATGGCTACAACCGGCCGGGCGCGAAGGCCACGGAGGCCGTGATCGCGAATTGGTGGCGCCAGGGCATGATGGGCGGCGCCAAGGCGCATTACGACGGCATCGTCGCCTTCTCGCAGACCGATTTCACCGAGGATCTGAAGAAGATCACGGTGCCGGTGCTGGTAATGCACAGCGAAGACGATCAGATCGTTCCCTATGTCGCCGCCGGGCCGCTGTCGGCGAAACTCCTGAAGAACGCCACGCTGAAGACCTACAAGGGCTTTCCGCACGGCATGCCCACCACGGAGGCGGCCACCATCAATGCCGACCTGCTCGCGTTCCTGAAAGCCTGACGCTTCGGGCCAATTCCGCAGCGACCGCCGCGAGGCGGTCTCTGCTTTGGCGGGTCTGCGTCGACGGCAAATGCGCGTCGATGTCCGGCACCTTTGCGACATGCCGATGAGCGGACATAGTCAGGGTCGGCCGGCGCTTGCTCCGGATCGGCAGCGGCGGCCCGGATCGATCCGGCCCCGCGGGTAATTTGCAGCGTTGTTCGGCAGAACCTCGTCTCAATGCCCCAAAACATTAAGATTTCTTCAATGCCGTATAGCCTATTGCTTGAGCGGTGCGCTCGCGACCAAGGGAGCTTCGCGTGGCCAGCGCTCGTCGTGGCGGATGCTTGAAGGAGTGAAAGCGTGCCCCGTATCGCCTATCTCGAGTCCATCAGAGGCCTTGCGGCGCTCCAGGTACTGCTACTGCACTTCTTTGCTGCCTTCGCGCCGGATCTGGTTTATGCGCTGCCGGCCGGCGCCGCCGTCGCAGGCGCCATTCATCTGTCGCCGCTATATTTCCTCTATGACGGCTACTCCGCGGTCTACATATTCTTTGCGCTCAGCGGATATGTCCTGACCCGCTCTTTCGAACGCAATCTGGTCAATCCACCTTCGCTAATCCTCGGCCGGGTGATCCGCCTCGGCTTGCCGGCGATGGCCGCGGTGCTGGTCGCCGCTTCTGTCATGCTGCTGTTCGGGAAGCCGAACGTGGCGGCCGGCGAACTCAGCGGATCCAGCTGGTTTGCCAGTCAATGGAGCACCGGCGTCTCGTTCTTCTCGGTCATCAGGGATGGCACCGCCAACGCCTTGTTCCTCGGGTATGCCGGCTTGCCCGGAGTCGCATTTCTTGCGCCATGGCAGCAGCCGATAGAGCAATCCTTTGTTGTGCCGCTGTGGACACTTAGCATCGAGTTCTACGGCTCGATCATCGTGCTGGCGCTGTGCTGGTGCGTGCGACGATCGCGTCTGTTGTGGTGGACGGTCGTGCTGCTCGGCGCGGCCTTCACGATCCGAAGTGCCTATATTTGTTTTATTGTCGGCCACCTCCTGGCGTCGTTCGAGCGCGCGGAAAGACCGGCGCCGGCCAGCAAGTTACTGCCAGTCTTCTCCGTTCTGTCGGGCGTTTTCATCTGTGTCCTCGCGGAAGCGTGGCAACCGGAATGGCTGCGCGTTCTATGCGCCTATCCCACCTATCTGCTGTTCCCCGGTCAGTTTGCGCCGATGCAGCAGAAGACCCTGGGCGCAATCCTTGTTCTGATCGGGCTCATCGAACTGCAGGCCGCGCGCGATTTTCTGTCGCGGCCATGGCTGGTGGCCGGCTCCAGATTTTCGTTTCCGATCTACCTGATCCACTGGCCGATTCTTCTCGGGCCCGCAGCCGCCTTATTCCTGGCATTGAACGGCGTGATCGGCATCGAGTTGGCTCGCCTTGGCGCGATCGTCGCCGGGATCTGTTTCGCTTTCGCGGCCAGCACGTTTTTTCTTCCCATCGATCGTTATGCGCTTGAGCTGTCGCGGCGGTTGCGCAAGCGGATGTCGGCAGGCGCGGAGCAACCGCTGCGCGTCGTAGGCGCAATGGCAGCCGAATGAACTCGACCCGTATCGCGCTGATCGGTTTTGTGGCGGCCTGCGCCTTGGCTGCATGGCCCAGGAAACCTGCCATACTGGACACCCACCGTCCGACGCGGCAGCTCATCATCGCCTCAACGCTGGCGCGGGTTGACGATGCGATCGTCGTTCTCGGTGACAGCATCGTGGAGGCTTCGACCTTGCCGCGGTCAATGTGCGGGCATCCGATCGTGAACGCCGGAATAGGAGGTGCTTCGACCGAAAGCAATCTTGGCTCGCTTCTCACCCAGTCGCTCGGCGGCAAGCGCGCCGCCCTTGTCGTGGTTGCGCTTGGAACCAACGACGCGGCGATACCGAACAGCGTCGAGCGATACCGCTCGAACTACCGGACATTGCTCGGCACCATCGCAGCCTTAACGCCCCGCGCGGCGATATTGGCGATACCGCAACCCGAGGAAGGATTTGAGGAAGCGAAGAAAGTCAGCGCCGCGCTGATCGACAGCTATAACGCGATCCTTCCTGAGCTCGCGAAAGAGGTTGGGGCATCGTTCGTTTCTCTGCCCGCCATGCCGGAACGTCATACGCTCGATGGCATCCATCTGAACATGGCCGGATATGAGGTCTGGGACAGAGCCATCTTGCGGGGGATTGAGTCCGCCGTCTGCAAATCTTCCTGAAACCAGCTCCTACCCGGTGCGCTTCGACGGCAGGAGCATATCGCATGTTTAGATCGCACGGTCCGTCACGTCGTGCGGGAGGTCCACAGCCGGGCGTGACGCCATCACTTGCGAATCATTTCCCGCGGGAAAAACGCACAAATCCGTCTCGATTCGGCATTCGCACCTTGGGCAGTGTCTGTGCATCGATCGTGTCGTTCTCAGCGATCACGCCGTTGAGCTGCAGGATGTAGGCGACCACCGCATAGACCTCGTCATCCCCAAGCGATTTGGATTCGTTCAGCGGCATGGCGCGTCGCACGTAGTCGAACAGGGTGGTGGCGTAGGGCCAGTAACTGCCGACGGTCTTGACCGCAGTTTGACCCGGTCCGAGCGATCCTTGCCCGCCGACCAGTTGATCGTTCGGCTTGCCCGCGCCTTTCTCGCCGTGACAGGCGAGGCATTTGGCGAGATAGACCTGCTCGCCCTGCTGCGGCGTGCCGCTGCCCGGCGGCAGGCCGGCGCCGTCGGGGCCGATGCTGATGTCCCAGGAGGCGACTTCCTCAGGGCTGGCGGCTTTGCCGAGATTGGGGCTTTCCGCCAGCGCGGCGCTGTGCGCGACGACGAGTACTGAGCAGGCCGCCAGCAGCGCGTTACGCGTAGACATGTCTTACCTCGCCGCCTTGTGCCACGCCCCAGCTGGCAATCCCGTTGAAATGGTAGGCGGCCCTGGCGCCGCGATCGGCGATGAGCCTGGAGCGCGACGGCTGCACGTATCCGGTTTCGTCGGTCGCACGGCTCAGCAGCGTTGCCGGGCCGCCATCCCAACGCCAGGGCGAGCGGAACCGGGTCACCGCCATCGGCAGCACCGGCTCCTGCAGTGCCGCCAGCGCCCAGCTGGCGCCGCCGTCGGCGGAGACTTCGACCTTCGCGATCTTTCCATAGCCGGACCAGGCCAGACCCGTGATCTCGTACAGCCCGGGCGCTGCCATGGTCAGGCCGGGGGAGGGGCGCGTGATCACCGACTTGGCCTCCTGCGCGAAACAGAACTGCAGCGCTTTTCCATCGTTCTGCAGCATGGTGTATTTCGAGGTTTCATCCTTGGTCATCGTCGGAGCTTCGGTCAGCTTGATGCGCCGAAGCCATTTGACGTTGGCGTTGCCTTCATACCCCGGCAACAACAGCCGCATCGGGTAGCCGTTCGACGGCCGCACCGGTTCGCCGTTCTGGTAAATCGCGACCATCGCGTCGCCCATCGCCTTGGCGAGCGGCACGCTGCGGCTCATGCCCGATGCGTCGGCGCCTTCGGCCAGGATCCACTGTGCGCGCGGGTCGACGCCGGCGTCATCCAGTAGCGTCGCCAGCCTCACGCCGGTCCATTCGGCGCAAGACAACAGGCCATGGATAGGCTGGACGCCGAGCTGGGCCGGTTCCTTTTGATAGAGCAGGGCGCTGTTGCCGGCGCACTCGATGAAGGCGATGCGTGACTCCATCGGGTAGCGCATCAGCGCGTCGAGCGTGAAGGTGAGCGGGCGCTTGACCAGACCGTGGATCAGGAGCCGGTGCGTCTCGGGATTGATGTCCGGAATGCCGCTGTGGTGGCGCTCGAAATGCAGTCCGTTCGGCGTCATCATGCCGTCGAGCAAATGATGCGGCGTGCGCGAGGCGCCGGTGCCGGTCGTCCCGGGCGCGCTGGCGAAGATCCGTCCGACCTTGCCGGCATATTTCGACGGCTGTCCGTAAGGCGCAAAGGGCGAGCCCGGTGTTTTCATCCACGGCTCGACCGGCAGCGCCTCCGCCGCGCGCGCATGGTCCGGCAGGACGGCGCTTCCGATCGCCGCCGCCGCCCCGCCAGTCAGAAAGAGGCGGCGGTCGAGAACTCCGTTTCCGGCCGCCTGTTCCGGCTCGCTCGGCATCGGCCGTGTTTTTTGACGCATCGTTTCCTCCGAAATCGGAAAAAGGGTGAATGCCGCTAGTCCGGCTCCAGTCGTGCGCGTATGGCGTCGGCGATGGCATCGGGCGGCAGACCGGGCGGCAGGAAGCCGAGATACCGCCCGTCCTTGCCGACCAGATAGATGAATCCGCTGTGGTCGACCGAATAGTCGCCCGCCGTGGCAATGCTGTTTTTGGCGAAGAACGTCCTGTAGGCGATCGCGGTTTTCCGGATCTCGGCAGGCGAACCGGTCAAGCCGATCAGTCGCGGGTGAAACGCCGAAACGAAACCGGCCAGCCGCGCCGGCGTGTCGCGCTCCGGATCGACGGTGATGAACAAGGGCTGCACCGCCTTGGCCGCGGCGCCAAGCTGGTCGAGCGCGAGCGAGATCGATTGCAGCTCGGTCGGGCACACGTCCGGGCAAGAGGTGTAGCCGAAATAGAGCACGACGAGCTTGCCGCGAAAATCCGTGTCGGTGCGGCGATGGCCTGCCTGATCGGTGAGTTCGAACGGACCGCCGACCGGCACGCGGCCGGACAGCAGGCCCTCGATCAATTCTGTGGCCGAGGGCTCGGCCGCTTCGTTCGCGGCAACGGGCGCGGAGAAAACAGCGCAGGCCAGCGCCAGCCAGATGCGCCATACGCCTGGGCACCGCACCACACCAACGCCGGAACGCGCTTCTCCACCGGACAACGCCACTTTTTCCGCTCCCGGAAAGAGGAGCCTTCCCGCGGGAACCGCGAGAAGGCGTGTTGGTTGCATTCAGCCTCAGTGGGCGATCACTCTACAATCACTTGCCCATACATCCACGGATGCGGCGTGCAGACGTAGTAGTAGACGCCCGGCTTGTCGAACTTCACGGTTTTCGTCTCGCCCTTGGCCAGTGCGCCCGTGCTCCAGCCTTGCTGCTGCAATCCGCTCGCGTCGTGCGGAATGTCGCCGACATTGGTGAAGCTCACCGTCGTGCCGCTCTTGATCCGGGTGCGGGCCGGAGAAAAGCTGTACTCGGTATTGTTGGCGCCGATCTTGATCGCATCGCCGCCTGCGGCGATCGGTCCGGTCGGGCCGGCCACCGTCTGCGGCGCGGGCGGTGGCCACAGCGGGCCGAGCTGACCCTTGAGCGAAAAGGTCCAGACGGCATCGCCGGAGGCACTGCCCTGCAGCTGATTGCCGCCGGTCGCGATCGCGATGAACTCCTCGCCATCCACCTCGTAGACGACAGGCGGAGCGTCCGCGCCAAATCCGGTCTGGAAGCGGAACAGTTCCTGGCCGGTCTTGGCATCGAGCGCGAGGAAATTGCCATCCGGTTCGCCGCGCAGCACCAGCCCGCCCGCCGTAACGGTCGAGCCGCCGCCGCCGCCGATGCGGTGGGGCGTCTTGTGCTGCCAGGCGATCTTGTTGGTCTTGGCGTCGATGGCGGTGAACGTGCCGCTCAGAGTTGAGCCGATCGGCGCTGTCTGTCCACCGCCGGTGTAGCGCCGCCCATTCGTGTAATTGCTGCCATTGCGCACGTACGCGCTGCTGCGCACCGTGCCGGGTACGTAGAAATAGCCGGTATCCGGACTGTACGGCATCGGCGACCAGTTGGTGCCGCCGTTACCGGAAGGCTGAATCAGAACCGGGGATTCCCAGAATGGGGTGTAGATGCACCCTGCCTCTTCGTAGCCCGGAAGCTTCTCCGCGCACTGCGGCACGGTCGCATCGCCGACCGGAATCGGCTGCGTCGCCGCCGTTTTCTGCCGCGGGTCCTGCGGCACCGGCTTCTCCTCGATGCCGACCAGCGGTTTTCCATTGGTACGGTCGAGGATATAGACCCAGCCCGTGCGACCGGCCTCGGCGATCCCCTTCCGCGGTTCGCCGTTGATCACGGTGTCGAACAGGACAACCGGGCTCGCTGCATCGTAGTCCCAGATGTCGTGGTGCACCTGCTGGAAGTGCCAGGCGTATTCCCCGGTCTTGGCCTTCAGGGCCACGATGGACGCGCAGAACAGGTTGTCACCTTCACGCATCGAGCCGTCGTAATCCGGCCCGCAATTGCCGACCGCGAAGTAGACGAGGCCGAGCTCAGGGTCGAGCGCCGGCGTATTCCAGATCGGGGCGCCACCGCGCATCGAATGGTCGGTGCCAGGCGGCCAGGTCTCGCTGCCTTTCTCGCCAGGACCCGGCAGCGTAAACCAGCGCCACGTGATCTCGCCGGTCTTGGCGTTGAGCGCGGTCAATCGGCCGCGGACGCCAAACTCGCCGCCCGTCATCCCGGTGTAGATCATGCCGTCATAATAAAGCGGCGCGCTGGTGATGCCGTAGCCGTTCTGCCACTTTTCGATCGGCGTCTTCCAGGCGACCTTGCCGGTCTTCATGTCTAGCGCGACGACGTTGGCGTCGAGCTGGCCGAGGTAGATTTGTCCTTCTCCCATCGCAAGACCGCGATTGACCCAGCCGCAGCAGATCGTCGAGATGGTCTGATCGATGCCGGACCAGTATTCCCAGATCATCTCGCCGGTCTTGGCGTTGAGCGCGAACACGTCATCGTTGCCGGTGACGACATACATAATGCCGTCCTTCACGAGCGGAGACGCCTCGAGGGAATATTTGCCGCCGAGGCCCGAGCCTTTCAGGCGCGTCATCCACGCCCCCTTGAGCTTCCCGACATTCGTGGTGTCGATCTGCTTCAGCGTGGAATAGCGATTATTGGTGAGATTGCCGCCGTTCGTCACCCAGTCCTTGCCGACCGGGCTTCGAAGCAATTTGTCGATCTCGGCATCAGCGGCCCAGGCGGGCGCGACGATCAACAGGCCGAAAACAAGCAATGTGGAAAGCGTCCACCATCCCCGACGAGGCATTATCGACTCCCCTTATTTTTGGTGCTGGCGTTCGGCCAGTCAATTTCAGGCTACAGCCGCGCTTCGGATTTAGCTAGGCCGTTTGCGGGAGTCTGAATTGCAGAAGTTTCGTTCAGGGTTTCGCTCAGGGAGTGCCGCCGATGGCTGCTGCACCGCAAGGGCGAGAACCGATTTCGTCCTTGCCGGGCTTCGCGCGGTTAGGTCGCCAGACTGCCGCGCTCGCAGCCGTCCGCCTCGACCGGATCGGCCGAGCGACGCCATGGCCTGGCGATGAAGTCGCGAACGCTGGCGAGGATCTTGCCGTCATCGAGATCGCCGTGGCCGCCAAGGGGAAAGCGGACGAAACATTTGGGCGACTTGATGAGGCTGTAGAGACGTTGCCCGAACGAGATCGGGACCGTATCGTCCCTGTCGCCATGGAACACCAGCACCGGAGCGGTCACCTTGCCGATGTCCCAATCCGAATGGAATTGATCCTTGAGCAGCCACCGCACCGGCAGCAGCGGGTAATTCATGGCCGCGACGTCGGCAATCGAAGTGTACGGGGCTTCCAGCACCAGCGCCTTGATTTTCCGCTCGGCCGCAAGCCAGACGGCGACACCGGTGCCAAGCGAATGCCCCCATAGCACGATACGGTCCGGCGCGATCTGGTGATCGGCTGCGAAGGCGTAAGCCGCGGTGGCGTCGAGATGCATGCCGTCTTCGGACGGGCTTCCGGTCGATCCCTCGTAGCCCCTGTAGGAAACCGCAAGCAGCCCGCTGCCGTCGGCCACCAGGCGCCGGTCCCGGCCGACGCGCCAGTTCAGCGTGTCGCCGTTGCCGTGGAAATAGATGAAGAGTGGCTTGTCGGACTTGGGCGCCACATACCACGCGATCAGACGCTCGCCGTCGGATGTCTGAAACGCGACCTCCTGCGCCTCGGGAAAGCCCGCATCGGCGGCGGTCACGTGATCCGCGAGCTTCGGAAACACCAGCGTCCGCTGCATCACGTACATTCCCGTGCACACCGCAACGTAACCCAACAGCACGGCGACGCCGGTCCATTTGGTCAATTTCCAGGTGAGGCGCAAAACGGTACGCATGGAATCCCCTCCAGCCTACCAAGGTAGATAATTGTGGACGGTTCGGGAACAAGGCCCTAGCCGCGGCAAATTGCCGTGCTTTCCGCCGGTAGAATCGTTGACCTTTGTCAAGGCGCGCGGCCGGCTCTTGCCCGATCAAAGGTTGGACGTGCCCGGCCGCCAGCGGGCGATAGGGGAACGGGATGGAAATGCCGGTGCCCGGGGTCAAGCTCAATCCAGTCGAGATACCGCGCGACTTCCGGCTCGATCTTTACCGGGGGTATGCGCTCTGGCTTATTTTCCTCGCCCACGTTCCCGGCACCTTTTTCAACAGGATCACGCCCTGGAATTACGGCTTCAGCGATCCGGCCGAGATCTTCATCTTCGTCTCCGGCTACGCCAACGCCTATGTCTATGGGCGCGTGATGGAGCAGCGCGGCTTCGTGGTGGGCGGTGCGCAGGTCGTGCGGCGGGCCTTCGAGGCCTACGTCGCCCAGATATTCCTGTTCGTGATCCTCATCGGCGAGGTGTTCTGGCTGTCGCACGGTTCGCATGCGCTCGACGATGCGATGAACATCCGCATTCTCCACGAGCGGCCCGACGAAAGCATTGTTGCGCTGCTGCAGCTGAAGTTCATGCCGGTGAACATGAATGTGCTGCCGCTCTATGTCGTGGTGCTCGCGGTCTCACCGGCGGTGCTTTGGCTGTTGCGAAAAATGCCCGCGCTGGCGCTGGCGCTGGCCGCCACCGTTTATGCCGTTGCCAACCTGTTCGGACTCAACTTCCCGTCCTTCCCGCGCGGATACTGGTACTTCAATCCGCTGGCGTGGCAGTTCCTGTTCGTGCTGGGGGCCTGGTGCGGCCTGGGCGCGGCCGATTGGGTGTGGTCGCTGGTGCGATCGCGGCTGGTGCTGATTCTGGCAGCCGTCTATGCGGTGTCGGTCTTCGTGATGTTTCTCGGCTGGGATCGCCTGAACCTTGGTGCCCTCATTCCGGAATCGAGCCTTTACGCGTTCGGCAAGACCAATCTCGGCGTTCTGCGCCTGCTGCACTTCCTGGCGCTCGCGATCGTCGCCGATTGGCTGATTCCGCGGCACTGGCCGCCGCTGAGCTGGCGGGTCCTGCGGCCGCTCATTCTATGCGGGCAGCATTCGCTGGAGGTCTTCTGCCTGGGGGTGACGCTGGCCTTCGCCGGGCAGGTCGCTTTGGTCGAAGCGCCGGGCAGCACCATCATTCGCCTCCTGGTCGCGGTGGCCGGCATCGCGGTGATGGTCGCCGTCAGTGCGCTGTTGAGCTGGTACAACTCCACGCGCGTGTCGTTCCGGATCGTGGCCGATGCGGCCGGCGCGAAGGCCGACGTCGTCGAGCCTCCGGCGGTGGGACCCGCGCTGCAAAGCGTCGGCTCGGGCCCGAGCTGACATCGAACCGGGACCGATCTCGTTTTGTGATTGCTTCAAATCAGCCGCGCACAGATCCGCAGCACATCAGCCGGCGGTCGTCGGTGTCTAATCGAACCGGGTGCTGGGCTGATCCCGCGCCTTGCCGACCGCATCGGCGCTGACCGGCGCGGCCGATTGCCACGAAACATGGCAACTGTAGCTCCTTGGTCCTTATGTTGATTGTGGCGATCCTGAGCGGACCGGGATATGCTCTTGAAGGTAGCAGCCAGATCGAGACCCTCCGGCCGATACGACGCAATATGGCTCACATCGCACGCTATTATCTGCAAGGCGTCCTTGTTTTTTGCGCTGCAGCGGTTGCAGTTCTTGCAAATTCGCAAGTCTTCGCGCTTGAGATGGATCAGGCCATTGAGAATTGCCGCGCCTCGAGCGGAAGGCCGGCCTATATGGCTTGCAAGCAAGGTGGCGGAACCCACGAAGCATGTTTTGGCAAGGCGAGGGCGATCGTTCAGTCCTGCGTGCGGAGCGCCATGGTCGCCGCGCAGCCAAAGGCTGCGCTGTTCTCGACCGAAAAACTATCAAGATCGCCGGCCACGGCCGGAAAACCCAGCGCAGCGGAAATAGCCAGCGACGCCAAGGCCGGTCTGGTCGCGCCACCGCGAACGATATCCGACATTACCGCTATTCTCGAACAGCAGAAGCCGGACCCGGCAGCCATCGCCAAGCTGGCCGCGACCGCCGATGCACCCGCGCCGGCGGGCATCAAGGGCGCTGATCTGGCCGACTTCTACTACAAGCGCGCGCAAGCAAGAGTATTGCTCGGCCGCGCCGACGCGCTCGATGATGCCGGCCTTGCTGTCAGCAATGCAACCGGCGCCGATTACAACAATCTCGGAAGCCGCTATGAGCAGCTGCTGGCGCGGCTGTTGCGGGAGGCCGGGCAAAACAAGCGTGCCAACGTGCTGGTCGCCAAGCAGATGACGACGTTCGCCAACCAGAGCAAGGGAAAGCTGTTCGGGTTGAATTTTTCGATGGCGGTAAGCCTGGTCAGAAGTGGCGACATCAACGCGGCGGAGTCCTACGTCGCCCGCAATCGCAGCCTGCTCACGGAATCGCAGCGTTGGTCGGTGTTCCCGATCTACGGGATGGCGTGGCAGGCGCTGGTCGAGGACGGCAACGCGCGAATCGATGAAGCACGTGGCCGGTTTGCCCAGGCGGAGGGTGCCTATCACAAGGCGTCGATCCTCTACACGAACTCGATGAAAACCTTTGCGCAATGGGAAAGCAGGCCCGCCGAAGGCGAAATGGAAAGGCATTCGGACTGGGCCTTGGCGTTTGAAGGGCGGACCAAGGTAAAGCAGGGTCGGGTCGGCGAGGGCGAAGCCGATGTGAGGCGCGCGCTGCTGAGCCGGCTGAGCAAATCCGGCAAGTATCACGCCGATACGGCCGGCATCCTGGCGGTGCTGGTCTATGTCATTCAGGAGCAGGGACGTTACGAGGAGGCCGAACGGCTGCAGCGCCAGGTCATCGGCATCTATCAGGGATTGGGATACGGCATCGACTCGGCGCAGTCGGTCAATTCACAACTGTTTCTTGCGCAAATACTCAATCTCAGGGGGCAGTACGACACCGCCTCCAAACTCTATGACCAGATCGATGCCTGGACCGCCAAATGGGAGCCGTCGCGGCGCGAGGCCATCAGCGGCGGTCTGGCGCGCGTCGCCATCATGCTGGCGCAGGGCAACAACGACAACGCGGTCGAAATCGCTCAACGCACCTACGAACGCGAACGCCAGCGCTCCGGAGACAAGAGCTTCAATACGGCGTTATCGCGTGGCTTTCACGCGATCGCGCTTGGGAAAAAAGGTCACATGGCGGAGTCCCTGCAGGCCTTCAAGGAATCGCTGCCGGTTCTGTTGTCGGTCTCGGGCGGAGACGACGATAGCGGCACAACCGCCGCCGCCCGTGAGGCCCGCGTTCGCTACGTGATCGAAAGCTATCTGTGGCTGCTCAGCCGCAACCCGGCGATCGCGTCCCCTGGCCTCATCGAGGAAACATTCGGTTATGCCGACGTGCTGCGCGGACAATCGGTGCAGCGTGCATTGCAGGCATCATCGGCCCGTTCCGCAAGCAAGGATCCGGTGCTGGCTGAGCTGGTGCGGACCTCGCAGGACATCGACAAGAAAATCGGCGCGGCCGTGGGCGCGCTCAACAATTTGCTGACGCTGCCGGCCTCGGAGCGCGACGACAAACTGGTTTCGAGCACCGAGGCCGAGATAGCTCGCCTGCAGGCGACGCGGACGCAGAGCCTGAAGGACATCGCCAGGAAGTTTCCCAATTACGGAGAACTCGTCAATCCTCCGCTGCCCAGTCCCGTCGATCTGCAGAAACAGCTTACCGCCGACGAGGCGTTGTTGTCGTTCTACTTCGGCCGGTTCGACAGTTTCGTATGGGTGCTCAGAAAGGAAGGGCCCGTCCAGTTTGCGCGGCTCGACCTGAAGCTCGGCGACCTGAACGCCAGGGTGAACAAGCTTCGCGAGGCGCTTGAACCCAATGCCGCATTGATTTCCGATATTCCGCCGTTTGATCTGACGCTGGCCTCCGATCTTTACGCAACGCTGCTCAAGCCGACCGAAGCCAACTGGCGACCTGCGAAAAACCTGATCGTGGTGACAAACGGCGCGCTCGGCCTGCTGCCGCTGTCGTTGTTGCCCACCGAGCCCTCGACCATCGATCCCAACGACGATCCGCTGTTTTCCAGTTACCGGAAAGTGCCGTGGCTGGCGCGGACCCACGCCGTGACGCTGGTGCCGTCAATCTCGGCATTGCTGACGCTGCGCAAATTGCCTGCCGGCCCCGCCTCGCGTCAGCAAATGATTGGATTTGGCGATCCGCTGTTCAGCAAGCAACAGGCCGACGAAGCGGCACGGGACGACAAGCCGGTTCAGATCGCGGACGCCGCCAACGTCACCCGCGGCGTGCCCCTGAAGCGGCGCAACGCCCCGAAGCTTGACGGGGTGGATAGCGCACAACTGGCGCAGCTGCCGCGACTTCCGGACACAAGGGAAGAATTGAGATCCATCGCGCTGGCCCTGCAGGCCGATCCAGCCAAGGTGCTCAATCTCGGCAAGGACGCCAATGAGAAAAACGTCAAGACGATGAATCTGTCGAATTTCAAGATCATCGCATTTGCAACCCATGGATTGGTGCCGGGCGAGCTCGACGGCCTGGCCCAACCGGCGCTGGCTTTGACGGCTCCTGCGGTGGCCGACACCGATGGCGATGGACTGCTGACGATGGAAGAGATCCTGGCATTGAAGCTCGATGCCGACTGGGTCGTTCTGTCGGCCTGCAATACCGCCGCGGGCGCGGTTGCCGGCGCCGAGGCTGCCTCGGGCCTCGGTCGGGCATTCTTCTATGCCGGTACGCGTGCCCTGCTGCTTACGAACTGGTCGGTGCATTCGGAGTCGGCGCGTGCGTTGATCACCGACCTGTTCAAGCGGCAGGCCGACGATCCGGCGTTGACGCGCGGAGAAGCGCTGCAGCAGGCGATGATGGCCTTGGTGGATGGGCCCGGCTATATTGGCGCCGACGGCAAGACGGAATTTGCTTACGCTCACCCGCTGTTTTGGGCGCCGTATTCCGTGATTGGTGACGGCGGCAAACGTTAGCGTTTTTAAGGCTTTTTGATTGTGGGAAAGGAAATTTTCGTGCGTAGCTGGCTTGCAGGATTTGCGATAGCGCCTTTTGTCTTCTGGTCTGCGATATCTTCCGTTTATGCGGCCAATGTTTTGATCACCGAAGAAGAAGCCAAGTTGCCGCCACCGAAGGGCGCGATCGTGGCGGATCGGCGCGGTATCACCCGGGGTCCCAAGATCAAGGTTCTTGATGAAAGCGAGCCGGTTCACTCCCCGATGCATTTCCAGGTCATGTTTGAATCCTTTGGCGGCGCGAAGATTGACCTGGACTCGGTCAAAGTCACCTATCTGAGGAATCCGAATGTCGATCTGACCCCGCGCATAAAGCCGTTTTTGCAGAGCGCGGGCATCGATATTCCGGATGTCGAGCTACCGGTCGGTGAACATATGGTCAGGATCGATGTCAAAGATTCGGACGGCCGTATCGGTAGTACCAGCGTTGTCTTGAAGGTCGCCCCGTGACCGCCATGCCGATAGCCTGTCCATTTTGCCTGCAAGAAAATGCCGCCGCCGCCCTTGTTTGCGCGGCCTGCTCGCGCGACATCGCCGTGCCGGCCTCGCTGCTCGCCGAGCGGGACGATCTGTGTCGAAAGCGCGATCTGGCGAGGGAGGAATTGTCGAGGGCCAGGCGCGAGCTCGAAGCGCTCAAACGCGTCAAGAAATTTCGACCACTCTGATGGACTGCCCCTTTTGCTCAGAAACCGTCCGAGACGAATCCCTGGTGTGCAAGCACTGTTCGCGTGACTTGCGCGTTGTCCGTCCGGTGATTGTCGAAATCCACGAAGTCGTTTCCGAACTGGACCGGCTGCGGAGCGAACTAGCTCACGTGAACGCGAAACTTGGCAGGCTTCGCCATCCCTTTCGCAGCCCCTTGGTGTTTGGCGTAGCTTACTTCCTGGTGCCGGCGGTCCTGCTGGTCGCCGCACATGTTCTTGTCACCATCGTATTGAATGTCAGCCCGCTTTATCTGCGGCTCGCCTCGCTCATCGTACCCCTGCCGTTCGGTCTGGCGGTCTACGCCCGCGAGAGGGTGGGAGTTCGTGGCGCCCTTCTATTGGGGATCGTCACCGCCACCTTCGCCATCCTCTGCATGCTCACGGTAACCGGGCTAAACGACAATGTGCCTATTATTCCCGGTCCCTGGATCGAGTGGCGCGAGGCGATTGAATATGGTTTGAGTATCGCGCTCGCTTTTGTTACCGGCAATATTGTCGGCTTTTTGATCTTCCAGGCACTCCCCAGGATGATGGCCGGCGGCGGCAAGCCCAATGCCGTTGCCTACAATATGGCAAGAGCGCTTGGTCAGCATGTCGGTGAAGAGCAACTCCGTCGCCGGGCACGGGTTATCCAGAACCTGATGCGCACAATAGGACCGCTGGCGGGAATTGTGATGACGGCTTCGGGTTCGCTATATACCGGACTCAAGGGGATTGTTGGCTGGTGAAGCCTGGTCGATAAATCGAATGGGTCCCCTAAAATTCGCCAGCGCGCGACCTGCGGTCGTCCCGGTACAACGTCTACCTCGCAGACTGGGTATTCGCCTTCTCCGTGGTGCGGGTGACATTCATGCTGATCGCGCAAGGTGTGCATCTTTGATGCATGGCGATGTCGATGCGCGGTTGGCGTCAATCGGAGACGCGCCCCTCATTCAGCAACAATTCATGGATGACTCGCCACCTATCGCGCCGCCTTGGTCGGAAATCCAACAGAGGCGACCGCCTATCCTGAAGCTCGCAAAAGAACCTTAATGTCTCTTTTGCGGTTGGCCCTTTTGCAGTTGGCCCTGCTGGGTCGATCGGCTGAGTCTGAAGCCAACGATCCCATTCCATAAGAAGCAGGGATTTCCATTCGTCCCGTTTCATTGACTGCGCGTCCTCCCTTCAAGAGGGCGAAGCCTCTGAGAGACTCCATGGTCGCGCTGGTCGTTCCGGGTAGGCTTGTTCTATTCGAGAACCGTTGGATGTGACATCCAGAAGGTGCATGGCCACCGCCGTGCCGATTAGCCCCTTCGCGGCCCAATATGCTGGAGAGGACTTAACCGTTTCTAAATATGGAACCGAGCGTTGCGCCCGCACGCTTCCTTCCGGAAGTCACAAACGAGAGCGTCGGCCGCCGGCGCTCCATTCTGACACACCAACGCCGCGCGAGGAACAAGCCAGAACCGCGATTCGATCGCAAACATGGCCGAGTTTTGACGTTTGATGAGCATCAGCGCGTTCAACGGAGGTCAACAATGACGACCACGGACAAGGAAAAACCAGGCGGGAAGCCCCGCCAGCGCGGCCATAAAGGGTCTCCACGGGGCCAGAAACCTGAACCACAGCAAAGCCCGAAGCTGGATCGGCGGGACGAAGATCGGATCAGCCCAATGGACGCGTCAACTGACGCCGCTGCGAACGGCGCAGCCGCGCCGGCGAGCGGGCCTTTGGTCGGCGAGGTCGCACCGGCGGATGCGCCCTCAATCGGCGCAGGCGCAGCCGCAGCTGCGGAGGCCTTCTCAAGCGCAGCCGCACCGGCGGACGATGGTCCATTCAGCATTCAGACCATTGCGAATGCCTACGTGGACTACACCAGGAAGTCGTTGCAGGAGAGCAGGTCCTTTGCAGAGAAGCTCATGGGTGTGCGGTCGTTCGACAACGCTATTGAGGTTCAGACCGAATTCGCAAGGCAGGCGCTTGCGAACTATGTCGCTGAGTCGCAGAAGATTTGTGAACTTTACGGCAAACTTGCCACACAGATCTTCAGGCCTTGGGAAGGTCTGGCGGCCAAGGTGGCCCAAGCCGGGCGCTAAATGTCTTGATGGCGTCAGCAGCAAACGGCTGCCTGGGTTCAGGCGGTGCGCAAACGGAAATCCGGATTTCTCCGGGACCGTTGTTGCGCCGGACGCTGCTGGCGTGCCTCGCCGACGCATCTTGAAATAGCCCCCGGTTTTGACTGGACTTTGATCCAGGAAGCGCGCACCCCGTCGAACATAGTCCCTAAGGACCCGGGCGAGGCTCATCATGGACAAGTTCATCCACGGTCAAAATATCGCCCTGTACAAGAAGCGTCTGCTGGCGCCGATCACCGACGCGGAGCGAAGAGTCATCCTGAAGCTGCTGGCTGAAGAAGAGACGAAAGACCTGTCGCCACCAAGGAAGGGCTTATAAAAAGGTCATATCGTGTGCTAGCCCCTCCGGCATGCCCAACTCGGTATTTCGCTGTCCAAATACTGGAATGAACGTTCCGAGGCCCTTCGCCGCCGACCCGGACGCCGCCCCCCAAGTTTATGAGTCCACGCAATGTCCGGCTTGCGGGCAAATGCATCTGGTCAACAGATCGACCGGGTAATTGCTCGGCGAGCACGAGTCCCGCAGCGCGCCGCTGATCGACGCTCGGCCAGCCGGCTACCGGCACCTTGAGACATGCCGACCGGTGATACCGATGTCCGTTCACAGGGGAAAACCGGAAGTGACCGGCGCGAGGTCAAAGTGCCGCGTTTGACCCACAACGGACTCTGGCCGCCTGCCGGAACACGCGCTCGCGCGGATAGTCAAAAGGTGACGCCCTCTTCCTCAAATCCGCTAGGGAGCAGGCTTGTCGTCGCTCGCATGCATTACCTTCAACGGCGCGATTGTCCCTGTCGATGCCGTTTTTTCTCCCGGTATGATCAGGCTTGGTCCTGAATTATTCTCTCATTCGGTTCCGGCGCGGCGGAGGAGCGTGCCGGCTTCGCGCCTGCCGGAGCGGACGCCGGATTGCGCGGTTTCTCGCCTGCCAATATGCTCCGCCTCGGCACATACCGGCCAACAGCCAACAGGATCACCCCATGCCGACCGCGTGCCTGGCCCCCCTGGACGAGACCATCACGATCGAAGAGCTCACGCGCGATCCCTATCCGATCTACCGGCGCCTGAGACGCGAAGCGCCCGTATTACGGGTCAAATCCGTGGGCCGCACCTTCCTCACCAAGGCCGCCGACACCAAATACGTGAAGGACAACGCGGCGTTGTTCAGCTCCGACGACCCGAACACGCCCATGAAGCGCGCCTTTCTGGCGCATACGCTGATGCGCAAGGACCACGACGAGCACCGGACCGAACGCATGGCGATGATGCCGGCCCTGATGCCGAAGACGATCGAATCCGTCTGGGCGCCGCTGTATGCGAAACTGGCCGCGGCGTATCTTGACCGGCTGCCGCGCGGTGAGGTGGTCGATCTCTTTCCCGCTCTCGCAGGACCGCTTGCCGCGCGGATTCTGGCACATGCGATGGGCGTTCCGGACGCGAACGATGAGGACATGCAGCGATGGTCGCAGACGCTGATCGACGGCGCCGGCAATTTCGGCTGGACGCCGGGGCCTTTCGATGCGACCGACATCGCCAATGCGGAGATGGACAAATGTATTCGCGCCAACGCCGAACGCGTGCGGGCCGAACCGGATTCCTCAGCGCTCTCCTTCATGGTGAACGCGAAGAATCCGATTCCGGAAAGCCAGATGATCGCCAATGTGAAGATCGCGATCGGCGGCGGCATCAACGAGCCGCGCGACGCCCTGCTGACGATCCTCTACGGCCTGCTCACCAATCCGGATCAGCTTGACGCCGTGCGCGCAGGCGACAAATGGCGCTCCGCCTTCGAGGAAGGGGTGCGGTGGGTGGCGCCGATCCAGGCGAGTTCACGGCTCGTTATGGAGGACACGGAGATTCGCGGCTGCTTCATCCCGAAAGGCGACACCGTGATGACGATCCAGGCGTCGGCCAATCGAGACGAGGACGTCTTCGACGATGGCGAAAACTATGACGGGCTGCGTGAGCCCAATCCTCACCAGGCCTTTGGCAACGGCCCGCATCACTGCGCGGGCGCGCACCTGTCGCGGCGAACCGTTGGCGCGATCCTGCTGCCCATGCTGTTCGAGCGCTTCCCCAACATGACCTTGCCTGATCCCGCGGGGGTGCGCTGGCACGGATTCGGTTTCCGCGGCCCGCTCAATCTGCCGATTCTCCTGCAATAGGAGCGGCGCGAGGAAGAGGCGTCTTTATTTTGCCTCATCCGCTGCCGCAGATCGTCCGCAATTCCCCGCAAGCAGCACCCTTGAGACATGCCGAGCGGTGATGCCGATGTCGTTCATAGGGGAAGACCGGAAGCGATCGGCGTGCCGCTTTTGATCCTCAGCAGACCACGCAGGCCGATCATCAATTCGGATTATTCGGCTATCGCTTCATTGAACCAATCGGGTCATTGACCCCGAGGAGTGAGTTCCCGTGTGTCATATCTGTCGCACTGTAGGCCCATTCGTCGAGCGGGTCCCATCCGCCGCATTGTAGACGTAATTTTGCGGTGAACGCTTGCCCGGTTACTGCTTTGTTTCTTCTAGCTTAGAGGGGAACTACCGTGATGAAGATTGTGATCGTAGTGGCTGCAACGCTTGCCGTGGTGACTGCAGCCGGCGCTGCCGACTTCCCGCGCAGACAGCCCGCCCCCGTCTATCAGGAGGCTCCGGTCGTCGGCAAAATGCCGATTGGCAAGAGCCCCATTGGGAAGACCCCAGTCGGCCAGCCACCCGTGGTGTCGCGGTACTGACAGGCGGTATCGACCCAGGTCTCGCTAAACTAAGTCTCGCTAAACTGACTTCATCGTCGACAG
>NZ_SSNA01000039.1 GCF_004799445.1 Bradyrhizobium sp.
AAGCGGTCAACGCGATCCGGTTACCTGCGGACTCCGGCTTGCGCGACTGAGGCCCGCGTGGCAATGGACGGCGCGAAACAGGAAAAGCTGACCATGGCGATCGTTGAACGGGTTTTTTCAGGCGTCCAGCCGACGGGCAATCTGCATCTCGGCAATTACCTTGGCGCCATCGTCAACTTCGTGAAGCTGCAGGAGACCCATGACTGCATCTATTGCGTGGTTGATATGCACGCGATCACGCAAGGCGTCGACGTCTGGGGCGGGCCGGCCGAGCTCGCGCGCAACACCCGCGAGGTCACCGCGGCCTTCATCGCCGCCGGGATCGATCCGAAGAAGCACATCGTGTTCAACCAGAGCCAGGTATCGGGTCACGCCGAACTGGCCTGGATATTCAACTGCGTCGCGCGCGTCGGCTGGCTCAGCCGCATGACCCAGTTCAAGGAAAAGGCCGGCAAGGACCGCGAGAACGCGTCCGTCGGCCTCTACGATTATCCGGTGCTGATGGCGGCGGATATTCTGCTCTACCGCGCCACCCATGTGCCGGTCGGCGAGGATCAGAAGCAGCACCTCGAACTGGCTCGCGATATCGCGCAGAAATTCAACAATGATTTCGCCGACTCGATCCGTGGCCACGGCTTCAACGACGGACTGTTTTTCCCGCAGCCCGAGCCGCTGATCACGGGCCCCGCGACGCGGGTGATGAGCTTGCGCGACGGCACCAAAAAAATGTCGAAGTCGGATTCGTCGGATAATTCGCGGATCAATCTGACCGACGATGCCGACACCATCGCGCAGAAGATCCGCAAGGCGAAGACCGATCCGGAGCCGTTGCCGTCGGAGGAAAAGGGCCTCGAGACGCGCCCGGAGGCCGACAACCTCGTCGGGATCTACGCCGCGCTGGCGGGCCGCACCAAGGCCGATGTGCTCGGCGAATTCGGTGGCGGGCAGTTCTCCAGCTTCAAGAACGCGCTGGTCGAGCTCTGCGTCACCAGGCTTTCGCCGATCGCCTCCGAGATGAAGCGGCTGGTCGCCGACCCCGGCCATGTCGATGCCATCCTGGTTGACGGCGCCGACCGGGCGCGGGCCATCGCCGACCAGACCATGAAGGCGGCAAAGGACATCGTCGGCTTCGTCCGCAAACCCTAGTTCCATTCGTTTGCGACAAATGACGCAGCGCACTCTGGAGCCATTTACGTTTCGATTGAATCGAAACGGGGCTCTAGATTCTTGATTTGGCGCGTTTTCTTGACGCGAACCGGTCTCCACTTCGCTTGAAAACGCTTGAGTGGTCGCAGCTGTTCCGATCGTAAAACCGGCACCCTCCATTTGCGATTTGCGGAACACGCGCCAGCGCCCCGCTTGTCGGGGACGGCCGCGCCGTGGCAGCATGCGGCTTGCTTGGCGCAGCCTCGGGACATGCATGACCACCCAGCGACGAAGCTACGAGACGGGTCATAAGCCAAAATGTCTGGTTATCGTTGACGACACCGCGGAATGGGACCGCGCGGTCTACTATGCCAGCCGCTGGGCGATGCGGGTCGGCGGCGGCGTGGTGATGCTGCGCATCATCGAAACCGAGGACCAGAACCAGCAATGGCTGGGGGTCGCCGACATCATGCGCGCCGAGGCCCAGGAGGCGGCGAATGCCGCGCTCGATCGCGCCTCCGGCCGCGCCAACGGCATTGCCGCGATCACCCCGGAGCGGGCGATCCGCGAGGGCGACCCGACCGAACAGATGCTCGACGTCATCGACAAGGACGCCGATATCGCGATGCTGGTGCTGGCCGCTAATCCCGGTCCCGAAGGCCCCGGCCCGCTCATCACGTTGATGGCCAACGCGGTCGGCACCTTTCCGATTCCGGTCATCATCGTGCCCGGCGATCTGAGCGACGCGGAAATCGACGCCCTGTCTTAAGAATCCTGGTCCTGAAAACCCTGCTTCCCGCGCGGGTGGAAAGCGGCCCGCATGGGAGCTATCACGCCCCTTGACCGTGCGTTTGCCGTCGCCATCTGCTAGAAAGAGCTCACGCGCCGGCCTTGAACCGGCGACGCCGGAGAAAATCATGTTCATTCAGACCGAAGCCACACCCAACCCCGCCACCTTGAAATTCATTCCCGGCCGCATTGTGCTCGACGGCGGCACCCTGGAATTCGCCAACCGCGAGGCCGCGGCGCGTTCGCCGCTCGCCGAGCGGCTGTTCGACGTGCCCGGCGTCACCAGCGTATTTTACGGTTCCGACTTCGTCACCGTGACCAAGGATGACAGCGACTGGCAGCATCTCAAGCCGGCGATCCTCGGCGCCATCATGGAACACTATATGTCCGGTGCGCCGCTGTTGGCCGACGGCAGTGCCGGAAGCGACGAAGCCGCCGACGAGGAAGACGAGTTCTTCAACGAGGCCGACGCCGAAACGGTCGCGACCATCAAGGACCTGATTGAAACCAGGGTGCGGCCGGCGGTCGCCAACGATGGCGGCGACATCACGTTTCGCGGCTTCAAGGATGGCATCGTCTATCTCAACATGAAGGGCTCCTGCGCGGGCTGCCCGTCATCGACCGCGACGCTGCAGCACGGCATCCAGAACCTGTTGAAACATTTCGTGCCCGACGTGGTCGAAGTCCGGCCGATCTAGGCCATCGGCCCAAGGCGGACAAAGCGAAAGCGTGCCTGCCACAACGCGGCTTGGCGGGCACGGCGCGAAGCGTGCGCCTTTGTCCCCCCTGCAAAACTGTGCGGGCCGGGACGACAGTTTGAAATAAGCTGATATAACCCCCTCCATGCTGATCCTCGCCATCGACACCGCACTCGACGCCTGCGCCGCCGCGGTGCTGGACACCGAGGCCGGCAAGCTGATCGCGCAGGAATCGCAGGCCATGAAGCGCGGCCATGCCGAGGCGCTGATGCCGCTGATCGGGCGGGTGATCGCGCAATCCGGCGTTACGTTCGCAAACCTCGACCGCATCGCGGTGACCACCGGCCCCGGAAGCTTTACCGGGCTGCGGGTCGGCCTCTCCGCGGCGCGCGGCATCGCGCTGGCCGCCAACAAGCCGGTGGTCGGGGTGACGACGCTGGCGGCCTATGCCGCGCCTGTCGTCAGCCAAAACGCCGAGCAACCGGTGATTTCCGCGATCGATGCCCGGCACGACCAAGTGTATCTCCAGGTTGTCGGCGGCAACGGCAGCGCGCTGATCCGGCCCCGGGTGGCGCCGATCGAGGAGGCGCTCGGCGCCGCGCGGTTCGGAGCGCCGCATTTGGTTGGCAACGCCGCCGGGATCCTCGCCGACCGCTGGCCGGCGCATGCGCCGCCACCCTTCAAGGTCGATGCGCAACCCGCCCCCGACATTGCCTGGGTCGGATGGCTGGGAGCCGCCGTCAGCCCGAACACCGCGCCGGCGCGCCCCTTTTACCTGCGTGCGCCCGACGCCAGGCCCCCAAAAGACCTGCTGCACAAGGCTCCGCAGCCCACATCGCCATGATGGCATGGCTCTGCGAACTATGGAGCGTCGGCACCGCAGCGGTCGAACCTGCGGGCTTGCGCGATGCGCCGGCGCTGGCGCAGATACATGGCGCGTCGTTTCATCGCGGATGGGGCGAGAGCGAATTCGACAGCATGCTGACCGAGCGCAACACGCTGGTGCATCGCCTGAGGATGGGGCGGAAGGTCGTCGGCTTTGCGGTGTCCCGCATGGCGGCGGACGAGGCCGAAATACTGTCGATCGCGGTCGCCGAAAGCCATCGCGGCCGTGGCCTGTCCCACACCCTCCTGCTGACGCATCTTGGCCATCTGGCCGGCCGCGGCGTGCGGACGGTATTTCTGGAAGTGGAAGAAAACAATCGGTCGGCACGGCGGCTCTACGAACGGGCCGGATTTACCGTCGTTGGGCGCCGCGAGCGCTATTACCGGCAAGATGGCGGGGAACCGTTGAACGCGCTCCTGATGCGCCGCGACTTGTCGTAGCGCCCACGCGGTGGCAGAACAGCCCAGGAGCGCGATCGGCAAGATTTGGTCTGATTTTGCGTCGGATCAAAGCTCCGAACGATTAAGTGGCGCATGATGTCTCGGTTAAACCGCTTACGGGCCAAACCCGAGGGTATGCTTAGGCGGATCATGCGCTTACCAGGGGCGAGAATCATGACCGAGCTGAAATCCACCCCCGCGCTGAAGGCTACCGGTATCGAGGCGCGCTGCGCCGCCACCGGCATGCGCATGACCGAGCAGCGCCGTGTCATTGCACGCGTGCTGGCGGAGGCGGCGGATCATCCCGACGTCGAGGAACTGTACCGCCGCTGCGTCGCCGTCGACGACAAGATCTCGATTTCGACGGTATATCGCACCGTCAAGCTGTTCGAGGACGCCGGCATCATCGAGCGGCACGATTTTCGCGAAGGCCGCGCCCGCTATGAGCAGATGCGCGACAGCCACCACGACCACCTGATCAATCTGCGCGACGGCAAGGTGATCGAGTTCACTTCCGAGGAGATCGAGAAGCTGCAGGCCGAAATCGCCCGCAAGCTCGGCTACAAACTGGTCGATCACCGGCTGGAATTATATTGCGTGCCGCTGGACGACGAAAAATCCTGAACAAGAGTGCTATGCAGCGAAGCAGGTGCCGATTCGCGTGACGAAAACGCGTCGAAACCAAGACCCGGATTTTGATCTCATCATCTTCGACTGCGACGGGGTCCTGGTCGACAGCGAAGTCATTTCGTGCCGCGTCCACGCCGACGTGCTCACCCGTCACGGTTATCCGATCACCGCCGAACAAGTGCACCAGCGGTTTCTCGGACGCACCGCGCGCGACGCGGCCCTTGAGGTCGAGCGGGAACTCGGACGGCCGCTGGCGGACAGCTACGATTCTGAACGGCGAACGACATTGCTGGCAGCCTCGCGGACACGGTCGAGGCGATTCCGTATCTTCATGCGGCGCTCGACGCCATCGACGCGCGGATCTGCGTGGCTTCCAGCGCCGCGCATGAGAAGATCTTCACCACCCTGTCGCGGACCGGGCTTTACGACCGTTTCGCGCCGAATATTTTTTCAGGCACCCAAGTGAGCCATGGCAAGCCTGCGCCCGATCTGTTCCTGTTCGCGGCCAAGCAAATGGCGGCACTTCCCGGGCGTTGCCTGGTGATCGAGGACAGCATCCCCGGCGTCACCGGCGCGCTGGCCGCCGGGATGACCGTGCTCGGCTTCCATGGCGGCAGCCACTGCCGGCCGGGTGACGGCGAAGCGCTTCGCGCGGCCGGAGCGGCGGTGACATTCGACGATATGCGGCAATTGCCCGGGTTGATCGGGCGATTCGCCGCAATTCACGCCCCGGATTGACCGTTCGAAATGGTGGATTTTCGCGTATTTAGCCTATAATTGGGTTCCGCGCCGCATTGGCGCCATTTCGGCCCAGCATTCCGGTTCCATGAAGCTGCCGCGCAAACTGCATATCAAGTCATATGGCTGTCAGATGAACGTCTACGATGCGCAGCGCATGGTGGACACGCTGGCGGCCGAGGGCTTTGTCGAGACCGCAAGCGTGGATGACGCGGATCTGGTGATCCTCAATACCTGCCACATCCGCGAAAAGGCCTCCGAGAAGGTTTACTCCGAACTCGGGCGGCTGCGCGCCGTCAAGGACGAAGCCGCGCGCAACGGCCGCCAAATAAGCATCGCGGTGGCCGGCTGCGTGGCCCAGGCCGAGGGCAACGAGATCATCCGGCGAGCGCCGGTGGTCGACGTGGTGGTCGGGCCGCAAAGCTACCACCATCTGCCGGAATTGCTGGCGCGCGCGAAAAGTCACGGCCGCGCGCTGGAGACCGAGTTTCCCGTTCGGGACAAGTTCGAATTTCTGCCGCCGCCGCGGCCGGAGGCCATCCGGGCGCGCGGAATCTCGTCGTTCGTGACGGTGCAGGAAGGCTGCGACAAATTCTGCACGTTTTGCGTGGTGCCCTATACGCGCGGCGCCGAGGTGTCGCGACCGGTGGCAAAGATCGTCGAGGACAGCGAGCGGCTCGCCGACCATGGCGTGCGCGAAATCACCCTGATCGGCCAGAACGTCAACGCCTATCACGGCGAGGGGCCGGACGGGCGGACCTGGTCGCTCGGCACCCTGCTGCGTCGTCTCGCGGACATTCCCGGCATCGTTCGCTTGCGCTACTCCACCAGCCACCCCCGCGATGTCGACGAGACGCTGATCGAGGCCCATCGCGATCTCGCCGCGCTGATGCCTTTCGTGCATCTGCCGGTGCAGTCCGGCTCCGACCGCATTCTCGCCGTCATGAACCGCAGGCATACCGCAGACGATTACCGGCGGGTCATCGACCGGTTTCGCGCCGCCCGCCAAGATATTGCATTTTCATCGGATTTTATCGTGGGCTTCCCTGACGAGACCGAGGAAGATTTTCGCGCCACCCTCGCGTTGGTCACACAAATCGGATACGCTGGCGCTTATTCGTTCAAATATTCGCCGCGGCCCGGCACGCCGGCGGCGGACATGCGGGAGACGGTGTCAGCGGCTGAAATGGACGAGCGATTGGTGCGGCTTCAGGAATTGATCGACAGCCAGCAATCGGCCTTCAACAAGGCCATGATTGGCAACACTGTCGATGTGCTGTTCGAACGAGCCGCCCGCAATCCCGGCCAGATCGTCGGCCGCACCGCCTATCTGCAACCGGCGCATGTGATGGCGCCGGCGGACATCATCGGCGAGGTGCTGCCGGTGAAAATCGAAAGCCTCGAGCGCTACAGCCTGCTCGGTGAACTCGCGGCCCTTCCGCATGGCCGCCCGCTGCCGTCCGCCTTTTCTCAAAAGCCTTCGCAAATGACCGAATCTTCTCAGACGAGAACGGGAGCCTGAACCCTTGCCAAAAAGCGCATCGGATTCGCCTTCGCTCGCTCCCAGCCGCAAACTCGACCGCGACATCCAGATCCCGCCCGAAACGCAATTTGTCATCGATTTCGATGACAATCGCGCGGCCTCGGCGCTGGTTGGGCCTTACGGACAAAACCTGGCGCTGATCGAGCGACGGCTCGGCGTCGTGGTGGATTCGCGCGGCAATCACATCACCGTCGCCGGATCGCGCGACGGCTGCGATGCCGCGCGGCGCGTGCTGGAGACGCTGTATGCGCAGGCCGTCCAGGGCCACGAGCTGGCGCAGGGCGATGTCGAAGGCGCGATCCGCGCCGTGATTGCGCAAGGTTCGCTGTTCGAATTCGACGCCAAGACCGCCAAATCGTCGTTCGAGACCATCAACCTGCGCAAGCGTCCGGTACGGGCGCGCACCGCCGCACAGGACTCCTATATTCGCGCGCTCAAGCGCCACGAACTGGTGTTCGGCATCGGTCCGGCGGGCACCGGCAAGACCTGGCTCGCGGTAGCGCAGGCCGCGCAGCTGTTTGAACGCAAGGAAGTCGATCGCATTATCCTGTCGCGGCCCGCGGTCGAGGCCGGCGAGCGGCTCGGCTTTCTGCCCGGCGATTTGCGCGAGAAGGTCGATCCCTACCTGCGTCCGATCTACGATGCGCTGTACGACCTGATGGATTCGCGCATCGTCGAACGCGCGCTGCAAACCGGCGAGATCGAGATCGCGCCGCTGGCCTTCATGCGCGGCCGCACCCTCACCAACGCCGCCATCATTCTGGACGAGGCGCAGAACACCACATCGATGCAGATGAAGATGTTCCTGACGCGGCTTGGCGAAAACAGCCGCATGATCATCACCGGCGATCCGTCCCAGGTCGACCTGCCGAACGGCCAGACCTCGGGTCTGGCGGAAGCCGCCAGGCTGCTCGACGGCGTCGAGGGCATTTCCCAGGTGAAATTCACCGCCGAAGACGTGATCCGCCACGAGCTGGTGGCGCGGATCGTCGCGGCCTATGAAGGATTGCCGCAGCGACCGGCAACCAGCAAGCCTTGATGCCCAAAGCTGCCGCCGAGAGCGCGCCGGGGGCGAATTCCCGTCGCAAACAACATTCCGGACCGATGGCGCCGTTTATCCTTCCCATCACCGAGGTTCTTGTCGTCGCCGATTGCTGGCAGGCCGAGCCCGACGCCGAGACCGTGATCCATCGCGCCGTCGCGGCCGCGGCCGAGTTCGTCGCGGCCGACGTCGCAGGGACCGAGCTCGCGGTCATGCTGACCGACGACGCCGGCATCCGCACGCTGAACAGCAACTGGCGCGGCATCGACAAGCCGACCAACGTGCTGTCGTTTCCGGCGCTGCAGCCGAGCGGCCCGCACAGTCCCGACGATGCGCCGCGCATGCTCGGCGATATCGCCATCGCCTATGAAACGACGCGAAGGGAAGCCGACGACGAACAAAAGCCGTTCGACCATCATCTTAGCCACCTGGCGGTTCACGGCTTCCTGCATTTGATCGGTTACGATCACGAAAAAGACCACGACGCCGAGATCATGGAAGCGCTCGAGCGGGAGATTCTCTCACAACTCGGCATTCCCGATCCGTATGCGGACCGGGAGCGGATGGACTGAGATGCCGGACTCCGAACCGACACACGACAATCCGCGCAACACGCGCAACCTGCCTGCCGTGGTGCAGGAAGGCGAGGTCATGCGTCCCGCCGCCGACAACTGGCTGACGCGGGCGATCCGCGCGCTGTTCGGGTGGAAGCCGGGATCGGTCCGCGATGACCTGCAGGTCGTGCTCGACGCAAGCACGCCGGACGAGGTGGGCTTTTCCGCCATCGAGCGCACCATGCTGCGCAACATCCTCTCCCTGCACGAACGCCGCATCGCCGACGTCATGATCCATCGCGCCGACATCGTCGCGGTCAAGCGCGACATTCCGCTCGGCGAGTTGATGAGCCTGTTCGAAAGCGCCGCGCATTCGCGGCTGGTGGTCTACGACGAAACCCTCGACGATCCCGAAGGCATCGTCCACATCCGCGACTTGCTGGCGTTCATGACCGCGCGAGCGCGGATATCCGAGACCGGCAAGGCCAAGGTCAAACGCAAGAAGCCGTTCCCCGCCGGCCTCGATCTGCGCGCGGTCGATCTGGCGCTGCCGCTTTCGAAGGCCAACATCATCCGCAAGCTGCTGTTCGTGCCGCCCTCGATGCGGGCGATCGATCTGTTGGCGCAGATGCAGGCCTCGCGCATCCATCTGGCGCTGGTGGTCGACGAATATGGCGGCACCGACGGGCTGGTCTCGATCGAGGATATCGTCGAACAGATCGTCGGCGAGATCGACGACGAGCACGACAGCGACGAGCCGCCGTCGATCGTGCGGCAGGCGGATAATTCCTTCATTGCCGATGCTCGCGCCAGCCTCGACGACGTCCGTTCTGTCATCGGCGAGGAGTTTGTTACCGGAGAGGCCGGCGAGGAGGTCGAGACGCTTGGCGGCTATCTTGTGACCCATGTCGGCCGGCTGCCGGTGCGCGGCGAGGTCATTTCCGGACCCGGCAATTTCGAAATCGAAGTGCTCGACGCGGATCCGAGGCGAGTGAAACGCCTGCGCATCGCCACGCGCAAGGAGCGTTCGGCCCTGCGCACCCAGCGCGAGAGCCGTCGCCGCGAAGCCACGGCCGAGACGGGATCCGTGCAAGCCAACGACAATACCAACCCCCAGGGCGACGGAGCCGGCTCATCGTGACAGCCGCAGGGAACCTCCGTGCGGCCGGTCCGGCGATCATCCTGGCGTGGGGATGGAAGCGCGCCGCCATCGCGCTTGTCGCCGGCGCGCTGTCGGCGCTCGCGATGCCGCCGTTCAACGCGTGGCCCGTGCTGTTCGTTACATTTCCAGTCGCGGTCTGGCTGATCGACGGCGCAGGCGCCGGACGCCTGCGCGGCGTGCCGGCGGCGGCGATGGCCGGCTGGTGGTTCGGGCTCGGTTATTTCGTGCCGGGACTGTACTGGATCGGCTACGCCTTCCTGGTCGATGCACCCACCTTTGCGTGGTTACTGCCGTTCGCCATATTGGGCCTGCCCGCCTACCTGGCGCTGTTCACCGCCCTGGGCTTTGCGCTCGCGCGGCTGATCTGGACCAGGGATGCCTCGCGGGTGATCGCACTGGCCGCAAGTCTCACCTTGAGCGAATGGCTGCGCGGCCACGCGCTCACGGGCTTTCCGTGGAATGCGTTCGGCTACGCGCTGACCGAGCCGCTGGCGCTGGCCCAGACGGCGTCGCTGATCGGGCTGTGGGGTCTGACATTCCTTGCCGTGGCGATCTTCGCAAGCCCGGCCGCGCTGATCGATGGCAGTTCGCGCGGGCGCAAGCCGTGGCTCGCGCCTGTCATGGCCGTGGTGTTGCTCGCCGCGATGGGGGTTTTTGGCGCAATTCGCTTAAGTCTGCAGCCGACGGCGATGGTTGCAAACGTCAAGCTGCGGATCATGCAGCCCAACCTGCAGCAGGATGTCAGATTCAACTACTCCGCCAAGGCGGAGGTGATGCAGAAATATCTGACGCTGTCTGATCGCGCATCCGGGCCGCAATCCACCGGCGTGCGCGACGTCAATGTCTTGATCTGGCCGGAATCGGCGTTCCCGTTTTTCCTGACGCGCGAGGCCGATGCGATGGCGCAGATCGCCGACCTGCTGCCCAAGGGAACCGTTCTGATCACCGGATCGGTGCGCGCGCCGGATGTTCCGCCGGGCACGAAAATCACACGCGCCTACAACTCGATCTACGTCATCGATCACGATGGCAGCGTGCTGTCGGTTTACGACAAGCTGCATCTGGTGCCGTTCGGCGAATTTCTGCCGTTCCAGGACTGGATGGAAAAAATCGGCCTGGTCCAGCTTACAAAGGTTCAGGGCGGATTCATTCCGGGCAGGCGGCGGCGCACCATGGAGATCCCGAACGCGCCGCGCGCGCTACCGCTGATCTGTTACGAGGCGATCTTTCCCGGTGACGTTGCCGAACGCAATGACCGTCCGGGCTGGATCGTCAACCTTACCAATGACGGCTGGTTTGGAATTTCGACCGGTCCCTATCAACACCTGCAACAAGCGCGCCTGCGCGCGATCGAACAAGGGCTGCCGGTGGTTCGTGCCGCAAACACCGGCATATCTGCGGTGATCGATCCGTTGGGACGATTCGTCGCACGGCTGGGTCTTGGTCTCGAAGGCGTGCTGGATTCCGGCCTGCCTTCTGCCATGCTCCCGACCATCTACGCGCGCGCTGGCGACATTCCCGTCGCCATTATGATTGCCTCCGCCCTGATTTTCGCGACCAGGCGCCGCGCCGCAAAGTGAATTTCCTGATGGTGATTCACTCTTGGTTTCGAATGTTGGCGGAAAGGCCGGCATACGGGATTCCACCAGTTGACAGACCGGCTATGCCATTCGCATTCTGCGCAGCGGAAACCATCCACGATCAGCCCGTCGGTACGTTGCGCAAATTTTCTGCACTCATTTAAAACCGAATCTCCGCGCAGGATTTGACGATATTGGCGCCTGAGACATGTCCCGTTTCGCCTTCCTTCCACCAACGGGCGTAATTCCAAGGAGTGCTGACGATGTCGACCAAAGCGCCCAACCCTGTTGACAAATATGTCGGCAGTCGTGTGCGCATGCGCCGTATCATGCTGGGCATGAGCCAGGAAAAGCTCGGCGATGCGCTTGGGCTCACGTTCCAGCAGGTTCAGAAATACGAGAAGGGGACCAACCGCGTCGGCGCAAGCCGCATACAGCAGATCTCCGAAATCCTTCAGGTGCCGGTATCGTTCCTGTTTGAGGGAGGGCCCAGTGGCACCGCGGGCGCCGCAGGGTTCGCCGAAGGGACCTCGCCGACTTACGTTTCCGATTTCCTGGCGACGTCAGAGGGTTTGGCGCTGACCCGCGCATTCACGCGCATCACCGACGCCAAGCTTCGGCGCAGCATTGTGGAATTGGTCGAACAGATTGCCGTGCACGAAGGTCCCGACAAGCGCTGAGGACAAGCCGTCAATTTCGGAGCGTTCACGATCGCAGCCCGGCAATGTCGAGGTTTCCGGTGTGCCATTGCACATCCGGGGTTCACTGGCTTTGCTTGCGCGCCCTGGAATGATGAAGATTGAACTCCTCTGAAGGCAGCGGCATACATTGACAGCCATGACCTCCACCGCTTTCGATTCGAACATCATCCTCGGCGGCTACCGTGATTTGCCGGCCACCATCAAGCCGCGGACGCGGCTGCTGCATCCGCAATACCCGTCGCTGCGATGAGTGCCGCAATCCGGGATCCCGGAAATCGCGATGCGTCGTCCGGGGAAGCCGTCACCGTCCATCCCCAGGGCTCGTTCTTTGGCCGGCGCAAGGGCCACAGGCTGCGCGCGCACCAGGCCAATCTGATCGAGCACTTGCTGCCGCAGCTTTCGCTGCAAATCGGCGGCCCGCAGCCGCCCGATCTCGCCGGGCTGTTCGACGCGCCGGTCGAGGATGTCAGGCTCGAAATCGGATTTGGCGGCGGCGAGCACCTGATCGCGGAAGCCCGCGCCTTTCCGAACACCGGCTTCATCGGCTGCGAGCCTTACGTCAACGGCATGGCGAAGATCCTGGCGCAGATCGAGGCTCATGCCATCGGCAATATCCGGTTGTTCGCCGGCGACGCCGCTGAATTGCTCGGGTGGGCGCCGGAGCATTCGCTGGCCCGGATCGATCTGATCCATCCCGACCCCTGGCCGAAGCGGCGGCACTGGAAGCGACGCTTCGTGCAGGACGCCACCATCGCCAGCATGGCGCGGGTTCTAAAGGCGGCGGGCGAATTTCGCTTCGTCAGCGATATCAGCGACTATTGCGCATGGACGCTGGCGCATTTTTCTCGATCGCCCGATTTCGTCTGGACCGCGGAGCGTGCGTCCGACTGGCGAGAGCCGTGGCCCGACTACACGATAACGCGATATGGCCGCAAAGCCGAACGCGAAGGCCGCCAGGCGGCTTACTTGCGATTTCGGAAAATCGGCTAAAGCGTTTTCAAGCGAAGTGGAGACCGGTTCGCGTCAAGAAAACGCGTCAAATCAAGAATCTAGAGCCCCGTTTCGATTCAATCGAAACGGAAAAGGCTCTA
>NZ_SSNA01000004.1 GCF_004799445.1 Bradyrhizobium sp.
CCGCGAGCAAGAAAAAGCCGTTCGCCTCATCAATCCGCTCGCGTTTTTCGACAAGGTCCGATGCCAGGTTGGCGACCGGTTAGCGCAATTGCGGGCAGCTGTCGATTTATCATTGAACCAAACGCGCCGCGGCTACACCAAATCTTTGGTGCGGCGAGACATATCGCGCATGGGAACGTCAATTTGAATGGGGAAACAGAAATGAAACTGTTTGGTTCCGGCTTGTTTGGGTGGTCGGTCAAGTCAGCTGCCGTCGGCGCTGCGCTGATGTTGTCAGTATCGGCGAGCCATGCCCAGTCGCGTCCGTTTACCGGCTTGGACGGAGCATGGTCAGGCAACGGCACGATTTCGCTCTCTGATGGTACTTCAGAGCGCATTCGCTGTCGGGCAGACTACAAGGTCAACGGCACCGGGCTCGGCTTGAAGCAAACCCTGCGTTGCGCCAGCGACAGCTACAAATTCGATCTGAGCAGCGATGTTACCAGCGAGGGTGAGCGAATTTCCGGCAACTGGAGCGAGGCGAGCCGAAATATTTTCGGCAATCTGCGGGGAACCGCAGGTGGCGGCAAGATCGACGTGATGGTTGAGGCTCCGGGATTCGCCGCCAGCCTGACGTTGCGCACCAGCGGCAACCGGCAGACCGTGCAGATCAGCTCCAAAGGCGACATCAGGGGCGTGACGATTTCGATGGTGAGAAGCTAAGGCTCGCTATCCGCTCGCTCCGGATTGCTCCGCCGGCTTCGCGGGATCTGCCGTCCCGCGCAGTCGCTGCGACAGGTTGATCAGGAACATCGCCGTCGGCCGCAGGATGAAGAGATCCGCCACCAGCGCCGCGACCATTGAGAAAGCACTGAGCCAGCCGAACAGACGCAGCGACGGCAGGTCGGAAAATACCGTCACGACAAGACCGCAGGCCAGGACCACCGTGGTCAGGATCAGCGCTGGTCCGACCAGTACGGTGGCGCGCTCAACCGCGAGTTCCGGACTGACACCGGGCTTGGACTCCAGCCTCAGCCGGTTGAGGAAATGGATCGTGGCACTCAGCCCCAACCCAAACGATACCGTCAGCGCAACGACGCTGGCGAATTGCAGTCCCTCCCCGAGCAGCCAAAGCACCGTGCCCGACAGCACCACCGGGAAAATCCCCGGCAGAATGCATGAGAACATCACCACCACCGAGCGGAACGCGAGCCCGATGAAGATCGCGACCAGCGCGAACTCGATGGTCAGACCGCGGTTGAGCTTCTCGATCATGTTGGCGCTGTTGCGGGCGGCGATCGCGGAAAGACCGGTGACCGCGATCTCGTAACCGGGATGCGCCTTGCGCACGCCATCCAGCGAATGGTCGAGGTTCTCGACCACCGGAAGAATCTGGCTGGAATCGAGGTCCGGCACCCTGCCCGACACCACCACCGCATCCTGCTTGGCGGAAATGAAACGCCGCACCAGATATTCGGGAATCACACTGACATATTCCTTCAAGGTCGCGACGTCGGAACTGCCGGCCTTTTCAGCAAGCCAGCGCCGTAGCGTCTCCAACGACCAGACGTTGCCGACGCCGGCCTGTTTCTCCACCAGCGAGTGAACGTCGGCGATGGTTTGCAGCGTGTCAGGGCCGTACAACGAAGCGCCCTTCGGGAACTCGATCAGGACGTCGATCGCGTTGGCGCCGGTCAGCTTGGCGTCGAGACGCCCGCTTGCCGCCACCGCCTGCTGCTTGTCCGGCACCTGGTCGGCGAGCCGGTAGCGCGGTTCCAGATTGGCATAGACCACAGCCAGGCCGCCGACGAACAGCACCGCGATCAGGCTGAAAAGGCCGGGACGGCTGACCATGCGCACCGCGATCCAGTAGCAAAAATTGCGCAGCATCTGCACGCCGGCGTCGGCGCCCTGGAACTTGACGGCGAAAATCTTTTCATTGCGCACAAGCAGCACGCCGAATACCGGCACCAGCGAGAGCACGGCGAGCAGCGCGATAACGGTGGCGGCAAGTCCCGCCTCGCCGAATTTTCGGATCAGGTCGGAATCCGAAAATTGCAGGGCGATAAACGATATGCCGGCGGTGCCGTGCGTGAGTACGCAGGCAGGTCCGACCACCAGCACGGCGTTCCGGAATGCGGTGAACTTGTCCTGGCCCGCGATCAGACGGTCGCGCGCCGCAAATGTCAGCTGCATCGAGTCCGAAAAACTGATCACCATGATCAGCGGCGTCATCACGTTCAGGAACATATTGAGGTTGAAATTGGCCCAGCCAAGGACGCCGAGCGCGAGCAAGATCGCAATGATCGGCGGGAACGCGGCCACCACCATGAATGATATCTTGCGGAAGAAGATGATGGCGATGATGCAGCCGGCCAAAATGCCGAGCACGTTGTACGTCAGGCCGTCGCGCTCGACCGCGTTGCGGATCTCGAGCTGCATCACGGGGACACCCGATAATTCCACGTTAAGGCCGGTGTCCCCGAGGTCATCGGTCATCAATTTTCGAATTTCACCGATCGTCTTGCCGAGACTGCTGCTGGCGACGACATCTGGTTCGAGCGAAAGCACGATCAGCGCAAGCGTACCGTCTTCGGACAACAGCTTGCCACGAATGAGCTCGTTGGTTTTGACGGTCTCGATGAACTTGTCATAGTCGGCGCCTTGCGGCAGTTCCGACGGAAACAGCGCCGCCGGCAGCTTGCCGGGCGCCGGCGCCTGACGCGCGGAGAATAGCGAGATCAGGCCGCGCGTGCCTTCCACGAGCTGCAGATCGGTGATGAAGTCGCGCAGCTTCTCGAGATTATCGCGCGCAAGCAGTTTCTTGCCTTCGACCACCACCAGCACGTCGAACTCGACCGCCGGGAAGCGCTTGATTTCCGATTCGTATTGCCGGTATTCCCTGGAGTTGGAGCGGAACAGCTGGCTCAGCGAATCATCGATCTTGATGCGCTGGATGCCGAAGATCGCGCCGATGATCAGCGCGACCAGAACGATGCAGGACAGGATCGGCGCCTGAACCGCGATCAGGCCGATCCGCTCCAGCCCGAAGGCGATGCTCGCCGTCGGCCGTTGCTCGATCTTCTCGACGTGGACCTCACTGTCGTCGTTCTTTTCGAGCATGCCCTGTCCAATTCTCACATCGGCTCAATTTAGATGGCCCAAGCGACCTTGCCTGAACGGCACTAGCCCTTGAAAACACGCGGTAAATTTGCCGCGAGAGATGTAGCAGGTCTTTACGGCCTCTCGCAAGCGCACCCTCCGAGCACAAAATAGTGCGCATGCAGCGATCATGGGTCTCACGTCTCGGATTTGGGATGCTGGCCTGAATTTGCCGCGAGGCTGCGAGACGTTCGACTGCCGCTTTCATCCTTTAGCGCGACGCCGGTCAATTCCCGGGCGAGGCCCTCGCGGATCAGCCACGCGATCCTGAAAGCGGCTTCATCGTAGCCGAGCCCCGCGCGATGGATGTTGGAAACGCAATTGCGCCTTTCGTCGGTAAGTCCGACCTCGGGTTCGAAGGTCAGATACACCCCGAGACTGTCGGCGGCGGAAAGCCCGGGCCGCTCGCCAATCAGCATCGCCATCATGCGCACGCCCAATATGGCGCCAATCTCGTCGCCCAATGCGACCCGCGCTCCCGATGCAACCACGACATGGCCGATTTCGATTTGGTCGGCGGCCAGTTGCGGAATCAGGCTGCGCAGGAGCGCAAGGGCGTGCGCATTGACCGCCGCCGGCGAAAGGCCATCGCCGACAACGATCGCAAGCCGGCACGGGCCACCGGCATGGCTCGCCAGCAGCTGCTTCGAATCGCGATCAAGCATGCGCCCGAGGTCCGGACGCCTGAGGTAATCCTTCCGGTTATGGGCCTCACTCGAAACATTGGATACCTCGAGACCAAGATCGCCGAGCCCCAGCAACATGGCGGGCACATCGAACGCGGCGTGGACGGCATCACGAGCACGCGCGTGGTCCAGCGTGAATTCGAGCAGTGCTTTGGTCGGCAGACTTGCCCCGGCAAGGCCAAGCCCTACACGCGCCGGCGTCAGGTCCCGCAGATCCCTGAGCGAATGGGGCGACGGCGCCCTTGACTTCATTCGTAATTACTCTGCAGGAACAGATGCCTCGCGCAGCCGCATCGAATAGTTCGAAGCATTGTGCTGACCGCCCGAGGCCGCGCGTGCAAACATGATCAAGTGATGGCCCACCAGTATCGAACTGATGAGAAATTCGATCTCGCCGCGGGCCAGACGCCGCAGCGCGAATTTCCAGAATTCGATCTTGTAGTCGCCAAGAACACCGACTTTCCAGAAAATATTGCGCAGCATGGTCAGGCCGAGCTTGATGTTCGACCATGATGCCTGTTGCTTCGTACGCGGTCGCTTGACCCAGTTCACGTAGGTTTGGCGGATCTGATATTCGTAGCGTTGCAGCAGCTTGCCGGGTTGATAGGCGCTGCCCATGCAGGCGCGCCAGGACTTGACGACGTCCTCGTATGGCAAGTGGAAATCGACATTGGATTCCCGCCCTTCGTCATCCTCGATCAGCCGGTTCTCGCGCTGCAACCGGTCCCATAACGGCGTCCCGGGAAGCGCCTGCAACAGATTGATGGTCAACAGCGGGATTTGCGACGCATCGATGAATTCGAGCAGAGCTTGTCCGGTTTCGGGTTTGTCGGTGTCCAGCCCAAGAATGATTCCCGAAACGACCTCCATGCCGAAGCTGTTGAGTGTATGGATCGCCTCCATGATGGGAACCATCATGTTGTGATCCTTTTTCATGGCCTTCAGCGCCGCGGGATCCGGTGTCTCGATGCCGCAGAAAATCGTCGAGAAGAATGCCTCGCGCATGCCCGCCAGAATTTCCGGACGCTTGGCGATGTTCAGCGTCGCCTCGCAGGAGAAGCGCAGCACAAAGCCGGTCTTCTTCTGCCATTCGATCAGATGCGGCAGCAGATCCAGCGCGGCCTTGCGGTTGCCGATGAAATTGTCATCGACGAAATAGACCGAACCCCGGATGCCGCATTCGAGCAATTTGTCGAGTTCGGCGGTGATCTGCTGTGGGGATTTCAGACGCGGATTGCGGCCATAGAGTCCGGGGATATCGCAGAACTCGCACTGATAGGGACATCCGCTCGAATACTGGATGCTGCCGAGGAAATACCGTTTGAGCTCGGCTAGCTCGTAAGCCGGAAGTGGGAATTCGGTCATGTCGAGGCGGTCGGCGGTCTTGAACACCACCTGCTGCTCGGGGCGGGACGGATCGCGCGCAAGCCGCGCGATCAAGTCGTTTGTCGCATCGCCGAGCTCGCCGACATGAAGGTAGTCAAACGAAGGGTAGTAGTCGGGACAGGCACTGACCGAGGGTCCGCCGATCGCAACCGCCAGATCGAACGCATGCGCGCGGCGGCAGATATCGTTCATCTGCTGACGCTGGATATGCATGCCGCTGACGAGCACGGCCTCCGCCCATTCGAAGTCCTCCGTCGTGGCGGCGCGGATGTTCTCGTCGATGAAGCGGACCGGCCAATTCGCCGGCAGGTAGGCCGCGATCAGCAGCAGGCCCTGCGGGGGCATGAAGGCCTGGACGCCGTCGGTCAGCGGATAGGCGTACTCGAATGTGCCGAACGAGGACGTGTAGCGCGGAAACACGCACAAGATGCGGCGTACCGTCTCGACGCTGTCAGCTCTCATCGAACTTCCTCTGCGACATCAACCTATACCAGTTAAGCACGCGCCAGAAGGCTGGGCTACAAATTCCTCAACATTGTGGCAGTCGCTTAACCCCGGGATGACCGGACGGTTGCACGGAAAGCCGCCGGCGGCGGCTGAGGTCCTCAGGCGATCAACCGCAATGCAAAATCGGGTAGCAGGCCGGTATTACCGGCGAGACGAAACTCGGAATCGGCAAGCCCGGCGCGCAACAACCAGTCGTCGAACTCGGGGGCACGCTTCAGGCCGAACAGGTCGCGGACATAAAGCGCATCGTGAAACGAGGTGGATTGGTAATTCAGCATCACGTCATCCGCGCCGGGCACCCCCATGATGAAGCTCACGCCGGCGGCCGCGAGCAGCGTCAACAGGTTGTCCATGTCGTCCTGGTCGGCCTCGGCATGATTGGTATAACAAACATCGACCCCGAGTGGCAGACCAAGCAGCTTGCCGCAAAAGTGATCCTCAAGCCCGGCGCGGATGATCTCCTTGCCATCATAGAGATATTCCGGGCCGATGAAGCCAACCACGCTATTGACCAGCAAGGGATCGAAGGCACGGGCGACGGCGTAGGCGCGGGCCTCGCAGGTCTGCTGGTCGACGCCGTGATGGGCATTGGCCGAAAGCGCCGAGCCCTGCCCGGTCTCGAAATACATCACATTGTTGCCGACGGTGCCACGCCGCAGCGACAGTCCGGCCTGGTGCGCTTCCCGCAGCAGCGCAAGGTCGATGCCGAAACTCCGGTTGGCGGCCTGCGTCCCCGCGATCGATTGAAACACCAGGTCGACAGGGACGCGCTGCTCAATCAATCCGAGCGTGGTCGTTACGTGAGACAGAACGCAACCCTGCGTCGGAATCTGCAACCGCGCAATGATGTCGTCGAGCAACCGCAGCAGCCCGCCAATGACGGCCGGATCGTCGCTTGCTGGATTGATGCCGATACAGGCGTCGCCGGATCCCAACAGGATACCGTCCAGTATCGACGCGGTGATGCCCTTGACGTCATCGAAGGGGTGATTGGGCTGCAGCCGCACGCTCATCCGCCCGCGCAGACCAATCGTGTTGCGAAAGGCTGATGTCACTTCGCATTTCTTTGCCGCCAGGATGAGATCCTGATTGCGCATCAGTTTCGAAACCGCGGCGGCCATTTCCGGAGTAACCCCGCGCGCGAGCTTCTTGAGAACTGCGGACGTCGCCGTCCCGGAAAGCAGCCAGTCGCGGAACGAGCCGACGGTCAGCGAAGAAATGGCCGCAAAGGCCGACCGATCATGGGTATCGAGGATCAGACGGGTAATTTCGTCGTCTTCGTAGGGGATGACGGTCTCCTGCAGGAATTGGCTGAGGGGAACGTCGGCGAGCGCTATCCGCGCCGCAACCATCTGCTCGGCGCTGTCGGCGGCGATCCCGGCGAGGCGGTCGCCGGAACGCGGCGGCGTGGCCTTGGCCAGGAGATCGCGAAGGTCGTCGAAGACGTAGGTGGTACTGCCTATGGCGTGCCGATAGACCATGTCCGCTCCGGACCATCAGCGCCCTGCGCTGACACCCGGCGCAAAACCTATCAGCTTGCGCAACAGTCTGCGACAGAGCGTCCCCTGCGACGTTCGCCGTTGCGGGTGGGCCTCGCCCCGGACGCCAATGCCTGCTTCCGCGGGTTTCCTGCCAGGGATCGCTTATCAACCATCTGATCTATATATAGAATTCACGATATATGGGACGAAATGGCTTCGCACCGGCGTGGCGGGATGGCAGATCGCGGCGTGTCGCTCTTGGAAAATCGACCGGGCGACGACGCCCGCGGAAGTAGCAAGGTGCCGAAATGAAGGGCAAGGTTAACGCCTTTTACAGGAAAATTTCACATAATTGCTTGACGGCCGTCACTGCGCTGACCGGCCTCCTCTGAGAGGCTCGCAATGCCAGCAACCTTGAAATCTCCTGCCGCCGGCTCGGGCCAGGCGATCGGGTCACACCTTTCGATCGCAACCAAACTGTACGCGATCTTCGCCCTGTTTGCGCTTCTGACCGCGGCCATCACCGCGCTTTCCGATTTCAACACCCGTCGGGGCACGGAACTCACCGATGCGATCGAGACCGCCAGTCTCGCCGCGCTCAACGTCGAACGCGTCAATTCGCTGGTCTATGCCGTTGTGATGGAATCCCGGGGCATCTATATGTCGACCGAAGCCGCTGCCGTGAAGAAGTACGGCGATGGGCTGCTCAAGTTCAACGACCAGATCCTTGGTGTCGTCAAGAACTGGGAATCCATCGTCCAGGCAGATGACGCCCAGCAATTTGCCGTCTTCAAGAAACGCATCGAGCAGTTCATCGAATTCCGCAAGGAGCTCGTTCGCCGTGGCGTCGAGATTGGTCACGCCGCCGGCCGCGAATGGGGCGATAACGACGCCAATCGCACTGTGCGTTCCGCCCTCAACAAGGATCTCGAGGCGCTTTCCAAGGTCTATGCCGAACGCAGCAAGCAGATCGCCGAGCAAACCGCGGTCAACCGCCAACTGTCCTTCCTGTTGACCTGTCTCGGCGGCCTGGCGCTGGTTCTGGTCGGCGCCGGTGTCCTGATCATCTCCCGCTCGGTGGCGCGGCCGCTTTCGGCTATCACAACCACCATCAAGCGGGTTGCCGAAGGCGCCGAAGATGTCGAGGTTCCACATACCGATCGAGCCGACGAGATTGGCGCATTGGCCCGCGCGATCCAGATTTTCCAGGAGGCAATGGACCGCAACCGCAACCTCAACTCGCAGGTACTGCAGGACTCCAGGGCACGCGAGGAACGGGCCCGCCACATCGAAGCCTCGGTGGAAGCGTTCCGCGGCGCGATCGGAGGCGTGCTTGGCGCGGTGAACGACAATGCGTCGTCCATGCGCGATACCGCGCAGTCCATCACCAAGGTGGCATCGGATGCAAGCGGCCGCGCGACCGCCGCCGCTCATGCGACCGAGCAGGCCTCCAGCAATGTTTTCGCCGTTGCCGGCGCGGCCGAACAGCTATCGGCTTCGATCGAAGAGATCGGACGGCAGGTCCGCCAATCCGCAAGTGTCGTCGAACAGGCCGGTCAACGCACCGAGAAGTCGGTGGCCGAAATCGAAAGTCTCGCCGCGGCGACCCAGCGGATCGATGGCGTGCTCAATCTGATCCAGGCGATTGCGGAGCAAACCAATCTTCTGGCACTGAATGCCACGATCGAAGCCGCGCGCGCCGGCGACGCCGGTCGCGGCTTTGCGGTGGTGGCCCACGAGGTCAAGACTCTCGCAGGACAGACCGCCAAGGCGACCTCTGAAATCGGCCAGAACATCAGCATGATCCAAGCGTCGACACGCAATGCGGTCGAAGCGGTCCGCGAAATTGGCACCGCGGTGCGCGAAATCAACGAGGTCACCTCGAATATCGCCGGCGCCGTCGGACAGCAGGATACCGCGACCCGCGAAATTTCCGCAAATGCGCAATTGGCCGCCGACGGCAATTCCACCCTGGTCGCCAACATCGGGTCGCTCAGCGACGCCATCGGCGATACCAACAAGGCCGCGACGTCGGTCCTTACGGCGTCAAGCGACCTGACATCGACGGCGGAACTGCTGTCGCGCGAGGTCGACAACTTCTTCCGCAACCTGCGCGCGGACAGCGATGCAGATGGTTCCGTGCAAACCGGGACAGCTGCCAGATAAGCAATCGGTATCTTCGGAACGCCGATTGAAGGCAGTACCCGCTTTTCGCGCAACCGTTCTAAAAACGCAGCAGCGGATCCCGGTCTATTGCACCGGGATCACGCGCCAGCAATCCAGAGCGTTTTCAGGCAGCCCGGGCTGCCGGGCGATTCAGAGCCACGGATACACAACCCGCAGGCCACCAACGAATACCAAAGCCAATGACATGGAAAGACCGGCAGCGCTGAACATCGCAATTTGATTGAACAGACTGCGCTCCACGCTGGCATAGAACACTTTGCTTGCAATAGACATGACGTACACAGCCCCCTTGAATTCCATGAAAGCAACGCCCGCTGACAGGTCCAAATCTACGATGGCTCCAGTAATGAGAGTCTTACCGCCCCGCTTGCGGGACGTTCGGCCAGCCGGATTGTAAAGGCATGGTTAAGAATCATCCTCCCGGTCCAGGTAAACGGGGTTCCCAAGGACTACCACAAGAGCCACCGAGCCCGGCGTCCCGGCTCCCGATAGATGGGCCCGGCGGGCGCGCCGCTCCGAGCCTGAAGGCGCACAGCCTTCCGGCGGTGGACCACGATCCCGCGTCACTCCACCAGCAGCACATCCACCGCGACGTTGAGCTTCTGCCTGCGCGATCCCACGATGATGCCGTCCACCGGCGAGACGTCGGAGAAATCCCGCCCCACCGCCAGGACGATGTGGTCGTTCTCGACGAGGATATCGTTGGTCGGGTCGAAACCGATCCAGCCGAGGCCCTCGCCGCACCACAGGGATACCCAGGCATGAGTGGCGTCGGCGCCCTGCAGGCGCGGCTTTCCCGGCGGCGGGATGGTGCGCAGATAGCCGCTGACATAGGCCGCGGGCAGGCCAAGGCCGCGCAGCCCGGCGATCATCACATGGGCGAAATCCTGACAAACCCCATGGCGTTTTTCGAATACCTCGTTGAGCGGGGTCGAGATGACGGTCGCCTTCGGATCGTACTTAAAATCGGTGCGAATCCGGTGCATGAGATCGACCGCTCCCGCAAGGATGCCGCGGCCCTGCGAAAAACTTGCCGCTGCATAGGAGGTCACCGGCCGCTGCACCGGCACCAGCGGGCTGGCGAAGACGTATCCGATCGGCGAAGCGGGGCCGAGGCTGGTAGCCTCGATGGCCACGTCGCGGACATTCTCCCAGGCGCGGCTTTGCGCGTCGCGGCCGGGAGCGCTGCGGGAGACCGAGACGCGGGAGCGGGAATCGATCCGAAGGTTGCGATGCGCGGTTTCGATCAGGATGCTCTCGGTGTGCGTCCCGAAAAAGTCCTGCCGCACCGTGCGGTCGATCGGGCGCGGCCTGATATCGACACTATGCGAGATCAATTGTTGTCCGCCGTCGCTTCGGGGTTCGAGCCGCAACGAGCAGCGCGCAAAACTGACCGGACTTTCGTAACTATAGCTGGTGACGTGACGGATATCGTAGATCACGCCAGACCCGTCAGCTTTTCAGGCCGGCTGGCATTGGGCCCGTGCGGAAAATAATGCAGTCCGATGGCGTCGGCGAGGTTGAGCAGGTCCTGTTCAAGCGCAAACAGCGTCTTGGTATCGAGGGCTGCCGCCTCCACCGTCGTCAGCGTCGCCTGCAGGGCCACCGCCAGACGCTGCGGCCGCTCGATCAATCCGCCCTCTTTCAAACTCGGCAGGCTGGCGATGTGATCGTTCAGCGCAGATACCTGGAACGCGACCGAGCGCGGATTGTAGGGATCAAGAACCACAAGATCGCGCACGGGGGCCAGCAGCGGACCGACGAGATAACGCGAGCGATAGGTGATCTGGCAATCCACCAGCGTCAACAGGATATCGAGGTCCTCGCCGCCGGCTTCGTCGTAGGCGAACTGGCGCGCGAAACGCACCGTGTTGATGGCGCGCTCGGCGCGGCGGCCCATTTCAAGAAACCGCCAGCCGGCGGCGCGGTTCATGTTTTCCTGGGCCAGGCCGGCGAAGCTCGCGAGCTCCTGCAACGTCAGCTCGGCGGCGCTGATGACGCCGTCGTCATCGTCAACCTCCTCCCCAAGACGTTCCACCATCTCGATAATGACCTGCCAGGCATCCGGCGAGAGCCGTTCGCGCAAGGACGTGGCGGTGCGCTGTGCGGAGCGCACCAGCGACAGGGCCGAACCGAATTTGTCCTCGCTTTGCAGCGCTTCGGCGGCAATCTTCGCAGGCTGGGTCCGCGTCGTTTGCGAGGTCGCGCCCCAGGTCACGAGCAGCCGCTGGATCCGCTCCACCGAATGCAGCACGGTCGATCCCCTGACGGGATCGCGCATCGACGTCGCCAGCGCCCGCACCAGCCGCAATGTCGCCTCGGCGCGCTCAAGGTAGCGGCCAAGCCAGAACAGATTGTCGGCGGCCCGGCTCGGGACCCAGCCGGCGATGCGCCTGATCCGCACCGTATCGCCCGCCGGCAGCAGGGTCGTCGTCGGCACGGCCTTGTCGGAGATCACCCACACGTCCGCCGCACGCGCGCCATCCCCCATTGATACGGCACGGGCATCGAGCTGCTCGGCGATCCGGCAAAAGCCGCCGGGCATGATGGTCCAGCCCTGCGGCGTTGCGGCCGCGAAAACCCTCAAGACGAACGGGCGCGGCGTGATCCGTCCCTGGTCCCACACCGGCATGGTCGAGAGCCGGACCAGTTCCTGGCCAACGAAGTCGATGCCGCGATCGCTGATCGCCGTCTTGAGCCGCTCGCGCTCGGCCGGCGGCAACTCGCTGGCGAGCACCGGGCCGTTGCCGGGAAAACCGGGAACCCCTCTGCGGTAAGCGCCTTCGATGGCGACTTCGTCGAGCCGCGACAAGACTTCCTCACGGGCGGATTTCTGGCCGCACCACCAGGTGGCAATATGCGGCATCTTCAAATCTTCGCCGAAGAAACGCCGGCTGAGGCTCGGCAGAAAGCCGAGCAGCGCGCGCGCCTCCATCACGCCGGAACCCGGCATATTGGCAACCACGACACCATTCTTGCGGAGCACGTCGATCAGGCCGGGCACGCCGAGTTGCGAGGACGCGTCGAGCTCCAGCGGATCGAGGAAATTGGAATCGACCCGGCGCAGCAGCACGTCGAGCCGCTTCAGGCCGGCGACGGTGCGAATATGGATGCGGTCGCCGCTGACGGCGAGATCGTCACCCTCGACCAGCAGGAATCCGAGGTAGCGCGCCAGCGTCGCATGTTCGAAATAGGTCTCGCTGAACTGGCCGGGCGTGAGGAGCCCGATGCGCGGCTCGTCGCGGTCCGCGCTCGCGCGCAAGGCATCGCGGAACGCCTCGAAGAAAGGCGCGACCCGCTCCACATTCATCGACTTGTAAAGGCTCGCGAACGCGCGCGACAGCACCAGCCGGTTTTCCAGCGCATAGCCGGCGCCCGACGGCGCCTGGGTCCTGTCGCCCAGCACCCACCAGCGCCCATCGGGGCCGCGGCCGACATCGGCGGCGTACAGGCTGAGATGTCGGCCGCCGGGGGGTTTGATCCCGCACACCGAGCGCAGATATTCGGTGCTGCCGGCAATCGCGGCCGCCGGTATCGCCCCCTCGGCGACCAGCCGGCCTTCGCCATAGAGATCGCTCAGAACCAGTTCCAGCAATTGCGCGCGCTGCACGATGCCGGCAGTCAATTGTTGCCATTCGACGTCGTCGATCAGCAGCGGTAGATGGCTCAACGGCCAGAGCCGGTCGGAGGTTTCGCCGGGCGCGCGATAGCTGACGCCGGCTTCCCTCAAGTGCCGGTCGGCGGCTCCGAAACGCCGCTCGATATCACCTGGCGTCAGCGCCGCGAAGGCATCAAAGAAGCGGTTCCAGACCGCACGCGGTGTCCCGTCCTGGGCAATATATTCATCCGGAATTCCGGGCAGGCGCACATAGTCGCGCATCCACTGCGCGGCCCGCCGGCTGCCCGGACGGGCCTTGTTTCCCAGACCGCTCCCCTGGCTATTTCCCTGGCCGGCCTGTCCCGCCATCCCCGACTCTCCCGCGCCTCAAGCATTGGTTCTTATTCGAATCAGAACCAATGCTTTAGTCTGTTGTTTTGACGCGTTTTCTCAACGCGAACCGGCATCCACCCCCGGATCAAGTCCGAGGGCATGCTTCGCTCGAAAACGCTCTCGATCCATATCCTCAATGCAGGAGCGGCGTCCTCAAGTCGAGGGTCAAGGGGAATTCAATTGTGCGTTCCTCGCGCGGCGGATCGATCTTGCCGGGCGTGTGACCGTGGTCCTGAAACCGGGCAAGCCGCCTCGCCTCTGCCTCATAGGAATTGACCGGTTTGGTCTCGTAGCTGCGTCCGCCGGGATGGGCGACGTGGTAGACGCAGCCCCCCAGCGACCGGCCATTCCAGGTGTCGATCAGATCAAACGTCAAGGGCGCGTGGACGGGAATGGTCGGGTGCAGCCCCGACGCCGGCTGCCAGGCCTTGAAGCGGACGGCGGCGACCGCCTCGCCGGAACGGCCGGTTTCCGTCATCGGCATCCGCCTGCCGTTACAGGTGACGACGTGACGGCCCTCGACAAAGCCCGACGCCTTGACCTGCAACCGTTCGACCGACGAATCGACGTAGCGCACGGTGCCCCCGGCCGAGCCCTCTTCACCGAGAACGTGCCACGGCTCGAGCGCCTGGCGCACTTCCAGCGAAACGCCGCCATGGTGGACCCGGCCGAACACGGGAAAGCGGAATTCAAGCTGAGCCGCATACCAATCCGGTGAAAAATCATAACCGGACTGCCTCAATTCGGCGAGTACATCCAGAAAGTCTTCCCAAAGGAAATGCGGCAGCATGAAGCGGTCGTGCAGCGTGGTGCCCCAGCGCACGAATTTGCCGTCCTGCGGTTCGCGCCAGAGTTTTGCGATCAACGCGCGGATCAGCAGCTGCTGCGCCAGCGACATGCGCGGATCCGGCGGCATTTCCAGCGCGCGGAACTCGACCAGACCAAGCCGGCCGGTGGCGCCATCGGGAGAATAGAGCTTGTCGATACAGATTTCGGCGCGGTGGGTATTGCCGGTGATGTCGACCAGAATATGCCGGAACAGGCGGTCCACCAGCCACAACGGGGCTTTGATTCCCGGCGGTGGCACATGGGCGAGCGCGATTTCCAGTTCATAGAGGCCGTCGTGCCGGGCCTCGTCAATGCGCGGCGCCTGGCTGGTGGGCCCGATGAACATACCCGAGAACAGATAGGACAGCGACGGGTGCCGCTGCCAATAAAGCACAAGGCTCTTCAGCAAATCCGGACGGCGCAGAAACGGCGAGTCAGAAGGCTGGCCGCCGCCGATCACGACATGATTGCCGCCGCCGGTGCCGGTGTGCCGGCCGTCGATCAGGAACCGGTTGGCCCCAAGCCGAACCTTTGCCGCGTCTTCATAGAGACCGAAGGTGATATCGACCGCCTCGCGCCAGCTGGTCGAAGGCTGGATGTTGACCTCGATGACGCCGGGATCGGGGGTTACCTTGATCACCTCGACGCGCGGGTCGAACGGCGGCGGATAGCCCTCGACATGCACCTTGATCTGCATTTCCTCGGCGGTCGCCTCCACCGCGGTGACCAGTTCCAGATAGTCCTCCAGTTTTTCCACCGGCGGCATGAAGGCGCACAGCACGCCGTCGCGGATCTCGATCGACATCGCGGTGCGGATGCCGCCGCCCTTGAGTTGCTGCTCGTGCACCTCCTGATGGGGCGCGCTATCTGCCGGCGCCGCGTCGTAAACCGGCAGTTCCTCGCGTGGTTCGAGCGGATCCTGTTCGACGATGTAGGGATACTCGTCGGCGGGAATATGCGGCAACGAGGCGATCGGCAGCCGCAGCCCCAGCGGTGAATCTCCAGGGGTCAGGAACAGGTTGCCGCGGCGCAGCTTCCAGCGCTCGCTCTTCCAGCGCGAGGAAGACTGGCTGGCGTCGGCATTCCAGCGCTGGATCGGCAGGACGAAACCCTTGGGCACGTCGAGCCCGGAATCGAACACCCGCGCCATCCGCGCACGCTCTTCCGGATCGGACAATTTGGAGTCGCTGGGATCGACATTGGCCGGCAGCGCTGCCTCCTTCTGCAACCAATGACCGGGGTCTTCGAACGCCGGCATGATGAATTCGGAATCGACACCGAGCCTTTTCGCAGCGCCTTCGGCGAACCGCTCGGCGTCGCCGATCTTCGCCTTGTGCGGCCCTTCGATATCCGCGATCAGGTCCGGGTTCTTCCAGATCGGCACGCCGTCCTTGCGCCAGTATAGGCCGAACGCCCAGCGCGGCAGGCTTTCGCCGGGATACCATTTGCCCTGCCCGTAATGCAGCAGGCCGCCCGGCGCAAAGCGCGCCCGCAGTTTGCGAATGAGTTCGTCGGCAAGGCCGCGCTTGGTCGGGCCGACGGCAGCGATATTCCACTCCGGCGATTCCAGGTCGTCGACCGAAACGAAGGTCGGCTCGCCGCCCATCGTCAATCGGACGTCGCCGGCCTTCAGGTCGGCATCGACCAGCTCGCCGAGCCTGTCGAGGCGCGCCCAGGATTCGTCGGAGAACGGCCGGGTGATCCGCGGCGCCTCGCGAATTCTTTTGACGCTCATCTCGAAACCGAATTCGGCCTGCGCGAAACCGACCGCGCCGCTGATCGGCGCCGCCGTGCGATAATGCGGCGTCGCGGCGACGGGAATGTGCCCCTCGCCGGTCAGCATGCCCGAGGTGACGTCGAATCCGATCCACCCCGCGCCCGGCAGATAGACCTCGGCCCAGGCGTGCAAATCGGTAAAGTCGTTCTCGACCTCGCGCGGTCCCTCGACCGGATCGATGTCGGGACGCAATTGAATGAGATAGCCCGAGACGAAACGGGCGGCGAGCCCGAGATGCCGTAAGGCCTGGATCAACAGCCACGCCGAGTCGCGGCACGATCCGGCGCCGGAGGCCAGCGTCTCTTCCGGGGTCTGAATTCCCGGCTCCATCCGTATGATGTAGCGAATCTTTTTCTGCAATTGGGCGTTGAGATCGACCAGGAAATTGACCGTGCTCGGCGCCTCCCGGGGAATCCCGGCGAGGTAAGCGGCAAACAGCGGTCCGGGCTCGATGGTCGCGAGGTACGGCGCCAGTTCAGTCTTGAGATCGGCGGTGTAGCTGAACGGGAAACTGTCGGCAGAGGGTTCGACAAAGAAATCGAACGGATTGATCACGGTCATCTGCGCCGTGAAATCGACCTCGATCTTCAGCTCGGTGGCCTTTTCGGGAAACACAAAGCGGGCGAGCCAGTTGCCCTGGGGGTCCTGCTGCCAGTTCACGAAATGATTTGAGGGCGTGACCTTGAGCGAATAGCTCAGGATCGGCGTCCGGGTATGCGGCGCCGGCCGCAACCGGACGGTTTGAGGGCCGAGGTCGATCGGACGATCATATTTGTAGTGCGTGACGTGGTGTAGTGCGACGAAGATCGACACAGACGGCGTACTCCAGCAGCTTTTTTAAGCAGAACACCGGTTCCGGCTGACATCAAGCACTAACAACGGGCAGCGCTTGCCTATAGGCGTGGCGGGCGCCCCATGTCCCGGGTCGTCCCCGCGAAAGCGGGGACCCCAGCGTGAGCGCAATTGCGCTCATCGCGACGCCGCGGCCTCGCGTTTTCGAACGGTGGCTAACGGCTTCTGCTCCCAACCAGGCCTGTGGTTATGGGTCCCTGCGTTCGCAGGGACGACACCTACCCGTGATGCGTTCGCTGATTTAGTTTTCAAACAGCAGGCATCCGTCATTGCGAGCGAAGCGAAGCAATCCACCTAGCAACAAGAAAGAATGGATTGCTTCGTCGCTTCGCTCCCTTGCGCAAACGCTTCGCGTTTGTCGCAGGCAATGACGACAAAACGCAGCTTCGCGATCTCGCCGC
>NZ_SSNA01000040.1 GCF_004799445.1 Bradyrhizobium sp.
GGCGCATACTCATCAAGCGAGCTTGATCGGTGCATTTTGCTCGATGTCCGCTACACCGCGATAGCGACCAAATTCCACAACGCAGCGAAATGTCGCGATGTGCCAAACCCGGAAGTGACTCAAACAAATTCTCGGCGAATGTGGCTCGGCGTCACTCCGAGCCGGCTGCGAAATGTGGCAGTCATGTGCGCATGCGAGGTGAACCCGGAAGCCAGTGCGATGTCGCTCAGCTCAGCTGTACCAATTTCCAGAAGCGTTCGCGCCCGTGAAATTCGCCGGTCGATGATATATTCGTAAGGAGCTTTCCCAACGGAAGCCTTAAAGGCCCGGCTAAAAAAGCCGGTCGAGAGGCCAACGGCTGTAGCCAGCTCCTGGACAGTCAGTTTGTCGTCGAGGCGGGCATCAATCAGTTCGTCCACCTCCTTGAGGCGGCGAGTTGTCATCCACGACCCAATCCGCGGTTCGCTTTCGTTCCGCCGTACGGCGTGGGTAGCACGATCGATCAGCGCATCGAGCCAATGCTCAAGGTTGAGCAGATCGATAGGATTACCCGCCAGCAAAATCGCTCGCAAGTTTTGGGCGGCGCGAATCGCGGTGGAATCAATGATGTCGCTGAATCGGCGTTCGCTCAAGCCAGCGTCCTCCTGCCCATGGCAGACCACGATCCTCAGGTATTCGCCGCCGTGGAGCGATTGCGAATAGACATCGCAGCCTCGCGGTACATAGGCCAGTCCATTGGGCTTTGCTCGAAATTCGGCTCGGCGATCCGTCGCAAAGGCATGGACACCAGTTTGGCCCTCGAATGCAAAGCCTATGACCGCTGCGTCAGGGGTATATCTCACGTCATAGGGACTTCGAGGCAGCAATTCGGCGGCGCAATGGCCGACGTCGGCGGCCCGCCTTTTAGGCAAGCCTTGCCGAAGAGGCTGACGTTGCTCCTTTACACCCATGACTGACGATAGCACGAACCGTCACGCCCGACATCGCGAAACGAGTGTGTGTCGAGCTTTTTAGGTCAGTTTCCTGAAAGTCGCGATTTCAGGAAACTGATATCGATTGTTGCATTCGGGAGGCTGGGACGATGAAGCCATTTTTTACCTTAGACGAACTTGAAGCGGCGACAACAATCGTCCGATCGTTTGTGCCACATACACCCGCGTACGCTTGGCCTCTGCTCTGCAATCGACTCGGCGTCGAGGTCATCGTGAAACACGAGAACCACACTCCGACAGGATCATTCAAGGCTCGTGGCGGGCTGGTCTACGTCAATGCCCTGCGATGCCGTGGTGGCCTGCCGCAGGGCTTGGTTACCGCCACCCGGGGCAATCACGGGCAATCCGTAGCGGTTGCCGCAGCGCGAAACGGCCTGCGCTGCATCGTTGTGGTCCCCGAAGGAAACTCCGTTGAAAAAAATGCTGCAATGAAGGCCTTCGGTGCAGAGTTGATTGTCGCCGGCAAGGACTTTGACGAAAGTCGGGCTTTTGCTGCGAGTATCGAACGCGAACGCGGCCACCATCTGATCCCATCGTTTCACCGTGAAATTGTAAAAGGCGTTGCGACTTACGCTCACGAACTCTTTGCAAGTTGGTCCGACTTGAATGTCGTCTATGTCCCGATTGGTGTCGGTTCCGGAATTTGCGGCTTGATCACTGTTCGCGATCTGCTGCAACTCAAAACGGAGATCGTCGGTGTCGTGGCTGCCAATGCTCCAGCCTTTGCGCTGTCGTTCGAAGCCGGCCGCCTTATACCGACGGCGTCGGCGAGAACGTTCGCGGACGGGATAGCATGCCGCGATCCCCAGGAGGAGCCATTCGAAATAATAAAAAATGGCGTCGCACGCATTATCCGCGTCAGTGACAATGAAATTGCGGAAGCGATTCGCGTCATCTACACCGACACACACAATATAGCCGAAGGAGCCGGTGCTGCTCCCCTAGCAGCGCTCATCAAGGAACGAGCGCAGCACGCCGGAAAGCGGGTGGCGATAATCCAATGCGGAGGTAACGTCGACATGTCGGTTTTTTTGCAAATCCTCGGCGGCCAAACTCCCCAGCCGCAATGAGGGAGGAATCTAAGAAGGCTCAAAACATGCTGTGATGACTATAACGCCACCAATCATCCAAAGGATGAAGACCCAAGTCGTAACCATAGCTTTCCGCCGATAGCTCCGACCCAGGAGGGTGTAAAGGGCGGGATCGCGCCCAAACTGCCCATCCCGCCGGCCCCCATTCCCCCAAAAATCCGCGCCGGGCGCTAAATTGTTTAGGGCTTTACGGTCGAAATTCATCGTTCGACCAAATAAATAGGCTGCAAAGGATGCCCAAAGGACGATAGCTGCAAAAGCAACGTAAATCGTCACCACTCACCTCACTCTTGTTCGCAGGCGAAAAGTAGTAATCGTCCAAGCGCGCTCAGCAATGGCAATGACGCTGGCGTCATGCGCGGGTGCACTCGGTGAGCATCACCAACAGAGGAGAAGCGTAGAACAGGCACCAGATCATGCACATTCGGAGGAGCATTCTGTTGGCGTTAAGTAAAAAGATTTTCTCGAAATCGAGGTCTTGAATATCAAGCTTAAGCTGCCGAGAATCGAATTTGGATTTTCTACCGAAGCCAAAGTTCGGAAATATCGAACTGGTGTCCCTGTAAGCGATGCTGTCGTACATTGCTTGAGAAAACTTTTGTTCCCATCGCAGAACGACGTCTGCCCGACCGTCGGGCGCTTGTCCTCAAAGCGCTCACTCCCGGCGGCGGCCGCTACTTAGAAAAAGCCGGCCCCCAAATCGAAACCGCCAGCGGCCAGGAGCAGGGATATTGACAGACCGAGGCCACAAAACAGGGCGACCGTCATAAGGGGGCCCACCTCCAATTCACTATCGGGAAACGCGAACGATAAAACCCTCGCCACAACAGCCATCTGCAATCTCCAAAATCTCGCCCCCGGCGGGGCCTTGATAGGGGATTTTCGCTTCAGGCCGACTTCGTCGGCTTCGAAAAATGGTTTCGTCGGCGCACGGCTCGACATCGCCCGTCAGCCGCCCGGCGCCGCTGACGAACAGCAGGGAGTGTGACCTGCTTCATATGCGCATCATGGGGGCCACGGTTATGAAACCTCTTATGTTTGGGGTCTGACCATGGAGATCGTAATTGGCAGCTCTCGCAAGAGCGCTTTCGCGCGTAACGGGAACTCAGCTTGACATCGAAGACCTCAGACCAATCCTCATTTTCTGTGGAGTGACCGCGCGGCGGCGCTGTCCTTCATGAAGCAAGTAGCCCGCATGAGCGCAGCGACATGCGGGAACCATAGCAAATGCGAAGACCCCGGATATCGCTTCGCTCATCCGGGCTACGCTCGCCGTCCGTCTTGAAGTATTTCTCAGGGGTTCTCCCGGAGCGACCGTTGCGCACGCTCGGCGAGGAATCTGACGAATCCATCGAAATCGACACGCCGCCATTAAACGACCTGCGGGCGCAGCAAAGCCGCGCCCGAGCAGGCTTGACACGGCAGTTCCCGAGATCACGCCACCCTTGACGACCGGTTGCGCGAGTTGCGCTGGAAGAACAGCGCCTGGCTCGCCACCGCGGACACCATCGCGGGCTGGAACGGCTTCGAGATCAGGAACGCCGGTTCGGGGCGCTCGCCGGTCAGGAAACGTTCCGGATACGCGGTGATGAACACCACCGGGACCTCGAAGGTCCGCAGCAGTTCGTTGACGGCATCGAGACCGGACGAGCCGTCGGCCAGCTGGATATCCGCCAGGATCAGGCCGGGCTTCTTGTTCTTGGCGAGAGCAATGGCGTCGGTGTGGGTGCGGGCGACGCCGATCACGTGATGACCGAGATTCTTCACCAGGCTTTCGAGATCCATCGCGATGAAGGTCTCATCCTCGATGATCAGCACGTCGGTGGCGATCTCCGCCGCCATTTCGCGCCCGGCGGTATCGGCGAGCTTGCGGGTCTCGGCCACATCGATCGAGAGAATGAAGGCCACTTCTTCTTCCGAGAAGCCCTCCAGCGACAACAGCAGGAAGGCCTGGCGCGGCAGCGGGGTGATATTCGAAAGCCTCCGCTCGGGCGGCATCGGCAGCGGCGTCACTTCGGGGTCCTCGTTGAGCGAGACCGAGTTCCAGATCTGGGTAAAGAGCTTGAAAAGCCCGGCGCGCGGTCCGTGACGCTCGTCCAGTAGCGACGGATCCTGAAGCAGGGCCTCAAGCATGGCCCCGACATAAGCGTCGCCCGACGCCTGGTTTCCCGTCAACGCACGGGCATAGCGGCGCAGCAACGGCAAGTGTTCGGCAACAAGCTGTGATCGGGACATCCCCACTCCATCCTTCATCTTGGGCCAAAACTTCGGCGCGAGGGTGACCCGGTATCCCCCTAACAGTGCCTGTCTACGCCCAGACCGGACAAAAGTTCCCGGATCTTCCGGAACTTTTTGGGCAACTTTGAATTAGCCACTACGATAGCGATCGCCGGCGCAGCGGCAATTTTGAGGATTATCCGTGACAATACAAAAGCTTAACTCTCGGGGAAGCGTGGACCAGGTCATGAAGGATGTAAAGAAGCAGGGCGGCCTCAACGCCGAGATTCAGTCCCGAATAGGCCACCAGCTGCGCGCCATGTACGACGATGTCGTCCGGCAGGGGGTTCCGGACCGGTTCGTCGAGCTGATCCGCAAGCTTGATGCGCCCGAGGGCAATCCCCAACTAGGGACTGCTGGGACTGCGGGCGAAAAAAACGACGGAGGGGAATAATAATGCCTCTCACAGACTCACTCCGCGACGACATCCTGGCGTCGGTTCCGAGCTTGCGCGCCTTTGCGATCTCGCTTTCCGGTAATGGCGACCGCGCCGACGATCTGGTGCAGGAAACGCTGCTGCGGGCGCTAGCCAACATCGACTCGTTCCAGCCCGGCTCGAACCTGCCGGCATGGCTGTTCACGATCCTGCGCAACCTGTTCCGCTCCGACTATCGCAAGCGGCGGCGGGAGGTGGAGGACGCCGATGGCAGCTATGCCAAAACCCTGAAGACCCAGCCGGCGCAGCAGGCGCATCTCGAATTCGAGGAATTCCGCCTTGCGCTGGACAAGCTTCCGCAGGACCAGCGTGAAGCGCTGATCCTGGTCGGCGCCTCCGGCTTCTCCTATGAGGACGCTGCGGCGATCTGCGGCTGCGCGGTCGGCACCATCAAGAGCCGCGTCAACCGGGCGCGATCCAAGCTCTCCGCCCTGCTCTATGTCGATGGCGCCGAGGATTTCGGCCCCGATGAGACGGTGCGCGCGGTGATCGGCGGCAGCGGCGGCTGATATCGGCTTTAAGACTCTTGCTTTCCGTCATTGCGAGGAGCAACGCGACGAAGCAATCCAGACTTCCTTTGTGGCTTTGGATTGCTTCGCTGACGCTCGCAATGACGGCAAAACCCCGTCACTACCCCACCGGCTTCGGCGGCGCCGAAAATTGTTCGGTGCGGTCTCTCTCCGACATATCAACCACGGTTTCCATCGGCGCGGTGAGTTCGTACACGTAGCTCACATCGGTGAAATACCGCTTCGATGTCCCGCCAAGCGCCTCCGGCGCGACGCGGTCGAGCAGGATGACGCCGAAATCGCTGTCGGTGCGGCGGGTCGCCGCGCTGGTGTTGAACTCTTCCCAGCGAAAATAAAAGATCGGGCCCGACTCTTCGCCGGTCACTTCCCAATGCGCGACGATGTGGGGGTGCTTGCCGACCAGCGAAAGTCCTTCGTCGGAATGCGACGCCAGCTCGAAGAACAACAGCGAAAGCGACTGCGCCGCCCGCGCGCTGACGGTGATATCCGGACCGCTCACCGCGATACGCTCGGCATGGGGTATCGCGCGCGCTTCGAACAACCCCTTCAGTTTCACGCCCTGCCACTGGCTTTCGCTGAGCAGCGAAACCACGTTCGACATGGCATGGATCCGGCCGATCAGGAGTTCGCGGGCGACATCGATGTCCGAACCGTGGCGCAGCGTTCGCGTCACGATCGACTGGATCACCGCAAGGATGTTCTTGACGCGGTGATTGAGTTCGTCGATCACGGCGGTCAGCCGGCGCTCGAAGCCGATCCGGACCTGGATTTCACGGCTTAATCGCAGGTTGTTATAGGCGACATATCCGAACAGCCCGCAGACGAGCGCGGTCAGCGCGAGGCCAATGGCGGCCACGATCGTGGCCGTCTGTCGGGCCCGCGTCACCGTGTTGGTCTTGGCGTAATAGCCGAGCGACCAGTCGCGGCCGCCGAAGGTCACCGTCCTTGTCACCGACGGCGTAGGGCCTTGCGGACTTGCCGTTCTCGATATGACGACGCCCCGGTCATTCTCAATCAGCTCACCGTTGTCGCTGCGCGGGTCCTTCAGCACCACCGAGAACAGCGACAGATCGTCGTTGGCCAGCATCAGCGGCGCCAGTTCATAGGAGAACGTCACATAGCCCGCCGGCGAAGCATCGCCATTCTGCAGCACCGGCGCGGCAAGAACGAGCCCGATCGGACCATCGGGGCGCAGCAGCGGGACCGGATCGGACGCGACAGGCTTTCCAGCGGTCATCGCCATCGCCAGCATCGGCCCCAGGATCGGGTGCTGATCGAAGCAACGGCCCGGGAAAGCCGACATCTCCTGATTGCGGGGTTCGACATCCATCAGCACGTCGACCGGCCGCTGCAGAGTCTGGGTATCCAGCGGCACATCGTCGAAACTGCGGATCGTCGGGTTCGGAAATCCCGCACCCGCCAGTTCGGTATGTGCCGCTTCCAGTTCCTCCGGCCGGAGCCGCGCGATCCAGCTTGCCACCACGAAATCGGTCTTGAAGGCATAGATCGAGGATCGCAGCGGCTGCAGCATGTTGGCCTTGATCACGGACGGCGAACGGAACAGGCCCGACGCGACGCGCGCGAGCAGTTCGCGCTCGGTCAGCCGGTCCTGAACCAGGCTGGCGTGAACGTCGATCGCCCGCGCCAGCGCGATGCCGTCGACCGTCAATTCCTGATCGTGGATACGATACGCCGCAAGACCGGAGAACAGAACTCCGATCAGCGCGATAAAACCTGTGATGAGACCTAGCCGAACCACTCGCTCACTCAAAGAAGAGGTGTTGGCAACGAAGATCAACAAATATTTGGCGACCGCCGCGGCGGCGATAAACCGGAGCAACCAGAAAGCCAGCCGCAAGGCATAGTGGAGTAGCGATCATCGGGACGCAACTGCGGCGGGACGGATTTGACATCGAGCAATATGACTTCCGCGCGTGACGCATTGGCAAAGGCCAGAGGATGCTAACCACGATGGATCGATCTGGTTCCGGACCGATCGCGGAAAAATGCCACCGTCCCCCGCAAGCCCTGTCCGGCTCGCGTTAAGTATTAACGATTTGCCACCAGCCCCGCCCTGTCCCGCGCCGGCGGACGGAGGCCGCCCTTGGCCTCGATGAAGCCGATGATGCGCTCCAGCCCCTCGCTCTTGCGGAGATTGGTCATGACGAACGGCCGCTCGCCGCGCATTCGCCTGGCATCGACATCCATCTTCTCCAGCGACGCGCCGACATGCGGCGCGAGGTCGATCTTGTTGATGACGAGAAGGTCCGACCGGGTGATGCCAGGGCCGCCCTTCGAGGGAATCTTGTCGCCCGCCGCGACATCGATCACGTAAATCGTCAGGTCGGCGAGCTCCGGCGAGAAGGTGGCGGCGAGATTGTCGCCGCCGGATTCGATCAGCACCAGATCGAGGTCGGGAAATTTCGCGCGCATATCGGCGACCGCGGCGAGATTCATCGAGGCATCCTCGCGTATCGCGGTATGCGGGCAGCCGCCGGTCTCGACGCCGGCGATGCGATCCGGCGTCAGCGAACCCGAGCGGACCAGGAATTCGGCATCCCATTTGGTGTAGATGTCGTTGGTGATCGCCGCGATGTCGTAACGCTCGCGCATCGACTTGCAGAGCAGGTCCATCAACGCGGTCTTGCCGGATCCAACCGGACCCCCGATGCCAATACGAAGCGGGCCGTTCCTAGACATATCCAGTGCTCTTTCTGTCTTTTTCGTCGTCCCTGCGAACGCAGGGACCCATAACAACGGCTGCTCGCAATGACAAAGCTGTCTGCCCACATGGCGCTAGTGTGGCCGCGCTCCGAACCGGCCCGGCCTTCTCCCCTCCCCCCGCGCAGCGGTGGGGAGGGGTCGGGGGTGGGGGGTAGCGCCGCGATCGCTGACGCAGCGTTTCCTGCGGATAGTCCCCCCACCCCCGACCCCTCCCCGCCACGCGCGATGCGCGTGGAGGGAGGGGAGCGCACCGTTTTCGCAGGGGCGACGCGCGGAGAGTACATCGCATCCTCATGACCGGAACAGCCTGGTGTATTGCGTCTCGTGCCGCATGCTGGCGAGATCGGCGCGGAAGGTCGCGCTGCCGAGATCGTCGAGCGAGGCCTCAAGCGCGCGCGCTGCCGTCGCGGCCACGATCGGCTCGAGCTGCGCCAGCACGCGCTGGCCGTCGGTTTGTCCCAGAGGAACAAGGCGCGCGCCGGCCGATATCCAGTTCGAGGTCAATGCGTGCAGGAAAGCGTGGAGCGTGGCGGCGAGCGGTATCGCATGCGCGGCGCTGACAAGACCGACCGCGACCGGATAGACGATGGCGCCGCCGCAACACGCGATCAGCCGATCCAGCGCAGCGCAATTCCATGCCGCGCGGGCGATCTCGACGAATGCCCGTCCCTGCGCCGAGGTTTCAAGGTGGCGCTCGCGCGAGGGCGCGAAGGCCGAGGCGAGTTCGACGATCTCGCCAAGCCCCGCATCGTCGCCGGATGACGCGGCCCGATGCGTTTGCGCCAGGAACACGCCGTCGCAAAATCCCGGCCCGTCCGCCAGCATCGCCGCAAGCCAGCCCCGCAGGGATGCGGCATCGGCGATATCGCCGGCCTCCACCGCCCATTCGATGCCGCTGGAATAGGAGAAGGCACCGACCGGAAAAGACGGCGACAGCCACGTCAACAGCCGGTACAGCGCAGCGGCTTCGTTCCCTTGCATCCCGCTCCGGCTGCCGGGTGCCGCCGTAGAGTCCTGCTGGACGGCAGCAGCGCGCACCACCGCGCGGCGCCGCGGCCGGGCCTGCGGCTTACTTGTGGTCATGAGCATGGGAATGGCCGTGGCCGTGATCATGATCACAATGCTCGTCGTGATGATGACCGGACTCATGGTGAGGGTCACCGCCATGAGCGTGCGACGAATGATCGTGCCCGGCATGGCCATGCCCTTCGTCGGCCGGCGCGTGCGCATGGCCGCCGCCGGCATAGGCGCCGCCCTCGGGGTCGAACGGCGCCTCGATCTCGATGATCCGCGCGCCCAGCCCCTTCACCATCGCCTCGATGACGTGATCGCGCCGGATCCGCAACCCCCTTGCCGTGATCTGGGTCGGCAGATGGCGGTTGCCGAGATGCCAGGCGACCCGAACCAGATGCTGCGGGTCGTTGCAGCGGATCTCCGCCAGCGGCTCCGGCGCCGCCACGACCTCGACCAGCCTGCCGTCCTCGAGCACCAGCGCGTCACCGCCCCGCAGCGCGACCGCGTTTTCCAGATCGAGCAGGAACTCAAGCCCGCGCGTGCCCGTCATCACCATCCGCCGCCGGTGACGATCGTCGAAATCGAGCACGACGGTATCGGCCGGCGGCTCGCTCCAGCGATGAGACCCGCGAACCTGCGTGGCGCGGATCATAGCGGGTGGCCCGATGATCCGGACGTCCAGGAGATAGTTACGAGATAGATCATGGTTGGGCGCCCTAATACATGAAATAGCGCTGCGCCATCGGCAGCACTTCGGCGGGCGCGCAGGTCAGCAATTCACCGTCGGCGCGCACCTCATAGGTTTCGGGATCGACCTCGATTTTCGGCGTGGCGCCGTTGTGGATCATGCTCTTTTTGGAGATGCCGCCGCGGGTATTCTGGACGGGGTAGAGCTTCTTGGCGATGCCGAGCTTCCTGGCAAGGCCGGAAGCCACCGCCGCCTTCGAGGAGAACACCACCGAGGAGGCGGTCAGCGATTTGCCGAACGCCGCGAACATCGGCTGGTAGTGCACGGGCTGCGGGGTGGGGATCGACGCGTTGGGGTCACCCATCGGGGCGGCCACAATCGAGCCGCCCTTGATGATGCATTCAGGCTTGACGCCGAAGAAAGCCGGCGCCCACAGCACGAGGTCGGCGAGCTTGCCCTTTTCCACCGAGCCGATCAGCTTCGAGACGCCGTGGGCGATCGCGGGATTGATGGTGTATTTGGCGATATAGCGTTTGACGCGGAAATTGTCGTTGTTGCCCTTGTCCTCGGGCAGCGACCCGCGCTGCTTCTTCATCTTGTCGGCGGTCTGCCAGGTGCGGATGATGACTTCACCGAGCCGGCCCATGGCCTGCGAATCCGAGGACATCATCGAGAGCGCGCCGAGATCGTGCAGGATGTCTTCCGCCGCGATGGTCTCTTTCCGGATGCGGCTTTCGGCGAACGCCAGATCCTCGGCGATCGAGGGGTCGAGGTGATGACACACCATCAGCATGTCGAGATGCTCGTCGATGGTGTTGCGGGTGAACGGGCGGGTCGGATTGGTCGAGGACGGCAGCACGTTCTTCAGCCCGGCGATCTTGATGATGTCAGGCGCGTGGCCGCCGCCGGCGCCCTCGGTGTGGAAGGCGTGGATGGTGCGGCCCTTGAACGCCTTCACCGTATCCTCGACGAATCCGGATTCGTTCAGCGTATCGGAGTGGATCATCACCTGGATGTCGTAGTCGTCGGCGACGGAAAGGCAGTTGTCGATCGCCGCCGGCGTGGTGCCCCAATCCTCATGCAGCTTGAGCGCACAGGCGCCGGCCTTGATCATCTCCACCAGTGCCGCCGGACGCGAGGCATTGCCCTTGCCGGAAATGCCGAGATTGACCGGGAACGCATCGAACGACTGGATCATTCGCGCCATGTGCCAGGGCCCGGGCGTGCAGGTCGTCGCATAGGTGCCGTGCGAAGGCCCGGTGCCGCCGCCGAGCATCGAGGTGACGCCGCTCATCAGCGCGTGCTCGATCTGCTGCGGGCAGATGAAATGGATATGGCTGTCGAAGCCGCCGGCGGTGAGGATCTTTCCCTCGCCGGCGATGATGTCGGTGCCGGGACCGATCACGATGGTGACGCCGGGCTGGATATCGGGATTGCCCG
>NZ_SSNA01000041.1 GCF_004799445.1 Bradyrhizobium sp.
TCGATCCGATCGCCAGCGGCCTGCCGCGGATTGCAGTCCGCGGCAGGCCATTCCTTTCGGAACAGGCCGACAATAATCTGTTTTGCTATTACAAGGGCGGATTAGCTTGGCGTCATCCGCCAACTAGCTAGATCAAACGGCGGATTACGCTACGCTAATCCGCGCTGCGGGCTAAGAGCTCACCCACCCTACGCGCTAGTTTGGCGTGATCCTCGACGACGGGGCTTGGTACAAGGCCACGAGACAACGCGGCGCCTTCACGCCGCAAACGGCAAAGGCAAATCAGGTCGTTTCCTGTGGAGAAAAGCAGTGAGAGCACCGTAGCCCTTATAGAGATAGCTCCAATAAACACGCCTGCCGTCAAGACTCTCGACAAACCAGTACCCGGTCATCGTTATTCCGGCTCGCGCGACGTCGCGCCAAAGAATTTTGGTTCTTCGCAATCCTAACGTGAGACCAAACAGGCGTGAGGGCCCCTCGATCCCTTCCTCTTCCCACGTTACCCGATGCACGGATGTCAGCGATGGTGACATAAACCCCGCAATGCAGAGACCCAGCACAGCTACCGCCAGCGCTCCCGAGCCGCCCGCCCGAAACAGGGTTCCGAACAAGCCGACGAGCAAAAGCAGGCAGCCCCCTATGACAGTAAACCAAGCGGAGCTTTTTTCCGGCTCAATTGCGCCAGCAGTATCGCTGGCGATACTTGGCCTCGCCCTTCGAAGTACCCACGATAGTAGAGCGATCACACCGGCAATCGCCAGCGCCATACTCACTCCCTGCGCGATTGACGACAAGGATACCAAAACACGGCCCCCAGTTTGATCGTTGGCTCGTCGTTAGCAGCCCATCCGCCCCGCCAGCTCGCCAAAATCCTTCGCCACGATGTTCCAATCGCCCTTCGCCTCGAGATCGTATTTCTGCAACGGGCCATATTCGGTCGGGCGCGCGACAAAGGCGGTCTTCAGTCCCAGTTTCTGGGCGGCCTTCAAATCATGGTTATGCGCCGCCACCATCATGACCTGTTCCGGCGCGAGACACAGCAGGCGCGCGGCGCCGAGGTAGGTTTCGGGGTCGGGCTTGTAGTGCTGGAACAATTCCGCCGACATGATCAGGTCCCATGGCAGGCCGGCGAATTTCGCCATGTTGGTCAGCAGCGCGACATTGCCGTTGGAAAGCGGACTGATGATGAATTTCGTCTTCAGCCGGGTCAGTCCGGCGACGCAGTCAGGCCAGGAATGGAGCCGGTGCCAGCCCATGGTGAGGTAATGCAGGTCGGCGTCGCTCAACCCGGAAATCGACAATTGGGCGACCAGCTTTTCCAGTGACTGCCGGTGCAGCGTGTCCAGGATCACGTAGCCGCGTTCGGGGTGCTTTCTGACCTCGTCCATCGACGCGGCATAGACCGCGCGCCAGCCATCCACCAGCGCGGTCCAGTCGGCCTTGACGCCGCGCTTCTCGCCCCATCGGGTGAAATCCGCGATCAGGCTGGAGCGCCAGTCGACCACGGTGCCGAACACATCGAACACCAGCGCTTTCACGGCGGAAAGATCGGACATCTTCGCTCCCGGTTTTTTTGGGGACGGCGCTCCTCAATCGAGGTGGAATTTTTCCAGCTGCCGGTGCTCGGCCTTGATGTAACGGACCGTCCCGGTGACCGAGCGCATCACGACGGTTTCGGTATGAATGACATCCTTGCGGAACTTGACGCCCGACAGCAGCGAACCGTCGGTGACGCCGGTGGCCGCAAACAGGCAGTCGCCCTTCGCCATGTCCTCGATGCCGTAGATCATGCGCGGATCGACGACGCCCATCTTGCGGGCACGCTCGCGTTTCTCTTCGCTGTCGAGGATCAGCCGGCATTGCATCTGGCCGCCGATGCAGCGCAGCGCCGCCGCCGCCAGCACGCCTTCGGGCGCGCCGCCGGTCCCGATATACATGTCGACCCCGGTATTGTCGGGATCGGCGCAATGGATCACCCCGGCGACGTCGCCATCGGTGATGAGGCGGACCGCCGCACCGGTGGAGCGCACGCCATTGATGATATCGGCATGACGCGGGCGGTCGAGCACCAGCACCGTGATCGCGGAGGGATCGACGCCCTTGGCCTTGGCCAGCCTGCGAACATTGTCGGCCGGCGATGCATCGAGTTCGACGACGCCTTTCTTGTAACCGGGTCCGACGGCGATCTTCTGCATGTAAACGTCGGGTGCATGCAGCAGCGTGCCGCCATCCGCCATCGCCATGGTCGCGATCGCGCCGGGCATGTTCTTGGCGCACAACGTGGTTCCTTCCAGCGGATCGACCGCGATGTCGACCTTGGGGCCGGCATTGATGCCGACCTTCTCGCCGATAAACAGCATCGGTGCCTCGTCGCGTTCACCCTCGCCGATCACCACGGTGCCTTCGATCGGCAGCTTGTTGAGTTCGCGGCGCATGGCGTCGACCGCGGCCTGGTCCGCGGCTTTCTCGTTGCCGTGGCCGCGCAGCCGCGCGGCCGATACCGCCGCGCGTTCCGTCACCCGCACGATCTCCAGCGTGAGGATGCGCTCCAGCAGGAGCTGCGGGGGGACGGAGATATGGGTCGACATCGGCGAACTCCTTTAAGACTTAACTCGCGGATCTTGCAGTCCGCACATCATCGCTTCTCGCATCGTCCGTTTGGACCACCAGATCATGGTCCGAATGGATTGAACCGGATCATGATCACAGCTTTTTTATGTGGGCATGATCGTTTCATGCTCTAGTTCTTCTCGATCCGTATCACCTGCGGCCGGCCGCTGATCACCTTGTCGCGCTGCACCGCCTGCAGCGCGCGATGGACCGCGTCTTCGCTGGTGGCATAGGTGATCAGGATGACCGGCACCGGCGCAGCTTTCCCCGCCTTGCCGCTGACGTCAACGCCGTCGGGATGGCGCTGCACGATCGATTCAATGGAAATTTTTTGCTCGGCTAGCCGGGTGGCGATGGTCGCGGCGGTGCCTGCCAGATCGCGCGCCATCAGGCGGATATAATAGCCACCCTCATGGCGCTCCATCGGAGCCTTCCGGGTCGCACGCAACCGCGCCACCGGGCGTCCAAACGGCAAGGCGCGGATACCGCGCGCGACATCGGCAATGTCGCCGACGACGGCCGATGCGGTTGCTGCCCCGCCGGCGCCCGGACCAACCAGCGTGATCGGCGGGATGCCCTCGCCGTCGATGGTCACCGCGTTGGTGACGCCCATGACCTGGGCGATCGAGGATGATTTCGGAACCATGGTCGGATGCACCCGCTGCTCGATGCCTTTCGCGGTCCGCACCGCAACCCCGAGCAGTTTGACGCGGTAACCGAGTTCCTCCGCAGCGCGGAGATCTTCCGGCGCGATCGAAGAAATGCCTTCGACGTAAACCGCGCTCTGCGCGACCTTGCTGCCGAAAGCGAGGCTGGCCAGTATCGCAAGTTTCTGCGCGGTATCGTGGCCATCAACATCGAAGGAAGGGTTGGCTTCCGCATAACCCAGCCGCTGCGCGTCCTTCAGGCATTCGGCGAACGACAGGCCTTCCTGTTCCATCCGGGTCAGGATGTAATTGCAGGTGCCGTTGAGGATACCGTAGACGCGATTGATGGCCGTGCCCGCCAGCCCCTCGCGCAGGGTTTTGATCACCGGGATCGCCGCGCCGACCGCCGCTTCGAAATTCAGCGCGCCGCCATGTTTCTCGGCGGCCTTCGCCAGCCGCAGCCCGTGTCTCGCGATCAGCGCCTTGTTGGCGGTGACGACCGACTTGCCGGATTTCAGCGCCGCCTCGATCGCCGACAATGCGGGCTCGCCCGCCCCGCCCATCAATTCGACAAAGCAATCGATGCCGGGATCGCTGGCCAGCGCCAGCGGGTTTCGTGCCCAGGCGATGCCGCGCAGATCCAGAGCGCGCCTCTTCACCTTCGAGCGCGCGGTGACCGCGACAACGCGCACGCCGCGTCCGCAGCGCGCCGACAGCGTCCGGCTCTGCTGCTCGATGAGACGGACCACTTCGGCGCCAACGGTGCCGAGCCCCGCAATACCCACTTTCAGGGGTGCGACCATGACGGGAAAAACCTGCCGGAGAGATTACAATCTAGGCATGACCCGATCCGAAAACCGGAAGTCCATCCCCGGGTCAAGCCCGGGGACATGCTTTTCGGAATCATGCCTACCGCCGGTTGGCGAGAGGAACCACGTTGTGCAACGTTTCGATGCCGCTTTCAAGGAAGCGGCGCACGCCGCGGGCGGCCTGGCGAATCCGTTGCTCGTTTTCCACCATGGCGATGCGGACATAGCCCTCGCCATGCTCGCCAAAGGCGACCCCGGGCGAAACCACGACGCCGGATTTCTCGACCATCAGGGTCGCAAACTGCATGCTGCCGACGCCGCGGAAGGCTTCGGGCAGCGGCGCCCAGGCGAACATCGAGGCTTCCGGCGGCGGAATCTCCCAGCCGGCGCGGCCGAACGATTCCACCAGCGCATCCCTGCGCTTGCGGTAGGTGTCGCGCATCTCGCGAATGCAATCATCCGGACCGTTGAGCGCCGCGGTCGCGGCCACCTGGATCGGCGTGAACGCGCCATAATCGAGATAGGATTTCACCCGCGCCAGCGCAGCGATGATCCGCTCGTTGCCGACCGCAAATCCCATGCGCCAGCCGGCCATCGAAAAGGTCTTCGACATCGAGGTGAATTCCACGGTCACATCGATCGCGCCGGGAACCTGCAGCACCGAGGGCGGCGGATTGTTGTCGTCGAAATAGACTTCCGCATAGGCCAGATCCGACAGGATGAAGATCTCGTGCTTTTTCGCAAAGGCCACCAGGTCCTTGTAGAAATCGAGGCTCGCGACATAGGCGGTCGGATTGGAGGGATAGCAGACCACGAGCGCCAGCGGCTTCGGGATCGAATGGATGATCGCCCGCTCGACCGCCTCGAAGAATTGCGGCGTCGGCTCCGAAGGAACCGAGCGGATCACGCCGCCGGCCATCAGAAAGCCAAAGGCGTGAATCGGATAACTCGGATTGGGACACAGCACCACGTCGCCGGGCGCGGTGATGGCCTGGGCGACGTTGGCAAACCCTTCTTTCGAGCCCAGATCGTGGCGACGCTGG
>NZ_SSNA01000042.1 GCF_004799445.1 Bradyrhizobium sp.
TAAATGACGACCCTCCACCGCCTATGAGGATTGTTTCCAGCACCGTCCAGCCGGTGACGATCGACCACGACGCGGACGACGAGGGCGGCGACGAATGACCGATGGCCAGGGCGACGGGATCCCCACCGAATTCCCCACCCGATAGGCCGCCGCGATCGAGGGCCGTTCCCGCCGCGGCGCCGTCACCGGTAAGCTCAAGGCCGCGCTCGAATTCATGGTGTGGGAAGGCCTGAAATACCAGGACGCCGCCACCAAGGCGGGGTTGGCAGCATCCTCTGTCCGCTTCGCGCTCCGCAAGCCGCACGTCCTGCAGCACTACAACGCCGAGCTGGCCGCCCTGCGAACATCGGCACGCGCCCTGAACTTCCACCGCCTCGACAAGATCGCAGACGACAGCAAGAACGACATGGCCCGCGTCGGCGCCATCAAGGCAATGGAAAACATCGCCGACCAGGCCGACGAGCGCCAGCGCCCCGGAGCCGCAATCCTCCCCGGCCTGCAAATCGTCATCGTCAACGGCACCAGCCCGCCCCGCGTAATCGGTCCCACGCCATTCCCCGCGCCGGCCACCATCCCACCGCGGACCATCGACCATCAACCCGCGCAGGCCGATTAGCGGGCCAGCGGAGTCAGCCAAGCGGGTTTTGCCGTTCTGCGCTGTCTGATACCGGAACGCCGCCAAAACGTACCGGTGAGTCTGCCAAGCCCGGCAAACCACACCCGAACCATCATCCTGCGCACACCACCGTGATGCAGCACCGCAAGACCACCAGCCCAACACGTCACACGCCAACCCGCAGGATCAGCGGCCAGGACGTCGTCGCGTAAGGGGAAGGGCGGATCGAAAAGGGGCGGTTTTGAGGTGTCTTGTGCTCGCGATCGGCGCCGGGAAATCTCGATTTCGGCCAATCCGACAAGGGTTTACGCGCGGGCTATTCTACAGGCTTCAACACTAGAGGTTAGAAAGACCCGCGTGTGGAATACCGCCCGCGCGCCCGCGAGGAACACGGGGCCAAACAGGGGCAAGGCCAGGTCGATGCCATAAAGCAGAGCGATATCAAGGAGGATGGGCGGACGCTATTTCCGCCGAACCGGGCCGATCACTGCAAAAGGAGGGGGTGGGGCTCTCTTCCCGGAAAGCCTCCCCAGGACCCGACGGGGGCAAAAAATCGGTTCGGCCGCGCTCGCTGGTAAAACCACCTCGCGGTTGTCTTCCAGAACCCTCTGACCCTGATTTTTTTGGCAGGCTGGAAATCTCTCGGGGCCTTCTCTGTCCGGACACCCGGACAACTGGACACCCTTATAGGGGGGTGTCCGTGTCTGTCCGGGGGTATGTGTCGGCCAGACAAGTCCGGACTGTCCGGGGTATGTCCGGGTTGTCCGGCTACGACACAGCCCAGACCGTTCCGTTCCATATTCCAATGAGTTGCTTCTCTTGGAGTTTGTTGGAAGCCCGGACAAAAGCCTTCTGGCGCGACGCTGGCGTGGTGTCGTCTTGCGTCATTCCGGCGTAGCAATTTGAGCGCCAGGTTTCGACCTGAATTGTCCGGGTGTTTGGCGGAATATGGGTATTCGGGTGAGGTATTTCGCCAGCGTCGGCGAGCGTGTCATGGAGGATCCGGAGCGCGATCGCTGCTGCGCCGGTCACCTTTTCCTTGCCCTTGATGGCGGACCTTTCGGTGTCGCGGATGATGCAGGAGGTTATGGCCTCGCCGTCGTCGTCGGTGCCAACGGTGACCTGTTCCAGGCTGCTCACGATCTCGTCCCCCTCGGGTCCGTCTTTCATCCACTCGACTTTGGCGACCACGTTGCCGGCGGCATCCCGGTTGACGGCGAGTTGCGCGTCGGCGGCACCGGTCAGACTGGTGTGTCCCCGTGGGCGAGTTCCTTCGACTCCGCAGTGGTGGATGATGATGACCACGCAATCGAATGCCTCGCGGATCATGTCGGCGGCGCGGACATAGGAACCCATGTCGGCCGGGTCGTTTTCACTGCCGACGATGGACCGGTTGAGTGTGTCCAGCACCACGATGCCGGGTCGCACGTCCGGGAATTCCTCCCGGATCGATTTGACCACCGCGGCGCCGTCCTGCGGCAGCACGATGCGGTCGGAACTCAGATAGAACGGAATATCCGCGGCGCCGTGCTCGAGCCGAAAGGCTTCGATGCGCCCCATGAAGCCTTCCTGCCCCTCAAGCGCGAAATAGACCACCGGACGCTGCTTAACCCGGCGGCCGCGATATCCCCAGCCCGCCGCGACATGCGCCACCAGATCGAAAACGAAAAAGCTCTTGCCACATTTGGGCGGCCCCCAGACCACCACCATGCCGACGTTCGGGATCACCCCTTTGACGAGATAGCGCGATGTCGTCGGCATCTTCACGTCGGCAAATCGCGTGAAGGTCAGCCGGCGCCCCGCTGGGGACTTGGCGGCGCTAGGGCTAACAGGTTCGGCACCGGAATCGTCCGAAAGTCCATAATCGGCGAGGCTTTCAGGCGGCGGGATGTCATCCACCGGCGGGCCCTCGTCGGTCAGCGCAACCGGCACGAAGGTGCGCTTCAAATCGTCAATATCGGCGCGTGTCAGCATGATGTGGGGCTTTCCAGCAGCGCGAGCAGCAAGGGGGCATCTTTCGGCCGATTGGCGAGCCAGGCCTTCAGGCGCGCGACGTCGCCGGTTGCAGCGACGAGGCGAAAGGCGTCGACAGTTGATTGAGCTGGCCGATAGGGTTCAGGTTCAAAACGCGGCGGCAGGCGTCGGGACGGATCGTCCATCGCCTCAAGCCGGGCCAAAATTGCCGCTACTTCTTCCCGCCGGATCAGATCGGCGCGGCGCTCCAGTTCGGGCAGCGTCATCTCGTCGGGCGATATGTCGGCACAGAAGATAAGGGCCCGTCGCCGTTGTCAAAAACGTCGTGCCGATCGATGGTCATGCCGCACAGCTCGCACGGTCGCGGGTCAATTTCGAGCAGATCCAGATCGATCGGGGCGAGCGGCGCATTCATCGCATCAGCCCTCCGCGGTGTTGTTTCGGCTTTTGCGTCGCGGGATAGGATTTGCCGTCGCGGCCGACGCGAGTTTCAGGTGGCTCATCGTGGGCCACCTCTTCTCGGGCGCGCTGAACTGTCGCGCCGAACGGTCGACCGGCTTCAGGTGTGTCATCTGACACAAGTGAATTTTCGCCGGCAAGCCGCTTGGCTTCGGCCTTAGCCTCGCGCGCAAGCCTTCGCAGACGTGGATGCTTGGCTGCCTTGGCCCGGCGGCCCATGAGCGCGATCTCGACGCGCTGGCACCGCGGCAGCCTCTCCATGGCGATGACCAGGGCGCCCCAGGCCGGGCGGGCGGCTACTTCAAGACGAAGCTGCGCAATCATTGGCCGCTCCCTTCGTCGTCGATCAGGCCAAGCTCGCGGGCTTTCGCCAGCGCCCTGTTCACCGCGGCCGCGAGTTCAGGCAGCCTCAACACGACCAGGGACACACCTTTCGCGGTCGGTCGCATCTTGCCGTCCGTGCCTGTTGTGTGCAGGCGAACGCCGATCAGATTTCTGTCCTCAAAGGTCGAAAGCGAAACAACGATCGCATCCCGGCGTTGCCGGTTTTTCCACAGACGCCACTCGATCGGTTCGGAGAGTGTCGGCTTGCGCGCGGTCATGATGGCACCGCCTCAAGCCGCAGACTGATCGATGCCGAGAAACTGCTGAAACGAATCGAAGAAGATGAGATGCCGCGATCCGACGTGGGTAGTGCGCAACTTCTTCGCCCAGATCGCGCGGTTGATCGTCGGCCGGGAAAGACCGGACAACTCCATCGCCGATTTGATGGTGATTGTGAGCGGGGTTTTCCGACCCGTGACGTTTGCTTGAAGGGTATCCATCTGGCGTCCTCAACAGCGTGAACTTGCTGGACGCATAAGGAGCCGCTTCGCTAAGCCGCGGTATGAGCATTCGGAGACGAAAATCGCCGTCGAATCCTCCTAGACAACTCGCTTTGGCGGTTTTGGCGGAAGCCAGTCTCTGACCTGGCGATCAAGGTCGCGTTTGGTGTCTTCAGGCCCTGGGAACAATATATCGACCATTGTGGCGACCTGTTTGGGCAGATACTGCCCGCACGCATCGTGAAGGTAATGGAACATTCTATGGACGAACGCCTTCCGATCCCGGGATGAGCCGTCCTGATCCTTCCGGCCGCCGGCGCGGGTTCGTATGTCGAAAGCGCTTCGACTTAGCTCGCGGAGAGGTTGTTCGAAACCTTGTAGATCTCGCAAAAGATCAGAGGGGTAATCCGCATCGGTGACGACTGCTGCGATTTTGCGCTTTAGCTTTTCGAATTGATCGATGGCGCGGTCGTTATGATCATTCAAAATCTTTGCAGGCAGCGTCGAGCTGAGCACCGCCCCAATGAAATCCGGAGCAGTCGGTGGATTCCGGTGGTCCGCTTGGGCCGCTACTTGAACAGCCTGCCATAGTTTGTCTTTGTCAGGATGCTGCTGCCAAGATTTCAGGAATACTGCATAGCGCGGATTTGTCGTCTCACACTCAGCCAACACCTTGCTGAATGCAGGCACCTTTTGGGGCGCTTTGCCGGGCATTTGTCACCGCCGCACCGCCGAGAGGTCGCGCGGGGCAGATCGCGGCGGTGAACTGCGATCGTACGGCTGGCCAGCCGGCCCCGCGCGCGATGAATATATCAGACATCGAGTCGCATTGCCGTGCGACCGGTGGTTATCCAAAGAAAGGATCAACTAGGGTCGGCCATCAGCTCCCTTCGACGAATATGTCCTCAAGGAATCCGATTTGCCGGTACAGCCGTTCCCAGAAATCGCACATTCTGGCGAATACGTCAGAGACGAGCATCGTGACGTCACCATCCTTGATCACAAAGTCGACCAAATATCTTCCTTCGGTCTCATAACTTCGGGGTGAGAATTCTACAGCTGCATGCACCGAATGCGGCTGCGCGCCCCGCCGCATGTGCTTGGCTCCGTTCGCAAGCCGCCGGCAAATATAGAAGTCGCGATTGGCTTTCTCTAACGCGTCGCTAAATGCGATCACATCGCTTCTATCGTTGCCTGAGATGTTAAATTTGAACTTCTCGGCTAGAAGCGACTTAGTTTCAGGTCCGCCTGCGGACCAAGCCCAATCAGCGCAGTGCAAGGCGGTCACGGCGCAGTTAAACGCCGCGAAGCCCGAGTTTCGGTAACCGAACAATTCCTCTGTATCAGTGTCGCCATTGAATTCGCGCACTTCCCAAATCAACTTGTAGAGCATGTGTTGCGGCGTTGAGAGGACAAAGACCTCTTGCAATTTCGGCGGCTCACGAATGAATGGCATCTGAAGCTCTTAGCGGCACGACGTTGTTGGCTGCAGCCGGATCGCTCGTCGCGAACGCGGCCCAATCGTCCATCATCTTTTTTCGCATCTCGAAAAAGGTGGTGCGCTTGTAGGCCGCAACCACCGCATCGGAGACCGAATGCGCAAGTGCTGCTTCCGCCACCGGGTCCTGATAGCCGCGCTCGGCTGCCCAATCCCGGAACGTCGATCGGAAACCATGCGAAGTGATGTCGTCGCGCTTCATTCGGCGCAGCAACACCAACAGGGCCATGTTGCTCAGTGACCGGCCACTCGATTGACCAAAGAAAACATATTCGCCATTTGCGATCTTGCTCATCCGCTCCAGCGCTGCAACCGCGGGCGGGCCCAGGGGTACCTGATGCTCCTTGCCGTTCTTCATCCTCTCGCCCGGGATCGTCCAAACCGATTTTCGCAGGTCAAATTCGTCCCAGGTCGCACCGAGCACTTCGCCGGTGCGGGCCGCGGTCAGGATCAGGAATTCCATCGCGGCGGCTGCAATGCCTTCCCGCGTGCGCAGGTCCGCCATGAAGGCCGGCAGATCGGCATAGGGCAGGGCGGCATGGTTCTCGACCTTGCGCACCTTGGACGTCTTGGGCAGCAGCTTGTCGAGATGGCCTTTCCAAGTCGCCGGGTTCTCGCCCTTGAACTCGCCCCGGGCCTTTGCGGCGCCGATCACCGATTCGATCCGGCCCCGTACGCGGCTTGCGGTCTCCGGCTTGGTCGACCAGATCGGATCGAGGACCGCCATAACAAGCGCGGTGTCGATCGCTTGAACGGGCAGGGCGCCGATGATCGGGTAGGCGTAGGCCTTGAGCGTCGCCTCCCACTGGGCAGCGTGCTTGATGTTTTTCCAGCCCGAGCGATTCGCGGCGATGTAACGGGCGCACGCATCCTTGAAGGTGATCGCCTTCGCGCGCTCCAGCGCCTTTGCCGACTTCTCGGCCTCCTTGTGCTCCAGCGGATCAATGCCTTGCTTCAGCAAGGCGCGATGGCGGTCGCGGAGCTCACGCGCCGTTGCCAGTGGGATATCGGCGGCGGGACCGAGGCCCATTTCGCGCGCCCGCTTTTCCATCGAGTATTTCAGCAGCCAGGATTTCGAGGATTCGCTGCGGACCTGCAGATAGAGACCACGGCCGTCGAGATAGTCACCGGGGACCTTGAGGTTCTTGACCTTCGCAGCCGACAGCAAATCGATTTTCGCCATGACTTTTCCCCTGTTTCTACCCCTAAGTACACCTTGAAACGAGGTGATGCAAGCTGAAACAGCCAGATGCATTATATGGTCAGTTATGGCCGTCGTTATTGGGGATTTTGATACAAAGGGATGCGGTGTGAAACAGCATTCTGGCGGAGCCGGAGGGATTCGAACCCTCGATAGGGCTTTACAACCCTATAACGGTTTAGCAAACCGCCGCCTTCAGCCACTCGGCCACAGCTCCGTTGGGGCCGATATGCCCGACACGGGGGCGAGCCGCAAGCAGCAGATTTCAGATGGGCCAATTCCGGGCTGCCGGGCCTCGTCGTGACTGAGCTATGGCGCTCAAGAGACGGTGGAGTGCTATTTGTGCAACATCCGGCCGAAAACGTCGGTCCGAGCCCCTGCTATATGTTGCGCGCGCAGGGCGCTTCGATAACCTTGGTGTCGCGACGGAGGGGGGCAACCCGAGGTCGTCCCGTTCTTAGGTGGTTCGCTTTCCCTCGCGCCGAGGCGGGAGGGGGCGAGGGGCGCTAAGAGGCTGAGCGGTGTTCCGGGGGACTTCCTGGGGACAAAGGGAACCTGCTCAGCAAATACGGGGCGCTAGCGAAGCCGCAGCGCCCTTCACGCCATCATTTTCACCGGTAGTCGATCTGCCTCGGCGCGGCGTTTCAAGGCATCAGCGGTCCTACTTGAGGGGAATGAGCTCCGCGATCGCGGCTGTCGCTTCAATGAAGCTTTGCGGGCAATCATTGGCCGCGAGCTTGAGCAGGCGCTGCGCCTCCTTCTTGTCCTTCTTCAGCAGCGCGAATTCGCCGCTGTAAAAATTCGCCTCGCAGGTTTGCGCGAGCTTCGTCTTCGGATCGGTGTCGAAGGCCGCGCCGAAGGTTTGTTCGGCGTTGAGCTCGCCGAGGAAGTGGCGGATCACCGGCGCCGGCCACACGGTCATGTCCAGTTGTTTCACGGCTTCCGCCAGATGGCTCGGTGCAATGTTGCGGCGCTCGGCAAGATCGCGCCAGAGCGCGGCATAGGCGTCCTTCGGGTTGAGCTCGGCGGCCTTCTTGAAATCGGCCGCCGCATCCGGGGTACGGCCGCCGATGACATAATAGGCGACGCCGCGGTTGAAATACGCGGTGGCATCCCCGGCGTCGAGCTTGATCGATTTGGTGAAGTCTTCCAGCGCGGCCGGGTTGTTGCCGAGCATGAAGGACAGGCGGCCGCGGGTGAAATAGGCGAGCGCATAGTTGGGGTCGAGCCGGATCGACTCGTTCAGGTCGGTCATGGCGCGGGCGAAGTCACCCAAACTCTTGTAGAGATCGCCTCGCGAGAAGAGGGCCAAGGCATAGCTCGGATTAAGCCGGATGGATTCGTTCAGGTCGGCCAGGGCGTGGTCGATGTCCCCCTTGTTCTTGTAGAGGTTACCCCGCTCGGCATAGGCCCAGGCGTTTTTCGGGTCGACCCGTAGCGCCGAATTGAAGTCCGTGAGCGCGTGCTCCATATCGGATTTGCTTAAATAGGCATTGCCACGATTAAGGAAGGCGTCAGCGTTGCCGCTGTCGATCCGGATGGCTTCGTTGCAATCCGACAGCGCGCGGTCCGAATCCTTTTTCGCCCACCACCATCCGCACCGGCTGCTGAACGCGGCTGCGCGGTCTCTTGCCGTTATCTTGGAATCGTTGATGACGCGGTCGCACGCCGCGATGCCTTCGTCGGCCTTGCCGATTTCTCCGACAAACTTGCAATGATCGAGATCGCCTTGACTGTCGGCACGAACCGGACTCGTGAGTGTCAACGAAGTGGCCAGTAGCGATGTGGCAAAGGCAGCAAGGAGCACTGAAAAACGCATATTCCCTCCGGTTCTCCCGTCGCTGCGAACGGTTCGATGCGATCCGACTACCTACGTTGCGAGATGGCCATGATGCAACATCCTTGAATCGAAACTGCGCACGCGAATCGAATGGGGCAGGCAGCCGGCGATTTCCTTGCGATTGGTCTTACAGCTCCGGATCGATCCGCAGATCCCGCGGCCGCTTTGTTTTTTCGCCGGTCACCAACTCCGCCACTTATAGAGGCGGAATTTTGATGACGAGTTCAGTCTCTCAGCGTTTTTGCCCCGACGGGCTTGCCGAATTCCGTGCGGCGCAAAATCGGGCACGGTTGGCGCCGGTTTGCTCCGATTCGAAGCATCCATCGCATCACCAGGAATCCACCGATGACCCGAATGTGACCTCGAAATTCGAACCTTGGAGGGTCGTGAGGGATTCCCGCGTAACGAACGCTAGACCACGAAATGTCTATAAAAACAGCGGTTTAGTTGAGTTTTGGGAAGCCGGGGCAGGTGTGCATATTTGCAACACCTACCGGAAAAAGGACTGTGACAAAGCTTCACAAGACAAGTTTAAATTGCCTTTTGGTCCGTGAGCGGCAACTCTTCGTTCAAGAAATAGGCATGTTGAATTTGTCTGCCGGGGGTGTTGCGCAGGCGGATTTGGTGCCGAGACTTGGGCGGATCGCGTTTCACAGGACTAAATAGGGGGACACATGAAATTGAATTATAAAGCTCTTCTTGCTGCAGCAGGTGTGGCCACCTTTGCATTCTCGCCTGCTGCGAATGCGTATGAAGCAGGATATCCGGGCTGGGCGCAGAAGCCGGGAGCGCTCATCGGATCGAGCGCCGGCGTTCCGCCGCCGGGCATCTACATGTTCAACCAGGTGTTTACCTATCAGACCAACCTGGTTGGGCCGCTGACGAATGTTATTGGCACCCATAACGGGGTGCATGCCGCGGTCGACGTGCAGGGCTTTGTGTTCGTTCCCGGTTGGACCTTCCTCGGTGCGACCTATGACGCCGTCATCGCCCAGCCCTTCGTCATGTTCGGAGTATCCGGGCCGCTGAATCTCAACCCGAACTTCCCGTCAGAAAACGGCGGCATCCACAACACCTTCATCGCCCCGGTCGAATTGAGCTGGAAGCTCGGGACCTCCGGCTTCGCAGTGAAGGCCGGCTTGGGCATGTACGTGCCGGATGGCACCGTGCAGGGTCCGACGGGCCTCAACAATGTCGGCAATCCCTGGTGGACGTTCCAGCCTGAGTTGATTGTTTCGTATCTGGGTGGTGGTTGGAACCTGACCGCTGCCATGTTTGTGGAAATCAATACCGAGAACAGCATTGACCACTACACCACCGGCGACATCTTCCATGTCGACTTCACCGCCACCAAGACGATTGGAAAGTGGACGGTGGGTCCGGTGGGCTACTACGTGGCGCAGGTCTCCGACGACAAGTGCCCGGTCCTGACCTGTTTCGTGCCGGGTGGCACCTTGGGCAATGCCCAGCGGTTCCATCTGTTCGCTCTCGGTGGCCTTGTCGAATACAACTTCGGTCCGGCGAGTTTCTCGGTGTGGGCGACGCAGGAAATCTCGTCGGGTGCGCGGAACGCGGCCGTTCCGATCGCTGCCGATATTTCTACCATCACCCGGGGTATGACGGTGTTCGGAACCCTCAGCTATCGGATCTGGGCGCCTGAGGAGCCGGCGAAGCCCGCCATGTTCCACAAGTAAGCTGGTTCTGACGTAACAAAATCCCCCTTCCGACAGACATCTGTCGGGAGGGGGATTTTCTTTGGGAATCGCCGATTTCAATGAGCCTTCGCTGCGGGCGTCGATCGGGCGAAGCGAATGGACAGCAAGCCGTCCGAACCTACTCGACGCTGCCTCGGTGCAGGTCGGCCTCGATCTGCAGCCGCGTCCCGCCGCCGAAGCGCGCGCGATAGACCTGCAGATTCTCGATGATCCGCTGCACGTAGTTCCTGGTCTCGGAGAACGGGATCAACTCGACCCAGTCGACGGCGTCGACCTTGGGATCGCGCGGGTCGCCGTAACGCTCGATCCACTTTCGGACGCTGCCGCGCCCGGCATTGTAGGCGGCAAAGGTCATGATGTAGGAGCCGCGGTAGTCCTCGATCAGGCCGCCAAGCTCGGCCGCGCCCAGTGCCGAATTGTAGACCGGATCGGTCTTCAGCCGGCCGAGGTCGAAGCTCGCGCCGTATTTCTTGCAGACATATTTGCCGGCATCCGGCGTCACCTGCATCAACCCGTAGGCTTGCGCCGGCGAAACCACCGCGGGATTGAAGGCGCTCTCCTGCCGCGCGATCGCGAAAATGATGCTTTGCTCGACGTCCGGCCCGATCGACTTGAACGGTGGAATTCCCGTCACCGGATAGGCGTAGAAATCGAATGGCAGGCCGCGGTTGAGCGCGGCCTTGCCCATCAGCAGCATGCCGCGGGCATCGGCGTGGCGGGACGCCAGTTCGCCAAGCCCGACCAGCGCATCGGGATCGCCGTTTTCGCCCATGTCGGCAAAAATCGGGATCGCGATTTCGCGCTCGTCGAGTTCGTAAAGCAGCTGCACCGCGCGGACGATCTCGAGCCGCTCGGCGGCGCGTCCGCGCGCGGTGGGCGCGCCGTTCAGTTCGATCTGCGGCAGGCCTAGCTTGGCGCGCGCCAGTTGTCCGTAATAGCTGGTCGATTGTTCCGCGGCCGCCGCGTAGGCGGTGTGGGCCTCCTGAGCGCGGCCCGCGGCTTCGGCGGCCCGGCCCTGCCAATAGCCGGCTCGCGCGAGCGTGGTCGGGTTGACGCTGCCGACGCCGATGCGCGCAAAATGCTGCGCGGCCGCCGACGGATCATTCAGAAAGCGCAGCGCGATCCAGCCTGCGGTGAATTCCTGCTCGGTTTTGTAGATGTCGCGCGCCGGCAGTGCGGCGTCGCGCGCCATCAGGTAGGCGGTGCGGTGTTCGCCGACGTCGATCATTTTGCGCGACAGCAACCGCCGTTCGACCCACCATTCGTCCAGATTGTAGAGGCGCCCGGGGTCCTTCGGCGCGCTCAGCATCAGCTGGGCGGCCTCGGCGAATTTCTCTTCGCGGCGCAGGAGCTGGATCCTGCTGAAGATGTAGCCGGGATCGCCATGCAATTCGCGCGGAACCGCATCGAGCAATGCGCGGGTATTGGAGGCCTTGTGGTAGGCCGCGATCCGGGCCTTGGCGAGGGCGACCTCGCCGCTGCCAAGCCGCTTGGCGGCGCGCAGCGCGGCCTCATGCTCGCTGCCGTACAGCATTAGATCCATCCGGGCCTTGTGATCGCCCGGCGTCAGCAAGGCTCCGAGCAGATCAAGCGCCGTGCTCTCGGTATCCTCGGACATGGAATCGTTGTGCCATGCGTCCCGCACCAGACGCTCCGCATTGGCCCGGTCGCCGCGTGCGATCATGGCCCGCGCCAGCGAGAGTTTGCCCTTTGCCGATAGCGGCGATTCGCTCCCGAACCATGCCCAAACCGTCGCATCGTCGCGGTGGTCATCCCATAACGCCGCCTCGAGGCGCCTGCGCAGGAAAGTCTGCGAGGGCCAGCTCGGATTGGCGGATATGAAAGCACGATAGCGCTCGACCGACGCCCCGTTGTCGTCGCTGCGCAGGACGATCCATTCCGCGAGCTTTCTTGCCACCGGATCGGAAATTGCCGCCTCGGCCTGGGTGGCATCCGCCGGCTTGTGCTTGCGCACCAGATCGATGACGTTCTCCAGCGCTTCCGTATCGGCCTGCGAGGTCGACGACGTCGCGGCGACCGCAGCCGGTGTCGGTGGTTTGCGCGCGGTGGGCGGCGGCAAGGCCGCATGCTGGCGCGTTGCGGGAGCGATCGCGGGGGCGGGCAAAGTGTGGGCCGCGGTATTTGCCGCAGGCGTGGCCGCAGCCGTGCTCGCGGAGGCGTTCTTGGGCACGACGTGGCGCGCAATCGGCCGCGGCTTGGGCAACGGAATTTTCGATTTGGCGGAGGCATCCGCCGCCCAGGCCGATAATCCCACGGCCAGCGCCAGGGTTGTCGCGATTGCCGTCGATTGCAATGCGGCGGCACGGGCGGACTGGGTCACGGCATTCCTTTGCGGCGAATCACGGGATGGCAGTCGTCCTAGGTCTATTTGATTGAATATGTGGAAAAAATACCAAATAGGCTGGCGGTTGCGATCTCTGCGCCATCACCACGGCAAAATCGCGGCTGGCGTGTGGCGCCGATGCACGTGGCAGGGTGGCACGGCGGAGGGGGACCCGGGTCTCGGGAAGCGCTCGGGCCTTTCGCCTGAGCCTCAGACCCGTTATGAATTGGTCGTTGATGGTGCGGCGAGGCCGCAGGGCCGCGCGTTTGGAGGAAATTCATGGCAGCCAAGACGAATTTCCGGGGGTCGTTCACCGCCTTGGTCACGCCATTCAAGAACGGCTCGCTCGATGAAGCCGCTTTTCGCGGCCTGGTGAGCTGGCAAATCGGCGAGGGAACCAACGGCCTGGTGCCGGTCGGCACCACCGGCGAAAGCCCGACCGTGAGCCATGACGAGCACAAGCGCATCGTCGAATGGTGCATCGATGAAGCGAAAGGCCGCGTTCCCGTGATCGCGGGCGCGGGTTCCAATTCGACCAGGGAAGCCATCGAGCTTGCGCAGCACGCCGAGAAGGCGGGCGCCGACGCGGTGCTGGTGGTGACGCCCTATTACAACAAGCCGACCCAAGAGGGCATGTACCAGCACTTCAAGGCGATCAACGATGCGATCGGAATTCCGATCGTGATCTACAATATCCCGCCGCGGTCGGTGATCGACATGAGCGTCGATACCATGGCGCGGCTGTTCGAGCTGAAGAACATTGCCGGCGTCAAGGATGCCACCGCGAGCATGGTGCGGGTTTCGCAGCAGCGCGCCAGGATGGGGGAGGATTTCAACCAGTTGTCGGGCGAGGATGCCACCGTGCTCGGTTACATGGCCCATGGCGGTCACGGTTGTATTTCCGTGACCTCCAACGTCGCGCCGCGGCTGTGTTCGGAGTTTCACCTGGCCTGGCAGAAAGGCGACGTCGCCACCGCGCTCAAGCTGCACGACAAGCTGATGCCGCTGCATACCAATCTCTTCATCGAGTCCAACCCGTCGCCGGTGAAATACGCGCTGTCGCTGCTCGGCAAGATCGACGAGACGCTGCGGCTGCCGATGGTGCCGGTGTCCGAGCCCACCCGCGTGGCAGTGCGCAGCGCCATGGTGCATGCCGGTCTGATCAACTGAGCCCCAGATCTTGCCGTGATAGTGTTCCGGCGCGTGAAGCTGAAGAGAAGGGCTTGCAGATGCTCAAGGAATTTCGCGATTTCGCGATGAAGGGCAACGTGGTCGACCTCGCGGTCGGCGTCATCATCGGCGCGGCCTTCGGCAGCATCGTGACCTCGCTGGTCGGCGATATCATCATGCCGCCGATCGGCGCGATCGGCGGCCTCGACTTCTCCAATTATTTCATCGGCCTGTCGAAAGCCGTCACGGCAACCAATCTTGCGGATGCAAAGAAGCAGGGCGCGGTGCTTGCCTGGGGCAATTTCCTGACGCTGACGCTGAATTTCATCATCATCGCATTCGTGCTGTTCATGGTCATTCGCTTCATGAACCAGCTCAAGCGCAAGGACGAGGCCGCGCCGCCGCCGAAGCCGACCCGCCAGGAAGAGCTGCTTACCGAGATTCGCGATCTCCTGAAGAAGGCTTGACGTGGCCGAGAAGAACCAGCGTGCAATCAAGGTCGTCGCCGAAAATCGCAAGGCCCGGTTCAACTATGCGATCGAGGACACGGTCGAAGCGGGAATCGCGCTGACCGGCACCGAGGTCAAGTCGATACGCAACGGCAAGACCACGATCGCGGAATCCTATGCCGATTCCAAGGACGGCGAGATCTGGCTGATCAACGCCAATATTCCCGAGTACCTGCAGGCCAACCGCTTCAACCACGAACCGAAACGGCCGCGCAAACTGCTGTTGCACAAGAAGCAGATCAACCGGCTGATGGGAGCGGTCGACCGCGATGGCATGACGCTGATCCCGCTGAAGCTCTATTTCAACGAACGCGGCCGGGCCAAGCTCCTGCTCGCGGTGGCGAAAGGCAAGAAGCTGCACGACAAGCGCGAGAGCGAGAAAAAGCGTGACTGGGGCCGCGAGAAGGGCCGCCTGCTGCGGGCGCGCGGATAGCGGCTGTCATAGCTATCCGTCGTTGAGGGGAGCCAACGGGTCGCGCGATTGCGCGCCCGATGACAGGCTCCGCGACGAAGCAATCCAGCTTTCGAAATTGCCGCGCTATGGATTGCTTCGCTGCGCTCGCAATAACGACCCAAGGAGAAGGGTGCAATGAACCAGAAGAACCTACTCGAAGTCGACTGGAGCAAGATTCCAGCCCCCGTCGACGACGGCGCGGCGGCGCATCTGGTCGGCAAGACGATCCCGCCGATCAGCCAGGTTGCCACCGACGATACCTCGGTGACGCTGTCGACGCTGCCGGGGCGCAGCGTGGTGTTCGCCTATCCCAGAACCGGCGAACCCGGCAAGATCGCGCTGGTCGACGATTGGGACATGATTCCTGGCGCGCGCGGCTACACGCCGCAAACCTGCGCGTTCCGTGATCTGTTCGCGGAATTGAAGTCAGCGGGCGCCCGGCACGTGTTTGGGCTGTCGACGCAAAGCAACACCTACCAGACCGAGATGGCCTCGCGGCTGCATCTGCCGTTCCCGGTCTTATCCGACGAGAAGCTGCAGCTGACGCACGCGCTGAATTTGCCGACGATGGCGGTCGCGGGAATGACCCTGATCAGGCGGCTGGCGCTCGTCATCGACGACGCACGCATCACCCACGTGTTCTATCCCGTGTTTCCGCCCGACCGGAACGCTGGTGACGTGCTGGCGTGGCTGAAAGAAAATCCGGTTTGAGGCGGTGGGCGAAGCGAAGCGTGCCCACCAACCCTACAAACTCAGTCGAGATCCGCTTTCACCTTCGCAAACACGCTGCGGAACATGTCCGGCGTCAGCACCCGCGTGTTGGTGTTGTAGCGCGAGCAGTGATAGCTGTCGTAAAGTTTTACCGCCCCGGCCTGGTGGACCGCACCGTGCGCGAACGGCGCCGCCGCGCTGCGCAGGCCGAGCGCCTTTAGTGTCGATTCGTGCGCGATGCGGCCGAGCGCCACGATCGCGCGCAGCCTTGGCATCGAAGCCACTGTCGCGACGAGGAATTGCCGGCAGGTGTTGATCTCCACCGGCAGCGGCTTGTTCTGCGGCGGCACGCAGTGCACCGCGTTGCCGATCCGGCAATCGACCAGTGTCAGCCCGTCGTCGGGCCGGGCCTGATAGACGCCCTTGGCGAAGCCGTATTCCAGTAGCGTGGCATAGAGAAGGTCGCCGGCAAAATCGCCGGTGAACGGACGCCCGGTGCGGTTGGCGCCCTGCAACCCCGGCGCGAGGCCGACGATCAGCAGCCGGCCGCCGGGATCGCCGAACGGCGGCACCGGCGAATTGAACCAGCCTGGTTCACGCGCGCGCACCGCCTCGCGGAAGCTCGCGAGCCTTGGACAGAGCGGACAATTGCGATCGGGTTCGGTGGGGAGCGAAGCGGGCAGCGGCGGCCCGCCGGCCCTGTTGTTCTCAATCGTCGAAATCGTCGTCATCGCCCCTCGGCGCCATGGTGGTCGCGCGCTGCAGGAACTGCGGCGCGTGATGACGCGGCTCGCGTGGCGCCGGACGTTCGGACGGATCGCGGC
>NZ_SSNA01000043.1 GCF_004799445.1 Bradyrhizobium sp.
CCATTGAATCCACCGGATTGACGTTCGAGGCCACCGGCTTGGTTTCGAGAGCCTTCTGGCGCTTCTCAAGATCAGCCAGGCGCTTGGTCATCGCCTGATTCTGTTCGCGAAGTTGCTTGGCCTGAGCCTGGATATCCGAGAGCTCATCGGCGTGAGCTGTCGCTGCAAAAGCCAGGACGGCCGCTGCTGATATGAAAGTTTTTTTCACGTAAGTCCCCCAAAAAAAGGCGCGGTACGCAATCGCCGCGAACCTGATTTTACGTGGAGCCTCGGATGAGGACCCCTTACGCGAACAATCTGCATCACGTCGCACGGAAATGATGTCACCTGCATGCAACAGCAGATTCAGAAGCCGACAAAAAACTCTAAAAAGATTTTTACAAATTAAAAACTTTTTACAAATCGAGAAATTTTTAGAAATACGATGCCACTCGAAATTTCTGAGAAGATTTTTAGAAACATCCAGAAATGCCCATGCGCGCGAACGATCTTTCATTGGTTCCACTTCCTGCATGGCAACATTCGCAGTGATCACAACTCACAGATCACAGATCACAGATCACAGAGAAGAGAGCCGAAGAGACTGCAGAGACATCATCGGACCGCGTAGCGGATGCGGCAGCCGAGATGTCTCTGTCTCCTTGTTCTATTCAGGCATCAGAACTGGTAGCGCAGACCAACGCCCGGATCGTACGCGGATGCCTTGTTGCCGGTTGCTCCCGGCAACCCGTTAGCCAGCAGGAAGCCGTTGGCCAGACCGTTCTGCACCTGCGACCACATGATGCCGGCGTAGGCATCGAAATGCTTCGCGAAGCGGTAGTCGACGACGAAGGAAACCGCATCCAGCGATCCGCTGCAGCCCGCAGAGGAAACGTTCGAGCAGGTACCCGTGGGATTGGAGCCATTCCCGATGATGAAGCTGTTCTGGTTCTCGTGGTAATAAGCAAGCGCCAGATCGAGGTCGGGCCTGACCGAGTATCTCGCACCAACCCAGAACGTCTGCAGGATTCTGTCTGTGGTGAAGTTGGTGTTGTTGGGAACGCCGACATTGTATCCGCCAGCGAGGAAGGCGCCGGGAGCCAGCGGGTTATTCGGGTTGGCGAAATCGATGTGCTCATAGCCGGCAAAGAACTTGAACGGCCCGTAGACGTATTTGGCAGCAACCTGGAACATGGTGTTGTCGGACACCGTCGCCGCCACACATCCAAGCGAACAGGGTACGCTGGGTGAGGCATTCACCGTCGTAACCTGCGCCGCACTCAGAGGTGCTGCGGAAACCGCGTCATAGATTTTGCCGCCGGTGAAATCCATCGAGAAGCCCATATAGTCGAAGCCGACATCGCCTTCGAAGGCGTTGCCGGTGCCGCTATTGCCGCCGTTGCGAAGCTGGGTTTCCACGGCAAGGCGAACCGGACCGACGTTCAGCCGGTATTCGAACGAATTGTCGAAGATGCGATCCTCGGTATCTCCGCCACCGCCATTCGCCCCCTGATAGGTGAGCACCGACCAGGCGTTCGACCCGCCCAGGGCATCATAATTGGTGACCAGGTCCGAGCTCAGCGTGCTTTGCCGGCCCATGGTCAGCGTGCCGTAGGTCGGCGAACTGATACCGAAATAGGCCGCGTTGTTAAACATCTGGCCGGCCTTGGAAGAATCGCTGAGTGCGTTCTGCTGGGTCAGCGCCAATCCGGTGTTCTGGAAAACGGACCCGACCCCGTTGGAATTCGAACCACTCGCCGGATCAAATATCGTCTGCAGATTGAATACCGCGTACAGATTGTCGGCGATCTCCTGCTTGCCCCTCAGGCCGATGAACGACGAGCTGAGCTGGTTGGGCCCGGCGCCGAAATAAGAACCGTTGGAGTTCTTCGACACCAGATAGTCCAGCGGTCCGACGGCGAGCGGGCTCAACGGAGCGCCGTGGTTCTCGTACGACAGACCCATGTCGATATTGCCGTACACACAAACGCCATGCCAGCACAGGTCGTCATTCTCCGGCGGCCTTGCCTTGACCGCTGCCTTGTAGGGCAGATCGGCGGCCATGGCGTTGACCGGATTCGCGTTCGACGCCGCCGGCTGGGTTTCGAGAGCGCGCTGCCGCTTCTCAAGATCGGCGAGACGCTTCGTCATCGCCTGGTTCTGTTCGCGAAGTTGTTTTGCCTGAGCCTGGATATCCGAGAGCTCGTCGGCGTGACCAGCCGCCGTGAATGCCAAAACGGCCGCTGCAGAAATGAAAGTTCTTCTCACGTCGTGTTCCCCAAAATACTCGCGGCAAAAAAACTTTCCGCGAAACCAAGATTACGAAGCCTCGGACGAGGACTCCTTGAGCGACGTTCTGCTGCAGGACACTCGCAAAGTCTGTGGCCAGCTCGCCACAGCGATCAGGAAGCCGACAAAAATCATGCGTACAAACGAAGATGTGAAAGCGCTGGAGAATCTGGTCGCAGTGAAGTGAGATTTTTTAAACGCCAATTTAATGCAGCGTCATAAAACGTTCAGAGGCGATGCCGCGAAATGCAAAATCGCACCTTGCCGCGTCCAGCCAAAACCAGCATGCTCGTTCACAAAAGTGAAACATCTGGGATCTCGTCCCAGGGGGCAGGGAGGCGGCCATGAAAAAACAGGAATTCGACCGGCGCGATTTTCTCAAGACCGCCGTGGTGGGCGGCGCCGCCGCCGCGGGCGGGACCGCCGCGATCGCGACGCCGGAAGTCGCGCAGGCGGAGCAACCGGCGGCAGCGGCCGAAGCGGCAGCACCGGCCGGATACGCCTTTCTCAATCTCGATGAAGCGGCGTTCGTCGAGGCCCTGGTCGATCACATGATCCCGGCCGACGAGATCAGTCCGAAAGGCACCGACCTCGGCGTCAACATCTATATCGATCGGGCGCTGGCCGGCGCCTGGGGCAAGGGTGAGCGTCTCTATATGCAAGGCCCCTGGAAGCTGGGCAGCCCGAGCCAGGGCTACCAGCTGCCGCTGACGCCGGCGCAGCTCTACCGTGCCGGCATCGCCGCGACCAACGCGCATTGCCGCAAGGCCTACGGCAAACCATTCGACCGGATCGCCGACGCGCAGCGTCAGGAGGTGCTGATCGGCCTGTCCACCGGCAAGATCACTTTCGACAACGGTCCGCCGGTGCGGGTGTTCTGGACGACGCTGTATCAGACCGTGATCGAGGGCATGTATTCCGATCCGATCTACGGCGGCAACCGCAACAAGGCCGGATGGGCGATCATCGGCTTTCCCGGCATCATCGCGGTGCACCGCGATCATGTGGCGCAATATCGCGGCAAGCCGTTTCCGAGCAAGCCCGTCGGCATCGCGGACATGAGCTGAGGGGACGCGCATCATGACCACGAAACTCAAGGAAGTCGACGTCGTCATCGTCGGGCTCGGCTGGACCGGCGGCATTCTGGCCAAGGAACTGACCGAGACCGGGCTGAAGGTGGTCGCGCTCGAGCGCGGTAGCCCGCGCAGCAGCGAGAACGACTATTCATTGCCCAATATCCGCGACGAGCTGCGCTATGTCGTGCGCCACGACCTGATGCAGAATACCGCGCGCGATACCATCACGGTGCGCAACAACCCGCAGCAGGATTCGCTGCCGATGCGAAGGCTCGGCTCGTTCCTGCCCGGCGAGGTGGTCGGTGGTTCCGGCGTGCACTGGAGCGGTCACACCTGGCGCTGGACCGACATGGAATTCAAGGTCCGCTCCAATTACGAAGAGCGCTACGGCAAGAAATTCATTCCTGACGACATGACGATTCAGGACTGGGGCATCAGCTACGCCGAGCTCGAGCCGTATTACGACAAGTTCGAATACACCGCCGCGGTCTCCGGCAAGGCCGGCAATATCGGCGGCCAGATCAAGGACGGCGGCAATCCGTTCGAGGCGCCGCGCGCCCGCGAATATCCGCTGCCGCCGCTGACGCCGATCCTGGCGAGCGAGATGTTCACCGACGCCGCGCGCAATGCCGGTTACCATCCGTTTCCGCGGCCCTCGGCCAATGCCTCGCAGCCCTACACCAATCCGGACGGATCGAAATTCGGCGGCTGCCAGTATTGCGGCTATTGCCAGCGCTTCGGCTGCGAGGCCAATGCCAAGGGCAGCCCGCATATGACGGTGATCCCGATCGCGATGGCGAGGCCGAATTTCGAGCTGCGCACCAATTCCTGGGTCACCAAAGTGCTGAAGGATTCCGACGGCAAGCGGGTCAGCGGCGTCACCTACACCAATGTACTCAACGGCGAGGAGTTCGAGCAACCGGCAACGATCGTGCTGCTGTGCGCCTATGCCATCAACAATGTGCACCTGATGCTGCTGTCAGGCATCGGCGCGCCGTACGATCCGGTCGCCCAGCAGGGCGTGATCGGCAAGAATTACTGCTACCAGACCGGCGCCGCCGCGACGCTGTTCTTCGACGGAAAGTTCTTCAATCCGTTCATGAACGCCGGCGGCTCCAACGCCACCATCGATGACTTCAACAGCAACTGGGCCTTCGACCGCGCGCCGCTTGATTTCGTCGGCGGCTATGTCGTTGCCGGCGGCTTCAATACCCCGCTGCCGATCGGCTACCGTCCGGTGCCGTCAGGCACGCCGCAATGGGGCAGCGAGTGGAAGCGGGCGACGGCAAAGTGGTACCAGACCGCGATGGTGATCAACGCCAGCGGCAGTGTCATGGCCAACCGCTACAATTGCTACGATCTCGACCCGACCTATCGCAACGCGTTCGGTCAGCCGTTGATGCGCATGACGTTCGACTACAAGGTCAACGAGCACAGGATGGGCGGCCACGCCGCGCAGACCATCAACACCATCGCCAAATCGATGAACCCCACCAAGCTGAACCCGGCGTCGGCGCGCACCGATCCCTGGACCGTGGTGCCTTACCAAAGCACCCACAACACCGGGGGCACTATCATGGGCACCAATCCGCGCGACAGCGCGGTCAACAAATATCTGCAGAGCTGGGACTGTCACAACCTGTTCGTGGTCGGCGCCAACGTGTTTCCGCACAATTCGGCGTACAACCCGACCGGGCCGGTGGGCGCGCTGGCCTACTGGACCGCGGACGCCATCAAGAACCGTTACCTGAAGAACCCTGGTCCGCTGGTGCAGGCATGATCGACGCGAAGCCTATGACGATGACAGTGCTGATGACGCTGCTGCCACTCGCCGCCGCCCGCGCCGACGGCGATCCGGCGCGCGGCGAAGCCCGCTTCCAGGAATGCGCCGCCTGCCACCGGCTGGAAGCCGGCGCCAACGAAGTGGGCCCGAGCCTGCAAGGCGTCTTCACGCGCAAGGCCGGCGAGCTTGCCGATTTCCGCTATTCGCCGGCGATGAAGCGCAGCGGAATAGTCTGGACGGCGCAGACGATCGAGCAATACATCGCCGATCCGCAAGCCATGATACCGGCCAACCGCATGCCCTACGCCGGCATGGCCAGCCCAGCCGACCGCGCCGATCTCATCGCGTATCTGGTGAAGGCGACGAAGTAGAAACGGGAACATCGAGTGGCGCGCCTCGTCCATCGCGTTACAAAAACAGCCGTCGTCCCCGCGCATGCGGGGATCCATAACCACCGGCGTTGGTTGGCGCAGAAGCCGTCAGCCATTGTGCCCGAAAGCGAAGCAGCAGCGTATGGGTCCCCGCGTGCGCGGGGACGACAATTCGCATTTGGTGTCTTCCCACACAGTAAACCGTCCCGACCAAGGGTGGGCAAAGCGCAAGCGTGCCCACCATTCCAGTTTGGATCTCACGGCATGTGCCCGAGTTTTGCTGGGAACATCCCGCCCTCTGCCATCAGAGGGCGCAGGGAATGCCGGGCGCCCGATGCGCCCGCAGCCGCGCGTGTAGTGTAGAAAACACGCGCGTTAGTCACCACGGTCACACCGGAAACACCCGGCATTCCCCGCGCAATGGTTTTAACGGTTTCCTTCGTGCTCTCCCCAGTGACCGGGCTTTCTTGCCACTGTCGCCAGCGGAATCGCATCCGCCAACTTGACGCCAGCGTCGGGGCGTCAGGACCACACGACCTCGCCGTCCGCCTCAAGCGCCATTCGTCAAAGGCGCATCGCCGGATAGAGTTGTCGAGCTTTGCGCAAAAGTGAAACCTCTTATGCCGATGATCGGCGAATCAAGAACTGACGCTGGGACAGGTCGCTGCGGCCTTGAGCGCTGCTTCGTTGATCAGCTTATCCTCGCGACCATGCAAATTCATCGTCAGGCCAGAAATGTCATCACCTTGAGTAAGCTTGGCCAGTGCCTGGAGGCGGTAAGTGATGGCAAGCAGATCATCGGAACTCGCCTCTTTGGAAAGCGCCTTAATGATTGAGATCGTGGCATTCTCCAATCCTCGGGGGCCGTCCGCCGCTGCACTGGTGGCGCGGATCAGCAGATCAGCTGAAACCTTTCGTACTGACTTTGCCATAACGCTTCCTGCGAATCGGGTGTCACACACGATGACACAATGCAGGATGGTGTAGCTGGGATTGCTTCCTTCTCCTTGCTATTCACAGGCACCGTCGCAAGACCTGCTTTTTTTATCCGAAATCTCTTAGGGACACTCTGAGGACACCCCCATCCAGTCAATTCGCATAATAGATTGATAATGCAAGACAAATTACGCTTATCGATCCCGATGCATTAGCCCTCTGTGGGACGGGACGGGGCGAGTTTGTAGAGATGATTTGCCCGACGGGAAAAGCGGAGAATTTTTCGCGCGGGGACTGGACAGGTGGAATCGCGTTGAACCGCCTCGACAAATTGGGCTTTTGGCGCACGCGCCTGGGGTCCGAGATTTCGATGGAATTGGGGCGCACCGCCAAAGTTCGTCACGCCCGGCCAGAGCAGTCTGTTTTGCGCAGACTGCGTAGACTTGTCTGCGCTGCCGGGCATCCACGGCTTCACTTTGACGTGGATGGCCGGGACAAGCCCGGACATGACGAAGGTGCAGTGTCGGGCGGCGGCGAAGAGAGGCGCTGCCTACTCCAGCGGCTCGACCTTGACGATCGAGGCACCGTGGTTGTTGCCGGCCCAGAAGGTGACCGGCGTGGTGGAATTGTCGACGAAGACGCGCCGGATATTGGTGCTGCGCGGCAGGAGATAGTTGATCGCATCTCCGGTCGCGGGATTGAGCCGGGTGACCCGGTCGCTCAGCATCGAGCCGGTCCAGGCCTCGCCGTTCTTGTCGGTGGTGACGTCATAGGGCGCGGACCATTTCGGCGCGACCGGCCACTCCTTGAACTGCTCGGTCCGCGTGTCGAACATGCCGATGCGGTCGGCGTGGTATTCGCCGAACCACAGCCGGTCCTGCGCATCCATCGAGCCGCGGCGCGGCGCCGAATCCGGCGTCGGGATCTCGTACAGTTTGACCTGCCCGGTTTTGGCGTCGATCCGCCCGATGTGGCGCTGCCGGAAGTCAGTGAAAAAGACGTTGTTCTTCGAGTCGGGAATCACGTCGTAGATATTGTGCGGGCCCGGCACGCCCTTGAACGGCACAAAGGTTTCGATCTTTCCGCTGGCGATATCGAGCCGGTGAACGCCGGCAAAGCCGTTGTTCTGGGCCCAGACCTTGCCGTCGACGCCGGAGCTTTGCGGGCTGGCCATATTGATCTGGGCGGCGTCGATGTTTTCCTCACCCTCCAGCGGCCAGAACCTGAAGCTCTCGGTCTTGCGATCGAATATTGCGATCGTGGCCTGGTACATGTTGCCGAACCACAGGTTGCCCTCGGGGTCGCTGCGCAGGCCGAGCAACCCGGTCGGGAAGCCCGGCTTGTGTTCCGGAATGGGGAATTCGGTGACCTTGCCGGTTTTGGGATCGAGCTTGCCGAGATTCTGCTCGCCGAAGCTCGAATACCAGACCGTGCCGCCGGCATCGACGATGACGTCGTGCGGCTCGATCGTCTCGCGCGGCAGATCATACTCGGTATAGATGACGCGGGTGGCCACGCCGGTCGGGCGCGGCAGCGTTTTCAATTCGAAATTCCATTTTGGCTGGGACGAGAGGTTGATGCTGGCGAGGTATTCGGCCGCACCCCGGTAAACCCGCACGCGCTGATCGCCCCGTTCCTCCATCAGCCGTTCGGCGCGGCGCAGCTGCGGGTGGGCCGGAATGCTCTGGTTCACATAGCCCTGCATGCGCGGCAGAACGATCGTCAGGAAGTCGTCGGCGCTGTATTTCGAATTCAGCGGGCGCGCCAGGGTGTGGCAGCCGACGCAATTGAGCAGTTGCCCCTTCTGCGCGTCGGTGCCGGGCAGGCTGGCGAGCCATTCGGCATTGGTCAGTTGCGCGGCAATATCCTCGGTCTTGCGCAAGGCGAGATCGGCGGTCGCGGTCTTGTCCGCCGCGACGACAACCTGATCGGGACCCTCGAGGTTATAGCCGGTGGCCCGGATGCGCAGGGAATACTGGCCCGGCTCGAGCCTCGCCGCCGGGAAGCTGTAGCGGCCGTCCTTGCCGCTCACGACTGTTATTGTAATGGTCGAGCCGCTCTTTTTGGCGCTGACCAAGACGCCTTCCAGCACCTCCTGCCCCGCGGTGACCTTGCCGGCCAGCGCCTGCGCCGCCAATTGGCCCGTGCCCGCCAGCCATGCGGCGACCACGAGGCAAGCGATGCTTGTGACCATCGATCGGCGTGACATGACCGTCTCCCCTGATTTTGCTTATTTTTGTTTGCAGCAGCGAGTGTAGATGGCAGATTTCGGGAAGACTAGGGGGGCGATGGCTGCAGAGCCATGCCAGGCGTGCTTATGGTACGCTGCGAAATTGGAGTGCGGCCCTCGCGGGGCAAGCTTGAACAGGGAAGAGACAGGAAAGACCAATGAGTATCGACCAGGCCAGAGACAGCGGCGCCAACGTATCAGGGGTTTTCGCAGCCCTCTTCAGCAACGCCGCCGTGGACCCGGTCTACGCGCGATACGGACTTTTTCTGTTGCGCATAGCGATCGGGTTCGACTGGATCGTCCACGCCTTCCTCAAGATCTCGCGCGGCATGTACACGCACGAGGCGCTGCTGGCGAAAAACGGCATCACCCCCTTGCTGGCGTGGCCGACCTTCGGCCTCGAGGTGGTCGGCGGTGTCGCCATTTTGCTCGGCTGGTACACCCGGCAATGGGCGGCGTTCCTGCTGATTTTTCTGGCGGTGGTGGTCTGGATCAAATGGCCGGTCGGCTGGGGCTACTCCAACACCGGCGGCGGCTGGGAATATCCGCTGTTCTGGCTGGTGGCCCAGGCATCGCTGGTGCTGGCCGGCAGCGGCGCCTTCGCGCTGCAGGCGACGTCAGGCGTCCCCAAATCCAAATAAGCAAGGAATTGATGAGCGCGTTGGATTTTGCGGCCGCAGCGACATCTCACGGACTCATGGCCCGATCATGATAAAACCGACGCGATTGATCCCCCAGCGACCAAATCGTGACTAATGTGAAACGACCGTACGGGAACACGACCTGATAGCGTGCTAGTTCGCGTTCCGCCGACGATGAGGCGATAACACTTCCTGAGCGTGGAGACTCATGCGCGCATACGTTCTCACGCATTACGGCGGTCCCGAAGGCTCGCTGTTGATGGATGTCCCGGCACCTGCGCCGAGGCCACGCGATATTCTTGTTGCAGTACGCGCTGCGGGTCTGAACCCGGTAGATTTCAAGTTCCGACAGGGGAAGCTTCGCGCAATCCTGCGGCCAGGGCTTCCGTTGGTGCTGGGCAACGAATTCGCGGGCGAAGTTATCGCCATTGGCGGCGACGTCAAACGGTTCCGCGTGGGTGACCGTGTGTTTGCCCGGGTCGCGAAGGAACGTGCTGGCGCATTCGCTGAGCAAGCATGTGTCGACGAGGACGACGCTGCGCGCATGCCCCGGAATCTGGATTTCACGGCTGCGGCCGCCGTACCCTTGGCGGGGCTGACTGCTTTGCAGGCATTAAGGGACGAGCTCGGTGTCAAACCTGGGCAGAAAGTATTCATTTCGGGCGGCGCCGGAGGGGTCGGTACCTTTGCAATTCAGATCGCCAAATGGCTAGGCGCACATGTGACAACAACCGCTTCGCAGCGAGGTGAAGCGTTGGTGCGCTCGCTCGGCTGTGACGAGGTGATCGACTATACGTCTCAGGATATATCTAAAACGGGAGCCAGATTTGACTCGGGATTTGACCTGATTGGCGGCAAAACTCTGGAACAAATGTTCGAAATCATGAAGCCTGGAACCAAGATCGTTTCAGTAGCCGCTCTTCCAGAACCGCAAACTGCGATCAAGGATTTAGGCGGCCGCCGCGCTCTTTCCGCCATCTTCTGGCTGATCAGCTACGGTATCAGATCTCGGGCTCGACGCGCAGGCATCAGCTATCGCTATCTCTTTATGCATCCAAGCGGCAGCGACCTCGCGCTGCTTGCCGAACTCATCGAGCAGGGAAAACTGAAGGTCACCGTCGACAGAACGTATCCATTTGCGAAAAGCCGGGGTCGCGCCGCATTGATCTCAAGCAGCGGCCGCAGCGCCAATCGATGCGCCCCGATCAGGCCGCCGTTGCTGGCTCGAGCTGGTTGACGATCATCCGCTGCAAGGTTTCGACCGACTGGAAATTTTCCGGCGTGATCTCGGATTGCGGAATCGTGAAATCGAACTCGGCTTCCACGCCGAGCATCAGATTGACCATGTCCATCGAAGTCAGTCCGACATCCACCAGACGCGATTGCGGACCGACTTCAACTGATATCGCGTTCTGTTCGAGGATCGCTTTGACCAGGGCCAGCACCCGGTTCTGAACATCGGCGTCAAAGGCTTGCATCGTTCTGCTTCCACTGTCGGCTCGACACGCCATCGCCCGATCCGGCGACGCCGAAATCGAACCCTTCCAATCCGCCCTTATAATTCCGCGACCTTTTGAAAGACAGTGAATCCCGTTTGATCCAAATCGTCATTCTGTTCTTAACGCTAACGGCGATCGCTAAAAAACCATGCATCGAAAAAACCGCTGATTAACTTTCATCGACGAAACGAACTTTGTTTACCCTGAATTTCATCGACGCATTTGAATTAAATCCTTAGCCTCAAAGCCCGATCGGAAGCTGTTCAAGCGATCGATGTGGCATTGCGCGATTGCTTCGCGCAGGTGTTTCGCACCGACAAACCATCGAGGCATATCGGCCATGAACGTGCAGCAAGCCAGTTTCCGCGACGCCGCCGCGGACAAATCCAGCGAACCATTCATTCTCGATCGAAGCTCCTTCCCGCAACGGGTAGCCTCGGTCGCGGCGGCGGCCGCCGCGGAAGCCGAGGACGTCGATCGCGCCGCCCGCTTCCCGCAAACAGCCATCGACGCCGCGCGCCAGCACAGGCTGCTCGGCGTCCAGATCCCGCAACCATTCGGCGGCGACGGCGCCTCGATGTTGGACGTTACCGACATGTGCTACGCGCTCGGCCGCGCCTGTTCCTCCACGGCGATGATCTTTGCGATGCACCAGACCAAGGTCGCCTGCCTGGTCCGGCACGGCGCCGGCAGCTCCTATCACGAAGCCCTGATGCGCCGGGTGGCGTCCGAACAGTTGCTGCTGGCTTCCTCGACGACGGAAGGGCAGAACGGCGGCAACATCCGCTTCTCGACCGCCGCCGTCGAACGCACGGATGCCGAGATCTCGCTGGTGCGCAACGCGACCGTGATTTCCTATGGCGCGCAGGCCGACGGCATTGTCACCATTGCCCGCCGCGCCAACGATGCCGCGGGCTCCGACCAGGTGTTGCTGGCCATTACCAAAAAAGATTACACGCTGGAACGCAGTCTCGAATGGGAGACGCTCGGCATGCGCGGAACCTGCAGCGCCGGTTTTGAGCTGAAGTTCACGGGTTCGGCCGACCAGATCTTCCCGGAAGGCTACGACAAGATCCATGCGCAGACCATGACGCCTGTTGGGCATCTGTGCTGGTCGTCGGCCTGGGCCGGGATTGCCGCTGCGGCCGTCGAGCGCGCGCAGGCGTTCATCCGCAAGGCTGCCCGCGGCGCCGGCGGCCAGATGCCCCCCGGGGCGGCGCATTATACCGCGGCCAAGATGACGCTCGCCAAGCTGCGCGCCATGATCACCGCCAACCTCGACATCTATCTGGCCCATGAGCACGATGAGCGCGCGCTGTCCTCGCTCGACTTCCAGTCACAGATCAACCTGCTCAAGGTGGAAGCTTCCGAACTGGCGGTAGAAACCGTGATGTGCGCGATGCGCGCCTGCGGACTGGCGGGCTACCGCAACGATGGCGACTTCAGCGTCGGCCGGCTTCTGCGCGACGTGCTGTCGGCGCCGATCATGATCAACAACGACCGCATCCTTGCCAATATCGCAACCGCCAGCCTGATGAGCGCCGTACCCGCTACCTTGCGCGATTGATCATTAGACATTCGACAAATCAGGGAAGCCGAACATGAACGTAGCCATCCGAACCACCGCGCCGGAGATCGCATCGCCACCGGTCGATGCGCTGGACCATCTCGCCGATCGCCTGTTCCACAAGATGGGCACCGACGGCGTCTACGCCCGCACCGCGCTTTACGAGGACATGGTCGAGCGGCTCGCCGCGCTGATCACGCGGCATCGCGAGGCCAACACCGAGGTGATGCGGTTCCCACCGGTGATGAACCGCGGGCAACTGGAAAAATCCGGCTACCTGAAAAGCTTCCCGAATTTGCTCGGCTGCGTCTGCGGTCTGCATGGCACCGAGCGCGAAATCAATTCCGCGGTCAGCCGTTTCGATGCCGGTGGCGACTGGACCACGTCACTGTCGCCCGCCGATCTCGTGCTGTCGCCGGCGGCCTGCTATCCGGTCTATCCGATCGCAGCTAGCCGAGGGCCGCTGCCGTCGGGCGGCCTGCGCTTCGACGTCGCGGCCGACTGCTTCCGCGCCGAGCCGTCGCGCCACCTCGACCGCCTGCAGTCGTTCCGGATGCGCGAATATGTCTGCATCGGCAGCCCCGACGACGTATCGGATTTCCGCGAACGCTGGATGGTGCGGGCGCAATCGATCGCGCGCGACCTCGGCCTCGCCTTCAAGGTCGATTATGCCAGCGATCCCTTTTTTGGCCGCGTCGGCCAGATGAAGGCGGTCAGCCAGAAGCAGCAATCGCTGAAATTCGAACTGCTGATCCCGCTGCGCTCGGAAGAGCAGCCGACGGCCTGCATGAGCTTCAACTATCACCGCGACCATTTCGGCACCACATGGGACATCAAGGATGCCAACGGCGAGCCGGCCCATACCGGCTGCGTGGCGTTCGGAATGGACCGGCTGGCGGTGGCGATGTTCCATACCCATGGCACCGACCTCGCCAAATGGCCGGTCAGCGTGCGGGAACTGCTCGGCCTGTAACCACAGACGGCACAGAGTGACCCCTTGAGCGAGCTCCGTCAGCAAATTCGGTGTCGTGAAATTGCCGAGACGGACATCGACGCGGTCGCGGATCTGCTGACGCGCGGATTTTTCGGCCGGTCGCGCCAATACTGGATGCAGGGACTGCGCCGCCAGGCGCTGCGCGAGGTGCCGAACGGCTATCCCCGTTTCGGCTATATGCTTGACGTCGGCGGCGACGCGGTCGGCGTCCTGCTGCTGCTTTACACATCAAGGATCAGCGGCAATGAGGTGGCGATCCATTGCAACCTGTCCAGCTGGTATGTCGATCCCGCGTTTCGAAATTACGCTCCGCTATTGACCAAGGTCGCGCAGCGCCACCGCGAAGTGACCTACCTGAATATCAGCCCGGCGAGCTGGACCTGGCCGATCATCGAGACGCAGGGGTTCAATTCCTATTGCAGCGGGCTGTTCTTCTCGGTGCCGGCGCTGTCACGCGTCACCCCGGGCATGACCGTCGACATCGTCGCCCCCGACACGCCAGCCATCGCGGGCCTGTCCGATTCGGAGTCCGAACTGTTGACCCGGCACGCCCGATACGGCTGCCTCAGCCTGGTGTGCCACGCGGCCAGCGGCGAAACCTTTCCCTTCATCCTGCAGCCGCTGCGCATCCGGCGCGGGTGGATCGCGCCGCCGGCGATGCAACTGGTGTATTGCCGCGATATCGCCGATTTCGTGCAATGCGCCGGCCGCATCGGCCGGGCCCTGATCCGGCGCGGCAAAATTTCAGTGATCCTCGACTCCAACGGCGCAGTGCCCGGTCTCGCCGGCATTTTTTCCAGAGCGCGCGGCCGGAAATACTTCAAGGGCCCGCACCGGCCGCGTCTCGCCGACCTGACCGACACCGAACTCGTGCTGTACGGGCCCTGATCCATCGCCACCTCGCCAGCGCTGACCGCAACCACTTTGGAAAACCCGCCATGCACAAACTCAGCTCGCACCGCACCGCCGCCGCAGCCTTGGTCGAGCAGCTTCGCATCAATGGCGTCGAACACGTGTTCTGCGTTCCCGGCGAGAGCTTTCTGCCGGTGCTGGACGCGCTTCGCGACAGCGGCATTACAGTCACCGTCTGCCGTCATGAAGGCGGCGCGGCAATGATGGCGGAAGCGATCGGTAAAACCACGGGACGGCCGGGCATCTGCTTTGTCACGCGCGGCCCCGGCGTCACCAACGCGTCGGCGGGCATCCACATCGCCCAGCAGGATTCGACGCCGATGATCATGTTCGTCGGCCAGGTGGAAACCTCGGTGCGGGAGCGCGAGGCGTTCCAGGAGCTCGATTACCGCGCGGTGTTCGGCAGCATGACCAAATGGACTGTCGAGCTCGACGATCCCGCCCGCATCATCGAATTCGTCTCGCGCGCGTTTTACACCGCAACCAGCGGCCGGCCCGGACCGGTGGTGGTGGCGCTGCCGAAGGACGTCTTGAGCCAGCGCGTCAATATCGCCAATGCGCCGCCGTTCGAACCGGTCGAGACCTCGCCCGGCGAAGAGGAAATGGCTAACCTCGGCGAACTGCTGGCCGATGCCAAGAACCCATTATTCGTGCTCGGCGGCAGCCGCTGGTCCGAGGCCGCGCGCCGCCACATTCACGAATTCGCCGAGCGCACCGGATTGCCGGTGGCAACCAGCTATCGCCGCTCGACGCTGTTCGACCCCCTGCATCCGCTCTATGCGGGAGACCTCGGGCTCGGACCGAACCCCAAACTGGTGGCGCGCGCCAAGGAAGCCGATCTGCTGGTGCTAGTGGGCGGCCGTCTCGGCGAAATCCCCTCGCAGGGCTACTCGCTGCTGGCGAGCCCCTCGCCGCAGACCAAACTCGTCCACATCCATCCCGGCGCGGAGGAAATCGGCCGCGTGTACCGGCCGCATCTGGCCATCCACGCCTCGCCGAGCCGCTTTGTCGCCGCGCTCAAGCGATTGAAGGTGACGGCGAAGCCGGCATGGCGCGCGAGCGCGGATGCCGCGCATGCCGATTTCCTGGCCTGGACCGACACCGCGACGCCGCAGCCCGGCGACGTCAACCTCGGCGAGATCATGATCTGGCTTCGTAATCATGTTCCGACCGACACCATCCTGTGCAACGGCGCCGGCAACTATGCGTCGTGGATCCATCGTTTCTATCGCTTCCGCGAATTCATGACCCATGTCGCGCCGACGTCGGCGTCGATGGGTTACGGCATGCCCGCGGCGATCGCGATGCAGCGGCTGCATCCGGACAAGCTCGTGCTGTCGGTCAACGGCGACGGCGATTTCCTGATGAGCGGCCAGGAATTCGCGCTGGCGGTGCAATATCGCCTGCCGATCATCGTCGTGGTCTGCGACAACGGCATGTACGGGACCATCCGCATGCATCAGGAGCGTGAATTCCCCGGCCGCGTCAGCGCCACCGAGCTGCACAATCCCGACTTCGACGCCTATGCGCGCGCCTTCGGCGGCTTTGGCGCGGTGGTGAACAAGACCTCGGATTTTCCGGCGGCGTTTGCGGCCGCGCGGCAATCCGGCCTGCCCTCGATCATTCATCTGAAGATCGATCCCGATGCGATCCTGCCGGCGGCGACCCTGTCGGGCATCCGCGAGCGCGCGCTGGCGCAGGCGTAGGGCTCGACAGCCTTTCGTATCCTCAGTCCGTCATGCCCGGCCGTAGCAGTCTGTTTTTGCGCAGACTGCGTAAACTTGTCTGCGATGCCGGGCATCCACGTCTTTGGCGGTAGCGAGGAAGGCGTAGATGGCCGGGACAAGCCCGGCCATGACGAAAAAGACTCAGGCGTGGGCGAAATCCCAGTACAGCTTTCGCGCGCGGCTGTAGAACGGTCCGGGCTGCAGCGAGCGGTCGTCGATCCGGATGATCGGGGCGACTTTTGCAAAATTGCCGCTCGAGAAGATTTCGTCGGCGTGCTGAAAATCCGCATATTTAAGGGTCTTCTCGACCACGGTGACGCCGTCGGCGCGCAATAGGCCGATCACGCGCTGCCGCGTGATG